>NZ_JBFRCF010000011.1:0-287654 GCF_040965655.1 Paraburkholderia sp. EG286B | reverse complement strand
GTTCAATACCTGTTACTGTTTTCGGTCTCTCTCGAGACCGGTCGCTCACTCAAAGCTGACAGGAATTTGAATTGCTTCAAAAACCTGACTTACTTTAGTGTGAGACTCTTGATACTTTTGCTGCTCCCGGCTTCATTCCGAAGAACGACGTCAGGTCGCCACCGCATCAAGCGCCCACACTTATCGGCTGTAAATTTTTAAAGAGCAATTCGTCTTAATCGCTTCGTTTTCGTTCGCAGCGATCAGCGAAGGAGGCGAATTATGCGGGTCATTCCGGATATCGTCAAGCGACTTTCGAATATTTATTTTTGGGGGCCGCTACGCCGATTTTCGGCAGCCACCGGCACTCACGCCTGTGGGGTCGCCTCTTCTGTCACCAAATCGGGGAATGGCAGCTGCGCCCTGCCCTCAGCACAATCGGATTCGAACGCACTAATGTCGTTGCCGATCAAGCGCCGACGGTCTCGACGGCGCCTTCGGGAAGCGGCTGGGGCAACCCGACACAAAACCCTTGCGCGTAGTCGATGCCAATCCCGCTGAGGCGCCCGATGATCGCCTCGCTTTCCACAAACTCGGCGATGGTCGCCTTGCCCGCGGCATGGGCCACCTGGTGAATGGACTGGACGATCGTGCGATCGAGGTCGCTGCTGGCAATCCCGCGCACGAAGCTGCCGTCGATCTTCAGATAATCCACGGGCAGACGTTTGAGGTAAGTGAACGAGGACATGCCGGAGCCGAAATCGTCGAGCGCGAATCGGCAGCCGAGTGCTCGCAGGCTCTCCATGAGGGCAATCGCTTTCGAGAGGTTGGTGATCACGGCCGTTTCCGTGATCTCGAAGCAGACGCTTTCGAAACTGATTGCGCAACGCTGCTGCTGCTGCACGATGTACGCGAGCAAGTCCTCGTCGCCGAGCGACGCGCCGGAGAGGTTGATCGACCAGACGTTTGCCGCAAGATGGCCCGCCGCGATGGCTTCGAAAGCA
This sequence comes from Paraburkholderia sp. EG286B, assembly GCF_040965655.1. Taxonomy (NCBI): domain Bacteria; kingdom Pseudomonadati; phylum Pseudomonadota; class Betaproteobacteria; order Burkholderiales; family Burkholderiaceae; genus Paraburkholderia; species Paraburkholderia sp. EG286B. The sequence continues at coordinate 286,671 of NZ_JBFRCF010000011.1, read as the reverse complement.
CGGCCGATCACCCATCGATCGACGAGCGGCATCAGGTTGAAGCGCTCGGCGGCGCCAATGAAATACGCAGGAGGAATCACATCACCCGATTCGTCGACCATGCGCAGCAGCAACTCGACGTGCACTTCCTCGCCGGGACCGCCCTCCTTGAGCGACTTGATCTGTTGCGCGTAGAGGCGGAAACGGTCGTGCTCGAGCGCCGCCTTCACGCGGGCCACCCACTCCATCTGCGTATGGGTGGTCGACTGGAGCTGATCTTCCAGGCAGTACTGGTGCACGCGGTTGCGGCCTTTTTCCTTGGCCATATAACAGGCGACGTCGGCCGCCTTCATGATGTCCCATGTCGAGATTTGCGTGTCGTCCACCTCCACCACGCCGATGCTCACGCCAGTCGTCAGCAAACGCTGGTCCCAGGGTAGCCGGATGACCGTCACGGCCTCCCGCAGATCCTCCGCGACCCGCAGGGCGTCGTCGATGCAGCATTCCGGCAGCACGACGCCGAATTCGTCACCGCCCAGGCGTGCGAGGATATGGGCGACACGCAGTTGTTGCTTCAAGGCGCCGCCCACGCTGCGGATCAATTCGTCGCCGGCCGCGTGGCCGCACGTATCGTTGACGACCTTGAACTGATCGAGGTCGAGGAACATCACCGCATGCGAGCGCGTCCCGGCCTTCTCGAGCAAGCCCGATAGCCGGCGCTCGAATTCGCGGCGGTTCAGCAAACCCGTCAGATGATCGTGCGTCGCCTGATATTCGAGTTCGGCGGCATGCTTGCGCTCCGTGCTCGCGTCTCGAAGCACCATCACCGTGCCCAGCATTTCCTCTTCGTCGTCGCGAATCGTCGCAACAGAGCAGGCCACGGGCAGGAGCGAGCCATCCGGGCGCGTCACCGAGAGTCTGCGCTGCGCGTCGTCGTCGGCCGCCGCTGCCCGGTTGCGCAGGCATTGCGCAGTGACGATATTGCCGGAGCGCTCGTCGTAGAGATCACAGACATCGAACAACGGCTTCTGGCAGATATCGCGCGAGGGACGCCCGAGCATGCGCTCGGCGGCGGCGTTGCAATAGGTCACGCTCGCCTGGTTGTCCATGCGGATCACGCCGTCGTCGATCGAAGCGAGCGTGGCTTCGGTGAGGCTCTTTTCCTTCGCGGCTGTCGCTTCCGCCCGCTTGAGTTCGGAGATATCGAAGAGGCAACCGACGATGCGCGTGGCCCGGCCGCTCTCATCGCGTATGGCCTTGCCGCGTCCCCGGCACCACAGGTATCGACCATCGGCCATTCGCAGCCGGTATTCGACGTCATAGAGGCTGTCATGCTTCAGATGGTTGATGATGGTCTCGCGCAAGCGGAGCAGATCCGCAGGATGCACGAGCGCATTGAAAGCGCGGGTGTCCATGGGGAGGTCACCGTCGCCATAGCCGAGCTGCTGGTACAGATAGCGGGAATAGTAGGCACGGTCGCTGACGAGGTCCCAGTCCCATAGTCCCGCATTGATGCCCTCGAAGCCGAGGCTCAAGCGCTCCTCGCTCAAATGCAATCGGGCGGCAAGGCGCCGGGAGAGGCGCAGCAGTAATAGCATGCCGATGCATGCGAGCACCGCAACGGGCCACGCCATGACAGCACGGGAGTACTGGGCGAGCACGGCCGCCGCTACGGCACTCATCCACACAGGGAGGAGCACCACAACGATTCGACCGCGGCGGTTGCCTTCGGTAAGCCAGCTCACTGCGCGTGTGATCAGTCTCATGGCTGATTTAGTATTCTTCTTGGTTCAGCTTCCATGCGTCGCGTGCGCGCGGCACTACGAGACAGAGTCACAGTAAAGCGTGACGGCGTGTATCCGGAAAACGCGCAAACGGAGGAAGGCCCACGGACGGGTGGCCAAGTCTACCCGCTTTCCTTATTCCGAATGAATGGGGATTACCCGCGGAAGTTATTTATGTTTGCAGGACCAGGCATTTGCGTTCTTGCGCGCGCGAATGATAGATACAGAAAGACTGGCGAGTTTGATTTTGAACCGGCTCGCAAACGTTCGCGAGCCGGCCGTTCTCGAGAATAGAAAACTGAGGCCGCCAACGCGGCCTCCTGCTTACCGGCTCTGCAGGCGGATATCGCGCGACGAAGCCCCCACATACACCGCGCTGCCAGCCACATAGGCCCAGTCGTTATGCGTCGTGTCCCAAACACTCTGCGCACGTTCGGTGATCGTCACGCGCACCGGCTGCGACTGACCCGGCTTCAGGAACACCTTCTGAAAACCAACCAGACGACGCGGCGGCTCGCCGGCATAACTCACACCCAGATACACCTGTGCCGTTTCCGCACCGGCTACGCGGCCATCGTTGCGCACCGTGAACGAGGCCGTGAGCGTATGCCCCGGGCCCTGCTTCACGGTCAGTCCCGAATAGCTGAAGTGCGTATACGAAAGGCCATAGCCGAACTCGTAAAGCGGCGTGATGTTGTTCGCGTCATACCAGCGATAGCCCATGTTCAGCTTTTCGGCATACACGGGATCGGTCGCGAAGGCGCCGTTCGTCCCCCACGTCGGCGTGTCCTGGTCGTGCACCGGGAACGTAACCGGCAGCTTGCCCGAAGGGTTCACCTGACCGAACAGCACGTTCGCAATCGCCATGCCGCCGCCCTCGCCCGGATACCACGCCTCGACGATTGCCGAGACCTGGTCCTTCCAGGGCATCAGTACCGGATTGCCGCTCTCGATGATCACGATCGTGCGCGGGTTGGCCTTCGCAACGGCTTCGACCAGCTGGTCCTGATTCGACGGGTTCGCGAGGCTCAGGCTTTGCAGATCGCCGAAGTCCTCACCCGCAGGCTGCGCCACGACGACGATCGCGACATCGGACTGGCTGGCGAGCGTCGCGGCCTGGGTGATCTCCTGCTGCGTATAGGCGCGGAACGGCTGCGTCTGATCGGTATTGCCCGCGAAGCTCACCTGCGCCGTAGGCGCGAGCTGCTGGATCGCCTGGGTGATAGGCGTATTGAGCTTGAGCCACGGGTTGGTCCACCAGCCGCAGCCCGTAGACGAAGCGAACGCGAGCCCGCCACAGCCCGAGAAGTTGCCCGTGACCGGATCGCGCGTATTGCCCGAGCCGCCGCCGCTCAGCACGGCCGTATCGGCGTGAGCGCCGATCACCGCGATCTTGTGCAGGCTCGGTGCCGAAAGCGGCAGCTGGCTGCTGTCGTTCTTCAGGAGAACGATGGATTGTTCTTCTGCGGCCTGCGTGAACGCGTTGTACTTCGCGAAGTCGATCGTGGCACCGCCCTGCGCCGGATGGTCCAGCACGCCCGTGCTGATCATCACATAGAGCTTGCGCCGCACCATGTCGTCCAGACGGTCCTGCGAAACTGCCTTCGATGCGATCGCCTGTTTGACCAGGTCGGGCGTGAGGTAGACCGTCGGGCCCACGTCCTCTTCCTCGTCGAGACCCGCGTTGATCGCCGGTGCCGTGCTATGCGTCGCGCCCCAGTCCGACTGCACCTGCCCCTGGAAACCCCAGTCCTTCTTCAGCACGTCGGTCAGCACATGCGTGTTCTCGCACGCGTAGGTGCCGTTCAGGCGGTTGTAGCTGCACATCACGCTGCCCGGCCGCGCTTCCTTCGCCGCGATTTCGAACGGCAGCAGATAGAGTTCGCGCAGCGTGCGCTCGTCGATCTGGCTGTTGCCGCCCTGGCGCCCCGTTTCCTGTTCGTTGCCGACGTAGTGCTTGATGGTGGCGATCACCTGCTGGCTTTGCGTGCCGATGGTGCGCGCCGCCAGCATTTCGCCCGCCAGCACGGGATCTTCGCCGAGGTACTCGAAGAGGCGCCCGCCGCGCGGTTCGCGAGCGAGGTTCGTGCCGCCGCCCAGCCCCATGCCGAATCCTTGCTCGCGCAACTGGTCGGCGATGCGGGCGCCGAAGTCGCGCGCGAGGTACGGGTCCCAGCTTGCCGCGAGCGCGATCGTCGCCGGAAAGGTCGTGCTCTTCTGGCTCGTGCTGCCCGAGCCCGTTGCGGAATCAACCATATTCAGGTCGGGAATGCCCAGACGCGGCACGCCCTGAATATAGCCTGCGCCGCCGCCCGGCACGGCGCTCATCTGGTATTCGGAATGGATGAACTGCAGCTTCTCGTCCTGCGTCATGCGCTTGAGCAACAGGTCGGCACGAACGTGCGCGCCGAGGTTCTGGGGGACGGCCATCAACGGCATCGGCAACGGATAAGGTACGTCGTTGCTGCTGTCGCCGGCATGGGCGGTAGCGGCCACCGCAACCAGCACGGCGGCGGTGGGCCAACGGGTGATCCTCATATGTCTCTCCGGGAGTTCGAATACGTTATGGAGTACTGATCAGACCGGTAAGCAGGGTCTGGCAGAGCGGCCGGCCGCGTCAGGCGCCGGCAAACTTCCTGCGGGGAAACCGGTCGAGTTGCAGCGCGCAAACGTTTGCTTTTATGCATCCGCTTGGGCTTCGCCGGTTGATGTAGCAAAACTCCGAATAATCATATAAAAACTATTGAGTACCCTTACGGACTTTTATCTCAGTATTTTCCCGGCTGGCGGTAGCTAACACGCATGAAAGGCGCGAAACCGACAGGCAATCGTAAGACGGCGGTAATGTGATTGTTGCGAACGCAACGGAAATTCGAAATTCGATGTGATTTGCATGACGCCCGCGAACGCCCAGCGGCGCCCTGTGAGCGCAGCGCGCAGAGCGCGTCGCGGGCCGAAAAAAGCTAATCTGTTACGAGGCCTGCGCAAGCGGCGGCGCCCGCGCCTGCGTGCGCGAAATCGACATCACTGTAAGGAGTGGCCACGATGGAAAGGCAACGCAAGGTTCCCCGAATCGCTTCGACCCTGCTCGCTGCAACGTGCGCATTCGCTCTGGCAAGCGGCGCACTCGCGCAAACGGGCATGCCGCAAACGGAGCAGCAAGGCGACATCTCGTTCGTGTCCGGCGGCGTTGGCCGCGACGAGTCCTCCGCGCTGCGGCACGCGCGCAGCCAGTGGCCGCTCTCCATGCTGTTTACCGGCCCCGGTTCGAGCTATGTGGCCGACGTGCATGTGCAGATATCGAACGCCGGCGGCACGTCCGTGCTCGACACGCGTTCGCACGGCCCGTACATGCTCGTGCGGCTGCCCGCCGGACGCTATACGATCACCGCCACCTATAACGAGGTCACGAGGACGCAGCGCGTGAACGTCGCCGGCAACGGCAGCGCGCGTGCGACGTTCTCGTTTCCGGGCAAGCACTGAGCACGAATCGCGTCTCCAGCCTGTCGAGACGGCTCACCAGGGAACGACTCTCCCGAGGTAGTCGAGGTAATGCAGGCCGGTGCGGCCTGCGTACGCTTCGATCGTGCTGACCAGGTTGGGGACGCTCTCCTCGATGCCCAGGCGCGCTTGCGGGCCGCCCATGTCCGTGCGCACCCACCCGGGTGCCATGAGCAGCAAGGTTTTCGCGTCGTCCTGATGGCGCGCCGCATAGCTGCGCATGAACATGTTCAGCGCGGCCTTGCTGCCGCGGTAGACCTCGTGGTTGCCATTCGTGTTGTTGCTGACGCTGCCTTGCCCGGACGACATGACACCTATCGTTCCGGCCGGCTGCACGAGGTCCTGAAATGCCTCGACGACGCGCATCGGACTCAACGCATTCGTCACCATCACGCGAACGAATTCATCGGTTGAGACATCTGCAATCGTTTCACGATGGTCATTCGTGACGCCGGCGTTCACGAAGAGCAGGTCCACCCGGCGATCCTGAAGGCGATCGTGGAGTGCGGCGACCTGCTCCGGCACCGTAATATCGACCGTGTCGATCTCGATCGCACCTTGCGAGGCCTGCGCCGCCTGTGCAAGGCGGTCCATCGAACCCGCCCTGCCGGTGGCGATCACGCGCCAGCCCCGCTCGAGGTATGCCTCGACCATGGCGAAGCCGAGTCCGCGCGACGCGCCGATGAGAAGGACCGTCTTTTGATGGGGTGATTCCTGCATCGCTATTTCCCTGTATTCAGTCGATATGGGAAATATAGTGGCGCCTCACACATGGCGGAAGACGCATGGCTTGCAGCTATGAGTTGCACGCAACGCCATGCCAAAAAGTGCCGTGCTAGCATCGGGCATGTCTGAACCCGACCTGAATCTCCTCATTGCGCTCGACGCATTGCTCGACGACGGCAGCGTGGTTGGCGCGGCGCGTCGACTGGGCTTGAGCGCCTCGGCAATGAGCCGGACCTTGACCCGCCTTCGCGAGGCGACCGGCGACCCGCTCCTCGTTCGCGCCGGCCGCGCCATGGTGCTCACGCCGCACGCCCAGGCGCTGCGCGAGCGCACGCGAAACGCGGTTCACGAAGCACGCGCCGTCCTCCTGCCGTCGGCCGCCGAGCCCGATCTCGCCACCTTGCAGCGGACCTTCACGATTCGCGCCAACGATGGTTTCGTCGAGGCCTTCGGCGCGCCGCTCATCGCCGCGGCTCGAGCTGCCGGTCACGACCGAAAACATCACGGTGTCGCAGATGTGGCATCCCCGCATCGAGGCCGATCCCGTGCATCGCTGGCTGCGGCAACTCGTGCTCGCCGTATGCCGGCAACGCGTGCCGCTGCGATGTCGCCGCGATCAATGCGCCGCGGCCCAGGCGACGATGAAGTCGATGAATGCGCGCGTCTTCGCGGGCGTGTAGTGGCGCGACGGATAGTAGACGTATAGCGGGAAGCGTTCATCGGGCCAGTCGGGGAACAGGTTCACCAGCCTGCCATCGGCAATCAGAGGCTCGGCGCCGAGCAGCAGCATTTGCGCAATGCCGGAACCGGCCAGGCACGCATTGAGCAAGGCGCCCGGATCATTCACGGTCAGCCGCCCATGCGTCGCCAGCACGACATGCTTGCGCTTGCGATGAAACTCCCACGGATAAGGCTTGCCTGTCTCGGGGTCGCGGAATTCGAGGCACCGGTGAGCGGGGCCTTCGAGATCTTCGGGGCGCAGCGGCCGGCCCCAGCGCGAGAGATAGGCCGGCGCCGCGACCGTCACGACGGCGGTATCGAGCAGCTTGCGGGCGACCAGCGTCGAGGAGCGCGGCTTGCCGAATCGCATCGCGACATCGAATCCCTCCGCCACCAGGTCGCCAAGACTATCTCTTGCGATCAGCTCGATCTCGAGTTCGGGATGAGCGTCCATGAACCGGTCGAGATCCGCGCCGAGAATCGCCCGATAGCACACCGGGTCCAGATTCACGCGCAGCCTGCCGCGCACCGCCGACGCACTCCCCGATGCCGCGATGGCCGCTTCCTCGAGCCCCGCGAGATGCGGGACGACCTGCTCGTAGAAACGGCGCCCGCCTTCGGTGAGTGAAATCGATCGCGTCGTGCGATTGAAGAGCCGGATATCGAGCCGTTTCTCCAGCCTCGCAATCGCGCGGCTCACGCCGGGCGGCGACATGCCGAGCACGTCTGCCGCGGCGGCAAAGGTCCCCGCGTCGACGACGGCGGCAAACACGCTGATCGCGCCGGAAATGTTCTCGAGTGTCGTTGTTCTCAATGTCGTCGTTCCAATGGCGGCCGGTACGGCGGCCCCTGGCAGCCTTTGGCGATGATGGCCCGGCCATCCGATTCGTGCGCCCGAGTCACTGATCTCGTGCCCTTCGCGGCATTTTGCTTCGGCCGCCTTGCGTCCAGAATGCGTCTCACCGAAACGGAACCAGGCAGCACCTCGCTGCCATCGTGTTCGGCATTTTCGACGAATTCGTCGTCGCATGCGGAGGGTTTCAAGTGTACGCAATTACAGGCATTACCGGAAAAGTGGGCGGCGCACTCGCCCGTGCGCTGCTGGCCTCGGGGCAACCGGTGCGGGCAGTCGTGCGCGACGTCGCGCGCGCCGCGTCGTGGCAAGCGCAAGGATGCGAACTGGCCACGGCAAGCATGGAAGACGCCGCCGCGCTGACCGCTGCATTCAGCGGCGCGCAGGGCGTGTTCATCCTGCTGCCTCCGCAGTTCGATCCCTCGCCGGGCTTCCCCGAGTCGCGCGCGGTCATCGACGCCGTTTGCACCGCAATCCACAACGCACGGCCCGCGAAGGTCGTGTGTCTGTCGACCATCGGCGCGCAGGCGCAAGAGAGCAATCTGCTCACGCAACTCTCGCTGATGGAGCAGGCGTTGGCCGCGCTGCCTGTGCCGGTGACTTTCCTGCGGCCCGGCTGGTTCATGGAGAACGCTGCGTGGGATGTTGCGAGCGCGCGCGACGATGGCGTGATCGAGAGCTACCTGCAACCGCTCGACCAGGCCGTGCCGATGGTCGCGACCGCGGACGTCGGCCGCCTCGCCGCCGAATTGCTCCAGCAAACATGGAGCGGCACGCGCGTGGTCGAGCTGGAGGGACCGCGCCGCGTGAGCGCGAACGACATTGCCTCGGCGTTTGCCCGCGTGCTTGGCAGACCTGTGCGCGCGGTGGCGGTGAACCGGCAGGAATGGGAGTCGCGCTTTCTGGCACAAGGCATGAAGCATCCCGTGCCGCGTATGCGCATGCTGGACGGATTCAACGAGGGCTGGATCTGTTTCTCGAAGCCCGCCGACGAGATCCTTCGCGGGCATGTCGAACTGGACACCGTGCTCGAAGCGCTCGCAAGCGGTGCGTGACGAAAGGCATTGGCGCGAATGACGCCAAAGTTGGCGGGTTCGGCCGTGGTCCGCCGAACCCGCCTCGTCTAGACTAACCTCGCAATCCGTTCACATTCTCTACTGGAGCGCGAATCATGTTCGATGTGCTGGCAACGAAACCGGCGGGCAGCAAAACCGCGCTCGACAACGTGCCAGGGCACGCGCTGACCGGCCGCCAGCGCCATCTCGCCGTTGGGAACGAGCGCGCAGTGCGGTATGCGCACGCCGTCGCCCCCTTTGCGGCGATGACGGACACGACGCCTGAATCGTTCGACGCCCTGCGAGGCCTGATCGAAGAGCACGCACCCGTCGCCCTGACCACGCTGGATGCCGTGGAGCCTCCCGAGGGCTTCGCGCTGATCCGGCACGCCACGCTGCTGCAAATGGTCTGGCAAGGCGAAGCGCCTGCGCCCACCGCGCTGGAGCACGTGCGCCTAACGGAACATGACGTGCCGGAAATGCTCGCGCTGGCTGCGGCAACGCAGCCCGGCCCGTTTGGTCCGCGCACCATCGAATTCGGCGGCTACCTCGGCGTGCGCCGGGAGGGCAAGCTCGTCGCCATGGCCGGCGAGCGTATGAAGGTCGAACGCCATACCGAAATCAGCGCCGTGTGCGTGGACCCGGCCTTCCGGGGGCAAGGGCTCGCGGCGGCCCTCATGAAGCTGCTGATGGCGGCAATCTGCGCGCGCGGCGAGACACCCTTCCTGCACGTGCTGACGTCGAATCACGGCGCCATTTCCATCTATCGCACCCTGGGCTTTGTCGAGCGCCGCGAGATGCATCTCACGGTGCTCGGCATCGCGCCATAAAGAGCCCGCTCGTTCACAACAAGTCGGTACGCAGCTCCCGCACGCCTCTTCCCAGGCGCTGCCGCAACAGGCTGCGCAGCGTCGCGCCGTCGCCGTAGCCGACTTCGGCGGCGATCCTCTCCAGGTCGAGCTTGCCGCTGCGCAGCAGCGACTGCGCGTGCTCGACCCGCAAATCCTGAAAGTACGCCAGCGGCGACTTGCCGAGCACCTCCTGGCAGCGGCGCTGCAATGAACGCGAACTCGTGGCCAGCGCCTTCGCGGCGTCCTGCAACGAGAATCCCGACTTGAGATTTTTTCTCGACCATTGTTCGAAGCGCTGAATGAGCGGATCGGCTTGCGCCAGATGATTCGGGATGATGTACGGCGCCTGCGAAGAGCGGATGTCTGCGAGCAGATAGCGCGACACGAGCGACGCGAGTTCCGGGCTTGCCGAACGGATCAGCCAGAGCGCGAGATCGAGATGCCCCATGGCCGCGCCGGCCGTCACGCCGATATCCGAAGGCACGAGCATGCGCGATTCGTTCAACTGAACATGCGGATAGCGTTGCCGGAAGAACGGTGCGAGCGACCAGTTGGTCGTGGCTTCGCGGTGATCGAGCAGCCCCGCCTCCGCGAGGAGGAACGTCCCCACGCACGAAGCGCCGACTCGCGCGCCCCCCGTTTGCCATTCGAGCAAGCGCGCCATGCCCTCCTCGACGTCCCGCCGCTCGAACGATTGGATCAGCTCCTGTGCGGACAACGTCACCAATGCCGGCACGATCACCCAATCGGGCTTCGCATCCGGCGCGACCGTTTGCACCGGCACCGCGAGGCCGTGAGCGGAGCGCACCCGCTTTCTCACCCCCACGAGCGCGACGTCGAAACGCGGCACGCCGCCCATGGTCGCGGCCGAAAGCTTGTTTGCGACCGAGAACGCGTCGAGCGTGACGGAGAGCCCGGTATCGAAGACGCCGTCGAGAGCCAGGATAGCGATGCGCATGGCGTAAATGCCTCTAAAGTTGTCGTTTGTGACAGTACAGCCGACGAGACCCCAACGATACACTCAATCGCGTTGCAAGTCGCAACAAACATGGATCAAGGAGGTTGTCATGAAGGTTCTCGCCATTGGATCGATCGTCAAGGAACTCACGCCCGCGCAGCGCGACGAGATCATGCCGCACGAAGTGCCGGCCACGCTCAAGCTCTACCTGGACGACAAAATCGAGCAGTACTGGTTTCGCCAGGACAAGCCGGGCGTGGTGTTTCTCATGAGTTCGGGCTCGGTCGACGATGTGACGGCCACGCTGGATACGCTGCCGCTCGTCGAGGCCGGCATCCTCGCGTTCGACCTGCTGCCGGTGGGCCCGCTCGCGCCGCTCGGCCTGCTGCTTCAAGGAAAGTAAGCGCTACCCAGGAGGCGCCGTCGACGCATGCGCCATGGGTCGTCGGCGGCCTCCTGGCAGCCTTCTTCTCCTCGCCGGAGATTTCACCTACAACGTACTGATCCGCCGCTTGTTTTCGATGCCGTCCGGCGGCGGGCGCAGAACCTTGGGGAACCTGCAGCACCTGGCAAAGGGAAGAAGGATGAAAACTAACGGTAAATACCAGATCGCCCGCGCGCTGGTCCTCGCGGCCATCGCGAGTGGCGCGGGCTATGCACATGCACAAACGGCGGCGAGCGCGCCCGGCGAGGCGTCCGCTCAGGAAGGCGCGCCCGCACAATCGGCCAGATCGGACAGCGCGTTGGTGCGCGACGTCCGCCGGGCCTTCACGCGCACCACGGGACTGAATTTCGCCAGCATCCACGTGACGGCGCATAGCGGCGTCGTCTCCCTGACGGGGTCGGTACCGCACCAGTCGCAGATCGCGCGTGCCGGCGACGCGGCCGGGGCGGTGCGCGGCGTCACCTCGGTGGAGAACCACCTGACCGTGCGGACGGCCCGCGGCAGCGGACCTTGATTGACGTATCCACAAGCGGACCTGGAAGCGGAGTCTTCGGAGGATTTGACCGGCGGCACAGCAGGATCGTCCTATTCCTCGCGCGCGCGTCCTGTCAAAGTGAGACATCGAACTTCGTTCAAGCAGCCCGCCGTATCCGGCCAGCCTGCGTCCTCGAGCCTCGTCTGCGAGACTTTCACCGATTCCGACATCGGGGGCGCCCACGCGCTTTCCCTGCAAATTCCGCTGGCCGCATCGTAGCGACCACTGGCGTTTCGCCGCCGCGACCGGACAAGCGCATCGAGAAGACGGAGCACGGCGCGCCGTTGCACGTCGATACCCAGTTCAGGCAGTTTGCAATCACGAGCCAGGCGGTGTGGTGAGCGCGGTCGCGTGGACGGAATCCGGCGTGCTACCACCCGGGCAGCGAACGGATTACCATTAGGATTCTCGTCTCGAGGGTGACGGTTATGGCTACCTATGGTATCGACGGTGTCCGCATCAGTTCCTCAACGGACCGCGTAACGCACGTGCGCTGGGCGCTGATCGACCCCCAGACGCACGACTGGCTCTCGACACCCACCATCTCCGAGGTGGCGGCCGTTACCAGCGACATCCGCTCGGGCGCCGTGGTTTATTCGGTGTTTACGCTGGGCGGCATGCGATTTCTTGGCCCGAAGATCAAGCCGGTGCCGCATCCCAACGGAATCGATGGAATCGATCTGGAAGTGCCGGACGGTAACGTCGAAAAATCCATCGACGATCTACCGCGTGTCTAGCGGCGCGTCGATTGTTCTGCCGGCTACCGGATAGAAGAGCGCGATGCGCCCGGATGGGCGCACATCGGCCGCTTGTCGACAACGTCGAACCGTTGAATCGCCGAATCAGATAATTCGGAATACCGAGTATTTGACCCGGCAATCAACTAGCGAACGTTGCTTGTCAGTTGTAGCCCAGTATCGCCGACGTAGCGACGTCTGCGCGGTCGCTTGGGTTGCCAGCCAGTACGACGGTGGGTTCGTGCAATAACGCACGATACGGATGCAGAAACGGTTCGTTTTCCGGATCAACGTCGTCCTGTTCGATCTCCTGGGAGTGGCTGTACTCACGTTTATCCATGATCGTCTCCTGATGTAGGGTCTAGTTGTTCGACTAGTAGGGTTCCCTACACACCGACTCAGCAAGTTTGGTGCCGTAGCCGCAACTGCGGCGGCCCATGCCGGGCCATCGCACGGATCCGCGCGGCCGCACGCCTTGTCCCCAAATCGCCGCACGGATTCGGCCTTGCATCGACTGGCGAACTCCCTGGATAGATATTACATCACATTGTGATGCTTCTACTTTCTATCCCTGCCGAGGAGTTTCTTCTGCCGCGCCCGACTATTGCGAAGTCGTGAGCTTCAGGTTCGGACGCAAGTCGTGCGTAACCGCTTCACGTTGCCCTTTGCGCAGGTCCGACACCTGTTCGATGCCCGCCTTCAGCACCTCCTCGCAAAACGCAATTCGCGTGCGGTAATACTCGGCCTGCAGTTGCGCATCCAGAACCCGCTGTTCGGCCTGGAACAGTGCCATGCGCAACTCACTCATCGCGCGTTGAGCCTGCTTCTCCGGCGTTGCGGCATTGTGGGCAATCAAGTTTGAAAGCCAATGCAACATGGATAAGCCCCCCTGTCTTCGATTTCACGATCGCACGCGTCAAGTTTGATAACCGCCCGAACTGTCGCTGGGAAAAGACTATCAGAGGCGAAGAAAACCAGTGTGTGTGCAAACGAACGTGTTGTATAAACGATGCAAAAGGTCGTATCCACGACGCGCTTTCATAGCGTGTTTTCATCGCGCGCTTTCGTTGCACGCTTTGCTCGCAAATGGGGAGCGATACATGTCCGTGGTGCCGGATCAGCCGATCGAGATGGGGCGCAACCGTGACTATCCACAAGCTGAGGGTTCGCACACTCGCGCTCTGCATCGCGTTCGCGTTACTGGGCCCCGGCGTGTGTCTGGCTGACCAGGTGAAAGTCATGATGTCGGGCTGGTTTGCGCCAGCGTATCGTGATCTGGGCCCGCAATTCGAGGACGAGAGCGGCTATACGCTGGCCACCGTCTGGGGGGCGGCAACAGGCAACGCCCTGAATGCGATTCCCGTGCGGTTTGCGCGCGGCGAGTGGGCCGACGTGCTGATCGTGGTCAGCAATGCGCTCGACGACCAGGTTCGGGCCGGCAACGTGGTGCCCGGCAGCAAGGTGGACTTCGCACGCTCGCCAATCGGCCTCGTGGTGCGCGACGGCGCGCCGAAACCGGACATCAGCACGGTCGACGCCTTGCGCCGCACGCTGCTTGCGGCGAAGTCGATTGTCTATCCGGATAGTGCGAGTGGCGCCTATATCGCCAACGAACTGTTTTCGCGCCTGGGCCTTGACGGGCGCGTGAAAAGCAGGAGCCGCATGGTCTCCGCCGAGCGGGTCGCCACTGTCATCGCGAACGGCGACGCGGAGATCGGCTTGCAACAGGTCGTGGAACTGTTGCCGGTGAAGGGGATAACGGTGGTCGGCAGTCTGCCCGCGGAAGTGCAACGTTACACGGTGTACTCCGGCGGTATTGCGACCACAGCGAGAAATCCGCTCGGCGCAGCAGCGCTGATCCGCTTTCTGTCCTCGCCCGAGGCGGCGGCCGCGATTGCGCACAGCGGGCTCGAACCGATCACGGCGCCGCAACCTCCTCCGCTGCCGCTGCTGCAGCCACAGCCGCAACTGGCACCGCAAGCACCGCTGCAACCGGTACCGCCGCCGCAACCACAACAGGCGCCACAAGAGCAGCAAGCGCAACCTCAACCTCAACCGAATTGAGCGAAGCAGTCGTCCCGCCGATCAGCCATCACCGAAAGCTGGACTTCAACTCGCCGCCATCCCTTTTTCGGCCAGTTCTTTCTTCGCGCTTTCGTTCTTGGTCAGGTGCGTCAGGCCCATGCCGCGCAGGACGTTCGGCGCCTTCGTGAACTGGATGTTGTCGTAGCCCACGATCTCGATGCGATTGCCCCAGGGATCGCGAAAATCCAGAAACGGACCGTCGAGCGGTTTCACGCCCGCCGCCGCGAGCGCGGCGCGCGCCGCCTCCTTGTCGTCGACAACGAGGCCGACATGCCGGCCGTCGTCGGCGGGCTGTTTGCGTCCCGCCTGCAACGCGATGAACTGATCGCCAAGATCGATGAACGCCATCGTCCTGCTCTTGCCGCGCAACTGAAAGTCGAAGATGCGACCATAGAAAGCCAGCGCTTCCTCGATATCGCCGACTTCCAGCGCGACGTGATTGAAGCCGATGACGCGCGGCCTGGTGGTTGTGGTGTCAACCATTTCCCTCTCCTTCTGCAGCCAGTGCATAGCGTTCGCAAACTCGCCCGGAACCGAAATTCCGGCGAGACACCTCAAGTATGGGGATTGAAGTCGACTCACACTAGCGGGTCAAACAAGATTTGTTTGAGGTATTTTTGAATAAGAATCGTACCCGATGCGGCGCGCGTGCGAAGCGTAACCTATGATGGTTCGAGCGCAATGAGCCGGCAAACCGTGAGGGCACCAGCACCATGGACAGGACAGAGCGAACCATCAAGTGGCGCAGTCTGCCAAATGTAAGCAACGGCGCGAGCGAGCCCCGCAATCCGCTGCCGGCGGTCTGCGACGTTTCGGTGACGAACGTTTGCAACGCTGCGTGCGACTTCTGCGGCTTTTCGCGCGAGAAGAAAATGGCAGGCCCGCGCCGCTATCTCGATCCCGATGCGTTCGCGCGTGCCATGCCGATGCTGCGCAGACGCAAGATCCGCTACATGACGCTCCAGGGCGGCGAGCCGCTGGTGCACCCGCAAATCGAATCGCTGGTAGGCTCGGCCACGCAAGCCGGCATCCAGTGCGGCGTGATCACGAACGGCTGGTTCCTCCCCCGCCACATCAAGCAGCTCGCTGAAGCCGGCCTCAAGCGTCTCCTGATCTCGATCGATAGTGCGGACATGAGCGAGCACGAGCGCAATCGCGGCTTGCCCGGCCTCGCGGCCCGCATCCGCGAGGGCATCGCCCAGGCGCACACCTTCGGCATTCCGGTCTGCGCAACGGTGACAGTGAGCCATCTGGTCCGCTACGCAGCGCTTCCCGAAACGCTCAGCCAGCTCGGCTTCGATTCCGTGGTGTTTTCCTACCCAAGGCGCGACGCATTCGGTTCCACATCGCTGGTTTACGACGAAAATTCGAAGCTCGTCGACCTCAGCCGTGACGAGCTGCTCGAAGCATTGAGTGCCATCGAGGCCCTCAAAAAGCGCTTTCGAGTGATGGACCCGGGCGCCGCACTGGACGAAGTCGCGCGGTTCGTGCGCGGCGAGCGGCAACTCGTTCCGTGCATCGCCGGCAGCAAGTATTTTTATATCGACTGGAACCTCGACGTCTGGCGTTGCGAACCGTGGCATGAACCCATGGGCTCCGTGTTCGACCTCGACCGCCTGCCCGATCAACGCGAACCGTGCAACGCCTGCATGATGGGGTGCTACCGCCACGCCAGCGTCCTGATGCACGGTGCCAAGGCCGTTACCGACTCGGTTTATGCGCTCGGCAGGGGCGAGCTTCGCAATGCTGTCGGCTTGTTGTTCCAGCGCGGCGTGGCGTATTCGCTGTGGGCACTGGCCACTGAAGAATTACCTCGAACGGCGCTCACCGCATTGGCAGGACGGACTGGCGCGCGCCGTTCATCGCCGCAAGGCGCATGAATCGAGGCTACGGGCAAATCACCGTCATGTTGAACGGGCCGCCGTTCGCCGCAGCATGCGCGACGGCCTCGTTCGCATCGTCGAGCGCGAAGGTCGTCACATCGAAATGGCCCAGATCGAGCAGTGCGCCGCGAATCAAGCCTGACATGAGCGTCACGGCGTGCGTGGGGTACATCCACTTGCCCCGCACCGTGATGTCATTGCGCATGAGCCACGGATAAGGCAGTTCGAGCCCGGCTCCGCCGAGCATGCCGACACCGCCCATCAGGACCACGCGCCCGTAAGGGCGGACCGCCATCACCGCGGCACGCACCGTCGTCGCCGGAACGGAGGGCGGCATCAGGTCCATCACGCAGTCGATCGGCCCAGGCGCCGCTCGTTGCATGCGTTCGCGGTCCGTTGCTTCGTCGCCCGAAAGCGCCACGGTTCGCACGCGCTCGCCGAATTTGCGCGCGAGCTTCTCGAGCGCCTGCACGTTGCGTCCGGGTGCAACGACGCAGCGCGCGCCCATGGCGAGCGCGACCGCGACGCACGCGCTGCCGAAGTTGCCGGTCGCGCCGCTCACGAGCAGGATTTCGCCGGCCCGCAGATCGGACGCGAGCAGTCCGCCATACGGCACGAGCAGCGTATTGAGCGCGCACCAGCGCGCGGCCTCGGCCGGATCGATATCGCCGATACGCACCGCGTTCTCGGTCGGCACCCTTACCCGTTCCGCAAACGGGCCGTCATGAAAATAGCGCTGCAATTTCTGGCCGCCCTCGCCTCGCGCGCTCCAGCCCTGCAGCACGATGTCGGGCATGAGTGCGTCGTCGCGCGCACGCACCGTCGGATCGCAGAACACCCAATCGCCCGGTTGCAGCTTCGTCGCATCCGGGCCGATGGTTCGAACCCGGCCGATCGCGCCGCAGCCAGGCACGATCGGCAGCGCGATGGCATAGCGGCGCTCTCCGCTGAACACTTCCTTCGCATAGGACAACACCGGCGCCGCAACGACGTCCACGATGACCTCGCCGGTGCCGGCAGAGGGGTCCGGTATCCGTTCGATCGCGAGCGGCGTGTCGAGCGTTTTCAGAATGGCAGCTTTCATGGCGCTTCCAGAAGGGGGAACGAGCCGATTCTGGCAGGCTTAGAATGGGCAACAAGGCCCGCTGCGATCCCAGGATTGCGCCGTCCCACCCTGCACGAAGCGAACGCGATGACAGCCACGACACAAACCCAATTCGGCGATTTTCTGCGCTCCCGGCGCAAGAAGCTGAGCCCCGACGACGTCGGCCTGGGCGGCGGACGGCGCCGCCGCACGCCCGGCTTGCGGCGTGAAGAAGTCGCGGAACTCGCGGGCATCGGCGTCGACTGGTATGTCCGGCTCGAGCAGGGACGCGCGGTCAGCCCCTCGAATGCGACGCTCGATGCGCTTGCCCAGGCATTGCGGCTCGACAAGGCCGAAACCGCCCATTTGCGCGCGCTCGCGCAGCGTGGCGAGGCACGCACTTTCGCGCGTGAGAGCGTGCCGCCAACCCTTGCGCGAATCGTCGCCAGTCTCGCGCTGCCGGCCTACGTGACCGGCCGGCGCTGGGACATCCTCGTGTGCAACGAGGCCGCCTCCGATCTGCTGGGCTTCGATCGCCTCGCTGCGAAAGACCGCAACATCATGGTCTACATGTTCATCGAACCCGAGGCACGGCGGCTCTTTGGCGCGGGCTGGTCCGACGAGGCCCGCCGCATGGTCGCGCTGTTTCGCACGAGCCACGACCTCCATGCGGGCGACCCGGCGTTCGTCGAGCTGGTCGAGCGCCTGCGTTCAGGCAGCGAGGAGTTCGCGAGGTGGTGGAGTGCGCACGACGTGCGCAGCGGCGCGTCGGGCCAGAAGGTCTTTGCGCACGCGAAGCGCGGTATGCAGCGCTATGAGTACGCGACGTTTCAGGCGAACGACGATCCGGCGCTGAAACTCGCAATCTATACGCCGGTCGATGCGGATGCCGTTTAGCCTGTCGCGGCAACCAGCGTATGGTGCGCCTGCTTGCCGGCGTGGTGTTTGACGCTCTGCCGGTGCGCACCGGACGTCGGGGCGCTCCGGTACGATGCGAGCCGCACCCTGACGCCGTGCGAACGCGCGAGCGTCGAATAGTGATGATGCGCACGGGCGCTTGCGTAATAGCGCGGTTCGACGACCGGCGTGTCTTCGCCGTTCAGCCAACGCCGTATCGTGACGAGATCGGCAGAGCGTCCCCACGAGGTTCGCGAGCCGAGCAGCGCAATCATCACCTGCCCGTTCGGCATGTTCGCATCGACCACGATGCAGCGCCCCGCCTCGCGGATATAGCCTGTCTTTGCGACCAGCACGTCCCAATCGGCTGAGCTCACTATCGGGTCGGTGTTGTGATAGAACCGCGTCCTCGTGCCGATCGCCTCTTCGTAACGGGGAAGCGTCGTGTATTCGCTGATCAACGGATAGCGCGCCGCGGCGTCCGCCATCTTCACGACATCGCGCGCCGTCGAGAGATTCTCGGGCGAGAGCCCGGTTGGATCGTCGAAGTGCGTATTGGCCATATGCAGCGCGCGCGCCTTTTCATTCATCAGGCGGATGAACGCCGGCTGGCCGCCCGGGAACGCATGCGAAAGCGCGGAGGCAGCGCGGTTCTCCGACGCCATGAGCGCAAGACGCAGCATCTCTCCGCGCTCGAGCGACGCACCGACAGGGAGGCGGGACCCCGTATGCTTGAGCCGATCGATGTCGTCGTTGTCGACGGTCACCGTGTCTCCCAAGGGCTGGGCGCTGTCCAGCACGACCATCGCCGTCATCAGCTTGGTGAGCGACGCGATCGGCTGGGCCTCGTCGGCGTTCTTTTCGAGCAGGACTTCGTGGCGCGCGACGTCGTACACGATCGCGCTGTGTGAATGGAGCAATGGCGTCTCGCCCCACGCGACGAACGGCGCCGAAGCGAGCAATAGCGCGCTGAGGAATTTATTCATGGCGTTCACACCCTGGGACGGCAATCAGGCGATGGCGGGTCCAACGTGCAACTGATCCCCAACGATTCAACTGTAGTTGCTCGTCGCACGAATGAGTGTGGGAAAGAGGACAGAATTCTTGTCCTTCAAAGCGGCTATTCAGCGCCTTGCGAACATACCTCCGACGTCTTGAGCTAGTGCGAGTGACGCGCGCGAGGCGTGCCGCGTTTCCTTGCGCGCCGCCCTCGCCCGTTCGTCTTCCAGTTCAGGAAGCTGGCCACGGCAGCCGCAATGAATGTGACGAAAGTCGAGGCCGACGAAGCGAGGAGCGTGTATTCCCCTGGATTCATCGAGGGCGTTGCCGACTGGAATCGGGATGCGGACGAGGATGGGACTGCCGGGGCGCTTCTCGGCGAGGCTGGCGAGATGCGCGACGCTGACGCGCCTTTGAGCTGCACGACGGTTGCTGGCGGCAGCGGAGCCGCCCACTTGTAGCGCACAAAGAGGGCGGCCGTGACGCAAAAGAATCCCATGAAGAGACCCAGAAACAACCGGCAAAACAGTTCGAGCCTGAGGGAATGAGCCATGTCAGCCTCCGTCGTCGTCAACGGTTCCCACAGGCTTATATTGCGCTGGCAATGGCAAAAGGGAATAGCTTCAGACAGATAGTCGCTCGACGATTTCATCGAACGACGGCCGCATTTCGACTTGCTCGGCGAAACAGTCTGCGATCAGCGCATCGAGCCCGGTATCGCGATCGCGAGCCTCTCCGGTCAAACGCTGCGCGAGTTCTTCCAGCAGGCAGCCAAACGCACGCACCTCGATGCGCTCGAGCGCCTGCGACTGTGCGCGATCGTCGCTATCGTGAAAGGACGCCGCGCCGAAGTCGCCGAGCAAGACGTGCCCTGAGCCGTCGTGCAGGATGTTGTGCGCATAGAGATCGCCGTGCATGATCCCGCGCCCGTGCAGATGCTGCGCCGCCGATGCGATCCCTCGTGCAATCTGCAATGCAACCGGGCGGTCGAACAGAACATCGGCCGCGTAGACGTCACGCGTACACGAGTCGAGGCTCGGAGGACCGGCGAGATTGGCGAACGACGGAGGGATGAGTTCCATCACGAGGCCGTGCTCGCCCAGCGGATGACCCGTGATCTTGCCGAGCACCGGGATGAGGTTCGGATGCGAACCGGCCTGCAGACACGCCGCCATTTCCAGCTCCGGCAAACCGTCGCTCGTGACCGCGCCCTTGAACAGCTTGACGGCCACCGCCTCCACCGGATGGCCGTCGCGCAAAAGACGCGTCGCGCGATGCGTCACGCCCGATGCACCCTCGCCGAGCGTTTGCCCGAGCGCGAGCGTATGCCAGTCGATATCGGGCACCGGCGCATCGGCCAGCGCCACCTGCTCACGCGCCACGTTCAGCGGATTGCCGGCATAGGCGAGCCACGCGAGCCGCGGCAGGCGCAACAGCCAGTCGGGCAAGGCATCGAGCCGGTTCGCCGAAATCCGCAGCAGTTCGAGCCGGCTGCAAGCGGCCATCGTCTCGGGCAACGCGCGCAGCCGGTTGCCGGCAAGCATCAGCTTCTGTAGATGCGGACGCTCGCCGATTTCGGCCGGCAGCGCATCGACGTCGTTATCGGTCAGGATCAGCCAGCGCAATTGCGGCGGCAGCGCGCGCCCCGAAACGCGGCGGATGCGGTTCGCCTTGAAGCCGACCATGCTCAGCGATTCGCAGTCGCCGAGGACGGGCGGCAACTCGGTGAACGGATTGTTCGAGGCGAACAGAATGCGCAGACGGCGCAGCTTCGGCAGGTCGTCGGGCAGTGACGTGAGCGCATTGCCCGAGAGGTCGAGCACCTCCAGGGTGTCGGCGAGGTCGAAGATCTCGCGCGGAAATTCGGTCAAGCCGCAGGCGAGCTTGAGCTGTCGGGCGCCGGCGAGTTGTCCGTCACGCAGTTGTTCGAGGGTAGCGGTCTTCACGCGTGGATGGAATCGAGTAATGGCAAGGAAGTCACAAGCGCCGCTGCACAACTCAGCGCCGACCCTTGCAATTCTAGCGGGTGACTCGCCTGGGCCGCATTTTGGGCTGCAAGCTTCAGGAACGCGCCTGCTCGCTTGCGGCAGCCTGCTCGTGCACGCTCGTCGCCGACCAGCCGCCGCCCAGCACCTTGTACAGCGTGACCTGATTCGAGAGCTTCGCCAGTTCGTCGCTGACGAGTTGCTCCTGTGCCGTATAGAGCGTGCGCTGCGCGGTCAGCACGGTCAGGAAGCTGTCGGTGCCGGTCTTGTAGCGCGCCTGCGCGAGATCGTAGTAATCCTGCGCCGATTTCACGTAGTCGCGGTCCGCCGCGACCTGATCGACATAGGTCGCGCGCCCCGCCAGTGCGTTCGACACTTCCTTGAACGCCGTCTGGATCGCCTTTTCGTAGTCGGCCACGTCGATATCCTTCTCGATCTTCGCCACGTCGAGCGACGCCTTGTTGCTGCCGTAATCGAAGATCGGCATCGTGATCGTCGGCGCGAACGTCCACGCGCCCGTGCTCGCCTTGAACAGCTGCGAGAGGCTCGTGCTGGCCGTGCCGGCGCTCGCTGTCAGCTCGATCTTGGGGAAGAATGCCGCGCGGGCGGCGCCGATGTTCGCGTTCGCCGCCTTGAGCGTATGCTCCGCCTCGACGATATCGGGCCGCCGCGCGAGCAGATCGGACGGCATGCCCGCATCGACGACGGCGAACATGGTGTCGCTCTCGAGCAGCGTGGGCCCGGTGGCGAAGTCGTCGGGCAACGGGCAGCCGATTTCGGCAATCAGATTGTTGCGGTCCTGCGCGACCGCGCGCGTGTATGACGCCACGCTCGCGCGTGCGCTCGCCAGCGAGGTCTGCGCCTCGCGCACGTCCTGCAGCGACGCGCTGCCGATCTTCATCATGCTCACCGTGAGGTCGTAGGTGCTCTGATCGGCCGCGACGGTGTCGGTCGAGACTTTCAGCAAGGTCTCGTCGGAGAGCAATTGCAGATAGTCGGTCGCCACGTCGGCCACGAGCGAAAGCTGCGTGCTGGTGCGCGAGGCCTGCGTCGACAGATAGTTTTCGAGCGCCTGGCGCTTGAGGCTGCGGATGCGCCCGAAAAAGTCGATTTCCCACGACGTCGTGCCGACCGACACGGTATTCGAGTGGCTGACCGCGCCATCGGTGCGCGTGTTCGTGAGCGAGCCGCCGGCGTCGATCGTCGGCGCCAGCTCGGCGCGCGTGATGCGGTACTGCGCCTCGTACTCGGCCACCTGCAGCGCCGCGACCCGCAGGTCCCGATTGTGGTCGAGTGCGAGCGCGATCAGCTCCTGCAGGCGCGGGTCCTTGAAGTAGTCGCGCCAGCCGACCTCGGCCGCGTTCGGTGCCGCAGGTGACGTGGCAGGCGCGGGGGACGTAGCCGCCGATGCACCCGCGTCGTACGCGGTGCCCGTTGGCCACGCGGTGGCGACCGGCGCAGCGGGCCGCTGATAAACCGGGTCGAGAGAACATGCACTCAGTGCTGCCGCACAAAGCACTGTCAAAAGCTTCAGTTTCATTGCTGGTCCTTTGCGGGCTGTGCGGCTTCGCCGTCGCCATGCTCCTTGAACAGCCGGCGCACGACGATGAAGAACACGGGCACGAAGAAGATGGCGAGCGCCGTCGCCGCGATCATCCCGCCGGCAACGCCGGTTCCGATCGCATGGCGCGCGGCCGAGCCCGCGCCGGTGCTGATCACGAGCGGCAGCACGCCGAACACGAACGCCAGCGAGGTCATCAGGATCGGCCTCAGACGCTGGTGCGCCGCTTCGAGCGTGGCCTCGACGAGCCCGCGGCCCTGCTCCTGGAGGTCCTTGGCGAATTCGACGATCAGAATCGCGTTCTTCGTTGCGAGGCCGATTGTCGTCAACAGGCCGACCTTGAAATAGACGTCGTTCGACAGCCCGCGCAAATGCGCGCCCAACAGTGCTCCAAGCACGCCGATCGGCACCACGAGAATGACCGCGAGCGGCACCGACCAGCTTTCGTACAGCCCCGCGAGGCACAGGAACACCACGATCAGCGAAATCGCATACAGATACGTGGCCTGCGAACCGGCGAGCACTTCCTGATACGACTGCCCCGTCCACTCGATGCCGAAACCGGCCGGCAATTGCTTCGCGAGGTTTTCGACGGCGGCCATCGCCTGGCCGGTGCTCACACCGGGTGCGGGCTGCGCGCTCATCTGCATCGACAGTTCGCGGTTGTAGCGTTCGATCTGCGGCGGACCAAACGTCCAGCGCGTCGTGGCGAACGCCGAGAACGGCACCATCTGGCCGTCGTAGCCGGTCGTCGTCGTGGACGATGTCGACGACGAACCCGAAGTCGAACTCGATGACGAACTCGACGATGACGAAGTACTCGACGACGACGAATCCGCGCGCACGTACCATTGCCCGATGTCGTCTGGCATCATCCGGTACGGTGCGTCCGCCTGCACGTAGACCTTCTGGATCCGCCCCGTATCGATGTAATTGTTCACGTATGCAGAGCCGAACGCGGTGGAAATCGTCGTGTCGACATCGGCGATCGACAGCCCGAACGCACTCGCTTTCTCCCGGTCGATATCGACATAAAGCTGCGGCGTATCTTCGAGGCCGGCCGAACGCGTCATGGCGAGCGACGGGTCCTTCGCGGCCAGCGCGAGGAACTGGTTGCGCGCCTTCAACAGCTTGTCATGCCCCTGGCCCGCGCGGTCCTCGATCTCGAAGTCGAGGCCGCTTTGCGTGCCGAGACCATGAATCGCAGGCTCGTTCATCACGAAGATCTGCGCATCGCGATTGCCCGCGAAGGCCGCGTTCGCGCGATTGATCACCGCCTGCGCGCTATCGTTCGAGCCGCGCTGGCTCCAGTCCTTCAGCTGCACGAATGCGAGCGCATTGTTCTGCCCCTGCCCGTTGAAACTGAAACCGTTCACGGCCATCACGTGCGTCACCGCGGGCTGCTTCAGAAAGTACTGTTCGACGGCGCCCACGGTCTGTAGCGTCTTCGAAGAAGGCGTGCCGACCGGCGCCGAAATCGACACCATGATCGAGCCCTGGTCCTCTTCCGGCAGATACGACGAAGGCAGCGTCACGTACAGAATGCCGACCACGCCCGCGATGAGTGCATAACCGAGCATCCAGCGCGCGGGCCTGGCCACCACGCGCGCAAGCGTGGTGCTGTAGCACGCGTTGCTCTTCGTGAAGAAGCGATTGAACGCGCCAAGCAAGCCGCGACTCTGCGCGTGCTCGACGGCCGACGGGTTCAGCAGGCTCGCGCAGAGTGCGGGTGTGAGCGTCATGGCGAGCAGCACCGAGAGCACCATCGCCGAAACGATGGTGACCGAGAACTGGCGATAGATCGCGCCGGTCGAGCCGGAAAAGAAGGCCATGGGGATGAAGACGGCGGTCAGCACGGTCGTCACGCCGACGAGCGCGCCGGTGATCTGGCTCATCGCCTTCTTCGTGGCCGCCTTCGCGTCGAGCTTCTCCTCGGCCATGATGCGCTCGACGTTTTCGACGACGACGATCGCGTCGTCCACGAGCAGGCCGATCGCGAGCACCATGGCGAACATCGAAAGCACGTTGATCGAAAAGCCGATCGCCGACATCACCCCCAGCGTGCCGAGCAGCGCGACCGGCACGACGATCGTCGGAATCAGCGTCGCACGCAGGTTCTGCAGGAACAGATACATCACGAGGAACACGAGGATCACCGCTTCGAAGAGCGTCTTCATGACCTCCTCGATCGAGATCTTCACGAACGGCGTGGAGTCGTACGGATACGCGATCGCCACGTCCTTGGGCAACTGCGGCTGCAGCTCCACGAGCTTCGCGCGCACGGCCTTCGCGACCGCCATGGCGTTCGCGCCGGTCGAGAGCTTGACGGCCAGCGCAGCGGCCGGCTTGCCGTCGAGCCGCGAGGACGTATCGTATGAATCGCCGCCCACCTCGACGCGTGCGACGTCCTTGAGCCGAACCTTCGAGCCGTCGCTATTCACGCGCAGGAGAATGTCGCCGAACTGGTCGGGCGTCGTCATCAGGCTCGACGCCGAGATCGTCGCATTGATCGCCTGGGAATCCGTAGCAGGCGCGCCGCCGAGTTCGCCCACGGAAAGCTGCACGTTCTGGTTGGTGACCGCCGTCGTTACGTCGGACGCGGTGACGCCGAAGCTGCGCAGCTTCACGGGATCGAGCCAGATCCGCATGGCATGCTGCGCGCCGAACAGCGTGACGTCGCCCACGCCGTTGATCTGCGTAAGCGGGTCCTCGATCTGCGTGGCGATGACGTTGCCGAGGTCGATCGAATTGAGCGTGCCGCCCGGCGACGACAGCGCGACGATCATCAGAAAGTCGCTCGACGCCTTCGCGACCTGCACGCCCTGCTCCTGCACCGTCTCCGGCAGCGAGGCGGTGGCCTGGGTCACCTTGTTCTGGACCTGCACCTGCGCGATGTCCGGATTCGTGCCGGGCCGGAACGTCAGGTTGATGGTCGCCTGCCCCGCGCCGCTGCTAGTCGACGACATGTACAGCAGGTTATCGATGCCGGAAAGCTTCTGCTCGATCACCTGGGTGACGGTCTTCGCGACCGTGTCGGCGGAGGCGCCCGGATAGGTCGCCGTGACCTGCACCGAAGGCGGCGCGATGGTCGGATATTGCTCGATCGGCAGCGTGGTCGTCGCCGCGCCGCCGATCAACATGATGACGATCGCAACGACCCACGCGAGGATCGGGCGCTGGATGAAGAAACCTGCCATGCGCCCTCCTTACGACTTCGCCGCTGAAGCTGCTGCTGAAGTCACAGCAACGCCCGAGGCGGCGTCAGCGGCCACGTGTACCGCCACGCCAGCCTGCACCTTCTGCAACCCGCTCACGATCACGCGATCGCCGGCCTTCAGTCCGCTCGTGACGATCCACTGGTCTGCATAGGCGCTGTCCGCGTGCACGGCCACCTGCTTCGCATGCCCCGTCGCATCGACGACCCATACGCTCGCGCCGCCGTCCGACGCGCGCGTGACCGCAAGCTGCGGCACGAGCAGCGCGCTCGTGCTCTCGCCCTCGTCGAGCTGCGCGCGCACGAACATGCCGGGCAGCAGTTCGCCGTCCGGGTTCGGGAAGACCATGCGCAGCGTGACCGAGCCCGTCGTCGCGTCGACGGTGATGCCCGAAAACTGCAGCACGCCTGCGTGTGCGTACGGCGTGCCGTCCTCCATCACGAGCTGCACCGCCGCGCCCGTGCCCGCGCGCTTGAGCCGGCCCGAGGCGAACGCCTTGCGCAAGCGCAGCCAGTCGGCGCTCGAGCGCGTGACGTCGAGGTACATCTCGTCGTATGCCTGAATGGTGGCGAGTGCCGTGGTCTGCTCCGAGGTCACGAGCGCGCCTTCCGTCACCGACGAAGCGCCGATGCGGCCTGAAATGGGCGCCGTGATCCGCGTGTAGCCGAGATTGATACGCGCCGACTCGAGCGATGCGCGATCCGCAATCACGTCGGCCTCGTCCTCGCGAACGGCCGCGATCGCATCGTCGTTGTCCTGCGCGCTGACCGCGTTGATCTTCACGAGCTGTGCGTAGCGGTCGGCTTTCGTCTTTGCGGAAGCGAGCGTTGCCTGCGCCTTGGCGAGCGTGCCGCGCGCCTGATCGTAAGTCGCCTGGTAGGTGGCCGGATCGATCTGGTAGAGCACCTGCCCCGCCTTCACGTCCGAACCCTCGACGAAGAACCGCTTCTGCACGATGCCGCCGATTTGCGGCCGCACATCCGAGACCTTGAGGGACGAAAGCCGGCCGGAAAGCTCGGCCGTCATCACGATGCGCTGCGGTGCGAGCGTCTTGACGCCGACTTCGACGCTCTGGCTGGCGGGGTTGGCGGGCATCCCAGCGTCGTGACGTTGACAGCCGGCGATCAATATGGCGGTCGAGCAGAAAAGCGCCGCGCCCAGGCGTTGGCTCTTCCAGCTCCGCCTCTTTCTAGCATGAATCTCTTGTGGCATATATCCCATCGAATCGTGCGTTGACTCGCCTTGCCGGAACATGGGCAGGCGCAAAGCCATTGACTCGCAGTACTAAGCGGTTGAAGTCTTGCAGCCCGGAAAGACTGATGCCTCGTTGCACATCAGCTTCCAACCCTGAATTGGATGTTCCCGGTCACATAACTAAACTGAACGGCATGGTTTATAATGGAACGATCGATGGCTGTCAATCGCCTTACCCGGCAACGAATGTTTCAATCCGTGACGGGCCGGGGTATTGGCGCGGGCGCTCGCGTCCCGGCCTGAGAGCGAGTGAGGAAGGGAGACCCCATGAGAAAGAAGACCGAAGAAAAGCGTCAATCCATCATCGAAGCCGCGCTGGCTGTGTTCCGGGACGTCGGCTTCGAGCAGGCGTCGATGACGCAAATCGCGGCTCGTTCGGGTGCGTCGAAGGCGACGCTGTATAGCTATTTCGAGTCGAAAGAGGCGTTATTTGCTGAAACAATGACAAGCCGCGCCGGGACGGAAATCCGCCATGCGTTCAGTCAGCTGACGCTCGATATGCCGCTGGGCGAGTCGCTCGTCGCGTTTGGGGTGCACTACCTGACGGCCGTGCTGCAGCCCTCTTTTCTGGCCACGCGCCGGCTGTGCTATCAGGAGGTCGACCGGTCGAACGTGGGGCGGACCTTGTACGAATCGGGTCCGAAACGGGGCTTGATGCACGTGCGCGATTTTCTGGCGAGCGCGATCGAAGCGGGCACAATCCGGCCGTGCGACCCAGGCGTCGCCGCGCACCATCTGCTGGCGCTGCTCGAAGCCGAGTTGGTCGAAATCGCGACGCTTGGCTATGAGGTCAAAGCCTCGCGCGCGAAATTGCTGGAGGTCGTAAACCGGGCAATCGATGTTTTCCTCGCGGGCTACGCCGTGGCAGCGCCGCAAGCGAACCGCAAGGGTTCGCAGAATGCGAAATGATGGCGGGCTTCACGACCGCAAGCCCGCGTCAGCAAGGCGCAACGTGCGGAATCATCGCGGCCTGCCCGTGCAGCACACCGGCTTCGTCGATCAGTTGCCATACGGTCGCGCACTCGATCCAGAAGCGCTGCCCCGATTTCGTGATGCGGATGCCGCGATAGTCTTTCACGAAGCCTTCGCGTGTCACCGAATCGAGAAATGACTGGCGCTCGCTACGCTCGGGTGCCTGCGCGGAAAGACGCGAAGGCAGCGCCGTGATTTCGTCCCAGTCGTAGCCGAAGATCGCTTGCGCGCGACGATTGCCATACATGAACACGGGGTCCGCCTGCGTGCCGTGCGCAAGCAAGCCGAACGGCGCGTGCTCGTAGAGCCAGGCCGCGCTCTCCGTGTCGCTCATGCCTTCGGGTACGAGCGCAACGCCCAACAGGCGGCGATAGCTGTTGGCGAGAAGGCGAAAAAACTCGGTATCCGTGTTCCGTGTCATGCAGACTGGCTCCTTCGAGTCGAGGGGTGGCTTGCGCGTTGCGCAATTCTATCAACCGCGCGTGAGGTGGGCGCCGAGCCCAGCGGCAAATACACGCCGGTACATACGCGCTAAAAACGGCTGCGTCTGCGCGCCGGGCCAGCTGGAATACGACCGGAACACTGAGTGTTCTGTTAGCGGATCAACATCTTGGGTCCGCCAATGGAACCTCACTATCTGAACACCGGCGCGGTGGGCTTCGGCCTCGCTACCGTCTCCCGCAACAACACGGTCCTCGACACGTGGTATCCATTCGCTTCGCTGCGAGCCGATGCCTGGCTTTCCCTGTTGTATTTGCCGAGGCTGGCCCTCATCGCCGTGCCCGCCTGGGACACGATCGATCCCATGTGGGACGGCATGCCGTTCTTCTACTGGTATCCGCTGTTCTGGCTGCTGGGTGGCTGCGTGACAAGCGGCATCGTGTTTCTCGCAAGCGACGTAAATGCCGCGAATCGCGCCGCAAGGGGCGACGGCACCTCGACGCCAGACCCGGACTCTGCGGCCGAGTTTCATTTCGAAGCGGTTGAAGGGGAGGCCGAGTTCTAGCTCGCGGCGCTGCACGCGCAAGGTGTTTACAACGGCATATGTATGACGAAAGCAGGCGTAATGCGCGAAAACTCAAGAACAGCAGGCTCGAGCCGTAATAAGGAGGTCGGCGCGTCATGCGCCCCTGCATTTACAGCCATACGACTCCCATGAAACTCAGCCGCAAGATTCCTCTCGCCTTCGCCGCGTCCCTCACCCTCATGTCGGCGGGTGCGTTCTACGGCATCCACACGCTCAACGAAGCCATCGATACTTACCGCACCACCGTGCAGGACGCTGCCGCGAGCGAGCGCATGGTGTCGGCCACGCTCGTCGAGTTTAAGCTGCAGGTGCAGGAGTGGAAAGACACACTCCTGCGCGGCAAGGACCCGCAAAAACTCGATCGTTACTGGAGCGCGTTTCAGAAGCGCGAGCGTACCGTGAACGATCTCGCCGCCGCGCTCGAAACGAAACTGCCCGAAGGCGAAGCGCGCACGCTCGTCGCGCAGTTCGCCGAGGCGCACGAGGCGATGGGCCAGGGGTATCGCAAGGGCTTCGAGGCGTTCAAGGCGGCGGGCGCCGATCCCGTTGCTGGCGATACCGTGGTCGCCGGCGTCGATCGCGCGCCAGCCCAGTTGCTCGACCGCGCCGCGCAGACCATTGCCGCCGCCAACGCGCAAGTGGCCACCCAGGCCGCGGTGCAGGCCGCGCACGCCACCATCGTGAGCGCGGTGCTGATGGTGGTCGCGTTCCTGCTCGCGCTGGCGGGCGGCGTGCTGTTCAGCCGCACGGTCACGAGCCCGCTGGGCCGCGCCGTGGACTTTGCGCGCGAGGTCGCCGACGGCGACCTGTCGACCGATCTGCACGCGCATGGCGACGACGAAACCGCGGAGCTGCTCACTGCGCTCGCGAAAATGCAGACGAGCCTCGCCCGTGTGGTGAGCGAGGTCCGCGCCAATGCCGAAGGCGTGGCAACCGCGAGCGCGCAGATCGCCTCGGGCAACCAGAATCTGTCCTCGCGCACCGAAGAGCAGGCGGCGTCGCTCGAAGAAACGGCCGCAAGCATGGAAGAGCTGACGTCGATCGTACGCATGAACGCGCAGAACGCGGAGCACGTCAGCTCGCTTGCGGGGACGGCGGCGCAGACCGCGGCGCGCGGCGGCACGGTAATGCGCGGCGTGGTCGGCACGATGCAGTCCATTGCGGACAGTTCGAGCAAGGTCGGCGAGATCATCGGCTTGATCGACGGCATCGCGTTTCAAACCAACATCCTTGCGCTCAACGCCGCCGTCGAAGCGGCGCGCGCGGGCGAGCAAGGCCGCGGCTTCGCCGTCGTCGCGGGCGAAGTCCGCACGCTCGCGCAGCGCAGCGCGAGCGCGGCGCGCGAGATCAAGGCGCTCATCGAACAGTCGAAGGAACACGTCGAAAGTGGATCGTCCCAGGTGGCCGACGCCGGCCACATCATCGACGAGATCGTCGAAGCCGTGCAGCGGGTTTCCGGCACCGTGCAGGATATTTCGACGGCGTCGCGCGAGCAGTCGACGGGCATCGAGCAGGTGAACATCGCCGTCACGCAAATGGACGAGGTCACGCAGCAGAACGCGGCGCTCGTGGAGGAAGCATCGGCTGCGACGTATGCGCTGGCCGAGCAGGCGCACGCGCTTCGCGAGACCGTGGCCGCGTTCAGGCTCAGGGAGGGCGCGATCGCCTGACTTCAAGCGGTTGCCGTGCGCGCGCTGGGGGACATAAGCGCCGCGGCATGTCCGGCATCTTGCGGGCGAGGCGCGCGTCCTCGCGCTCTGAGCCTGTTCCCCGGCTGGTCTGTGCAACGCAGGCTGGCCGTCACTGACTGACACGCCCGGCCGCGGCTCGCCTTGCGGCTCTGGCGGCCACCTCCGCCGTGTTCGCGCTCCAATTTTGTGAGGCGATACGCCGCACAAAAACTTCACCTCCATTGCTTGAAAGCAAATCTTACGAAATGTAAACTTGGTGCAAGCTTTGGATTCGGACGCAGTCTTCCCGGGGCTCCCCTCGAACCTCGAGTCAATCCATCGATAATTTAGTCATCCTTTATTTCATTGCCAGGGAGAAAACCATGAACTCGTACATCAACCGACTCAACGCCTCGTTCGCGATTGCCGGCCTCCTCATGATGGCGCCGTTCATGGCTATGGCCCGCTTGCCAGCGCCGACCTCTGTCCCGCACGGCGAATCCCTCGTCAAGAAGCGCACGTCGAACCGCGTCGCCGATGAGGAGCGTCGCGCCAGCGAATCCGGTGGAAGTGAATCCGTTAGTGAGTGATCAACATTCCTAAGGAAATTTCATCTCACTTCCTCTTTTCTTGAACGCTATTTGGAGCATTCACCATGAAAGCGAAAGTCACGACATTCTTCATTATTGCCGCCCTGCTCGCAACGACAGGCACCGCGTTCGCATCGCAGCCTGAACACCGTCCGGGCAACCCGCCGCCCACGTCGATCGAACGAGCCAACCGTCCGGTGGGTGCGATTCCGCATCGCGACTGGCAGCGCGGCGACCGCCTGCCGCCTGAGTACCGTGACCGGATTTTCGTGGTCGAAAACTGGAACCAGCACGGCCTGAAAGCGCCCCCGCGCGGCTACCATTGGGTCGGCGTAGCCGGCGACTACGTGCTCGTTGCCAGCGCGACCGGTGTGATCTCAACGGTTCTGCCCGCCGCCACCCATTGATCATGCCGTTGTTTTCCCACGCTTTGCCCGCTCTTCGCCGCCACGCGGCCAAGGGCCGGCATCAGATAGCGACCTGAAATCAAGCCGCAACGACGGCAAATAAAGCTAGCTCTCGCAAATACCCGGCACGGCCACTTTCTGGAAGATATGCGGCGACGCGATCACCGAGGAAGGGTAAGCGCCCAGGCTCGACCGGAACGCCGGCGCAGAGAACGCCGCCCGAAAATGCGCCGTGGATTCCCAGACCGCGTAATTCAAATAAGCCGCCTGCTCTCCGAGCGCCCGATGGAGTTGCGTTGAAATAAAGCCGGCTTGCTGTTTCACGAACGCAGCGTCTTCCTGCCAGGCCTCGAGAAACTTCGCCTCATCGGCCAGATCCAGTGTGAATACATTCACGAGCACAACGGGCTCGGCGTCAATGGCAAGTTGGCGTTCGATCGGGAAAGAAGGATCAAGCGGTCGCAATTGCAGCATGGTGCACTCCAGAGTCTAAAAGCATGATGTCAACCGGTCATGGCTAATTTATAGTAAATTGACATGATGATGTCAATTTGAAAATAAGGTGACATATGCATGAACCTGCGAGAACACCGGCCGGCGAACTTCTGTCGGGCATCATGCTCGACCTCTTCCGGCTCAATAGCGCCCTGCTCACCTCGGGCGACCGCCTGGTCGAGGGCCTCGGGCTCACGAGCGCACGCTGGCAAATGCTCGGCGCCATCCGAGCCGCGGAGCGGCCGCAGCCAGTGGCCTGGATCGCCCGCGACCTGGGGGCCAATCGGCAAAACGTGCAACGGATCGTGAACGACCTCGCCAACGACGGTCTGGTCCGCTTCGAGGCCAACCCCCACCATCGCCGCGCGCAGCTTGTCGTTTTGACCGACGAGGGCCGGCAAGCCTTCGAAGCGGCCATGCGTCTTCAGGCCCCCTGGGTCAACCAGCTCTCCAATGGCGTGACCGTCAACGAAATCAAGACCTTGCAGCGCGTCATCATGAAATTGCAGGCGAATCTGGACGACATGGCCGGAGCCGACGAGCCGGACTGATCGAGCGGCGCTGCTTGCGCATGCAATGTGCTACAGCAGGGCATCGTTACCATCCGCGAGGCGAGGCCCACGCATGTCGACCATTGCCCTCATTGTCGTGACGGTCGCGGTGACGCTCGTCGTCATCCTGGTGATCGCGAACCTCACGAGCGGCGAAAAGAAGATCGAGCACAAGATCAACCGGCTCTACGCGAGCGACAGTCCGCAGTTCATCCGTTCGATGGGGCTGCTGCTCGGGCCGCCCGTCGTGGAAGGCAACCGCTTCGAGGTGCTCGTGAACGGCGACGCAATCTTTCCGTCGATGCTGGCGGGCATCCGCTCGGCGCAGCACACCATTACCTTCGAAACCTTCATTTACTGGTCCGGCGCGATTGGCGAAGAAATCGCTTGCGCGCTGTCCGACAAGGCGCGCGCGGGCGTCGCTGTGCATGTGCTGCTCGACTGGATGGGTTCGTCGAAGATGGACAAGCGCTATCAAAGCATGCTGCGCGAGGCGGGTGCCCAGCTCGTGCTGTATCACAAGCCGCACTGGACGGGTCTTGGCCGCATGAACGACCGCACGCACCGCAAGCTGCTCGTGATCGACGGACGCATCGGCTTTACGGGCGGCGTGGGTATCGCCGACGAATGGACCGGCCACGCGCAGGACGAAAAGCATTGGCGCGACACGCACCTTCGCATTGAAGGCCCGGCGGTCGGACAGATGCAGGCGGTCTTCATGGACAACTGGGTCAAGTCGACGGGCAATGTGCTGCACGGCCCGGAGTACTTTCCCGAGATCGACGCCGCGGGCGACGGCCTCGCGCACATGTTCAGCAGTTCGCCCTCGGGCGGCAGCGACGACATGGAGCTGATGTACCTCATGGCGATCACCGCCGCCGCGCACTCCATCCATTTGTCGACGGCGTACTTCGTGCCGGACAAGCTGACGATCAACGCGATCGTCGAAGCGGTGAAGCGCGGCGTGAAGGTGCGCATCATCACCCCCGGCAAGCGCATCGACACCCACACGGTGCGCGAGGCGTCGCGCGCGTGCTGGGGCGACCTGCTCGCGGCGGGCGTGGAGATGTACGAGTATCAGCCGACGATGTTCCATTGCAAGCTGATCGTCGTCGACGAATATCTGGTGTCGGTCGGCTCGACCAACTTCGACAGCCGCTCGTTCAAGCTCAACGACGAGGCCAATCTCAACATTTACGACCGCGATTTCGCGCGCCAGCAGACGGCCATTTTCGATGCCGACGCCGCCCTCGCCAAACGCATCACGCTCGAAGACTGGCGCCGCCGTTCGCTCCAGGAAAAGCTGCTCGAACACGCGGCCGCCCTGCTCGATTCGCAGCTCTGAGGCCTGCGCGAGCGCGGCGATGCCAATCGACAACGAAGCGAAGATCGCCGACAATCGGTGCCCGACGTTGGGCAGTCGACAAAGCAAACAGAAAAAAGGGACCGCTATCCATGCTGCACATCGAGGACCTGGCCGCTCCGCCAGAGGGGTTTCTGCGCGACGAGCCGGAGGGAGCGGAGTTTTACCAGGCCTTTCAGACGGCCCGGCTGGACGATTTCAGCTTCGGTTATTTCGCCGTGTACCGCGACAACGCGCTCGTTACCGTGGCGCCCTACTTCGTGATGGATTTCCGGCTCAACACGCTGCTGCCCAGTGGCTGGCTAAAGCACAGCCTGAGCTGGATCCGCCTCAAGCTGGCCTGTATCGGGCATCCGACCGTCGATGCCGGCCGCATCGAGGGCGAAGTCTCGCAGGAGACGCTCGCGGCCATCAGCACGGCGCTTGCGAAGAAAGGGAGCCTGCTCGCGTACAAGGGTTTCGCCGAGGACCTGCCGCTGCGCGGCTTCGTGGCCGCGAAAGGCCTGCCCGTGCCGGTGCTGTCGATCGGCCCGGACTACTACCAGGCCATGAAGAGCGACCGCAGAAACCTGCTCAAGCGCAAGCTGAAAAAGGCCGCCGCGCTGCGCTATGAAGAATGCGCGGGTCTGCCCGATCACCTCGTCGCCCGAGTGTATGCGCTCTATCTGAACACCTGGCAAAAAGCCGAGTTGAAGTTCGAGAAGCTCACGCCGGAGTATTTCGCCAATACCCGCGGCCTGAGCCATTATCTGCTGTACTTTCTCGACGACGAGCTGATCGGCTTCACCCAGTTGATCGGCAAGGGACGGCATCTCGTCAACCGCTACATCGGGCTTGACTACGACAAGAGCCAGCAATACGGCCTGTACTTCGCCATGTTCATTCGCACGGTCGAATTCGGCATTCGCGAAGGCTACGAGGAAATCGAACTGGGCGCGACGTCCTATGAGTTCAAACGCATTCTGGGCGCCCGCCAGATTCCCACCTGGAATCACTATCGGCACAACAACGCGCTCGTCAACTGGCTGCTCGGCAAGCTGCGCAGCGTGCTGGAACCGTCGGAGTCCGAACTGCGTTAGCGCTCGCCGGATTGGCCCGGTGCGTCCCCGCTGCCGGCAACGCGCGTTACAGGCGATAATGTGCCAAACGCAATCGACTTGGGAAACGGAGTAAGCATGAGCAAGCAAGGCTTCACCACTGGCATCGTTCACGGCGACAGGATCGCGGGCACCGAGCACGGCGGCGTGCGCCAGCCGATTCATACGTCCGTGCAATATGGTTTCGAGCGCGTCGAGGACCTGATCGGCGTGTTTCAGGGCACGAAAAAAGGCGGCTTCAACTACGCGCGGCAAGGCACCCCCACGACGGCCGCGCTCGAGCGCAAGATCACGAGCCTGGAAGGCGGCACCGGCACGGTCTGCTTCAGCACCGGCATGGCTGCGATCACGGCGACCTTCCTCACGCTGCTGCGCGCGGGCGATCATCTCGTGTCGAGCCGCTATGTGTTCGGCAACACCAACAGCTTGTTCGGCACGTTGCGCACGCTCGGCGTGGAAGTCACGACCGTCGACGCCTGCGACGCCGAAAACGTGAAGAACGCCATCCAGCCGAATACGCGCATGGTGTTCGTCGAGACCATCGCGAACCCGGGCACGCAGATTCCCGACCTGCAAGGCATCGGCGAGCTGTGCCGCGAGCGCGGCATCGTCTACGTCGTCGACAACACGATTACCTCGCCCGCCCTGTTCCAGCCGAAGGCGGTCGGCGCGAGCCTCGTCATCAACTCGTTGACGAAGACCATCGCGGGCCATGGCGCCGCGCTCGGCGGCGCGGTGACCGATACGGGCCTGTTCGACTGGAGCGCGTATCCGAACATCGCCGACGACTATCGGCGTTCGGCGGCGAAAGATCAGGGGCTCCTGCAGATCCGCAAGAAGGGCCTGCGGGACATGGGGGCATCGCTGTCGTCCGAGCAGGCGCACGCCATCGCCATGGGCGCGGAAACGCTCGCCCTGCGCGTAAAGCAAAGCAGCGACAATGCGCTCGCGCTCGCGCAGTTTCTCGAAGGCCACGAAGCCATCGGCAAGGTGTTCTACCCGGGCTTGAAGAGCCATCCGCAATACGAGGTTGCCCAGGCGCTCTTCAAGGGCGCGTCGTGGCTGCTCGCGTTCGAACTGCTCAACGCGGAGCGCATGATCGACGTCGTCAACGCGCTCGAACTGCCGATCAAGGCGACCGGCCTCGGCGACACGCGCACACTCATCATTCCCGTCGCGCCGACGATCTTTTTCGAAGCCGGTGCCGAGACGCGCAAGGCGATGGGCATCTCCGACGGCATGCTGCGGCTGTCGGCGGGCATCGAGGATATCGACGACCTGATCGCGGACTTCTCGCAAGCGCTCAAGCTGGCGGCATAACGCCGGGAGCGTCGATGTCGTGAACAGGGCCAGCACTCGCTGGCCCCGTGCGTTTGCAGCGCTTACGGATTGAAGCGTTTTGCCTCGTCGCGCCAGTAGTGCTGCTGCTGCCAGCCGAGCAGCCGCTTGAGCTTCTCGTTGCTGAGCAGCGTCTCGAACTCGCCGAGGGCCTTCTTGACCGGCACGCCCGGATAGTAGCGATCCAGCAGCGTCTGGGTCGGCAAGTCGGACGACACGTCGTCCGCCGCGACGTTCATGATCTCGAAGCCGAGGCCGTCCGTTTCGATGGCGAGGCGGCATGCGTTGGCGAGGTCGCGCCCGTCGATATAGCTCCATGCAATGCGCTTGCGCAGCGCGGGGTCCTTGAGCCACGCGGAGAACTTCGCGTAGTCCTCGGGATCGAGCACATTGCCGATGCGAAAACAGTAAATGTCCGACCCGGTGCGCGCCTGGAATGCCTTGGCGGTCACTTCGTTGACCACTTTCGAGGTGGCGTAGCTGTCCATCGGATCCACCGGATAGTTCTCGTCGAGCGGAAAGTACGCCGGATCGCGATGCCGGTGGGCGAACACCACGCCGTAAGTCGTCTCGCTCGAGGCCAGGATCACCTTGCGGACCCCCAGCTTCGCAGCGGCGTCGAGAATGTTGTAAGTCCCCATCACGTTGATGCGGTAGACCTCGTTATCGGTCGTCAACATGATGCGAGGAATCGCCGCGAAATGAACGATCGCGTCGATCGGTTTCGGCTCGAGGTCGTCGGCGAATTCCACCGGCGCCGTAGTCGAGGCGATCGCATTGAAAACCTGGCCCGCGTCGGTGATGTCCGTGACCAGCGTGCGCGCGGTGCGCTTCGGCATGGGCACACGGTCCAGATTCAACACTTCGTAGCCGTGCGCGACCAGGTTCTCGACCACCCATTTGCCGGCAAGGCCGCTGCCGCCGGTCACTATCACTCGCTTTGTCATCTGTCTCTCTCCTGTTCGTGGCGTCATACCAGCCTCTGCAAACGCGCACGTTACCGCAAACATTGGCCGGCTGTAATGACCACCGCTCGCTTTCCAGCCGGATGGATTGTCTGCAGCGCGAGTAGACAAACAAGGGCTTTACGCGCCCGATTGCGCGGGCGCAGCCACTGCAGCGTGCCGATTGAACCGCTCCGCCAGAAAATCGATGAACGCTCGCGCACGCGCCGATTGATTGCGCTTGTTCGGGTAGTACACGAACAAATCGGCCAGCGGCTGCACGAACTCGGGCAGCACGACGCGCAAGCGCCCGCTCTCCAGATACTTCGCGAGGTCCCACTCCGAGCGCAGCAGAATGCCGTGCCCGTCGAGCGCCCAGCCGAGCACGATATCGCCGTCGTTGCTCGACAGCATGCCGTGGACCTTCACCGAATGTGCCTCGCCGCCGCGCTCGAGGCGCCATATGCCGTAAGCGTTGTCGTTCTGCCGATGCACGATGCATTGATGGTTGGCGAGATCGCCGAGCGTTGCGGGCGTGCCCTGCGTCTCCAGATAGCGCGGCGACGCGCACAGCAAGCGGCGGTTCGTCATGATGCGCCGCGCAATGAGCCGCTTGTCGGGCAGTTCGCCAAAGCGAATCGCCAGATCCACGCCGCTTTCGACGAGGTCGATCGGCCGGTCGGTGACATCGAGCTGCACTTCGACATGCGGATGCCGCCTCGCAAACTCCGAAACGAGCGGCGCGATCGTCGTGCGCCCGAAGCCGAGCGTCGCGTTCACGCGCAGCAAACCGCGCGTGACGGAGCGGCTCGACGACACCACATCTTCCATCTCCTTCACTTCGGCAAGGATGCGCGTCGCGTAGTGGAGGAAGGTCTCGCCTTCGGCGGTCAGGCTCACGCTGCGGGTGGTCCGGTTGACGAGGCGCACGCCCAGGCGCGCCTCGAGCTGCGCGAGCCGTTTGGTCGCCGCCGGCGGCGTGATGTCCATATCGCGCGCAACGCTTGAAAGGTTTCCGTAACGTCCGAGCAGGACGAAAAACTCCAGGTAGGAGGTCAGGTCATTCTTCACCGTGAGTTAATAAAGATGTGAAAACAAGTGAATCATAGTGCCGATCCGGGCGCATAACCTAGCGTCTCCCACAGCCAGCGCATCGCGAACGACCGCGAGAACGACCGCGCATGCTGGCCGTGCCACCAGGAGACACCCGTGAGAATCGTTGAAATCCGCGAAAAAACCGTGCCGATCAGTTCCTCGATCCGCAACGCCTATATCGACTTCAGCAAGATGACGCTCAGCCTCGTCGCCGTGGTCACCGACGTGATCCGCGACGGCAAGCCTGTCATCGGCTATGGCTTCAACTCGAATGGCCGCTATGGCCAGGGCACGCTGATGCGCGAGCGCTTCATCCCGCGCATTCTCGAAGCCGATCCCGCCTCGCTCGTGAACGACGCGGGCGACAACCTCGACCCGCACAAGATCTGGGCGACGATGTTCACCAACGAAAAGCCGGGCGGCCATGGCGAGCGCTCGGTTGCGATCGGCACGATCGACATGGCGGTATGGGACGCCGTGGCGAAGATCGAA
Organism: Paraburkholderia sp. EG286B; assembly: GCF_040965655.1. NCBI lineage: Bacteria > Pseudomonadati > Pseudomonadota > Betaproteobacteria > Burkholderiales > Burkholderiaceae > Paraburkholderia > Paraburkholderia sp. EG286B. The sequence goes on along the minus strand of NZ_JBFRCF010000011.1, from coordinate 247,523 downwards.
GGCAAGCCGCTCTTCCAGTTGCTCGCCGACCGCTACGGCAACGGCCAGCCCGACCGCAAGATCTTCGTGTATGCGGCGGGCGGCTACTACTACCCAGGCCAGGACCACAACAAGCTCAAAGACGAAATGCGCAGCTATATCGACCGCGGCTACACGGTCGTGAAGAAGAAGATTGGCGGCGCGTCGCTCGACGAGGACTTGCGCCGCATCGATTCAATCCTGAGCGTGCTGGGCGACGGCCAGAAGCTGGCTGTCGATGCCAACGGCCGTTTCGATCTGGACACGGCGATCCAGTATGCGAAAGCGCTCTCGCAATACGACCTGTTCTGGTACGAGGAGCCGGGCGACCCGCTCGACTTCGAATTGCAGGCGACGCTGCGCAACTATTACGACGAGCCGATGGCGACCGGCGAGGATCTGTTCTCGATGCAGGACGCGCGCAACCTCATCCGCTACGGCGGCATGCGTCCCGACCGCGACTGGCTGCAGTTCGACTGCGCGTTGAGCTACGGCCTCGTCGAATATCTGCGCACGCTGGAGATGCTGCATCAGCACGGCTGGTCCGCGAGCCGCTGCATTCCGCACGGCGGCCATCAGATGTCGCTCAACATCGCGGCGGGTCTCGGGCTCGGCGGCAACGAGTCGTACCCAGACCTGTTCCAGCCTTATGGCGGCTTCCCCGATGGCGTGAAGGTCGACAACGGCTACATCACGATGCCCGACCTGCCCGGTATCGGCTTCGAGGGCAAGGCCGATCTGTTTGCGGAAATGCAGAAGCTCGCGGGCTGACGCCGCAGCGAAGAGAAAAGCGCGACCGGAAACACAACCGCTGCACGCATGGCGGTTGGCGGTCGCCGGAATTCACCTGGATGGCGCCATGCTCAGGAGACAGACATGCGGCCCTCGAAACTCAAAAAGTATCTTTCGAAGCTCTACATACAGGTCTTGATCGGGATCCTGGCGGGCATTCTCGTCGGCCACTTCTATCCGGATATCGGAGCCGATCTCAAACCGCTTGGCGACCTCTTCATCAAGCTGATCCGCATGGCGCTCGCGCCGATCATCTTCGCTTCGGTGGTCGTGGGCATTGCCCGCATGAACGATCTGCACAAGGCGGGCCGCGTAGGCGTGAAGGCGCTGCTCTACTTCGAAGTGGCATCGACCATCGCGCTTCTCGTGGGCCTCGTCGTCGTGAACGTGATCAAGCCGGGCAGCGGCATGAACATCGATCCGGCGCACCTCGATAGCTCGGCGATCGCCAGCTACGCGCACGCGGCCCACGATCACACGGCGCTCGGGTTCCTCATGAGCATCGTGCCGAACAGCATCGTCGGCGCGTTTGCGAACGGCGAGATTCTGCCGATCATCTTTTTCTCGGTGCTGTTCGCCATTGCGCTGGCGAAGCTCGGCCCGCGTACCGCGCCGCTCGTCGATATGCTCGACATGTTCTTGCAAGGCATGTTCGGCGTCGTGCGTATCGTCATGTATGTCGCGCCCGTGGGCGCGTTTGGCGGCATGGCGTTCACCATCGCGAAGTACGGGCTCGGCACGCTGGCGTCGTTTGGCGAGCTGATGCTTTGTCTGTACGTGACGTCGATTGTCTTCGTCGTGGTGGTGCTCGGGCTCGTCATGCGCGTTTGCGGCTTTTCGCTGTGGAAGTATCTCCGCTATATCCGCGACGAAATCCTGATCACGTTCGGCACGGCGTCGACCGAAGCCGTGCTGCCGCAGATGCTCGTCAAGATGGAGAACCTCGGCTGTTCGCGGCCGGTTGTCGGCATGGTGTTGCCAACTGGGTATACGTTCAACGCGGACGGCACGGCGATTTATCTTACGATGGCGGCCCTCTTCGTCGCGCAGGCGATGAACATTCATCTCTCGTTGCTCGATCAGCTTGTCGTGCTGAGCGTTTTGCTGCTGACTTCGAAGGGGTCTGCCGGGGTGGCCGGAGCGGGGTTTGTTGCGCTCGCTGCGACGCTTGCTTCGATGCATAAGATTCCGGTTTCCGGGCTCGTGCTGCTGTTGGGCGTGGATCGCTTTTTGAATGAAGCTCGTGCTGTGACTAATTTGATCGGTAATGGCGTGGCCACGATTGTGGTCGCACGGTGGGAAGGTGCGATGGATGTTGCGCGGGCTCGGGCGGTTTTGAATGGGGAGGTCGAGGTTGAGTTTGGGGAGGCGGCGGGTGCCGGTGACATGTCTTTGCCCAGCGGCGAGCCGGTTTCTGGCTCAAGGGGGCTGGTGGAAAACCATCTGTGAATTGAATGTTTTGGGGTTGCCTTGTGTTCGCTTCGGTCTGCCTGAGTTGCCACGATAGCGATCTGCCGATACCCGCTTACGCCCGAATCGTTGGCTCGAAGTAGCCGTTGACCGACAGCACGTCAGCAGCGCGGCAAACAGCCAGCTACACTACGGGCGCAGAGGCAATTGCAACGCCTGCGAGACAACTGCGCAAACCCCAGGAGGAGCACGCAAATGACGCTTTCGAAGAGAAAATTTGGGCGGACCGGCTGGAATGTGTCCGAAATCGGCTTTGGTGCATGGGCAATCGGCGGCTCGTGGGGCAGCGTCGGCGAAGACGACGCCAGAGCCGCGCTGAACGCCGCGCTCGATCACGGCGTCACGTTCATCGACACCGCCGACGTCTACGGCGACGGCCGCTCGGAGCGCATCATCCGGGACGTGCTGCGCGAACGCGGCGGCGAACGTCCCATCGTGGCGACGAAGCTCGGACGCCGGCTCGACCCGCATGTGACCAGCGGCTATCTGAACAAACGCGAACTCGAAGGCTTCATCGACCGGAGTCTCGCGAACCTGGGCGTGGACACGCTCGACCTCGTGCAACTGCACTGCCCGCCGACGGAGGTCTATTACCGCCCCGAGGTGTTCGACGCGATGGACAGCTTTGTCGCCGCCGGCAAAATCCGCTTTTACGGCATTTCGGTCGAAAAGGTGGAGGAAGCGCTGAAGGCGATCGAATATCCCAACGTGGTTTCGGTGCAGATCATCTACAACATGTTCCGTCAACGTCCTGCCGAGCTGTTTTTCCGCGAGGCGCTCAGGAAAAACGTTGCGGTCATTGCGCGAGTGCCGCTTGCCAGCGGCATGCTCACCGGCAAATTGTCCGCCGATTCCGCTTTCGCGGCAGACGACCACCGTGCGTTCAATCGCCATGGCGAGGCATTCGACGTGGGCGAAACGTTCTCGGGCGTGCCGTACGACGTCGCCTTGAAGGCGGTCGATGAACTGCGCGGCCTGGTACCCGTGGACGCCTCGATGGCACAGCTCGCCCTGCGCTGGATACTCATGGAGGACGCCGTCTCCGTCATCATTCCGGGCAGCAAGAACGCGGCCCAGGCGGCGGCGAACGTCTCGGCGGCGAACCTCGCGCCGCTCTCCGGCGCGGCGATGCAACGCGTGCGGGACGTTTACGAACGCCTGATCGCGCCTCACGTCCACCAGCGCTGGTAAAAGCCCTTGCGGTCGAGGCCGCTGGAATTTCTGCGCCCGCTTACTCCATTTTGCTGCGCCCCGATTGTTCGGCTGATCCTGCCAGTCAATTCGCGCCCGGCCGCTTTATCGCGGCGGCGCCGACCTTTAGATTCGTGGTGATCGCCGGCTGATGGCTTCATACGAGTCTAGACGCCGGTTCCATTCGATGCTGCGACTTACGGTAAGGAGAACATGATGGGCAAACTTGCAGGCAAGGTGGCGGTCGTCACGGGCGCGTCGAAAGGCATTGGCGCCGCGATTGCCAAGGCCCTCGCGGCCGAAGGCGCTTCGGTGGTCGTGAACTACGCGAGCAGCAAGGCGGGCGCCGATGCGGTCGTGAGCGCGATTGCCGCGGCTGGCGGCAAGGCGGTCGCCGTTGGCGGCGACGTGTCGAAAGCGGCCGACGCGCAAGGCATCATCGGCACGGCCGTCGAAACTTACGGTCGCCTCGACATCCTCGTCAACAACTCCGGCGTCTACGAGTTCGCGCCGATCGAAGAGCTCACGGAGGCGCAATACCGCAAGCAGTTCGACACGAACGTGCTCGGCGTGCTGCTCACCACGCAGGCGGCCGTGAAGCATCTTGGCGAGGGTGCGAGCGTCATCAACGTGAGTTCGGTCGCGACGACGGTTACGCCGCCGACAACGGCTGTCTATAGCGGCACGAAGGGCGCCGTGGATGCGATCACGGGTGTGCTCGCACGCGAACTGGGACCGCGCAAGATCCGCGTGAATGCGATCAATCCTGGCATGATCGAGACAGAGGGCACCCACGCGGCCGGCGTCATCGGCTCGGATTTCGAAAGCCATACGGTCAGCCAGACGCCGCTCGGACGCCTGGGCCAGCCGGACGATATCGCCTCGGCCGTCGTATTCCTCGCATCGGACGACGCCAAATGGTTGACGGGCGAGCATATCGTCGCCAGCGGGGGCCTGCGCTAAGGCGGGTGGGTGAAACCGGCTGGCGCGAAAAAACGCGTGCGTGCTACTCTCCCGAAGACCGGTCATGTCGCCCTGGCGGCGGCACGACCGGCAACGCTTCGGAACGAGGGGTTTGGCCCAGCCGCTTCATGCGAGTCTCCGACCTTGTAGACAGCCGCACGATCCTGCGCAGCCGGCGACGCTGGCTGTATTTCGGCGTGTTCTGGCTCGGCGCCATCGCGACCGGGCTCGTCGCGGTCGTGTATGCGCGGCTCGTCGACTTCGGTTACTCGCTCTTTGTGCAGATGACAGGCCACAACCGGTGGCTGCCACTCGTCATCACGCCGGCGATCGGCGCATTCTGCGTCTGGGCCACGCGCCGCTGGTTTCCGGGTTCCGAGGGCAGCGGCATCCCGCAGGTCATCGCAACGCTGCACGACGTGCGCAAATTCGGCCCGCGCCTGCTCACGCTGCGCATCCTGATCGGCAAGATCGCCCTGTCGTTCCTCGCCATTGTCGGCGGATTCACGATCGGCCGCGAAGGGCCGACCATCCACGTGGGCGCCGCGCTGATGTACAGCCTCCGGCGCTTCTATCCGGCGCGGCTGCGCAGCATGTATGGGGTTGGCCTCGAATACAAGCTCGCGCTCGCGGGCTCCGCCGCAGGCCTTTCTGCCGCGTTCAATGCGCCGCTCGCGGGCGTGGTCTTCGCCATCGAGGAACTCACGCGCAGCTTCGAGGCGCGAACGAGTGGCGTGATCATCGCGGCGATCATCTTTTCGGGCATCGTCTCACTTGCGCTCCAAGGCAACTATGTCTACTTCGGCACCATCGCCATCGGCAGTCATCTGCCCGATCTGCTCGCGGTCGCCGTCATTCTGGTCGGCGTGATTACCGGCCTCGCGGGCGGCGTGTTCTGCTGGCTGCTGCTCAACACCGAGCGATGGATGCCCGCCCGTTTATTGGTTCTCCGAAAGGAACAGCCCGTGGCGTTCGGTGCCGTGTGCGGATTGTTCATCGCCGTAATCGGCGTGGCGAGCGGCGGCAATCTGTTCGGCAGCGGCTATGCGGAAGCGCGCGGCATGCTCGAGGGTCATTCGCAGCTCGGCGTCGCGTATCCCGTGCTGAAAATGGCCTCGATGGTGGGCTCGTATCTGCCGGGCACGCCGGGCGGCCTCTTTGCGCCGTCGCTGGCGATCGGCGCCCGCATCGGCAATGCCCTGCACATGGTGTTCGGGCAGATGCAGCTGCCGATGCTGATCGCGCTCGGCATGGTCGGTTATCTGGCCGCCGTCACGCAGAGCCCGATTACGGCATTCGTCATCGTCATCGAAATGATCGACGGGCATGCGCTCGTGATCTCGTTGATGGCGACGGCGCTCGTGTCGAGCCAGGTTTCCAGGCTATTCGCTCCGCCGCTGTACGAAGCCCTGGCGCAACGCTTCCTGAAGCAGTGAAGCGCGCTCACGTCAGTTGATCGGCACGCGCCGCTACCAGCGCAGCAGCCGCGGCCCCAGCCACGCGCCAATGCCGGCGGGCAACAACATGCCGATCACGTACCAGACGCTCCAGAACGCCGGGCTCATCTCCGGGCAATGCAGGCAATACGCAATGGTCGCGAGCGCGCTCGCAAAGAGCCCGGCTACCGCGCCCGCCGCGCGCAGGCGGGTGGGCGCGAGACCGCGCACGGCCCAGAACACGGCCGCAAACGTGGGCACCGAAAGCAGCACGATATTGAACGGGCACGTGCGCCATGTGAGGCCCATCACGAGCGGCATGCGCTGCGCGGGTGCCGCGTCGGCCAGCGCGAGCCATGCGCCCGCCAGCACGGCGACGAACGGCAGCGCCACCAGCGCCCACGCATAGCCGCCGCGCCGGCCCGGCCGCCCGAGGCGGCTGACCGCGAGCGCCGCAGCGGCCGCGACGCACAACGGGAACGCGACCTTCGCCCAGAAGATCGGCGTGTGCATGACACTCATGAGATCGTGCCGCACGCCGAACACCACGCTCATCAGCACGACCGAGCCCGCAAAACCGAGCGCCAGCGCCCGCGCGAAGCGGCGCAGCACCGCCTTGCGGTCCACGCGCGCATCGCCGGCGGCGAGCAGGTTGATCAGATCGTCGGTTTTCATCGCGCTCCCCTGATGCGCGCGGCAAGCGCCTTCAACCCGCGATGAATGCCCACTTTGACCGCCGATTCGGAGAGTCCCGTGAGCTTCGCCGTTTCCACGACCGAAAGCCCTTCGAGCTTCACGTGGACGATCGGCAGGCGCTGCTTGTCGGGCAACTGCTCGAGCAGCTTGCCGATATCGCGGCGCGCCTGCGCGGGTTCGTCGTCGGGCGCGGCGAAGAGATCGGTGTGATCTTCGAGCGGGTCGTTGAGCACGTCGCGGCGTGCGCGCGAGCGGAAAAAGTCCATCAGCTTGTAGCGGGCGATCGCGTGCACCCAGGCCGTGAGTGGTTCGTCGGGGCGCCATGTGTGACGCGCGTTGTGAACCGCCAGCAGGATCTCCTGCACGAGGTCCTCGACGTCGTCGCGCAACTGCGGGATGCGGCGGCGCAGGTAGCCGCGCAAATGGCGCGTGAGTTCCTCGAGGAAGTCGCGATACGCTTGCGCGTCGCCTTCCAGGCCGCTGACGAAAAGCGCTTTGAGACGGGTTTCCGCGGAGTGCAAAGGTCGTCCTGGATGGTCGCGACGAATGGTTAACGGGCTTGCGGGCATGGTGCTCGCCGGGTCTTGCAATGACGAGCTTTCAAACTGATTACGAACGCCACCGCTTTCGCGTCTGTTCGCGTGAGCGTAGCCGAACGCTTCGCGCCCCGCAACGGCATGCGCTGCCCCGGCGCGCGCGCCGGGCGTCGCCCCTTCCGTCATCGCCGCCCATGTGCTGGTCAAACCCACCTTCTGCCTCTTTCGCGTAACGCGAGCGTGCGCCCGTTGCGGGTAGTTCGTTCGCCATGCCCGTTGGGTTACAGCCTCGGCGACTTATTTTTAGCCGCCCCGGCCGCGCGAATTTATTCTCGACGCGATGTAACCGGCACGCGCGCCACAGCGAATTCACTGTCAACTCTGCGCTAACCAGGAATCGCCATGCACACGTCGATCGGTGAATCGCCCGCACTTGCCGCCAGCGTGCGCCGCCCGCGCGCCATCCAGCCGCTCTGGCTGCGCGTCACGCATTGGCTCAACGCGCTCGCGGCGCTGGTCATGATGTTCTCCGGCTGGCGCATTTACGATGCATCTCCCGTGTTCGCGGGCTTCGTCATTCCCACCTCGGTCACCCTCGGCGGCTGGCTCGGTGGCGCACTGCAATGGCATTTCGCGGCAATGTGGCTGCTGTTTTTCAACGGCCTCTTCTATCTCGCCATGAATCTCGCCACCGGCCGCTGGCGCACGAAGTTCTTCCCGCTGAGCCCGCGCGCCGTGCTGCACGACCTGCGCGCCGCGCTCACGGGCCGGCTCTCGCACGCCGACCTGAGCCAGTACAACGCCGTGCAGAAACTCGCCTATCTCGTTGCGATCGCCGACCTCGTCGTCCTCGTGCTGTCGGGCCTTGCGATCTGGAAGTCGGTGCAGTTTCCACTGCTGCGCGAGTTGATGGGCGGATACGACCGCGCGCGCGTCGTGCACTTTTGCGCGATGTCCGTGCTTGCGGCGTTCGTGCTCGTTCACGTGACGATGGTCGCGCTCGTGCCGCGCTCGCTGCTCACCATGCTGCGCGGACGCTGACCAGGCCGACCGATGCCATTCGAGTCACTATCCTTCGATATCGATAAGGATTCCAGATGAACACGCAAGACCGCAAGATCATCGCAATCGACCGCGCGGCGATTCTTGTCGATGCACGGCGCGAACTCGACATGCCGTCACGGCGCCTGTTCGGCAAGCGCATGCTCACGCTCGGCGGTCTTTCGCTGCTGACCGGCTGCACGATCACCGACGACGCCTCGGTCAACACGTTCCTCAGCGCCGTTTCCCGGCTCAACGATCGCGTGCAGGCATGGCTGTTCGACCCAACCCGGCTCGCACCCACCTACACCGAAGCCCAGATCACGCGGCCCTTCCCCTTCAACGCGTTCTATAGCGAGAGCGAGGCGCCCGTGGTCGATGGCGGCGACTATCGGCTCAGGCTCAGCGGGCTCGTCAAGGGCCAGCGCGTCTGGACGCTGCCCGAGTTGTACGCGCTGCCGCACGCCGAGCAGATCACGCGGCATATCTGTGTCGAAGGCTGGAGCGCGATAGGCCGCTGGGGCGGCACGCCATTCGCGCATTTCCTGCGCCGGGTCGATGCGGATCTCACCGCAAAATACGTGGGCTTTCGCTGCGCCGACAACTACTACGAAAGCATCGACATGGCGACGGCGCTGCATCCCCAGACCTTGCTCGCTTTCGACTACGACGGCGAGCGCCTGCCGGCGAAATACGGCTATCCGATGAAGCTGCGCATGCCGACGAAGCTCGGCTACAAGAACCCGAAGCACATCGTCGAGATTTTCGTCACGAATACGTATCCAGGCGGCTACTGGGTCGACCAGGGCTACAACTGGTTCGGCGGTTCGTGACGTCTTCCTGCCGCCGCCTGATACGCCACTTCATGCGACGGCTCCATTTCACTTCCGCCCGCAAAAGGGGCAACGGTTTTTTCCACCCAGCAAGGAGCAATGCAAATGAACACGATCCGATTCGCAGCCATCGCCATCTCGGCCGCCCTGTTGAGCATGAGCGCGGGGGCATTCGCGCAGGCTAGCGGCGCGATGTCGAACGACGCCATGTCGAAGGACTCGATGCAGAAGGACACCATGGATAAAGGCGCCATGTCGCACGATACAATGAGCAAAGGCGGCGCGATGAGCCATGATCAGATGAAAAAGCCGATGAAGCACGACGCCATGGGCATGGATCACCCGGCATCGGGCGCCATGGCGCATTGAACCGTCGTAACGCGCTCCCGGCGTAGCTTGCGCCAGGAGCGCAGCGCGCGCCCCGGCACAATGCGCAAGCGATGCACGATTTCCGCGGGGCCGCACACCCTGCACCGGGAGTATGTGATGGGAAGCGAATGGCAACGCCGCCTGAAATTATTCGTTCAGCGCTTCTGGCAGCCAACCAGTGCGTGCATGACCTGCATGCCGGGGAGCTGGGGCAACGTCATGAGCCTGCCCCATTGGACCATCGCATTCAAGACGGGACTGTTCACCGGCGCGCTGGCCGTGCTGCTCACCTTCACGCCAGCAGCGAAGTGGTACGCGAATCGCTATGGCAACGCGCTGCTGGTGGGCTGCCTAACCATCATCGGCGATGCCTACGCGCACACGAGTCACTATCGCATTCATGTTCTCGAACACATTGCGACGGGGGTCGTCGCTGGCCTGATCGCGCTCGCAGCGTCGTATCTGTTTGACGAGCGCGCGCGCCGCATACGAACGCTATGGACGCGCCTGACCGGGTGATTCACGAGGCGAAGCGGGCTTCCGCATAGGCCATAGGTCCGATTGACTGCGCACCCACGCATGGCACTCTTCGACAAAGCCGTCCTTTGGCTCATCGAAGGGGAACCCAATGCGCGCTTGCCGATACGTGGTCCTTTGCGCTTTGCCATTCACGATCGTCGGCTGCAACACGCCGCCGATCCCACCGGGCAAGCCGGTTGATATTCCGACCGCTCTCGAGCAGGTTCTCACGGGCCTGTGCAATTTCAGGAAGGAACAGGCCGAGCGCAAGCAGGATATGGGCGTCGCAATCGACACGGTCACCGTGGAACTCGATTTGACCGTCGACGGCGCAAGGAATCCCCCTGTCGCGGTCGCACCGGATATCCAGTTCATTCCCACGGTGAGCTATGGGCAGATCATCACGGCGAACCGGGGCAGCCGGCTTACGCTCACCCTGAAAGGCACTGGCACGCACGGCGGCTGTGACGTCATGACATCGGCAAAGTAGCGGCTGTTCGTTTTCGCTATAGGACCATGGGCCCATAGCCAGATCGTGCGGTTGTGACATGATGGGAGGGCGCGTCACACTCGGCCCTGGCACCATGCGCATTGTTCATACGTTGCTGATCATCCTGGCTTTCGGGATGAGTATTGCCAGCCGGCCGACAGGCTGCCTCGCGGCCCAGGGAACGCCTGCGCAAGCCGCGGCGTCACAGGCCGCGACGGCTGCACCAGCTAGTGCGCCATCGCCCCTTGCGGCCCCCACCTCCACCACCACGCGCCGGCTCAACCTCGCCATCCAGCCGAAGTTCGGCGATTTCGATGCCATGCTCGACCGCAGGCTGATCCGCGTGCTGGTGCCATACAGCAGGACGCTCTATTTCAACGAGCTCGGTCATGAGCGAGGGCTGACCGCCGGGCTCATGCGCGACTTCGAGCGTTACCTGAACAAGACGTACCGGAGCAGCCTCGGCAAGCGTCCCTTGACGCTCGTGATCATCCCGACGACGCGCGACCAGCTCCTTCCCGCTCTGCTGGCCGGGAAAGGGGACATTGCCGCCGGCAATCTGACCGTCACCGAAACGCGGCTCAAGCAGGTCGACTTCGTCGCGCCGCGCGACCGCAAGCAGGTTCGCGAGCTGGTCGTCACCGGTCCGAAGTCGCCCGCGCTCACCAAACTCGACGACCTGAGCGGCAAGACCGTGCACGTGCGTGCGAGCAGCAGCTATTTCGAGAGTCTGACCGCCCTGAACGCGCGCTTCAAAAAAGAAGGCAAGCCGCCGATGAAGCTGGTATTGCTGCCCGATGCGCTCGAGGACGAGGACGCCATGGAAATGCTCAATGTCGGGCTGATCCAGATTCTCGTCGTCGACGACTGGAAGGCGAAATTCTGGGCGCAGGTGCTGCCGGGCATCGTGGTGCACGACGACATGGCCGTGCGTGACGCCGGCTATATTGGCTGGGCGATCCGCAAGCAGAGTCCCAAACTCCAGCAGGCCATCACCGACTTCTACGTTGGCTACGTGAAAAAGCAGAGCGTGGCGGAAGTGCGTCTGCAGCAGGAACTGCAGCGCGTCAAGCAGATCACCAGCAATACGGAGGACGCCGAACTGAAGCGCTTCACGCAAACGGTCGGTCTCTTCGAAAAGTACGGCGCGCAATATCACTTCGATCCATTGATGCTCGCCGCGCAGGGGTTCCAGGAATCGCAGCTCGATCAGAGCGCCCGCAGCCACGTTGGCGCGATCGGCATCATGCAGCTCATGCCGGCGACCGGCAGGGAGCTGGCCGTCGGTGACATCCGCGTGACGGAATCGAACATCCACGCCGGCGCGAAATACCTGGACCTCCTGATGTCCCGCTACTTCCCGGATGCGCACTTTTCCGACTCGGACCGCGCCCTGTTCGCGTTTGCGAGCTACAACGCGGGTCCGGCCAGGATCGCGAAGATGCGCAAGGAGGCGGCCGCCCGAGGGCTCTCGCCCGACAAGTGGTTCAACAACGTCGAGATCGTGGCCGGCGAGAAGATCGGGATCGAGACGACCACCTACGTGCGCAATATCTACAAGTACTACGCCGCCTACCGGCTCGTACAACAGGCGCAGGCGGCACGCGAACGCGCCATCGGGCAGGTGCGCAAGCAGGGCTGAGGCAGACTTACGTGTCAGGCGTCCAGCACCGCGAGATGAATCTCGCGATCTCGTCCAGCGCATACCGCGCACTCGACAGCTCGTGGGTCGATCGCTGGAAGACGTGGTGCAGTCCTTCGTAGATTTCCAGCTGGACCTCGTTGCCCTGCTCCGCCGCGGCCGCCGCGTAACGGCGCGCGTCGTCGAACAGCAGCTCGTCCGTGCCCACCTGGAGCGCGATGGGCGGCAGGCGCCCGGGAATGGCATGCAGCGGCGACGCGCGTCCATCCGCGGGATCGGAAGCGCCCAGGTACGTCGCGGCGGCATTGGCGAGCACAGGCCGCGTCAGGACGGCATCCCGCGTCGCATCGCTGTGGAACGACGGCCCCGTCAACCCCAGATCGACCCACGGCGAGAAAGCGGCCACGCTCGCGACGTTCAACGTGCGCCGCTCCTCGACACCCAGAGCCGCCAGTGCAAGGCCCCCGCCTGCGGAGTCGCCAACCAGGGCGACTTCGCGTATGCCGCCGTGCGCCAGCCATCGCAGCGCGGCGAGCACGGCATCGTGCGCCGCAGGAAACGGATGCTCGGGGGCAAGCGGATAGTCGAGCACGAACGTGTCCACGCCGGCGCGCACCGCGATCTGGCTCGCGAACCCGCGATACCCCCAGGCAGACCCGAGCACAAAGGCCCCGCCGTGCAGGAACAGGATCGCGCGATGGGCAGGCGCGGCGCGCGGCCGAATCCACCATCCTTGCACGTCCGCGCTCGCGATGCGCTCCATGCCGACGCCCTCCGCCACCGGCGTCTGCGCGGTCATGGCGTCGTACGCCTCGCGCATCGTGCCATGGAATTCGTTGAAATGCCGTTGCGTGCGCTCGATCGAGGCCCTCGCCGCCTCGCGGTCGTCATCGCTGAGGCTGTGCCGCACTTCGATCAGGTTTGCGCGTTGTCCGATGCTCATCATGGCTCAGTCGTTGCGTGAATGCGTTGTCGATGGGCATGACGATATCGATTCCATCTACACCATGGAAGAAGGCCAAATGGAATAGAATCCATTCCACTCAGGAAGTTTTGGAGAAGAAGCAATGGACCGGCTCGACGCGCTCAAGCTTTTCATTCGCATCGTCGAAAGCGGGAGTTTCGCCGCGGCGGCGCGCGACATCGGCGTGGGTCAGCCTGCAGTCAGCAAGCAGCTTGCGTCGCTCGAGCGCTATCTTGGCGCTCAGCTGGTGCGGCGCACCTCGCGCAGCATGACGCTTACCGAGACCGGTCAAACGGTCTACGAAGCGGGCTTGCGCATCATTGGCGACTTCACCGATCTCGAGTCCTCCGTCGGGCATGGCCAGCTGTCTCCGGGCGGGCTGATCCGCGTCACCGTGCCGCCAGTCTTTGGGCGGCTGTATGTCGTGCCGCACCTGCCGGCGTTTTTCTCCCGCTATCCGCAGGTGTCCGTGGACCTTTCCGCAACGGAGCGAATCGTCAATCTCGTCGAGGAAGGTTTCGATCTTTCGATCAAGATCGGACCGCTCGCCGACTCCTCGATGATTTCGAGGCATCTGGCCTCGAGTCCGGTCGTTGTCGTCGCAACGCCGCAATACCTCGAAAAGCACGGGCGCCCCGAACGGCCACACGAAATCGAACGGCATGCCTGTGTCGTTTTCGCGCCCCTGCACGAGCCGCGGCCATGGCGTTTCGGGAACGTCGAAGGATCGGGTCTGCAGGTTCCGTCCGGCAATTTCCGCACTGGCGACGCGGAGCAGATTCGCGCGGCCGTCCTGGCCCATATGGGCCTGGTTCAGGCGCCCGCCTGGCTCTTCGCCGCGGAGATGGCGAGCGGCGAGATCGTTAGCGTGCTGGAGGATTTTGCGCCGCCGCCATTGCCGATCCATGGGGTGCATCCATCGGGCAGGCGGCTGCCGAACAAGACTCGCGTGTTTCTCGACTTCGTTGCCGAAATGCTCGCGGCCGATCCGCGCCCGGCTTTCGTGGCGGTCTGATGACTTTGCGTGGTCTTCGCGCGCCTGTGCGGAACGGTGCTTGCTGGGATGAGAGGGTCACTCATCAAGGAGAGCCAAAATGCCCGAGAAGAAAACGATCGAGCGTGCGCGCGCTGACAAGCGCGCGGGGAAATCCGCAAGTACCCAGGCCGGCGAATTCGTGAAGGAGGAATTCGATCGCGTACGCGAAGGCAAGCATGGCGTGCGTTCTGCGAAGCAGGCCGTCGCAATCGGCCTTTCGAAGGCACGGCGCGCCGGTGTGGACCTGAAACCGCCGGCGCCCGGCAAGACCAGCGAAGCGACACGCAAGAAGGCCGCCAAGGATAGCGCGGCGGGCCACGGCGAGAAAACGGCCCGCGCGAGCACGGAATCGAAGGCCAAACGCTCGCGCACGACGACGCAAGTGCTCAAGGGCGAAAGCCGGGCGGGCGCGTCGCCACAGGCCGTGTCGAAGCAGGCGAAGAGCGCGGCGGCGCGCCGCCCCGTGGCAAGCCGCTCGGCGGCGGCGAAGAAGGCTGCGCAGACCAAGGGCGCAGCGGGCCGCTCCGCCGCGGCAAAAAAGGCAGCGAAGACACGCGCCGCACGTGCGCAACACACCCGCCACTAGCGGGGCGCGGGGTTATGAGACTATGTTCCTCATCGCCCCGCACGCGCATGCTGCACAACCGCCGATGTCCTCACCCGCTCTGCTGCTCGAACAGATCCTTCGCGACGTCCCACGCCGTTATCGCTTGCCGCTAGAGGCCGCGGCTTCGGCGCTGCCGCCTGGAGACGCCAATCCGGCGACGGCGCTGGCACGCGTCATCGAACAGGCGCGAGAAGCCATCGCGCATGGCCGAGCGCCGGACGCGACGCTGAAGCCGCGTTTCACCGACGCGCTCGCGGCCATGATCACCGAGGCCATGCACGCCGATTCCGGAGACCGCGCATTTCAGGCCATGGTGCTGCGGCACCGCGCCCCGCAGGTGCGCGAATTTGCGTCGCTTTCGGCACAGGCCGATCAGGACCGCCGGCAGATCCATGCGGCCGTCAATGCGATTGCGCATCCAGCCAAACAGCAGCGCGCCCTGCAAGCCTGGCAGCGCGAAGCCCTTGCGCGGCTGCATGCGTCCGCGTCTCTGGCGCACCACGAGGCCCATTACGCGGGACTTCACGAAACGGTGCTAAACGTCCTCGCCTTGCCGGAGCTTGCGAAGGGCTCGGACTTCGAGCCCGCGCTGGCGGATCTGCGGGACAGTCCGGCGCTTGCGCGCTTGTGCCGGATCGAAGCCCTGGCGCCCGATCCACTTGTGCAGCAGTACGTATCATTGCTCGATGCATATGGTCCGCGGCCGGGTACGCCGGCAGCCGTGGCGCAAGGCCGGGCGTCGCAGCGGCGCGGCGCGGCTGTCGAAGCGCTGGCCGTACAAGCCCTCGAAACTCTGGCTCAAAGGCTCAACGCCGCGCAGGAGAACCCGCACGCGTACCGTGTCGTGAGTTCAATGCGCGTTCCGGCCTCGATACCGGGCACGCACGAGCGCGCCAAAACGGAATGGGACGTGGTCCTGCTGGAGCGGCTGCACGCGAAGACCTTCGATATCGTGCCCGTCTGGAACGTGCGCCTGCTCGTTGAAGCGAAGGCATCCGTCGAGTCCGCGACGACCGACCTCCCGCGGCTCATGCGCGGTTTGCGCCTGCTCGCGCACGCCGAAGAAAACATCGTGTATACGTTCGAAACCCAGCAGGGGCCGGTACGACTGCACGGCGCCTCGCTACGCGCACAAGGCATCGACGAGTCCGGCTTGCTGAACGCCGTACTCTATTGCTGCGATGCGCCCGCCAACGGCACTTCGCGAATGCTCAACGCCGCGAGCCGCATGCAGCTTTTGTCCGCACCGGCGAGCCTCGCATACGCCAGCGCCCAGTGGGACGGGCACCGTGCAGATCCGGAAATACTGGCTGCCGTCTGGCAGCACCTCACGCAATCGCCGCGTTGGCATGCCGTGCTCGATCAGTATTCGATGCTGCGTCTCGTGCGCGAATTGATGGTCCACCCCGAAGACCTGATGGCCACGATTCGCGATGCAACGGGGTGTTCACCGGGGTGTTCACAGTACACGGCGAACGAACGCCCTTAATGACGTGTGCGTGCGTTCGTTCGAGAGAGGCGCGCTGACGCCTCAATGCTCCGTGCTTGCGCGCGCCGCCGCGGGGCACGCCGGATCCTTGCCCCAATGCCCGTCGCAGACGCGCCAGCGGCAAAGCTGATCCTCGAAAAAGCCCTGTTCTCCGCACGCCTTGACTTGCTGCGCGAGCGTGAGCTTGCTTGCCGCCGGCTTCGACGCGTGCGCGGACGCGTCCTTGCCATCGCCCGGCTTCGTGCGGGCAACGAGCACGGCTAGCAGGTCGACATCGGAATCGTCCTTCTGGCCGCCTGGACGCCCATCGTGCCGCTTCTTCGCCAGGGCTTCCGTCCTGGCGTTGCCTGCATGCGCGGCGCTTTTCGCTTCGTGGCGGGATTCTGCGCCCTTGGCCGGATGCTTGTGATTCGCGTCTACGGACGCGCTCGTCAGCGGCGCGGCGCCGCCTGCCGGCGCGCTCGCTCCGGCATCGCGCGCGCCATTGGCCAACGCACGCGAAAGCCGGCCGTCGTCGGGTACCGTTGCGGACGCAACGGCGTCGGGTCCGGGCTTCGCGTTGTCGGCGCTTTCGTCGTCGCTCACGATGGTGGCGGCGTGCGAAGCCGACGCCGTATCAGGCGCGCTCGCCGCGTTTGCAACCGCTGGCGCAGCGCCTGCGGGGGCAACTGTTGGGGTCACTGTCCCGGCAGCCGCCTGCGTCCCGGCGTTCGCCGGCGCGCTACGCTCGGCCACGTGCCAGGCGCCGAAACCGGCAGCGCTGATCAGAACCAGCGCGCCAATCAGCATCGGCGCGCGCGCGCGCCGGCCTGTGTCAGGCGGCGTGGCTGGCGGCACGACGCGGCCCTCGAGATTCGCGAGGATGCGCGAGCCGCCCGGCTGTGCGCCCGGCACGCTGGCAGGCGTGTCGGCGAGGAGGCTGGGGGCAGCCTTGGGGGTAGAGTTGTCCGGCGCACTCATTCACTGTCTCGTTGGAATCGTGCTCATTGTGCTCATTGAATTGAGCCTGTTTCACCGCAATAATACGGGGCGGCCCAACTTCGGGCAGCGCTGATTCTAAAATCAAGCATTACAAAAAACAATTGCCACTCCGCGGGTTCGCTTTTGGTCGCCATTGCTCTCGTCGCCTATTTTGCCATTGCCGTACCACTGGCCGCACTATTGCTGCTGCCCGCCGTACGTGCAGCGCTTTTCAGCACAATATTCGAATTGCATAGTTTGATTATGCGCCGCGCTTCAGCGAGCGCCACTCACGCCCGGAGTCAGTTCTTTAAGTCGGCAAAAATTTCTCATTCGAGAATGGCCGATATGAAAAATATACTCATCAGGCGGCGCTTGCTGATTTTCATTACCGCAGGTATTCTTGCGACGCCGCCGCTCATTGCCATTACATTGCGCGGTCACCTGTTATTTCAATACGATGACACGCCCCGGGTGCCGGACGAAAAAATCGCTGCCTTGCTGAATGGCGAGCAGCTGGTTCCACCGCCGCCGCTGCCTCCCGAGGTATTCGCCACGAAGGAGGTCGAGCAGGTGCGGCCCGCGCTGCACGACGCAAGCCGCGACTGGAATCTGCTGGACGCCGATTTCCGCACGCGGCTATTGCTCGTCTACAAAATCATGCGCGAGCAATACGGTTATGAAATGGCACTACTGGAGGGTTACCGCAGCCCCGAGCGGCAAAACCGGCTGGCGCAATTAGGCGGTAATGTGACAAATGCGGCAGCTTTCCAAAGCTATCACCAATATGGACTCGCGGCCGATAACGCATTTCTGCGTGACGGCAAGCTTGTCATTTCAGAAAAAGATCCCTGGGCGATGCGGGGTTATCAGTTATACGGCCAGGTGGCCGAGCAGGTTGGCCTGACCTGGGGCGGACGCTGGAAATTGATGGATCTGGGCCACGTCGAATATCACAAACCCGGCTTCGTTCTGGGTCGCGCGCCGGCAATTGTTAAATGAAGCGCAGCGGAAAAAAAATGGGGAGTTTATGGGGCGTTCATTCATTCTGCCGGGCGGCAAAACCTCTTGCTGCGTGACGACACCGCACACCACGACAAACAGCACCCAAGGCACCAGGACCTGAACGGCTTATGCAACGCTTCTTCAACGTGTTGACAAACACGCGCACGCTCTCTGTCGTCGGCGTGATCGCGCTCGCGGCCGCATTGTTCATCGCGGCCGATGCACTGCAAATCAGTCCCGTCTGGCCCGCTGCCGTTCTCGGCGCGCTGTTCGTGCTCTGGCTCGTGTTCTGGCTCTGGCGCCGCGCGCGCGTGCGGCGCGCGAACCGCAAGCTCGGCGACATGCTGGAGCAGCAGGCGCAGACCGACAACGCCGCGGCGCCGGCAGCCGCGCCCGCCAGGCAGGCGGAGCTGGACACGCTGCGCACGCGGCTCGTCGACGCCGTCAAGACCATCAAGACCTCGAAGATCGGCCAGCTTTCGGGCGGCTCAGCGCTGTATGAGTTGCCGTGGTACATCGTCATCGGCAATCCGGCGGCCGGCAAGAGCAGCGCCGTGCTGAACTCGGGCCTGCAGTTCCCTTTCGCCGACAAGCACGACGCCGTGGTGCACGGCATTGGCGGCACGCGCAACTGCGACTGGTTCTTCACGACCGAAGGCATCCTGCTCGACACGGCGGGCCGCTATTCCGTCCACGAGGAAGACCGCAGCGAATGGCTCGGCTTTCTCGGCCTCCTCAAGCGCCATCGTCCGAAGGCGCCGATCAACGGCATCATCGTCACAGCGAGCATCGCGGAACTCACGGGCAACCGCCCCGAGTTCGCCATCAACCTCGCGAAGAACCTGCGCCAGCGCGTGCAGGAACTGACCGAGAGGCTCGAAGTGTTCGCGCCGGTGTACGTGATGTTCACGAAGGCCGACCTGATTACCGGCTTCACCGAATTCTTCAGCAGCAACGACCGCCAGGAGCACGACCGCGTGTGGGGCGCCACCCTGCCCTACGAGCCGGACGAGAAGCGCGATATCGTCGCGCTGTTCGATGAGCGCTTCGAAGAGCTTTACGAAGGCCTCAAGGAAATCAGCATCGCACAGATGTCGCTCAGCCGCGGCAAGCAGCTCTCGCCCGGGCAACTGAGCTTCCCGCTCGAATTCTCGGCGATCAAGCCGGCGTTGCGCGCGTTCCTCGCCACGCTGTTCGAGAACAACCCGTTCCAGTACAAGCCGATCTTCCGCGGCTTCTATTTCACGAGCGCGCTGCAGGAAGGCGAAACCAGCAGCGCCGCCGCGCAGCGCATTGCCAACCGCTTCGTGCTCTCCGCCGAGGGGCTGCCCAAGCCGCATAGCGCGTTCTCCAAAAACGGCTTCTTCCTGCGCGATCTGTTTTCGAAAGTGATCTTCGCGGACCGGCAAACGGTGAAGCAGTTCGCGAGCCCCGCCAAGACGCGTCTGCGCTATGCCACGTTCTTCGGCTTCGTCGCGGTGCTCGCGCTCGCGCTGGGCGGCTGGACGTGGTCGACCATCGGCAACCAGCAGCTCGTGGCGAACGTGCAGGCCGACCTCGACAACGTCGAGCGCCTTCAGCAGAACCGCAACGACCTGCAGTCGCGCCTGCAGGCCATGGACATTCTCGAAGACCGCATCGAGCAGCTCGAGCAGTTCCGCCGCGACCGCCCGCTCGCCGTTTCGCTCGGACTCTACCAGGGCGACCGGCTCGAACAGCATCTGCTCGAGGAGTATTACAGCGGCGTACGGCAGATCATGCTGACGCCCGTCTCGCAGAATCTCGCCTCGTTCCTCAAAGACGTGGACGCGCATCCCGAACTGCTCGCGCCGATGTCGCATACGCCCGATTCGGGTGCGATCCCCGTCTCCGCGCACACGGCGATGGCGGGCAGCAGCCAGGGCGGCCTCTATAGCGCGGCCTCGCCCACGAGCGTCGAAGACGCCTATAACGCGCTCAAGACCTACCTGATGCTCTCCGACAAGCGTCACGTCGAGGCCGCGCACCTGACCGACCAGATCGCGCGCTTCTGGCGCGGCTGGCTCGAAACGAATCGCGGCAACATGCCTCGCGACGAGATGATCAAGAGCGCCGAGCGCATGATCACGTTCTACCTCGCGCGCGTATCCGACGACGACTGGCCGATGATCGACGCGAACCTCGCGCTCGTCGACCAGACGCGCGAAAACCTGCGCCACGTGGTGCGCGGCATGCCGGCGCGTCAGCGCGTGTACGAGGAGATCAAGGCGCGCGCCTCCACGCGCTTCGCGCCCATGACGGTGGCGCGCATCGTCGGCGACACGAATACCTCGCTGATTGCGGGCAGTTATGCGATTTCCGGCACCTTCACGCGCGAGGCGTGGTTCCAGTACGTGCAGCCCGCGATCCGCGACGCCGCGACGAAGGAACTGCAAGCGAAGGACTGGGTGCTCAACACCTCCGCGCAAGACGACCTCACGCTCGAAGGCAGCCCCGAGCAGATCCAGAAGGCGCTGGTGTCGATGTACAAGACCGAGTACGCGCAGAACTGGCAGAAGTTCATGCAGGGCATTGCCGTGCAGGACTTCGGCACGTTCGGCCAGGCCGTCGATGCGATGAATCGCCTGGGCGACCCGCAGGATTCGCCGATCCGCAAGATCCTCGAAACCGCGTACGACCAGACCTCATGGGACAACCCGTCGCTCGCGAGCGTGAGCATCAAGCGCGCGGAAAGCGGCGTGACGGGCTGGGTCAAGCAGTGGTTCTCGCGCATGTCGGGCAACACTGCCACGGCCAATCTCGACCTCAACGGCAATCCGGTCGAGCCCTCGATGGGTCCGATCGGCCAGGCATTCGCGGGTCTGGGCCGCATGGTCGTGACGCACGACAACGCGTCGCTGCTCGGCGGCTACATGGATTCGCTCTCGAAGGTGCGCACGCGTCTGAACGTCATCAAGAATCAGGGCGACCCGGGACCGGGCGCACGTCAGCTCATGCAACTGACGCTGGACGGCAATGGCTCCGAACTTTCCGATTCGCTCAAGCTCGTCGACGAGCAGATGCTCACCGGCTTGACCGACGCGCAGAAGAAGGCCCTGCGTCCGCTGCTCGTGCGCCCGCTCATGCAGGCCTACGCCGTGGTGATCCAGCCCGCGAGCGTGGAAGTGAACAAGGTATGGAATGCACAGGTGTACCAACCGTTCCAGGCCTCGCTCGCGAACAAGTACCCGTTTGCGGGCAGCGCGAAGATCGAGGCCGGCGCAAGCGAAATCGCCCAGATGTTCGGGCCGGAGGGTGCGATCTCGAAGTTCGTCGGCACGACGCTCGGACCGCTCGCCGTGCGCCGCGGCGACACGCTCTCCGCACGCACCTGGGGCGACATGGGCCTCACGCTCACGCCCGACTTCACGAACGGCTTCGCGCGCTGGGTGGCGCCGCTCGCGGGCGGCGCGGCGGGCGCGGGACAAGGATCGTCCGAACCGCAGACCGTGTTCCAGATCCTGCCGCAGCCTTCGAGCGGCACGACCGAGTACACGATTGCGATCGACGGCCAGCAAATGCGCTACCGCAACACGCCGCCGCAGTGGACGAACTTCGTCTGGCCCAATCCGCAGGGCGCGCCGGGCGCGACGCTCTCGGCCACCACGTTCGACGGTCGCACGATCCAGTTCGTCAACGAGCCGGGACGTTACGGCCTGGAGAAACTCATCAACTCGGCGCAGCGCACGCGCCATCCGGATGGCACGTTCGACCTTTCGTGGACGCAAGGCAGCGTGACGGTGTCGGTGAGCATGCGCATCGTCAGCACCTCGCAGCCCACGGCTGCGAGCAGTAACGCGCCGCAGCAGCAAGGCTTGAGCGGCGTGCAACTGCCCTCTTCGATTGCAAGCGTCGGGACGATGAACAGTGCGGCTGCCAACCCTGCGGCCGGCGTGAGTGCGTCGGCCGGCGTGAGTGCGTCGCCCGCCGCCGTGGCTGCCGTGACAACATCGGCGGCCGCCACTCAGACAGGAGGAACCGCGCAATGACGCAGTCCGTTCAGGCGCAGATCGCGTACTTCGGCAAGATTCCGTCGCGAGGCGACTTCGTCAAGAGTGCGCGCAATCCGCAGCTGCTGCAGACACTGGACCGCTGGATCGCCCAGGCGATGGAACTGCTCGCCGACGACCCGCGCTGGAAGATCGTCTATGCCGAAGCGCAGCCTATGCACTTCGCGTTTCTCGGCTCGCAAAGCAAACTCGCGATCGCCGGGCACATGGTGGCGAGCCAGGACCAGTCATCGCGGCGCTTTCCGTTTCTCGCGGCCACCGCGCTCGAAGTCGAGCAGCCGCTCGCCTTTCTCGCGCGCAGCCCGCTCGCCTTCGCGCGGCTGTGGTCGCGCGCGGCCCAGCAAATGCAGCCGCTCCTTGGCACGAGCGAGCCGGCGGGCGCGCTGCACGCGCTCGGCGAAACCCAGGTGCCCGTAGATGTGGGCGGCGTGGGCAACCCGCACGACGGCACCTTCAATGACTTCGTCGAACACCAGACGCTCGAAGGCCTCGAGCGGATGCTGCTCGCGAGCGGCCACCCCGTGCGCCTGCGCGGCGCGATGCTCGCGCTCGGCTCGCTGCTGCGGCCCGTGATGACGAGCGGCTCCTCGCATCTGGAGCGCGGCCTCACGCTGCCGCTGCCGGTCGACCCGTTCTACCGCAGCCTCGTGGCCGCATTCTGGCTGGAGCTGATCGCGCCGTTCGTTTCGAAGGCGGACTTCGAACTCGCCATCTTCATCGGCACCATCGCGCAGCGCGAGCGGCTCATCGTCGGCTTCAACGGCGCCTCGGCCCGAACCCTGCACAGCGTGGTCGATCCGCAAACCTACGCCGCCCACAACATCGATATCGACGATCCCGAATGGATCGACGGTCACGCACAAAGCGACCATGGCATCAGCAAACTCGTCAGCTACCTCGATCAGCCGCAATTGTCGCTGCGTCTTGCGATCGACACGTTCCAGGAAGCGTTCGTTGGGGAGGCTGGGCATGCGCGGCGCGGATAAACGGGCGCGGATTCCTGTGCGTACTGCGGTGGTTGCGGCGCTCGCGGCTGGCGTGTTCGGGTTCGCTGGCGCGAACGCGTGGGCCGACGAAGCGAGCCCTGCTCGCGTCACGCCCGTGAACAACAGCGGCGCGCAGGTCAGCACGACTGAGCTTCCTGCGGCGAACCCGACGGCCTCTACTGCTGCCACTGTGCCTCGCTCGACCGCCACGTCCACGCCAGCGCCCGTCGATACGGTGCCCGGTCAGGTCGTGGCAGGCGGCAAGGTACCCGACGAAGCCACGCATGCGGCCGTGCTCGCTCGCCTGCGCGAGACCTATGGCGCGGCGAACGTCGTCGACCAGATCGAAGTGGGCGACGTTGCGACGCCGCCCAACTGGTCGGACAACGTGCAGAAGCTGCTCAACGCGCAGCTCAAGCAGATCCACAAAGGACAGCTGAAGATCGACGGCACGCAAATCGACGTGCGCGGCGAGGTGGGCAACGAGGCCACGCGCCAGCAGATCGCGAGCGACATGGCCACCGCGCTCAATCCGACCTATACGATTCGCAATGGGTTGCGCGTGAGCGCGTCCGAGCAGGGCCTGCTAGATCAGACGCTCGCGAATCGCACGATCGAGTTCGAAACGGGCAGCGCGACGCTCACGCCGCAAGGCCGCGCGATTCTCGATCAGATGGCGGCCGTGCTCGTGAAGATGAATACGCGTACTGTGGCGATCATTGGGCATACGGACAATGCGGGCAATCGCACGTCGAATATTGCGCTGAGCCAGGCGCGCGCCGATGCTGTCAAGGGTTATCTCGTCGGCAAGGGGATCTCGCCGCAGCAGATGACTGCGACGGGTGTGGGTCCTGATCAGCCGATTGCTTCGAATGAGACGAGTGATGGGCGGGCAAGGAATCGGCGGATTGAGTTTCGGGCGGGGTTGTAGGGGGGCCGGGAGACGGGAAGGCGAACTCACTGTCTTTTCTCTTCCGGCGCTGGACGTTCATCGACGTATTCTTTGGATGCTTCAGCCACGGCGGTTTCATTTGGATACACATGCATCGTGAGTACTCTGGAGTCTCCCGGCAATTCCCGCAAGACGGCGGTTGCATGAATTCTTTCGCCTAATCTTGGGGCGCCCTCTGGCCCGCCCAGCGAATAATCGATCGAAATCGGGCCAGGCTTCACATTCACGCAGCAGACGGTCGAGCCACCCGCACCGCCTGGGTGATAGGCCATATAAGCACCACCTGCGTATTGACCGTTGACCGCGACATCGTAGATCGCGCGGGGCCAGTAGTTGTAGATTGAGACGTCGATGTTCATCGGCCGCTCCGAGCAAGCGGCGAGCGGCAATACGGACAGCAAACCGACGAGCAAGCGGCGGGTTAAGGTGTTGAACGCAGCGTCATACATCATGCATCGACGGACATGGACTGCTGCGATGCCACAAGCTTCGGCGGCGGATCGCATTTGCAAATACAGAGGTCATCGCTCAATGCCGCATGTCGTCCATCGGGCGCGGTCATCACCTGACGCGGTCCATCGCATTTGATTTTTCCCGTGGTGTTGCATGCGGGGCATTGCACATCATCGCCTTCGTGAGCGACGTCATGGCCTTCAAGTTGAATTGTGGTTGACATAGCGACCACTGTTCCGTTCGCGGTAGTTTTGTCGCCGTTGAGTATCAGGAAGCGTTGCATGGTTTTTAGTGCCTTCAGCGTTGCAAGATGGCCACGTCGGTCATCAGGTACGTCACATCAAATTTGATGTCGGACTGCTTTCCGGGGTTCGCTACCCGGCCACCAACACCGGCTTTCCGCGTTCCTTCTCAAGTTGTCTCGGTAGGAAGACCATGACGACATAGACGCGAACCAGCACCCCCCCAACCCACAAGGACACTGGCATGCCCAACACCGCCAGAAAAAACAGGACACCGTTCGTTCCGAAACTGGCACTCAGCACCCGACTTAAAATAAGATAAAACGGTGCAACACCGGAGACGATCCAGTAATAAATCTTCGGAAACGGCAAACGCTCGCTGTGGAGTTGGTCGAACAGCGTCATTCCAGGCTGTATCCGGAAGCCGAGGCAGGATTGCTGTTCGATAAAAGCCCGCTCGACGAAAGGAGTCGCCGTGATCGTATGAAGGACGCTTCGTTTGATACTGGCCAGCCAGTAAAACGTCAACGCGATGCCACCCAGAAGCCCCGGCCATTTAACCAGCGGCTGCAGGGGCGCAAAGATGAAATAGTAAAAGTACGCAAAAATTCCGAAAAAGAAGTAGACCGCAAATATGCCAATCGACTGCACCAGCCCACACACACCCACAGCAAGTTCGTGCGGCGGTACATCATGTAGATCATGAAGGGCGAGAAAAAACACGTCAAAGTGACAAGCATCGCGATTTTCCATGGCCATCCAGAGACTGACAGGTCATCGGCATAGGCGGCGTATGAAACGCCAGTACCTAGCAGAGGCAATAGCAGGCTCATCGGTGTGACTCTTCTCACCATGTGCCACACCGAATCCTTGGGTGCCGCGTCCCGGCCGTCTGTCGCGGATATCACTTGGCGCAGACCGTCGCGGTCGCCTTCGCCCGCGGTATTGCATGCCGGCCGCCGCCGCCCATCATCGCTATCGTGTGGAATGTCACGACCTCCAGATTGGATCGTGGTTGGCGTCGCGACTCCCGTTCCGTTCGCGGTGGTCTTGTCGCAATGAAGTATCCGGTAACGTGGCACGGTTCACCCCGTTTCGACGTCGGGTCATATTAGTGAACGTCATCACTAACAACGACGACCAATTTCCCTTGCGTGCGCTCCAGCTTTCTGGGCAAACGTATCATCACGATATACTGCCTCACGCCGATTGCGGCAATCCACTGCGAAACGGGAAATAGAATCAGGGCGACCAGCAGGATCGGGCCGTGCGCACCGAAAACTGGAGTCAGAATTCGCGCGATCACGAGCGAAAGAGGCGCAATCAGCAGCACCAGGTACATGTGAACCTTTCCAGACGGGCTGCGTGAACTCAGCACTGCCTCCAGCTTGGCGATACTTTGCAGCCGATACTGCAAGACACTCCCTTTGTCCTCAAAGGCCTGATGAACGAAGCGCGAGGTCGCTAGCGCCTTATTGACATCCCGGGCTGTAAATGCCATCCAGTAGCCGGTCAGAGTGATGCCGAGCGCGAGACCGCCGGCCTTTGCATACAGAGGCATCGGGGCGAACAGAAAGTAGAAAAAGAAGCAAACGATGCCAAAGAAGAAGTAAAACGCCGCCACCATGATCGCATTCGCGAGTCCCAGCGAAACGAGCCTCGATTGATCTCTGTCGATCAAAACAATGACGCATGGTCCCACAACGGCAACTATCAACATCGCCGTAGCCAGCCAGAAAGGCGCTAGTGACACACGAAACGCCAGCGCGTAAAAGCCATAGGCGACGGCGATCGAAACGACATTGACGAACAGCGTCAGCGGAATTGTCTTCTTCACCAAGTTCCACAGAATATGGTTCGATTGAGTCGTGGTTGTAGTCATGGCATGAACATCATAGGATATCCGTTGTAATCTTTCGGGTAGCTTTCTTCCAGAGCTTTAGCTGCGTGGCGTAACTTTTCGGCAACCCAGTGCGTAATGTGAAATTCATTATCGGCCAGATTGATCAAATATCCTACCGCCACCGCTACGCCGATTGCAGCGGCGGCCACCGCCCATACGGGTGCGCTGGCAATCAAACCCGCGGACAGTAACGCCGTCGTCACAGCACCCACCAGTGCTGTCGAAACAGCCGCGGTGATGCCGGCTGCCACGAGGTCGACGCCGACCTTTGCAAATAGATCGTACAAGTCCTTCGAGTGCTTTCCATCCGGGCCAACCTTCGAATAGTCGTGGTACCACTCGGCAGCATCGAGTGCAATCGTGAACACCAGCGCAATTCCGGTCGCACGTTTGAATGCACCCTTACTGGCCTCCCATGCCGCCGCCGTCGCCGATTCGAATGTCCCCGTACCTGCCGTAATCGCGAGAATCTTCGAGCTTTTCGCACCATACCGGGTGCCAGTAATCACTTTTCGTAACCCAGCATTGCCACGGAATACGACATACGTCTTTGCTCCCGCCTTCGGATGCACGATTTGCATCACGCGGAAGCTACGGTTCCAGAGGTCTCGCAACTCCCCAAAGTTATCCTTCACAAACGACGTTCCTCCGGCCAGTTGCCCCAATAGCCAATTGCGTGTGACGATCTTGTTTGTGTCAAGCGCCGTGTCTTCACCACCGTTTTCCGCAAACGCGACGATCTCCGCTGGCGCGTTTGACAAACTCACCTCAAAGACGTGAACAACCGTGTCTTCTTCCGCATGCGCCTGCAAAGCAGCCGGCATCGACGCAGTTGTGCTGACGTGCGCCTGCTCCCCGAAGTCGAGCGGGATCATCCCACCCCACCACGCCGCCCCAGGCAATTCGCCGTTTGTATTGCGACAAACTAACGTATTCGGCTTTGCAAATAGGCTCATACCCTGTTGTAGACCGCCTGTAAATTGAGCCTGCGTTTTCGAGCCGGGCTGATTACCAAGTGTCAAGATCAGCGGCGCCGGCTTGACCTTGGGATCGCTACTTTCGCCCCGCAGATTGAGAGCCGCAAGCGAATAGCGATGGAGCACGGTGCCGTTCATGCTCAGTACCAGTTCACCCTTGAAATCTCTCCCCACCCACAGGTGGTACCGCTCTCCGTCCTGGAACTGGCCTTTCTGCACACGCCTTTTCTTCTTGACGTCGTACATCCAGTCCTGCGTGGCTTCAACCGAATATGTAGCGCCTTTTTTTAATTCGATATCGAAAATCACGTCACGATGCTTGCGCAAAAGCACGGTCAAGTCTGTTTCGGCCCAACAGTTGACAGGTTCCCCGGGAAGGTCGATACAGGCTGTATGCTGCACCAGTGGACGTTCGCCCATATTCAATCTCCAACACGTTTCGTCTGAACCGCGGTCAAAGAGCCAAAATCGATATTTTTCAACACTGCCTTACCTTCTCTGTCAAGTGAAACGCTATGAGTTGCGCCATCCTGCGCAGCTAGCCGGAGTGGCTCGCCGGTGGGTACATTGCCGTCGGCATCGACGTAGCGGAGGCGCATTTCAGCCTTCTTGCCTTCGAGGTTGTATGCCTCGCCAAGACTTGTTGGACCAGCGAACGAATGTTGCGCGCCCTTGATATCAATCTTTCCCGGCGCATGAATCTCGATGTTCCCGTCTTTGACCCTGATGTATGCGCCGCCAGAGGTCAGGAGAACTTGTTCCTTCGCGGTCGCTTCTATGCTTCCTGTCGCTGAAAGCAGCTTGACCGTCTTTTGCGCCGTGACCTCCACATTGTCGGAATATGCGCGCAACTCAACCTTCCCCTTGGCCGCAAATAGTTTCATGCCCGCGTTCTGCACGAACAGACTGATCTTCTCGGCAGCACTGGCTACGAGCGACTTCCCGCTGGCGATGAACGTGCTCTGTCCACTAATGAGGTTAGTCTGCTGATCGCTCGCCACATGCACCGACTGCTGTGTCGACAACGCAATACCGGACGGACTCGCAACCAGCATGACGGGCGACTTGAACGCGTTCGCACTGCCGGTGCCCCCTCCGGCCGTTCTGCCACCAGACGACGCCCCACCCTGCGCACTGCTCTGTGTCGCATCGGTAAAGGACTTGAGCGCATCCTGCCCGTCACTGAGACTCTCCGCCTGATGCGCCTCACTA
Source organism: Paraburkholderia sp. EG286B (assembly GCF_040965655.1). NCBI lineage: Bacteria > Pseudomonadati > Pseudomonadota > Betaproteobacteria > Burkholderiales > Burkholderiaceae > Paraburkholderia > Paraburkholderia sp. EG286B. Next base: position 218,713 of record NZ_JBFRCF010000011.1, on the reverse strand, counting down.
GCCTGCGACATCGACTCGACCACGCTCTCGGCGCCCATGAGTTGCTGTCTGGCCTCGCTCACGTCCAGTTGCTGGCTGCCAGCCTGTTTAGGATGCGTCGTGACGTACAGCCCCTGCGAAGCACGCACCGCACCGTACGAATCCGTCTTCAGATCGAATCCCGATCCAAGGTATGAACCGCGCGTATTTCCGCTCTGGTCGATCAGATACCCCAGGTGAAGCACGCTGCTTCCCGTACTACTGAATAACCGAGCCCGATTCTGCCCCGTCGCATCGTCGAGCACCATTTCATTAAAGCCGGAACCCGAATACTCCTTCGACCGGTAGCCCGAGAGAATCCCGTTGCTGTGCCATTGCGGCTGGACGCTCCCGTTGTAGACGCGATGCAAGACGATAGGTCTGTCGCAGTCTCCGCCCACATACCCGATCAGCACTTCTTCACCGACTCGCGGAACGTGAACGCTGCCGTACCCTCCGCCCGTATCCGACTGCGCGACCCGCACCCAGCACGAAGCACCCACATCTCCAGAATTCTGCCGGTCCCAGATGAACATCACCTTCACGCGGTTCAGTTCGTCCGTGTAGACCTCTTCGCCCTGCGGCCCGACGACGATAGCCGTCTCCAGGTGCATCTCCGGCTTCTTGTGCTCGAACGGGCTGCGGTACGGAACCGTCACACGCTGCGCCTCGACTTCGACCAGATAAAAACCCGCGGAACCGTCTTCCTGGGTCACAGTCTCTCCGGTGTATCCGGATTTGGCTCGCGCCAATTCGTTCTGCAGGCCGTGTGGAAAGCTCGCTTCGTGGTCCGAAAGCGGCAGGTTGTTCTCGATGTACCGGCGCACCTTGATCGCGGCGAATTCTCGCTGGCTCGCCGAATCGTGATCGTGTTCCGGGTGACCGGTCAATTCGAAGCGCAGTCCCGCATCGATACCGCGAACCCCACCCGCCGCGTAGAAGCGCTTGGCCCGCGATTCCCACTCCTCCAGATGAACCCTTGAAAGCTGCTCACCGCGAGTCTGATCCGAGTACGTATATGCACCGGTATATTCGTAAACTTCGGTCTGCTCGGGCAAATCCCCCTGGTTCGCCATCGTCGGCAGCGTTGTCCCTTTGGGGTTGACCGCCGACGACGGCGCCTTGTAGTCGAACGTGCGCGTCGTATGCACAGTACTCTGCAACGTCCGCGAACCCGACCACTGCGTGAAGGCGTCCGTTTCGCTGCCAGTGCCCGACCGGTAGAACGTAACCGGATTAGGCGACACCTCGTCGAGCGAATGAATGTCGTCGGTCACAACCAGTGTATGTGACTTGCCGTCCTTGGCCTGGCGCCAGAAGCCGAACAGGCCTTCCTCCTCCATCAGCCGGTGAACAAAGTTCCAGTCGGTTTCGCTCTGGCGACAATACGAGCGTTGCGGCAGCGGCTTGCTCAAGGCGAACTGGAACTGGCCTCGCGCCTGCGGATGCTCGTTGAATACGTCCGTGATGATGGCGTCGGCGCTCTTGTCCTGCCAGTACCGCATGTCGCTGCGAAACCGGAGAAAGTGCATCCATGAGGCGTAGATCAGCTGGTAGCTCGTGAAGCTGCCGTCCGCGCCGAGCCTTCGGGCCGTATGAATATAGCCGTTGACCGGGAGATAGGACTTGTCCGCTTGCTGAATCCACAGCGTCATTGGCTGCGCGATGAGCTTCTTGAGCTCGATGTCGCCAGCCGTAGACACCATGTCGAGCGTGCCGTTGAAATCGCGCGCCAATTCCGAACAAAGAACTGCCCTGCGCGGCACGAGCGCACTATCCGGCAAGGCTGGAATATCGGTCTTGATCAGGCGGTCCTGCTGGATCAGACCGCCCTGAATGACTTGAACAAGTTCAGTGAAATTCATGCTCAACCCGCATCATCCGTCTTCACACCAAGCATCTCGCGAATCTGCGCGAGCGTGCCATCGTCTTTCACCACCGTCGAAAGCCACTTGTGCAGCGGCATTTCCGCCCACTCGGCCGCTTTGTCCGCAAGATAAGCGGCTGGGCTATGCGGTTCGGTCTCGCGAAAGAAGACCGCCACCGCACGCAGTTGCGCAACGGCTTCGGCACGGCTCTGTATGCCCGCGTACGCGCGGACCGGCATTCGAATCGGATTCGCCATGGTGTCCTCAACGGCCAAAGGTGTCTTGAAGCTCGGTTCTGCGCGTTCGACAGCCACGGGCGAAGCGGCCGGCTGCACGGCAGGCTCCAAAGCCCCCGCATTCAGGTTCACGCCCACGTCACGCGCGAACCGCTCCGCAAGTCCATAGACGCTCTCGCTGGCCTCGCGCGCTTGCCGGAAGCTCGGCGCCGCATCACCGGCTCGCGCCTCGAGCACCATATCGAGCGCAGCGAGAGCGGCTTCGAATGCTTTCAACTGCGCGAGCAACGTTCGATAGAACGAAGCCGGCGTGGCCCGCTTCGAGGCGTCGATCTGCTCAACCGAAGGCTTGCCGCGCGCGATATCGTCCGCATGATCCGGATCGCGCTTGACTGCCTGCGCGACATGCATCGCGACATCCCAGTCGATCGCGCTGAAAGCCACCCCCGACTGCGTGAGCGGCACCGAACGCAGCAATTCCGCCGTGCGGCCCGCGAGCCACGCGACGTTACCAAGTCGATATTCCGTGTCGTCGCCTTCGGGTAGCGGATGCACCTGTTCCCAATACTGCTCGACCAGTCCGCTCAGGAGCGCGTAGCCCTGCGTGAGTCCCGGTACGCCCTCCTGAATGGCGAGCGCCTCGGTGAGCCACACAGCGAGCCGCAAGTCCTTCGTCTGCGTGCGTAGCATTGCCGCGCAACGCTCGACCACGAAAGGCCAGTCGGCTTCCTTGATCTCGGTAATCCACTCGCCCTGGTCGAGCGACGGGTCGTCGAAGCGGCGTGCATGCTGGATCGCATCGAAATCCGCCGAAAACAGCAGATCGGCGCCGCACGGCGACGCTTCATTAATGGGCGCTAGCAGCGCGGTCGTGTCAGTCGACATGGCGTTCTACATAATGGCTAAGGCGGTGCGCTTCGAGCGAGGCATGGCGGCCGCGTTTCATGGACATGGTCATGGTCATTGCACCGCGTACTCGAACTCGCCTGCCTCATCGGCGCGCACGCTCACGCGCGCGAGCGACGTGCCCTGCGCGATGCGCTCCAGAATCTGCTGTGCGAGTTCCGGCAAGAGCGTGCCGTTCAGAATGTGATCGACATTGCGCGCGCCCGAATCGACTTCGGTGCATCGCGCAAGCACCGCATCGACGAGCGACTCGTCCCATTCGAATGTGGCACCGTGGTTCGCCTCGACGCGGCGGCGGATGCGTTCCAGCTTCAGCTCGATGATCTCCGCGAGCACGTCATCGGAAATCGGGTAATACGGCACGACTTTCATGCGGCCGAGGAAAGCAGGTTTGAACGACTTGTACAGTTGCGGGCGCAGCAGCTCTGCCAGCGCCTGTGCGTCGGGCAGTTCTTCATTGGGCTTGTTCAGGCAGGCCTGCATGACAGCAGTCGATCCCACATTCGACGTAAGGATGATAAGCGTATTGCGAAAGTCGATCGCACGCCCCTCGGCGTCGTCCATCGTGCCTTTGTCGAAAACCTGGAAGAACATTTCCAGCACGTCCGGATGGGCCTTTTCCACTTCATCGAGCAGCACGACCGAATATGGATTGCGGCGCACGGCCTCGGTCAGCACGCCACCCTCGCCATAGCCCACATAGCCGGGCGGCGAGCCCTTCAGGCCCGACACGCTGTGCGCCTCCTGATACTCGCTCATATTGATGGTGATGAGCTTACGCTCGCCGCCGTAGAGAATGTCGGCCAAGGCGAGCGCCGTCTCCGTCTTGCCCACGCCGGACGGTCCCACGAACATGAAGACGCCGCGCGGCTTGTTGGGATCCTCGAGATTCGCGCCCGCCGTCCGCACGCGCTGCGCAATGGCTTCGAGCGCGTGATCCTGGCCGATCACGCGCTCGGCCAGCAGCGGATGAAGATTCAGCATGGTCTGGATTTCATCCTTCACCATGCGGCCAAGCGGAATACCGGTCCATGAAGCAACGATTTCCGCCACCGCGTGCGCATCGACCTGCAGCGGCACCATCGGCGCGTTCTGTTGCAGCGCGTGCAGGCGCGCGATGAGCGGCGGCAACGATTCGCGCGCGGCATCGGCTTCGCGCATTCGTTCGGATGACGTACTGTCTTCGCGCGCCGCGTCGATCTGGCCGCGCAGTTTCGTGATCTGCGCCACGAGTTCGCGCTCCTCGGCGTGGCGCGCCTCGCTTTCTGCCAGTTCGCGAGCGGCAGCTTCGCGCGCCTCGCGCAGCGTCACGAGGCGCTCCTCATGCTCGGCGCCATGCACGGTTTCCCGCTCGAGCGAGGCGATCTCCGCTTCGATACGTTCGATGCGCTTCTTGCCGTCATCGATCGCACCAGGCGTCGCGCCCTGCGCGAGCGCCACCCTGGCGCACGCGGTATCGAGCACGCTCACGGCCTTGTCGGGCAGTTGCCGCGCGCTGATATACCGGTGCGAAAGCCGCACGGCTTCGGTAATCGCCTCGTCGAGAATGCGCACGTCGAAGTGGCGCTCCATGAGCCCCACCATGCCGCGCAGCATGGCCGCCGCAAGCGTTTCGTCGGGTTCCTCGATCTTGACCACCTGAAAACGCCGCGCCAGCGCCGCATCTTTCTCGAAGTAGCGCTTGTACTCGCTCCACGTCGTCGCGGCGATTGTGCGCAGCTCGCCACGTGCGAGCGCGGGTTTGAGCAGGTTCGCCGCATCGTTCTGGCCGGCCTGACCGCCTGCGCCGATGATGGTATGCGCCTCGTCGATGAAGAGCACAATGGGCTGTGCACTCTTTTTGACCTCGTCGATCACGCTTTTCAGACGGTTCTCGAATTCGCCCTTCACGCTCGCGCCAGCCTGCAGCAGCCCCATGTCCAGCACGCGCAATGCAACGCCGCACAGCGCCTCTGGCACATCGCCCGCGGCGATGCGCAGTGCAAGCCCTTCCACCACGGCCGTCTTGCCCACGCCCGGTTCGCCGGTAAGGATCGGGTTGTTCTGGCGGCGACGCATCAGGATGTCGATGGTCTGGCGGATCTCCGCTTCGCGCCCGATCACCGGGTCGACGAGCCCATCACGCGCACGCTGAGTCAAGTCGGTCGTATAGGTGTCGAGTGCCGGCGTTTTCGTCGCAGCGACACTTGTTGCGCCCGCAACTTCGTTGCCAGCTTCTGCAGCGCCTTCGATAGGCTCGACCTCAACCGAACCTTGCGTCACTTCATCAAAGCGATGCTTAAGTTCGGCGACGGGAACCTCGGCGAAGCGCGCCGACATGCGCTGCGCGAACTGCGCAAGATCGGGCGCGCTCAACAGCGCGAGCAGCAGATGACCGGAACGGATGCGTCCGATCTGCGAGTCGAGCGACGCAATCAGCCAGGCCTGCTCGAACAGCGCGATCAGATGCGGGGAGAACACCGGCGTGCGCGTATTGCCCGTCTTGAGCCGTTGCAGTTCGCGCTCCAGATCCGCACGCAGCGCATGCGCATCGACGCGCGACGCACGCAGCACGCACGCGAGGTCGCTGGCCGGTTCCTCGAGCAGCGCGAGCAGCACATGTTCGAGGTCCACTTCGTAGTGCCCGCGTGACAGGCACGCACTGGCCGCACGCTCGGTAGCCAGCCGGCAAGTCGTGTTCAGCTTCGCGATCAGGGTTTTCAGGGGCGTGCTCATGTGGTCCGGTCCGGCCTCGGGTCTCGTGTGTTCAATGAATGACGTGCAGTTCGTAGCGCGCGTCGCGGCGGTCGCGGTCGACTTCGTGCGTGCAAAGGAAGGCATCCCAGCCCAGACGCACTCCGGCGCCCAGGCGGCTTGGCCCGACTTCCTCGCGGCGCAGCACCAGCAGCACCTCGTATTCGAGCGTCACGCGCGCGAGCAGCGTGAGCATGCGTTCGAGTGCGAGCGCGTGTTCCGCGCCCGGCAGGAAGGCCTCGTAGTCGCTCTTCGAAAGCGGCCCGATCACGAGGCGCGCACGCATGTCGCGCTGCCAGACGCGCTCGCCCGCAAGCGCCGTTGCACCGAGCATCACGTTGCGCTGGCCGAGCATGGAAAGCTGGTCGGGCGGCACGTCGTACCACTTGCCCACGAACTGCTCGACCTGCACGGGCACGCCGAAATAGTCGGAGAGCGTCTGGCGCAGATACGCGGCGGAAACCGGTTGATGACGCGCGGCCACGGCATGACCCGCGATCGCCTCGTCGAAGAGCGCGCCGCCGCCGTCCTGCAGGCTCTCGCGCGATGCATCGTTGGCCACGCCCGCAAGCGCGAGCAGCAGCGGCAGATAGCGTTCGTCGCGATCGAGCTCGTAGTGCAACGGCAGCCGGTACTTCTTCCACGCCGAATAGAACAGCGCCGTGGCGCGGTTCGAGAACACGTCGAAGAACTCGCGCGCCGCGCGGTCGCGCCGCAACTGCTCGCGCGCGACGATCTGCTCGGTATAGTTCAGCGGCAACGCGCCTTGCGCGCCCAGCAGCCCGAAGAACGCGGGCGTGAGATCCACGCGTTCGAGTTCGCCCGCATCGAGCGCGGCCGTGCGTTGGCCGGCATCGGCCAGTGGCGCGCCAGCCGCGTCATACGACACGGCGCCCGCGATTTCGCTGGCCGGAAACGCAAGCGACAGCGTGTTGCGAAAGCCGATACGCTGCGGGAGCACGTCGCGCTGCCGCGCGCCGGCCTTGTCGACGAACCAGCGTTCGAGCAGGCGCACCGCCTGGAAAAAACCAAAGCGGTGCGGTTCCTCGAGCAGCCGCTCGATTACGCCAGAATCGATTCGCCGCTGCGGGGACTGCATCGCATGATCTCCTCGCCGGTGCGCCGCGAGACGACGACCAGTTGCACGAAGCTGTTGATGTGCACGTAAAGCCCGAAAAACACGTCGATGACGCGTACGAACGTTCCGAGGCTTGTGCCGACGAAGTGATCCTCGTCGACGGTCAGGCGGATCTCGATGCCGCGCACGAAAGTCGCGAATGGCTTGCCGGGCAGCCATTGCACGGCGGCGCGCTGCTCGACGTCGACAATGCCGTCCACGTGCCGCGCCGACACCGCCGTGCGCCGCAGGTCATACAGCGCGAGCATTTCCTTGAGCGTGGTGGCGCCGTGGTTCACGAGCGAGACGTGGTTGAGCGCGAGATGCGAAATGAGCCGCCAGTGCGCGGCCTGGCGGCGCTCGAAGCGCACGCACGGCGTGGGCCGCATCAGGAGCGCGATGCTGATCGCAATCGCGCCGCCCTCCAGAAACAGATCGCCGCCTTCGAGTCCAGTCGCGAGCGCCGTGGGCAAATCGCGGTTGGTACAGGTCAGCTCGAGGCTCAATGTTTCGTTTTGCTCGGTATCGACTTCGAAGTCGATGTCGACGATCGAGATTTCGGTTTCGTAGCCCGGGCTCTTTTGCGCGACGGCTTCGTCGCGCCGGGCGAACCAGTAGTGGCCGGCGCGCATCGATTCGCCATGCCGCAGCGAATAGAAAGGCCGGAACTCGACGACCGTTTCTTCGTGCGCGCGTTGCCGTACCAGTTGCACGGAGTCGATCGAATAGACCTCATAGGCGAACGCGCGCCGCCCCTCTGCCACCACCGGATACGAGACCGCCTGATGATCGAGGCGAATCGGCTCGCCGTGCTGCTTGAAGAGGTTCACCACGGGCGTGCAGAAGAGCCGCAGGTGGTGCGCCGCGAGCGCGTCGAGCAAGCGCGCCACGTGCGAGTCGCCGCGCACGTCCTTCAGCACGATATGAAGCGTGAGCCGCTGGCAGCGGCCCGCCGCGGCGGTCATTGCCGCGAGGTCGAAGTCGACGAAATCGAACTTGTCCGGAAACGCGAAATACTCCGTGAGCAGGCGGTACGCGGGGTGCGATTTCGCGGGATAGTCGATCAGCGCGTCGGCCACGTCGAAGCCGGCCTGCGCGAACGGCAGCACGGAGAGCGCGCGCCAGCGGCCGTTGCGTTCGGGCTCGGCGTACGCGGCGATCGCGTGCACGAACAGGCAGTCGCCGAGCGCCGCGATGAACGACTGCTCGCCATTCAGATAAGTGCGCAGCCCGCCGCTTCTCCACGCCGAGAGGTCGAACTGCGGCGACGTCGATTCGAACGTGATCGACAGGATGCCGGTTGCATTCGGCGGGAGCACGGTCGCGCTCGGTGCGATCGCCGCCGGCACGTAGCGCGCCTCCGAAATGCGGATCGGCGCGAGCGTCACATCATAGGCGGTGCGAAAGCGGCATTGCACGCCGCGGATCGGCCGCGACTTCAGTTCCGTGCCGCGTTCGATCACGGCCGGCTCGGTGAGATTGCCGGGCGTGCCCGCAGCGCCGAACTGGGCGATCGAGCACGAGGGGAACGGACGCAGATAGTGCGGGTACAACACCTCCAGCAGCGCCTCGGTGAACTCCGGATAATCGTCGTCGAGGCGCTTGTTGATGCGTGCGCCGAGCAACGCGAACGACTCGATCATCCGCTCGACGTGCGGGTCTTCGCAGTGCTCCCCCGTCATCGCGAGGCGGGCCGCGATCTTCGGGTAGCGCTGTGCGAATTCGCGCGAATAACGCCGCAGGAACGACAATTCGCGCTCGTAATACGGCAACAGCTCTTCCATCGGTACGCTCCCGCCCCCCAAAACTACCTTTGTTTCATGCCATGTCGCGCGCCGCCGGTCGCGGCCGCATCATGCTTTTGCGCGTGCGCGCGAGACCGAATACTGCAGCGTCGAAGGCTGCAGCATCGCGTCGAAACTCACCGGCTCTTGCGCCGGATGCACCACCAGCAACGCCTGAATCGCGAAGTACAGTGCGTTGGTCGAGCGCTCGTTCAGTTCGAGCGTCACCGTTACGCGCTGCAAACGCGGCTCGTGCCGCTCGATCGCCTGCTGGATCGACTTGCAGATGAACGCGCGATCGTAATGGCTCGCAAGGCTCAAGCCCGCGAAATCGTTCAGCCCGTAGGTCAGAATCGAACGGCGGCACTCGGGCAACATCGCAAGTTCGTGCTCGGTGAACGCGATGCGCGAGTTCAGGATCGACTCCAGATCGCGCGCAACGGTCCCCTTGAGCTCTTCGATCGAAAACTGCCGCACTGCCGCCGGTGCCGGCGAATGCGGATCGTCGTCGAAGAGCTTGTCGAGCAGTCCTGGCTCGAAACGCTTCATCGGTTCAAATAGAGTCGATCAACAAGAAAACTTGCGCAGGCAGTGCACGCGATCGCGCGCACGCCGCCTGCGCGCGCCGCGTCAGACCGCGTAGGTCTTGTCGTTCTTCGTGAGGCTCCATGCGCCTTGCGCATTGCCGCCCTGGTTGCCGCCGATCTTCTGCTGCGTGTACTTCCACTGCACGGCCGCATACTTCAGCGAGAACTGCTCCGTGGGCAGTCCTTCGCCGATCACTTCCGGCGTGATGCTGGAAATGATCACGTACTTGAGCTTGATTTCGAGGTACTTGATGCGGTTGCCCTCGCCGTCCGAGCGCATGAAGTCGATGGTGACTTCGTCGAAGGTCGTGCCGCCCGAAGCGTGCTGATAGAGCAGCGGGCTCACCACGTCGATGTCCTTCAGGAAGCGCATGTCGGCATGCTCGCAGCGCTCGACCGTGTGACCGCCGGCCGTCGAGGCCGTTGCCGAACGCGGCTGCAGAATCGAGTGATTCCACGAATCGATTTCGATCCAGCCGGCATGGTCCTTGTCCTGCGACTCGCCCTTGATGGCCGGATTGCCGAATTTTAGATAGATGTCCTTCATAACGCCTCGACTCCCCAGAGTGGTGGTTTACGGTAGTTTGCGAACGCGGGCCCGAGGGCGATTCCTCGGGTTGCTTCCCGGAACGATCCGCGGATCAACGGCGGACCGCTCCGGCTCAACTCATTCGCACGCTTGCGCGACTTTACGAATTAGCCGGCTTCGGCAGATCCGCCACGAGCCGCAGCGAAATCGACAGTTCGTCGAGCTGGAAGTGCGGCCGCAGGAACGCGACCGACCGGTACGAACCCGGCTTGCCCGGAATCTCGCTGACCTGGATCGATGCCTCGCGCAACGGAAACTGCGCCTTTTGCTCCTGCGAGGCGTTGTCGTCGAGCAGCACGTACTGCGAAATCCAGCGGTTCAGGAACACTTCGACGTTCTGCGCGGATGCGAAGCTGCCGATCTTGTCGCGCATCATCGCCTTCAGATAGTGCGCCACGCGCGACACCGAGAAGATGTACTGCAGTTGCGCCGAAAGCACGGCGTTCGCGTTCGCGTTGTCGGTACTGTATTTTTTGGGCTTCTGCACTGACTGTGCGGCAAAGAACGCAGCGTAGTCCGAGTTCTTGCAATGGACGAGCGGAATGAAGCCGAGGTCGCTCAGTTCCTTTTCGCGCCGGTCGGTGATGGCGATTTCGGTCGGGCATTTCAGCGCGATTTCGCCGTCGTCGGTCTTGAACGTGTGCGTGGGCAGGTCTTCCACGAGTCCGCCGCCTTCCACGCCGCGAATCGCCGCGCACCAGCCGAAGTCGTCGAACGCCGCGGTCAGGCGCGCCGCGAAGGCCCAGGCGGCGTTACACCACAGGTATTTGGCGTGATCGGTGCCGTCCACGTCTTCGACGAAATTGAAGCCTTCCGCCGTCGCGCCGTCCTTCGGATTGAACGGCAGGCGGCCGAGAAAGCGCGGCAGTGTGAGACCCACGTAGCGCGAATCTTCCGCGTCGCGAAACGACTTCCACTTCGTGTATTCGACGGTGTCGAACACCTTGCCGAGATCGCGCGGCTTGCCGAGGTCGGCGAACGACTCGAGCCCGAGCAGTTCCGGCGACGCCGACGCAACGAACGGCGCATGCGCCGCCGCCGCGACATGCGACATCTGCTCGATGAAGTACATGTCTTCGGGCTGGCGCGTCACTTCGTAGTCGCCGATCAGCGCACCGAAGGGCGCACCGCCGAACGTGCCGAACTCTTCTTCGTAGATCTTCTTGAAGAGCGCGCTCTGGTCGAATTCGACGGCGGTCTTGAAGTCGCGCACGATGTCGCGCTTGGGCGCGTGCAGCGCCTTGATCTTGATGGTCGAGCCGGTATTGCTTTCCTTGCACAGATACTCGAGGCCGCGCCAGGTGCCTTCCAGCCCCTGGAATTCCGGCGCGTGCATCACGGCGCTCAGCTGCGCCGAGATCAGGCGGTCGAGTTCGGCCACGCGGGCATCGATCGTCGCGGATAGATTGTTCGAGACGATCACGGTGCCGTCCAGCACCTGATGCACGAGCTCGCCGATGAGGTCTTTCGCGCGCGCGTGCTCGGATTCGGATTTGGCCACCTTGCTCTTTTCGACGATCTCGTCGAGCAACGAGGGCGCGGCCTGGGCTTCTCCCAGGACCGGTACGCGAACTGCGCCAGTCTGTTGATTCATGTCGATCTCCCCTCGCGCTTATTACTCGTTGCCTTCGCCGGATTCGTTGCGTTCGCCACGATCCACTTCGCCAGCGCCACCCGTGTTGCCCGCGAGCGCCTGCAATTGCTGCGTATTGGCCAGCACCTCGCTCAGCAGGTCTTCGAGCTTGTCGTTGCCGGCGAGCTTGTTGCGCAGGTCCGCGAGCTTCGAGCGCGCCTCGAGCAGACGGCGCAGCGGCTCGACCTGCGCGACGACTTCGTCAGGATTGAAGTCGGCCATCGAACGGAAGCGCAAGTCCACGGCGAACTTGCCGCCCGCCTCGCTCAAGCGGTTCTCGACCTGGAAGGCCGCGCGCGGCTCGATGCCCTTCATGACGTCGTCGAAATTGTCACGGTCGATATTGACGAACTTGCGGTCGCGCAGTCGCGGCTGTTCGACTTCCGACTGCCCCGCGAGATCGCCCATCACGCCGACTACGAACGGCAGCTCCTTCACCTCAATGGCGTCGCCGAGCTCGACCTCGTACGTCAACTGGACGCGCGGCGGCCGCACTTTCTGCAAGCGCTTCTGAATACTTTCTTTCTTGGCCATCGAGGGCTCCCCTGTTCGAGTCGTTCAAGACCTGTTGTCTGCAATTCACCGCCGGGCGGTTCAGCGCAGTGCGCTGAACGGATCGGACGCACCACCGCTTGCCGCCGCTTTAGCCGGCGCCGCTTTGGCGGGCGCGGGAGCCGCGGCCGCGGGGGCGGCGGGCGCAGCCGGTGCAGCCGGCGCGACGTCCGCCGTTTCAACGGGCTTCGCCGCCGGCTTCTGCACGTGGCGCACGATGCGGCGCTTCTTGGGCGCGGGCTTTTCCGCCTGCTCGGGCGGGAACAGCGAATCCTCGCCGAGCGTGTCGCGCAACTGCTTCGCGAGCGCCTGGGCATCGGACTTCGCGTCGCCCTGCAGCGAGGCATCCTGGCGCAGTTCGCCGAGCGACTGCGTCGCGACCCGCAGGCCGGCCACGGCCAGCACGCTCTTCGCGGCGCGGTCGGTCTGGTCGCGCTGCAGCGCTTCCTGCGCCGCCACGATGGCCTGTCCATAGTGTTGCTGCTGGAACTGGATCTGTGCGATGCGCGACCACGGCTCTTCGCGCGTGGGATCCGCCGCGGCGAGTTTCTGGTAAAGCGCGATCGCGCGATCCTGATCGCCGCCCTTCGCCGCGGTATCGGCGTCGGCTAGCGCCTTGTTGAATGCGTCTGGCGATGCCGCGAGATTATGGTCCTGCGTAGCGCAGCCCGCGATTACCCCGCATGCCAGCACCACCCCGGAGAGCCTTGAAATGACCCGGTTTATCATTCTTTCACCAACGTGTAATTATTAATTCGATGGGAGGGAACTAGAGTTTTGCTTTAGCTCTAGCGCGCGGGTATAGTACAGCCCAAATTTTGATAATTCAACTTCTTAATGTAATGCGCCGACACTAAATAGCTTCTTTGACGCGGGGTTTACTGCCACAAGAAATTCACACAGGAAAGAATTTCTCACTCGTGCAATTGAAAACACGAGCGAGCCGGAAAAGTTTGCCGCCTCACATAATCGACCGCTTATCGGCTCCACGCGGGGTTAAATGCGCCTTTATGCGGATAGCATTATCCGGATCGCATATCACCACTTAACGGACCCCGGGCATTTGCGCCTGGCCAACAAATAATGAATGCGCGTCTTATTCGTTTCGCATCGATCCTCATGGTCACGGCGCAACTCGCCGGCTGCGCGGCGGCCGTGCCGGCGCTCGGCAGTGCGGCGTCGGCGGCCTTGCAGCTCGCGGGCATCGGCAAGCCCGACGTGCCGGACAGCCAGAAACCCCCGCGCGACCTCGGCATCACGCTACTGGCGGCGCAAAACCTCAACGCGGCGACCGACCACAAGCCGCTTGCGCTCGTCGTGCGGCTCTATGTACTGAAGGACCCGACCTCATTCCAGCAGGCGTCGTTCGATACGTTCACCGACCCGGCAAAGGAAAAGAGTGCGCTGGGCGCCGACCTGCTCGGCGTGCGTGAAGTGACACTCATTCCCGGCCAGCGATATAACGCCACCGAAAAGGTTTCGCGCGAGGCGCAGGCATTCGGCATCGTCGCGCTATTCCGCGATCCGGCCATGCAGCGTTGGAAGTTCGCCTTCGATCCTGCGAAATCCGAGAAATCCGGCATAATGGTCGGCCTGCATAACTGCGCAATGACCGTCACGAGCGGCACGGTGATCTCGCCGGACCAGGGATTACCGCCGCAGCAGCTGAATATGCTTTCGTCGGTGACTTGCGGGTGAATAAAGGACAAAGCACCGGGCAGAGTAACGAGCACGCGGGATATTTAACAATTTCAGTCCGCCGATCGCCGGCGCGAGCGGCACGGGCCGAATCACGCATAAAGCCGATTTAACATGAGTTATTCCTCGAAAGTGCTTTGGGGAGAAGGCCTGTTCCTGAGGCCTCAGCACTTCCAGCGGCAGGACGCCTACCACGAAGCGCGCCTCTTCGAATCGATCCAGGCCATTGCGCCGTACAACTGGGGCGTGCGCACCGCGCGGCTCGACCAAGACGCGCTGGGCAGCAACATGCTGCGCATGAGCGAGCTCGCGCTCGTGTTTCCGGACGGCACGCTCTACAGCGCGCCGCAGGCCGACGACCTGCCGCCGCCCGTGGCGCTCGACACGCTGCCAGAGGGCATCAACGAATTCACGTTCTACCTGGCGCTGCACCAGATGCGCGAAACCGGCACGAACTACGCGCCGGATCGCAACAACGGCTTCGTCACGCGCTACGTGAGCGAGCAGGCGAGCGTCGCCGATCACTACACGGACGCGGCGCAGGCCGACGTGACGTTCCTGAAAACGAACGTGAAGCTGATCGCGCACAGCGAGCCGCGCGACCAGTTGCTCTCGGTGCCCGTCGCGCGCGTGCGGCGCACCGCGACGTCGGGATTCGAGGTCGACGAAAGCTTCGTGCCGCCGAGTCTCGCCATCGAAGCGTCGCCGCTCCTGCACCAGCGGCTGCGCCGCCTCATCGACGCGCTGCAGGCCAAGGTCAATGCGCTCTATGGCTTTCATCGCGAGCCGACCAAGAACATCATCGAGTTCCGTTCGGGCGACATCGCCTCGTTCTGGCTGCTGCATACGGCGAGCGGCGCGTTCGCCACGCTCGCGCATCTCTATCAGCATGCGGCGCTTCACCCCGAGCGGCTCTTCCACGAGCTGCTGCGCCTCGCGGGCCAGCTCATGACGTTCTCCAAGGGCTACGCGCTGGCCGACCTGCCCACGTACCGCCACGACGATCCCGGCCCCGGCTTTGCGCGCCTCGATACGATTCTGCGCGACCTGCTCGAAACAGTGATCTCCACGCAATACTTCGCCATTGCGCTCGAAGAAGTGCGCCCGTCGTTCCATATCGGCCGGCTCGATTCGGGCAAGATCGACGACAAGACTACGTTCTATCTCGCCGTTTCGGCGGACATGCCCGCCGTCGATCTCGTCGAGGCGGTGCCGGCGCGCTTCAAGGTCGGCGCGCCCGACGACGTCGACAAGCTCGTGCTCTCGGCCATGCCGGGCGTGCGGCTCGTCTACACGCCCCAGGTGCCGCCCGCCATTCCCGTGCGGCCCGGCGCGTGCTATTTCGCATTCGAGGCGCGCAGTGCGCTCTATGAGCGCATGATTCAGTCGCAGTCGGCCATGGTCTACGCGCCTTCGGGCATCAACGATCTCAAACTCGAACTCATCGCGGTGACGTCATGAGCAATGCCCCTTCCCTTTTCGGCGACGCGGCGCCGCCCGTGTATCACCCCGCGCCTGCCGCGGAGCCCGCTTACCAGGTGCGCTCGCTGCTCGATCTGCTCTACGACGGCTTCTTCATGCTGTTCCTGTTGAAGAACGGCCGCGAGCCGGGCGACGCCAGCGAATTCGGCGCGCGCGTGCAGCAGTTCCTGGGCGACTTCGAGCGCGGCGCGAAGAAGCTGAACGTCGCGGCCGAAGACGTGTACGCGGCCAAATTCGCGTTCTGCGCCGCCCTCGACGAGTCGGTGCTGGCGTCGTCGTTCCGCATTCGCGCCGAGTGGGAACGCCGCCCCTTGCAGCTCGCGCTGTTCGGCGAGCAGCTTGCGGGCGAAAAGTTCTTCCAGTATCTCGAGGAAGGCCGCGCGCAGGGCGCACCGCGGCTGCAGTCGCTCGAGGTCTTCCATATGTGCCTGCTGCTCGGCTTCCAGGGCAAGTACATTCTCGAAGGGCCGGAAAAGCTCGCCTATCTCACGGCGCGCCTGGGCGACGAGATCGCGCATATCAAGGGCAAGCGCGCGGCCTTCGCGCCGCATTGGCCGCTGCCCGATCAGGTTGCGCACCGCCTCAAGCGCGAGGTGCCGCTGTGGTCGATCGGCGCGGTGTTCGCGCTGGTGGCTCTGCTCGCGTGGCTCGGCCTCAGCACCTGGCTGCGCGACAACACGGTGCACATGCTCGCGCCGTATACGCAACTCATCAAGCTCGGGCCGCAATCGGCGAATCTGACGATCTCGTTGCCTTGAGCGTATGAAAGGGGCGTGGCGTGCAGCCCGCCCCTTTTCGCACTCGATCAACACGAAAAGCCGGACCAAAGCAGCAGCAGCGGATATTTCGAAGCTACCGCAGAAGTAGCGGGATTGACGCATTGTCGATACGAACAACTAAGCAAATCATAATTCGTTGGTTTGCCTGAAATCGTTGCAGATCGACAATCATCGAGCATCGTCAATTCACATACCTACCTGCTCGTTGCCGAGTCTCCGCTCATGAAGGCGTCCCCCCCGAAATTCCGTCGGCGCTCCGCCGGAACCGTTCTGCTTGCCGCGTGCGCCGCTGCGGCCCTGATACTCCAAAGTGGTTGCAAACCGCAAGGGGAGCAGGCGCAAGACGCGTCTGTCACGACCCAACACGCGTCGGCGCAGCAGGCAATCACCTACTTCAAGTACCCCGACAATCCCGCGTTCGACCTGGTCTATCTCGCCGACAAGCTCGGCTATTTCGACAACACGAGCACGCGGCCCAGATATGTCGGCAAGATTTCGGCGCCGCAGATCATTCCGCTCGTGGGTACCGGCGATATCGATTTCGGCACGCGCATGGTCCCGCTCGTCATCTCCGCGATTGCCAGCGGCGCCGATATCAAGGTCATCTCGGCAGGCGGCGAAACGCTGCCCGACGCGCCGCACATGAAGTATTTCGTGCGCAAGGACTCGGGCATTCTCGGGCCGAAGGACTTCGAGGGCAAAACCGTGGCGTTCAACAGCTTCGGCGCGTGCGCGGAGTTCGTCACCAAAAAGTATCTGGCGCAGCACGGCGTGGATGTCTCGAAGGTGAACTGGCTCGTCGTGCCCGACAACCAGTCCGAGCAGGCGCTCGTCACGAAGAACGTGGACGTCGCGATCATTCATCCGCCCTTTTCCGGCTCGGCCGAAGCCGATCCGCAACTGCGCAAACTGTGGAGCGACTGGGACGAAGATCACGGCCTTGGCGGCATGGCGCCCTATAGCGTGAACGGCGCGTTCGCCCGCGCCCACCCGCAGGCGGTGCGCGACTTCGTCACGGCCATCGCGAAGGCGGGCAACTGGGTCAATGCGCATCCCGACGAAGCGCGCAAGCTGACGGCCGAGCGACTCGGCATCGACGTTCGGCTCGTGGAGCGCTATGCCTACGTGAAGGACCTCGTGGTCACGGAGCCGCCCATCCAGTACTACATCGATATCCTCGAGCAGGCCGGCAAGATTCCGAAAGGCAAAGTCAACGTCAAGGATGTCTACACGAACGACTTCAATGAGTTCGCGAAGCACGAGGCCCAGGCCAGCGCCGCGACCTTGCCGAACGGAACACGCTCGTGAACACGGAAGCTGCACTACGCGAGAAGATCGTCGCACGCGATCTCTCGCTCACCTATGGCAACGTCCAAACGGACACGCACCATACGGTCCTCAAGCGCTTCGATCTCGCCGTGCGCGAGGGCGAATTCATGGCGCTTCTGGGCCCGAGCGGCTGCGGCAAGTCGACTTTCCTCAACGTGCTCGCCGGCCTCACGCCGCCAACCTCGGGCGATATCCTCGTGGACGGCGCCCCTGTGAGCGCCGTGCGGCAAAAGCTCGGCTTCGTGTTTCAGGGCTACGCGCTCTTTCCGTGGCGCACGGTGCGCAAGAACGTGGAAGCGGGACTCGAAATTCGCGGCATGAAGCGCGCCGCGCGGCGCAGCGAGGCCGAGCGCTTTTTGCGCCTCGTGGGCCTGCTGGAGTTCGCGGATCACTATCCGCATCAGCTTTCCGGCGGCATGCGCCAGCGCGTGGCCATCGCGCGCGCGCTCGCTTATGGCCCCGAGATTCTGCTGATGGACGAGCCGTTCGGCGCGCTCGACGCGCAGACGCGCGAATTGCTTCAACAGGAACTGCTCGCAATCTGGGAGCAGAGCGCCACGACCGTCGTATTCGTCACGCACAGCATCGACGAGGCGATCTTTCTCTCCGATCGCATCGCCGTTCTCGGGCGTGGCCCCGGCCGTGTGAAAGAGATCATCGACGTCGATCTGCCGCGCCCGCGCGACGCCGCGCTGCGTCACTCGCCGGCGTTCGTCGCGCTGCGGCAGCGCACGTGGGCGAGCCTCAGCACGGAACTAGACACGCGGCTCGACGCACAGCCGCAAACCCATGCATTGACGGGAGCCGATCATGTCCGATTCGATGTCTGACTCGATGTCCAACCCAGGCGCGGTCCGCGAAACCTCGCGCAGCCTGCGGCGCGTGCGTGCCGCTTCCTCTTTCGCGCACCTTTACGTAGGCGTGGAGCGCTCCATCGCGCTCGTCGCCTTCCTGCTGTTGTGGGAGTTGGTGCCCCGGCTCGGCGTGGTCAACGCGGCTTACCTGAGCCCGCCTTCACAGGTCGCCCTCGCCATCGCGCGGCTCTTCGAAAACGGCGACGCGTGGACCCATATCGGTGCGAGCGCCGTGCGCTCCGTTAGCGGCCTGCTGCTCGCCGTGGCGGGCGGCATCGTCTGCGGCTTCGTGCTGGGATGGTTCCGGCGCGTCGAGCGCATCGTCGATCCCGTCTTTCAGTTGCTGCGGCAGGTGTCGGCCTTCGCGCTCTTTCCGGTGTTCATGCTGTTTCTCGGCATCGGCGAGTCGTCGAAGATCGCCATTGTCGTGTGGGCCGCGTTCTGGCCGGTGCTGCTCAATACCATCGCGGGCGTGAAGCAGGTCGAGCGCGTGCTGATCGACTGCGCGCGCTCGATGGGCGCCTCGCAGCGCTTCATCGCGACGAAGGTCGTGCTGCCGGCTGCCCTGCCGCAGATCCTCACGGGCGTGCGTCTGGCGGGCGCGTACAGCATTACGGCGCTGGTGGCGGCGGAAATGATCGGGGCGCGTTCGGGGCTCGGCTTCTATACGCTCAATTCGCAGGAGACGTTTCAGATTCCCGACATGTACGCGGGCATCGTACTACTCGCCATCTTTGGATTACTGATCAATCAAAGTCTGTCGATACTCGAGCGGCAATTGCTGCGCTGGCGCGTCGGGCTCGCGCAGAATGGCTAGGAACGCTCGACTCGAAGTGTCGCCAGTTCCGCGGCGCTGGCCGTGGCCGGCCACCGCGCGAACGGCCACGCTCGCATCGCTTGCATTACTCGCCCTGCTCGCGTGGGCGCTGAACGACGACTTGCCACGCGCCCTTCCCGAGAGCGACCGGCCTTTCGCTGCTGCAGCAGCGCGCGGCGTTCTGATCGTGGCGGTGCCGCCGCGCCCCGCGCCCACGCTTTACGTCGGCAAAGTCGACCGCACGCTGCGCGCGCCCGATCCGTTCGCGGCGGCGCTCGCTTCGGACCTTGCTCGCCGCGCAGGGCTGCCTGTGCAGTTCCTGCTGGCCGAACCGGCCGCCGCGCGCGCCGCCCTGCAGTCGGGCAAAGCCGATGCCGCCATCGCTGGCCTGGGCTTCTCGCCCGACGCGCGGGTTGCGTTCGCACCGGCTTCGTATTCGAGCGGCCGTGGCATGGCGCTCGTGCTGGGCCATGGCGACGCGCGGACATGGCGCGACCTGCGCGGTCGCGCGATTTGCGCATCGCGAGGCAACCCTTATGCACAGCGCGCAGCGCGCGAATACCACGCGAGCGTGCACGGTTTCGACCGGCCGCTCGATGCCCTGCTGGCGTTCCAGGCAGGCGATTGCGCCGCGCTGGTCGACGACGAGTTCGTGATCGAGGCGCTGCTCAAGCAGGCGGACTGGTCCTACTATCGCCCGCTACGCGGAACGATCGCGGCGCAGGCCGCGTTCATCGCCACGCGCGCGGGCGACACGGCAAGCACCGTCTTCGTCGGCGACACGGTGATGGCGTGGCGACGCAGCCGGTGGCTGGCGACCGTGCGCAAAGATCAGGCGATCAGCCTCGCGTTCGACATGTTCAATGCGGAAAACGACCTGTATTGCCACTAGTTGCCACTAACCACGTCGCTTCAGTTCTGCCACGCGCAGCTGATAGCTTTTCAACAGGCACGCCTTGTCGCCGCACGCATTGCGTGAGTTTCGAAGCCATGCCCGTTGCTCCGCCCTTAGCCGGTCTTTGTTGGTCGATACCTTCAGCTTCTGGTTAAAGAGTTCGGCCATGGTCTTATCGATGCTGGCGAGTTCCGAATCTCCGCAAACCAGCTGTGCCTGAGCGGAGATGAGTTCGCTGCAATTGAAGCTTTGCGCCAGCGCCGCTTTCGTTGCGGGCTGCGCTTCCAGCAGCCCTGGCCTGCAAAGCCCGTGAAGCAAGGTGCACGCGACACTGCGCCCGACCCACGCCATGTCCGACGCGCCATATTGCTCGACGAAGCGGTTGATGCCGGCGTGGCTCACGCCCCGTTGCATGGCGTTCGCCGCGATGATTTCGTTGCAGAGCGAATCCTCGGCATAGCTGCTGCCGGCGCGCCGATAACAACTGTGAAAGCCAAGCTGTCCCGTGCCCATGACACTTCTGCGCTCCCCAGAGGCGAACAGGATCGAGGCGCATGCGGACGCGCACCTCGCATTATCCGCAACGATCGTATAGACCCTGACCCGGTCCATGGCGTCTACCACGCGAAACGCTGCTTCGACATTTCCGCCAGGGCTATCCAG
Organism: Paraburkholderia sp. EG286B; assembly: GCF_040965655.1. Taxonomy (NCBI): domain Bacteria; kingdom Pseudomonadati; phylum Pseudomonadota; class Betaproteobacteria; order Burkholderiales; family Burkholderiaceae; genus Paraburkholderia; species Paraburkholderia sp. EG286B. The sequence continues at coordinate 198,173 of NZ_JBFRCF010000011.1, read as the reverse complement.
GACCAGGGGAACGAGTCCTTCGCGATCACGGCCGGCGAGTCTGGCGGCCGCCAGAAACTTTTCGGCATCGCCACTCTGAATCTTTCCCTTCCCGATCACCATGTTCAGTTTTAGATCGGGCTGGTAGTAGATCTTGAACTCCATGGCCCGCAAGACGCCCGGCGGCGCGAGCAGCGCAGCCAATAGCCACGCACGCGCGAGGCGGTGCGGGGTCGTCGAATGCCGCGCGTTACGCATACGCGCCTCCGTGAGGCGCAAGCCTCTGAACGGAACCTGGTCTAGAACCCGCGCCTCAGGTTCCGGTCGCGTAATGGATCGGGCGTCTTCTGCGTGAGCCGCAAGATGCCCTGATCATCGAAGTAGAAATGAAACATCATGTAATCGACGTTGTTCTCGATGTAGCGATAGGACCAGACTTCCCGCTGCATGCGCGAAAAGTAGGCCGTTTCCGCGGGCCGGCCGAAATTGATCAGGACGTCGTTACGTGTCCACTCGTTGACCTTCGCGCGATAGAACTCGCTCGCCTGCATGACCTGACGCACGCTCACGACCTTGCCGCTCGCGTCGATGTCGGCAACGGTGTTCGTCGACCCCATTGGCTGGGTCGGCCACATGAGACGTTTGCCGCCTTCCGGCAGGTTATAGGTTTCGCGCGGCGGCCCGAGACGCGCGATCAACGCGGACTGGTCGGCGCCGGGCTCGACGCTTTGCCACGGCTGGGCGCAGCCGGCCACGAGCGCCACCACGGCGGCAAGCCACGCTTGCTTCACGAACCTGGACAGAGTCCCCATTCTCGCTCCCCTGAGCAACGAACCTGGCGAGCAACACGTGCAGATCATGCCGGCCGCGCGGGCCGCGGACAATCGGACCATGGTCCTACCGGCAAGGCAGCCGTGGCGGCGCGCGAGCAAGCGCTGCCAACGCGCATGCCCGTTGAAAACGAAGCGCCAAAGAGTATGCTTTGCTCTGATATTCGGGCTCCCGGGCCTCTGAGGCGCCCCACCTGTGCGTCCAGTCTGTGGTTCGTTGCCTAACGTTCCATCCTCCGGGGTGCGAAATGATCAAGCGCATCACGCTGATTTCGGCTTCGGTCGCACTCGGGTGCCTCGCCACCCTCGTCCCCGTTTTCACGAGTCTTTACGTCGCGGACATGGACGTCCAGCGGCGCGATCGCGCCGAGCTCAGGGAGTTCGCCGACAAGGCGGTCATGCGCACGGACCTCGTGACGTACCAGGCCTTCGCCGCGCTTTCCGACCTGGACCGGGAAGCGGGCACACCCTGTTCGCCGTCCAGCCTCGAACGGGCCGCGCGCGTCATCTACAACTACCGCTATGTTCAGGATGCCGGCGCCTACGCCGAGGGGCACTATCTCTGCTCTCCGCTGCTTGGCGACGCGCGCGGCAAGGATCTTACGCTCCCGCCGCCCGACTATCGCAGCAACGACGGCTACCTGGTGTGGTTCGAGCAGAAGAGCCCGCTAAGCGATGTCCGCAAGGACATCCAGATTGGCCGCAATGGCCACTACGTCTCCATCGACCCGGGCTCCTATGTCGATCTCATCGATCCGGCGAGGCGCCCGATCGCCGTGATCCAGATTACGACAGGCAGGCTCCTCGCAGTCTCGGCCGGCGCGGATCCGGACGACATGCTCGACGCGTGGAAACGCAACGGCAACGTGAAAAGCGATGACTGGAATTACGCTGTCGCCCGCTCGGCGACACGCCCGCTCGGCGTCGTGGTGAAGTCGCCGCGCAGCAGCGTGGCGGGCGACTGGCCCAAGCTGCTCGCCGCGTGGCTGACCATCGGCGTGTTCTCGGGCGCCGCGCTCGGCTGGCTCGCCTACAAGCGCGTTTCGCGGCAGCTCTCGTTCCCTTCGACGCTGCAATGGGCCATCACCCGGCGCAAGATCGAGGTGGTTTTCCAGCCCATCGTGCGGCTCGAGGACAACCAGTGTGCAGGCGTCGAAGCGCTGGTGCGGTGGACACTGAACGGCCGCGCCATCTCGCCCGAGGTCTTCGTGCGCGTGGCCGAAGACAATCATCTCATTCAGCCCCTGACCGATCTCGTGCTCGAAAAGACCATCGCGCAGCTTGGGAAACTGCTCACGGCGAACCCGGCTTTATATGTCTCGATCAACGTGGGCGCCGAGGATCTGCAAAGTTTGCGCTTCCTGAACCTGCTGACCGCCTCGCTCGAAGGCACCGGCATCGCGCCCGCGCAAATCCGCATCGAGGCGACGGAGCGCAGCTTCATGAACGCCGAAGCCACGCGCGGTGTCATCGCAGCGTTCCGGGCCGCGGGCCATCCCATCTATATCGACGACTTTGGGACCGGCTACTCGAGCCTGGCGTATCTGCAGTCCTTCGAGATCGATGTGCTGAAGATCGACAAGTCGTTCGTCGATACGATTGTCCAGGATACCGCTTCGAGCGTGGTCGCGCCGCACATCATTTCGATGGCGCATGAGTTGGGTCTGGCAATCGTCGCCGAGGGTGTGGAGACGGGCGCACAGGTGACGTGGCTGCGCAGCAAGGGCGTGCAGTATGGCCAGGGCTGGTACTACTCGAAAGCGATGTCCGCCGCCGATCTCGCGAAATGGCTGGGCAAGCAGCGTGCGCCGCGCGAGGCGAACAGCATGCCGGCGAATCTCAGTTGATAAAAACACGGCGAGCCGCTGAGGCCGGCCACGCCGTGTGCAATACTGGCGCAACCTTGTTGCGCGTCCTGAACGGAGCCTCGATGACTCTCACCCCTCCTGCCCCCGCCCTCGTCGGCGACCCGCTTGCCTTGGTCGGCACCCCTTCGCTCCTGATCGATCTCGACGCATTCGAAGCGAACCTGCGCGACACGGCGGCGTTCGTCGCCGGCCACGGTGTTGCCCTGCGGCCTCACGCCAAGGCTCACAAGAGCAGCGCCATCGCCCTGCGGCAGCTCGAAGCCGGCGCGGTGGGCATCTGTTGCCAGAAGCTGAGCGAAGCGTATCCGTTTGCCGCTGCCGGCGTGCGTGACATCCACGTCACCAATGAGTTTGTCGGCAGGGACAAGCTCTTGATGGCCACCGAACTCGCCTCGCACGTCCGTCTGAGCGTTTGCGTGGACGCACTGCCACAAGTGCGCGCGCTTGGCGAAGCCGCGGCGTCCGCGGGCGTCACGATCGACGTGTTGCCGGAGATCGATGTCGGTCAGAACCGTTGCGGGGTGACAACCCATGACGCCCTGCTCGAACTCGTCGATGCGATCTCCGCGCATCCGGGCCTGCGCTTCGCGGGTTTGCAGGCCTACCACGGCGGTGCGCAGCACATTGCCGACTGGGCGGCAAGAAAGAACACGGCCGGCCGCGCCGCCGAGCGCGCCGCAACCTTCGTCCGCGCACTCGAGGCGCGCGGCGTGCGATGCGCGCGCGTGACCGGCGGCGGCACCGGCACGTTTGAATTCGACGTCGCCAGCGGCGTTTACACCGAAGTGCAGCCGGGCTCCTACGCGATCATGGACGGCGAGTATGGCGGCATTGCGTGGCATGGCGCCATACGGCCGCGCAACAGCCTGTTCGTGCTATCCGCGATCATGAGCGCAACCCGCCCCGGCATGGTGGTATGCGATGTTGGCCTCAAGGGGCTGGCCGTCGATGCCGGACTGCCGCGAACTGTGACGTGGGCGGGGTCCGAAGGTCCGCCGCTCGCCTACATCGCGGCCAATGACGAGCACGGCAAGCTGGAGACAGTCGGTGCGCCGGAAACCGATACGACCGAACTCCTGGGGCAGCGCGTTCTCGTGACACCGGGGCACTGCGACCCGACCGTGAATCTCTATGATCAGTACGTCTGCTTCCGGGGCGAGCGCGTGGAAGCGATCTGGCCGATCGACGCACGCGGTCTCTCCCGATGACGCCCTGATGCCGCAGCCATCGCTACGGCATCGGCTTTAACGTCAAGCGCCAGCGAACCTGAAAACCGACACCGCCTGCTGCAACTGCGCCGCCTGATCGGCCATCGAGTTTGCCGCGGCAGCCGCCTGCTCGACCAAGGCCGCGTTTTGCTGCGTGACCTGGTCCATTTGCGCGACCGCGCGATTGACCTGCTCGATGCCGGTGCTCTGCTCGCCCGAGGCGGCGACGATCTCGCCCATGATGTCCGTGACGCGCTGCACGGCCGCCGTCACCTCGACCATCGTCGAGCCCGCGCGCTGCGCCAGCGTGGCGCCATTGGCAACGCCCGCCGTCGAGGCTTCGATCAGCTCCTTGATCTCCCGCGCCGAAGCCGCGCTGCGCTGCGCGAGCGCGCGCACCTCGCCCGCCACGACTGCGAAGCCACGCCCCTGCTCGCCGGCGCGCGCCGACTCGACGGCGGCGTTGAGCGCAAGGATGTTGGTCTGGAAGGCGATCTTCTCGATGGTCGCGATGATGTCGGTCATGCGCTTCGCGTCCTGCGCGACCTCGCCCATCGTCCTCGCCACGTCGCTCACCAGTTCGCTGCCGCGCGCCGCGACTTCGGACGCACCACGGGCGAGCCCGCCCACCTGTCGCGCGTTCTCGGCATTCTGCCGCACGGTCGAGGTCAGTTGCTCCATGCTCGTTGCGGTCTCGCCGAGCGACGCCGCCTGCTCTTCGGTGCGCTGCGAGAGGTCCGTGTTGCCTTGCGAGATCTCGCGTGCGGCGAGCAGGATGGAACCGCTCGAGTCGTGAATGTTGGCGACGATGCCAGTGAGTTGCGTACGCATCTCGCCCAGCGCGTACAGCAGGCTGCCCGTATCGCCGCGACGTGTTGCTACGGATACCGAAAGATCGCCGGCCGCGATACGGCCTGCGATTTCCATGGCGCGAGCCGGTTCGCACCCCAGCTGGCGCGCAAGCCGTTGCGAAATCAGCCAGGCCAGCAACGCGCCGGTCGCGACCGTCCCAAGCAGAATCGCCATGATGAGGGTGCGCATGTGCTGGAATTGCGCCGTGGCTTGGGTCTGCGCGCTCTTCGCCTCGCGTTGCAGCGAATCGATCAGCGCGGCCACGCTGTCGCCTGACGCAACGCTCGCCGCAATGGCACGGCGTACGAGTTCGGCATTGTCCACGCCTGCGGGCACGGGCGCTGAACCGATCTGCTGATGCACGATCGCCTCCCATGCCGAGGTTTTCCCGAGCACGTCGTCGTAAAGCGCGCGGTCGCTGGCCGAGACGCCTGCAGCGGCATAGCGATCCAGCGATTCGTGCATGCGTTTGAGTTGCGCGACGATGTCTTCCTTCAGACGATGGCGTCCCGCTTCGTCGGCGAAGCCCAGATTTGCGGCGTCCAGGTCGGTGCTCAGCTTGCTGCGGGCCGCTTCCTCCAGCCAGAACTGGCCGCTCATGTGGCGGTTGCAGATTTCATCGGCGATGTCATGCATCGATGCCAGCGACGCAACGCCAGCCACACCGACGGCCACCGCAAATACGATCACAACGGCGAATGCTGTCAGCAGCTTTTTGAACACCGTCATGCGATCGAGCCACTTCATGGCTGTCCCCTTATCCGTTTCCGTTTTATGTGGCTCACGGCAAGAGAAAGCCTCGACGCGAGCGCGCCAAGCTTGACGCATTCCCCCCCACCAGGGGTAGGCGTGCAACGGATATAGGGAGAATCAGCCAGCGCTTCTAGCGGTGTCGGCGGAGTTCTGCTAACCGGCCGCGCGCGCCAACCCGAGCACCCTCAGTTTGCGGCCTGCTGCGCGCCGGCCGGCACGAGCTTCAGCGTATGCACCGCTGTGCCCGGCAGGAACGGCGCCGCGTCGCCATGCACCCACGTTTCGTGCCCCGCGAGGAAATACGGCGACATGGGATTGCCCGACTGCCCGCCCGGCATCTCGAAGATGCCGTCCTGCTCGCGCCCCGGCGACACCGCGAAACGCTCGGAGGCGCCGAACGCCGGCGTCTGCACGCGCGGCATGTTGATGTCACCCGGCAGCAGGTCGTGCGGCGCGCTGAGCCAGCCGCGAACCCACGGCACCCACGCCGGCACCATGCGCGCGAACGGATGCGCAATGACCGAGTGGTTGCGCTCGCCCCAGCGCGCCGCTTCGAGCGTGGTGCCCTTGGGCAACCGGGCGATCGCATGATCGATGCGGTCCAGCATGAACGCGCGCCAGTCCGCGAAGCCGCCCGGTATCCACGCGCGATGGTCGGCCAGCGTCTCCATCGTCGCTTCGTAACGCGAGTTCGCCGCGCGATAGCTGAGGTCCGGCGCAATTGCAGCCATCTGCTTGTCCAGTACACCGAACCATGCTTCGTAGAGCGAGTCGTAGAACCCGCGTACCAGCCGGTAGCCGACTGCATTGACATCGGCGCGGCCATCCCACGCCTGAACGAGGCGCTGGAACTCGGCGCGTTGGGGATGGCCATCGAGCGCGCGCGCATCGAGCGCGTCTAGCGCCACGCGTCGCCAGTACGCGATCCAGAACGCGTGGTCGTCGGTCTGTACCGCGAGCATGTCGCGCTCGCTCGCGCGCGGCAGCGCGAGCAGGTCGTTGCGAATCTGCGTGGCGCGCGCGCCGAGATCGGTGCCGGCGTCGCCGATTCGCGCCACATCTTCCATCGGCAAAGTGCGGTTGTTCGCGGTCCAGATGCGGCCGGCCGGCGGATCGATGCGCACTGGATACGCATCGGGCGTCCGATACCCTTGCCAGCCGGCGTACGTTCCGGAGGGGAATGGCAAGCTCGCGAGCGCTGCCGCCTGAGCGTCCACTTCAGCGTCCGCATCGGCATCCGCGAAGCGCGGCAGCGGGCCGGCAAGCGTCCAGCCGATATGGCCTTGCGCGTCGGCCACCATGAAGTTCTGCGTCGGCAGGCCGAAAGTCTGCGCGGCGCGCAACGCGTCGGCAACGTTCGTGATGCCTTCGAGCCGCATGAAGTTCATGTTGGTCGCCTGCGGATCCTGCGCGACCCAATGCAATGCATACGCGCGCTCGCCGGCCACGATCTGCGGCCCCCAGCGCGTTTGCACGACCGGCAGATCGACGCTCGCGCCGCCGTTCACGTCGAGCCGCTCGTGGATCACCTGCGCACGCGCCCATCCACCGTTCGGGACACGGTAGCGCAGTGGGTCGGCCGGATCACGTTGAAGTTCGACCAGATCGACGAAGCGCCCATAGCTGTTCGTGAAGCCCCACGCGATATGGCCGTTGCTGCCGGCCACGACGAACGGCGTACCCGGCAAGCTGACGCCCGTGATGCGCCGCTCGCCGCCCCCCGGCGCGGGATAGACGAGCGAGATCCGGTACCAGATGTTCGGCAGCGACAGGCCGAGGTGCATGTCGCTCGCGAGCAGCGCGCCGCCGTGTGCGCTGTGCGGGCCGTCGACCGCGAAACCGTTGCTGCCGACCATCGAATCGACCGCGCTCCCGGCGCCCGCAAAAGCGTTCACAAAACCAGGCAGGCCGGCGAGCAGCGCGGTGGCCTCCGGTTCGGCATCGACGGCGGACTGCGTTGACGGGAGCCATGACGGCGGCGCGGCGGGCAGTGCCGCCGGCGGCTGCGCCAACGCGCGCAGCCCGTCGAGTGGGGCGTCCCAGTGGCTCGTCTCAGGCAGCAGGAACGCAAGCAGATCGGCCGGCACGCGCTCGCGCAACGCCGCGCGCGAGAGCACGCGCCTCACCTGGTCATACTGCAGATCGAAGTACATCGCGTAGACGGCGAGCACGGTGTCTTCGGGACGCCACGACGCCGGTTGCGCGCGCAACAGCCAGTATTCGAACGGCCGCGCGCGAAGCGAGCGCAGGCCGTCGTTGACGCCCGCCGTATAGCGCTCGATCAGCTCCCGCTGGTCGGCGGAGAGTGCGGCGAGCGCCGCCTGCGCGTGTTCGCGAAAGCGCAAGGGCCGGTCGCGGCGGTCCAGCGGCAGCGCCGCCGGGCCGATGAGCGCCGCCATCTCGCCGGCGGCGACCCGGCGCAGCAAGTCCATCTGGAAGAAGCGGTCCTGCGCGTGAAGGAAGCCGCTCGCATACGCAACGTCGCCACGCGTGCCGCCCTGCACCGTCGGCACGCCGAGCGCGTCGCGCCCGATCGTCACCGCTGCGGAGAGCGGCGCGGCACGCGTGCCGTCCAACTGCGGCAAGCTGCCGCGCAACGTCAGCCAGCCCGCCAGCACCATGGCGGCCAGAATGATGATGACGGCACACAACAGCATCAGCGGCCACGCACGGCGCCGCTTTGACGGGAAAGGACTCGAACGGGTCATGGAGAAGCACGCGGGTCGTTGTGTTCAGCGCTTCCGGGCGCGGCGACCGGATCGGCCGGACGCCGTACGACCATAGCATGACCCTGTGGCAATAACACGCAGGCAGAGCGCCGCGACCTTTCCCCCTTCACCGCGCTTCCTGGGCGCGACACTCTGCCATCTGCCACCGTGCCGCGGAAAGAACACAATCTCAATATTGCGTTCTGCCCGAGACCGCACAGGGGCGACATCCATGGCAAAGAAGTTTCCGATTCACCCGCTGCACCCCGAGCGCCTGTGCTGGGGCTGCGACCACTACTGCCCGGCCAACGACATGCGATGCGGCAACGGCCAGAGCCGCACGCAGCATCCGGCCGAACTGCTCGGCGACGACTGGCTCGAACAGGGCGACTGGGGGATCGAAGCCGACGCCTCCGGCAAAAGCGTCACGCCCTAACGCGCGCAATCAACCGCGCAATCAGATATGAATGCCGCCGGCCACCTCGATGCGCTGCGCGTTCACCCAGCCGAAGTCATCCGACAGTAGACGCGCAATGACGGGCCCCACGTCAGTCGGTAATCCCACGCGGCCCAGCGCGGTATGTTCCGCCACCGCCTTGTTGACCTCCGGATTGTCACGCACGATGCCGCCGCTGAAGTCGGTCGCAATGGCGCCCGGCGCCACGACGTTGACCGCGATCCGGCGCGGCGCGAGTTCGAGTGCCATGTAGCGCGTGAGCGCTTCCACGGCCGCCTTCATCGGGCCATAAATCGCGCGACCCGGATACGCGAAGCGTGCAAGGCCCGAGGAAATGTTCACGATCCGGCCGCCGTCATGAATGAGCGGCAGCAGCTTTTGCGTCAGCAGAAACGGCCCCTTGAAATGCACCGCGAATTGCGCGTCGAGTTCCGCTTCGGTGCCGGCTGCGAGCGTGGCGGTCGAAGAGATGCCGGCGTTGTTCACCAGATAATCGAAGCCCGTTGCATTGAGCTTCCCAAGCGCTTCTCGCAGGCGCGCGACGAAGCCGTCGAACGTGCCTGAATCCGCGATGTTCAACTGCAGGGCGATCGCCCGGCCGCCCGCTTGCGCGACCTCGGCACAGACCTTCTCTGCCTCGGCGTGATTGGTGTTGTAAGTGAAAACCGAGTGGACGCCGCGGCTTGCCAGCCGCAGCACCGTGTCGCGGCCGATGCCGCGGCTGCCTCCGGTGACGACCGCGATTTTCGGGCCCGACTGACTGCCGTTGTGCGTTGCCATTTGGCACCTCTCGCTGTGTTGGGTAGCGTCGATTCTGCGCCTGACGCCACCGGCGAGTGAATACCCGAACCTGCCGGATTCTTGCCTAATCCTGCTTCGCTGACTAAGATGGGTCGGCGCGCACCTTCCTTCGCGCGACCCTGATCGAGCCGCCATGACGAACGAACTGGCCGCCGCCATGCTGCGCTACACGCAAACGCAGCCGGGCACGAGCCCATACAGCACCGCTGTCGACGGAATGCTCGTCCTGCGTTCCGACCACCCCGCGCCGCCCACCTTTCGCTCGGCGAGCCCGGCTTTGTGCATCGTCGCCCAGGGCGCCAAATGGGCCAGTTTTGGCGGGGTGCAACTGGAGTACCGGGCCGGTCAAGCACTCGTGGTCGGCGTGGAAACGCCGTCGCGGGGCCGCGTGTTCGAGGCGAGCCCGGACCAACCTTGCCTGGTTCTGATTCTCGAGCTGGACCTGGCCATATTGCGTGCGGTAGCAAAGGAGATGTCGCCTGCACCCGTGCCGGCGGCGGACGCAAGCCGCGGCGTGTTCGTCGCGAACTTCGACGGCCCCCTCGCCGATTGCGCGCTGCGCGCCGTGCGTCTGCTGGACACGCCGGACGCCATCGGCATGCTGTATCCCATGCTGATGCGCGAAATCTGCTACTGGTTGCTAAGCGGTCCGAATGGTTCGGAAATCGCGAGGCTGGCGTCGACCGAGAGCCCTTCTCACAGCCTGCTGCGGACGGTGGAAAAATTGCGTGCGCGGTTTGCGGAACCCGTACGGGTGGAAGACCTGGCGGCAGTCGCCCAGCTGAGTGCCTCGGCGTTCCACCGGCAGTTCAAGGCGCTGACAGGGCTGCCGCCCCTTCAGTACCAGAAGCAGTTGCGGCTGCTGGAAGCGCGCAGACTGCTGCTTTCGCAGTCGATGAGCGTACAGGCCGCCGCATTCGAGGTGGGATACGAGAGCGCCTCGCAGTTCAGCCGCGAATACACGCGGATGTTTGGGGCGCCACCGAAAAAAGATTCTTCTCAAGCGAAGACAATGCGCGAGGCCGCGTAGCCAGTTCCGGTGACACGCGGCGCGAGAGCGGTGCGTCCGCTCTCGCGCCGTGCACGTGTCACGCCGGACGCGTCACATCACTTGCCGTACACGTCGAAGTCGAAGTACTTCTTCTCGATCTTCTTGTACGTACCGTCCTTGATGATGCTGGCAATCGCGCCGTCGATCTTCGTCTTGAGCGCGGTGTCTTCCTTGCGCAGGCCGATGCCGGCGCCGTTGCCGAGCGTGGCCGGATCGTCCAGATCGCCGCCCGCAAAGCTGTAGCCCTGGCCGCGCGGCGTCTTCAGGAAGCCCACTTCGGCCTGCACGGCGTCTTGCAGCGCCGCGTCCACGCGGCCGGCCAGCAAGTCTTGATAGACCTGGTCCTGATTCTGGTAAGGCACGACCTCTACGCCAGCCGCTGCCCAATGCGCCTTTGCATAGGTCTCCTGAATCGTGCCCTGCTCCACGCCCACGCGCTTACCCTTGAGCGATTCCGCGGTCGGCATGATGCCCGAGCCCGTCTTGACGACGAGACGCGTCGGCGTGTTGAACAACTTGTCCGAGAACGCGATCTGCTCTCTGCGCGCCGGGGTCATCGACATCGACGACAGCACGCCGTCGAACTTGCGCGCCTTCAGCGCCGGAATCATGCCGTCGAAGTCGTTCTCGATCCAGACGCATTTGGCATTCAGACGGTGGCAGATCTCGTTGCCGAGATCGATGTCGAAGCCGACCAGTTTGCCGTCCGGGGCTTTCGATTCGAACGGCGGATAGCTTGCATCGACACCAAAACGAATGGTGTCCGCCGCAAAGGCACCGACGCTGGCCGTGGAGGCGATCAAGGCAATAGATACGGCTGCAAACAACTTTTTCATGGGATCCCCTCGGTTCTGGATATCAGGGTGGTCAAGACATGGACACCGCCCGCATGGTTGCGGCGCGGACATTCCCCCGCGGCGCCCGCCGCAAGCGTGATCGACGCTGCGGGGTACACCTGTGCCCGGTAAGGTAGCAGTCCAGAATACTCGCGTCGAGTCGTCAAAAACAGGCGGAAACACCTATGGCAGGGAAGACCCTAAAGGGAGTTGCAGGTCCCGGTTGATAGCGGCAGTTGAGGGCTTACCGGAATGTCCAGTTGCTCTTGCCGGCGCGCGCCGGTTCGGCAGTTCCGTCATGTCGTCGATCAAGGCGCGTTGTGCGAGATGCTCGTTGGCGAGCGTGAGTTGTTCGATGAGCCGCTCGCGCTCGATATGCTCCGAGATCAGTTTCGCGAAGACATTCAGCGCGCCGCGCGCCCGCGCGTTGACTTCGAGACTCTCGCGGCTGATGCCGCATAGCGTGCCGATGACGGCGCCGCCTTCCGCGCAGACCGGCGCGCTCGCGTAGGTGCAAATGCCGAGGTCCGAGGCCGCCCGCGAATCGCCCCAAATATCCTTGACGTTGCTGACCACGCGCCGCCCGCTTTCCAGACTGCGCTTGCAGAGGGTGTCGAACCACTGAACCTGCAGGCCCTCCATGATCTGCACGTCGCCCTCGTTGCGCGAATAGAGGGCGGTCTGCACCTCACGACGGAAGTCCACCGATGTCAGGTAGGTCGACTCAAGTCCGGTCAATATTCCAAGCATTTCGAGAAGCGGCCGCACGAGTCCTTCCAGATTCTGCGCCGCGACAACCTTCTGGGAAAGCCGCTCAAGCAATTCATCCATATTGGCGATTCACCGTAAAGCAATTGAAACCCTGTTGTGGCAACGGCCTGCCAGCCGGGGTTTTGTGCCAATGACAGTAGCAGGTTTTCTATGACGAATCCAAGCGGCTTTATCCCTGATAACGGGCGAGCGTAGTGCCGCTTTAAAAGCGCGTCGCCGGACGAACGGCGCGGCGAAGATCGCGGCGCACTGCGCGAAGCCGCCAGACGCGGCGGCGCGAGCGGGCCGCACGCATGCCCGCACTGTCACGCAATCGGGACAGACCGCTTTCCCGTTCGATGGCGGCGTCGTCTAGCGCGCAGCACGGGAAGTCGATCAGAGCGGAGAAGTCGGATTCTCGCCCAACGGGAACGAAGACTCGGGCGAGTTCGGAGAAGAGGCGCTTGAACATGGGCAGTTATCCGGCATGAACACCGTTGCGGACGCCATTGCCCGGGTAATGATTGGCCTGCCCGGTACGACGCGCCGGGTCGCACGAAGCCGGCGTCGCTGCCGGTTTTCGTCAGCGCGAATTTTCCCTGGAATAAATTTGCCGGGCAAGCATTTCTTTAACGCGATTCGGCGAGGTAGCGGGCTTCGCCTTCCTCGGCATCCGATGTCATGACGACGCGATTGCGCCCCGCCGCCTTCGCGACATAGAGCGCAGCGTCGGCGCGCACCATCGCGCTCTCCAGCGTATCGCCCGGCACGAACCTGCCGACGCCCGCGCTGAGGGTGCAGCGCACCCCTTCGGCGGACGATCGTTCGACAGCGAGCCGCAGCGTATTCGTCAACGTCGCTGCATCGTGCTTTTGCGCGTAGGCAAAGAGGATCGCGAACTCTTCGCCGCCCAACCGCCCGAACAGATCGCATGACCTCAATTGCGCGGAGACGACCGAGGCGACGTGCGCCAGGATGCGATCGCCGACCGCATGGCCGAAGCCGTCGTTGACGGCCTTGAAGTTGTCGATGTCGAGAATCGCGATCGACAACGGATCGCCCTTCTCCCGCGCCTGCGCGAGCAGGACCTGCGCCCTGGCGATGAACGCGCGGCGCGTGAGCGCGCCCGTCAGTTCGTCGATCGTCGCGAGCTTTTCCATGCGCCCAAGGATCCGGTCGTGAGCGAGCATCACCATGCCGATCGACATGCAGGGCAACGTGACGATCGCAAGGCCGAGCAGCGCCACGTTCCAGGGCGACGGCTGCACGAACGTAAGCGACGGCACGGCCCCGGAGACGATCGCGGCGATGCGCGCGACATACACGAGCGCACCGACCCCGGCGGCCACGGCGATCAGCCGGCATGCGTAGCGCGTACCCTCGCGCGAGGCGTGCCGCAGCACCAGCGTACCGATCGCGAGCCGCCATAGATGAGGCCCAGCGAGACGAGCACGCCTCGCGCGCCGACACTGGGCGACACCCACATGAAATAGACCAGCGCAGCGCAGATCATGACCAGCGCCGCCGATTCCGTGTGCCACACGGCGCGCATGCCGAAGAACTGGCGCGTGCCCTGCACGAGCAGCACGACCGCGCCCAGGGTCGCGACCGACGTCGCGACGATCGTGATCGCGCCAGCACCCGGGCCGGCGAGCACGATCCAGGTGGAGGCCGTGGCCACCAGCGCATAGCCCAGACACCAGCGGCCCACGCCCGGCACGGCGGTTCGGATCAGCGAGCCCAGGATGGCGACGCTCATCAGGCAAGATACGATCAAGATCCCGAATAGAGCGAAGGCGCTGAGCATGAGAACGGGCCGGGCAACGAAAGGAGAGAGTCAAGACGCGTGAGGCGGCACTCGACCGGTGAAAGCAGATTGAAAAGAATTTCGGCCGCGTGTGGCGCATATTGCTTGAGCGTCGGGGACGTATCGTATCGCAGGTTCGGCCTGAATCCATGCAATCCGGATCGAGCTGGTCGGCCGGCAAGAATCCCGCGAACGATCGACGCTACACTAGGCGGCACTCGCGGACTCGACGATCGAGGTACTTGCCATGCCAGCACCTGACGCCAGGCGCTCAATGCGACTTGTCTGCACCTTGCTTTGCATGCTGTTCTGGCTAGGCGGCTGCGCGGGAATGATGGGAGACCCGCTGCGGGTCAACGTGGCAGGGCTCGAGCCGCTACAGGGCGAAGGCATGGAGATGCGCTTCAACGTGAAGCTGCGCATCCAGAATCCCAACGACACACCGGTCGAATTTAGCGGCGTGTCATTGCAACTGGACCTGAACGGTCAATCGTTTGCCAGCGGCGTGAGCGATCAAAGCGGCGTCGTGCCGCGCTTCGGTGAAGCCGTGATCGTCGTGCCGCTGACCGTGCCGGCCTTCGCCGCCGTGCGCCAGGCTTTCGCCTTTGCGGGCAGCGCACAGGCCGGCAACGTTCCCTACGAAATACGCGGACGCCTGGCCGGCGGCATCGGCGGCGGCACGCGCTTCGTCGATCACGGCAAACTGTCGCTGCCGACGCAGGGACTGTTCGGCCCGTGAACGGCGCCAGCGCTCCGGCCGGGTATACCGCGGCTTGCCGCGGCGCTCAGGCGTTACCTCCCTCGATGCCGAGCGCCGGACGCGCTTCGTCCGGCGGAAAGATGTACCAGCTGCCGTCGTCGTGACGGAAGAAGAACATGCCCGATTGGCCCACGGTGCCGTCCGCGCTGACGTAGACGCACAAGCGGTGCTTCCTTGCACCCTGCGCGACACGCGTGACGTGCACGCGCGTGTCCGGCCGCAAGATAAGCCATTTATCGGCCATGGCTCGCAATGATCGTGATTTCCTGCGCATCGTCGTTTCCCTCCCAGCTCACCCCGATGTTCCAACCCCGGCATCCCCATTTATCAGTGCATCGGGCATGCCGGCATGGTCAGACAATCGGCCTTATCGGATACCTTTAAATTCGCATCGCATGTTCCTGCGGCGCCCACGTGGCGGGCTCGTTGCAAACGCAACTGGATATAACCCTATTTACAAGCCGGCAACACACGGCTCTGACAAAGCCGCATAGAATATGCGGATTGCCGGTACTGGGCGCCCCCGTACAGAACCACTATGACGACGCGAGACGCAGATCCGTTAATGAATCCGGCCCCGGCGGTCAGCACCGACCCCGCAACGCTGATCGCCCTGCTCAACGAAGATCTCTCCGCGAGCCGATCGTTGCACGAACTTTCGCTCCACCTGCTGGTGGAGCATCAGCCGGCGGCGCTGTATAGCCGTATCGTCGAGGCGGCCCGGCAACTCCTCTGCTCCGATTTCGCGAGCCTGCAAATGCTGTCCGGCGAGGAGCACGGCCCCCAGCGGCTCGACCTCATCGCGCATTGCGGCTTCACGCTGGCCGCGGCCGAACACTGGCGCATCGTCCAGATCGACTCGACCACGAGCTGCGGCGCCGCCTGGGCGCGGGGCGAGCGCGTGATCGTCCCCGACGCGGAAGCCTGGCCTGAGTTTGTCGGCACCGCCGACCTCGACGTCTACCGCGAGACAGGCATCCGGAGCATGCAGACCACGCCGCTGCGCGCCCGCGACGGCAAGCTGATCGGCATGCTTTCCACGCATTGGGCCGTGCCCTGGCGGCCCACCGAGCGGCAGCTTCAGCTCTTCGACATCCTTGCGAACCAGGCGGCCAGTCTCATCGAGCGCACCAGGGCCGAGGCGCTGCTGCGCGAGCGCGAAGCGAAGCTCGCGCACGTCGACCGCATGAAGGATCACTTTCTCGCGACGCTCGCGCATGAGCTGCGCAATCCGCTCGCGCCCATCCGCAATGGCCTGCAGATCCTGCGCGCGAGCCCCGACCCGGCCGACGGCAAACACGTGCTCGACATGCTCGACCGCCAGCTCGGTCATCTCGTGCGGCTAGTCGACGACCTGATGGAAGTGGCGCGCATCAACAGCGGTGCGATTGCGCTGCGCCGGCGCCGCATCGATATCCATACCGTGCTGGAAACCGCGCTTGACCTGAGCCGGCCGGCCATCGAGAAGGCGCGGCATGCGCTGGCGGTGAGCAAGGCGGCCGCGCCGCTGCATCTGCACGGCGACGACGTGCGGCTCGCCCAGGTGTTCGCCAATCTGCTCAACAACTCGGCGAAATACACGCCCGCGGGCGGCCGCATCGAGATTGCCGTGGAATGCGACCTGAACCGTGTGGTCGTCACGGTCACCGACAACGGCATGGGCTTCACGCCGGAGGAGTCGTCCCTGCTCTTCACGCTGTTCGGACGCCTGCAGCCCGAGCGGCACATGGACGGACTCGGCGTGGGGCTCGCGTTGTCGAAGAAGCTCGTCGAACTCCATGGCGGCACGATCTCGGCAACCAGCGAAGGCAGGAACCTCGGAAGCCGCTTCGTCGTTTCACTGCCCGTCGACCACGCCTTCGAGCCGGCCGCGCCCATTAACGTCGCCCGGCTCGACGGCACCAAGGTGTTGATCGTCGACGATAACCGCGACGCCGCGGACAGCCTCGGCGAACTGCTTGGCGTACTCGGCTGCGAGTGTGCCGTGTTCTACGACGGGGAAACGGCGCTCGCTGCGCTGGAACGGTCCACGCCGGCGATCGCATTCGTCGATCTCGACATGCCGGGCATCGACGGCTGCGAGTTCGCGCAGCGGGTACGCGCACGCGCAGGCTTGCGCGATCTGTGCCTCGTCGCGCTCACCGGCTGGGCGCAAGCCGGCGACGTGCTGCGCAGCGCGCAGGCCGGCTTCGACCGGCATCTCGTCAAACCCATCGGCCTCGATCAGATCACCGCCGCGCTCACGCTTGCGCGCGAGCGCTGATTCGCCTTTGCTTCATCGATCGCCGTGCTGCGGGCATTCGCGTTGCTCCACCGTGATTGCGCAAGTGGAGCGCGCATATTCAATGACCCACCCTGA
Source organism: Paraburkholderia sp. EG286B (assembly GCF_040965655.1). Taxonomy (NCBI): domain Bacteria; kingdom Pseudomonadati; phylum Pseudomonadota; class Betaproteobacteria; order Burkholderiales; family Burkholderiaceae; genus Paraburkholderia; species Paraburkholderia sp. EG286B. The sequence continues at coordinate 181,154 of NZ_JBFRCF010000011.1, read as the reverse complement.
GCACAGGAGCACGATCATGGACACGAGACACGCACACGCCGTCGCGAGCGAGGTCGCGGGAGAGGCGCAGCACCTGGCCGGCCGCATGCTGGGCGACCCCGCCATGGGCCTGGCCGGCAAGGCAAAGATCCTGTATGGCAAGTCCCAGCAGGCCCTGAACAATGCCGCCGACGCCACACGCGACAACGTCGCCGACAAGCCCATGACTGCGCTCGGGCTCGCCGCCGCCGTCGGCTTCGCGCTCGGCGCGGCATGGGTCTTGAACCGCAATAAATCGGAAGGCTGAGCATCCGCCGCGGCGCGGGAACGCTTTATGCGCGTGGTCTGAAACTGCCTCACTGATGCGAATCGTGTGTCATCGCGAGGCGTAGTCAGGAGCCCCGCCCATGACGATTGGCTGTCCCGAATGCGGCGCCCTCGAGGACATCCCTCCGCTCGGCCCGCGCATGCTCGCGCGCTGCAGGATCTGCCACTACCCGCTGGAGCGGCGCAGCGGGCGCAGCATCAGCGCTTCGCTCGCCTGCGCCATTACGACATTCGTCCTGCTGTTCCCCGCCAACCTCGCGCCGCTGATGACGGTGCACATGCTCGGCGCCGATCGTTCCGCCGTTCTCGCGTCGGGCATCGTGTCGATCTGGCGCGACGGCTGGCTCGCGCTCGCGCTGTTGCTCGGCGCGTTCGGCATCGTGCTGCCGTTCGTGCGCTTCGGTGTGCTCATGATCGTGCTTGGACTGGTCCGCTTCGGCGTGCGATTCAGGCATATCGGCACGCTCTTTCGCTGGTCCATCGCGCTCGACATCTGGGCCATGCCCGACGTGTATCTGGCGGGCTGCCTCGTCGGCTATGCGCGCGTCACGCAAAACCTCACCGGAACGATCGGGGCGGGCGGCTACTGTTTCATCCTCGCCGCGCTCATGTCGATGCTCACGCGCGCCTCGCTCGATCGCCGCACTGTCTGGCGCGCCATCGTCCCCGACCAGCAAGCGCCGCACGGGCATGGCGCGCTGTCCTGCCCCGTGTGCGACCTCGTCGTGCCCATTGCGCATGAGGGCCGGCCATGCCCGCGCTGCGGCCTGAAATTGCGCGCGCGCAAGCCCGACGCCGTGGTGCGCGCGGCCGCGCTCACGCTTGCGGCGCTCGTGCTCACCGTGCCCGCCAACTTCTATCCGATGACCATGTCGCGGCAGCTCGGGCGTTACGACTCGCACCGCATCATCGACGGCGTTTATCAGCTCTTCCACGTCGGGTTATGGCCATTCGGCATCCTGATCATCTGCACGAGCATCGTGATTCCCGTTGCGAAGCTCGGCGGCATGGCATGGTTCATCACCTCGGTGTTGTGCCATTCGCGCCGGCATCTGCGCGCCAAGGCCCATCTCTATCGCTGGATCGACGAGCTCGGACGCTGGTCGAACGTCGATGTCTTCACGATTGCGGCCTTCGTGCCGCTGATCCACTTCGACGGCGTGGCGGTGGCTAGACCCGCCATCGGCGCGACGGCGTTCGCGCTCGTCGTCTTCTTCACGATGATGGCTTCGCGCAGCTTCGACCCGCGCATGATGTGGGACGCGCATACGCGGAGAAAGCCATGAGCGGCCCGCGTCGCCACCGCACGCAGGCCGAAGTGCGGCGCAGCGCCTGGCCCGGCTGGATCTGGGCCGTGCCGATCGCCGCCATTGGCACGACGGGCTGGCTCGGCCTGCGCGCGCTCATCCATGACGGCGAGACCGTTGTCGTCACGTTCGACAACGCCTACGGCATGAAGCCCGACGACACGATCGTCACGCTGCACGGCGTGAAGGTGGGCACCGTCTCGGACGTGTCGCTCGCGCCCGATGGTAAGCATGTCGAAACAAAGCTCCGGATCGACCGGGCGGAGAATCCGTATTTGCGCTCGGGCACGCGGTTCTACCTGCGCGGCGCGAAGGTGGATTTGAGCGATCCGGCCTCGCTGAAGGGCATGCTTTCGGGGCCCGAGATCGTCATGGAGCCGGGTCCCGGCAAACATGCCGACCACTTCGACGGCAGCGATCGCCGGCCTCCGCTCGCACCCGAACACGGCCCGATGGTGACCTATGCGGTGCGCTTCGACGGCGCGGTCGGCAACCTGGAGACCGGCTCGGAGGTAGATCTGCGCGGCTTTCCCGTGGGCACCGTCACGAGCGTGCGCCTGAGCTACGACGCGCGCACGGGCGCGCTGAGCACGCCGGTTCAGCTCGCGCTGGACCCATCGCAGCTCGGCATCGTCGGCGCGCCGCCGCCCGCGGACGGCAACTGGCGGCCGCTCGTCGACGGCATGCTCGATCACCTCGTCGCCGACGGGCTGCGCGCGCGCCTTTCGCAGGACCCGCCGCTCGTCGGGCCGCGCAAGGTCAATCTCGACTTCGTTGCGGGCGCGGCGGGCGCGACGCTCACCGCCGACAACGGGCTTCCCGTGATTCCGAGCGTCGCCCCTGCCGATTTCGACACCATGACCTCGCGCGCCAGCGACGTGATCGCGAAGATCGACGACCTGCCCATCAAGCAAACGGGCGACGAAGTGCGCAGCATTGCGGCGCACGTGAACGCCATCAGCTCCTCGCCGCAGATCCGCGACAGCCTGAAGCACATCGACCGCTCGGTGGCGCAAATCGATCAGACGCTCGCGCAGGTGTCGCCCCAGATCGGCCCGCTCGTCGCGCAGCTGCGCGAGACGGCGAACGAAGCCGATCGCACCGTCGCGGCGGCCAATCGCACGCTGGGCGCCGACGCTTCGAGCCAGAACGACCTGCCCGCCGCGCTGCGCGAGCTGACCGATACCGCGCGCTCGGTGCGCGCGCTCGCCGACTATCTCGACCGGCACCCCGAAGCGCTGCTGCACGGCAAGGCGCAGGAGGAGAGCCAATGATGCGCCGCCAAGCGCGCTGCGCCGGATGCGCAGCGGCCTCGATCGCGCGACTGCTGCGTGCGGCCGTGGTCGTGGGCATCGGCGCCGGGTTCGCCGGATGTGGCCACAGTCCGCCCACGCGTTACGTCACGCTCAACGCGACGCCCGCGCAAGCGCCGCTTGCCACCGCCGCCATGGCGCCGGTGCAACTGAGCGCCGTGCATATTCCCGCCGTGCTCGACCGGCCCGAAGTGGTGACGCATATCGCGCCCAACCGGCTCGCAGTCGACGACAACGACCGCTGGGGCGCGCCGCTCGCGCAGATGATGCGCAGCACGCTCGCGCAAGACCTGCTGCCGCGCCTGCCGGCCGGCGCATTCGTTTTTCCGGACGCGCCCGCGCCCGCCGGCACGCGCACGCTCGTCGTCACGGTGCTCGACTGCAACGCGAGCGCAGGCGGCACGCTCACGCTGCAAGTGGCGTGGACGCTCCTGGCGGGACAGCCCGCACGCACCACGCTTTCCCAGCAGGCGGCGCTGAGCGCGCCGGTCGAGGGCCACGATGCGACCGCACAAGCCGCTGCGCTCAGTCGCGTGCTCGGCGAACTCGCCGACCGGATCGCGGCATCGATCGCCGTGCGCTGACACGGCGATCGACGGCACCGATGGCTCACCCCGCGGCGCTAACCTCCCGTCTGGAATCCTAACGACGCCGCCTTCGCGCGCAGGTCCGCGAAGCGGTCCACGTTCGGATTGGTCGCGAGCTGCGACTGATCGATCGACGACACCGGGTTCGACGACGACGTTCCGGGCGTCCCCGAGCACTCCCCGCCGAACGTGCCCTGGGCAATCGTGAACGCCGGCGCGTCGGTGCGCGGCGCATCAGTGAAGTCGAGCGCATAGGCGAGATTGAAGGTTGCCGAATCACTGCCGCGCACGCCGAGTGGCTGCAAGCCGAAGCGCCATTGCAGCAGTGCGTGAATGGAACTCGGGTCGAACGGGTAGCGCGTGACCGTGCCCGCGCGAACGCGCGGCCCCAGGAGCGCGAGCGGCACGCGAAAGCCCAGCTTGCCGTCGTTGCCGAGCGCGAGCTCGTTCTTGCTGATCGGCCGCGTGGGCGGCACCACGTGCTCGAGAAAGCCGCCCCATTCGTCGTACACGACGATCATCAGCGTGCGGTTCCAGGTCGGGCTCGTGCGCAGCGCCTCGTACACCTGGCCGAGAAACGCCTCGCCGTTGCGAATGTCCGCGTGCGGATGATCGTCCGCGGAAGTGCCTTGCGGCTCGCCCGCGAACGCCGGATCGACCATGCAGAACGGCGGCAGCGTGCCCGCCTCGGCACGCGCGACGAAATCCGCAAACGGACGCGAAATGCCGACATAGCGCGTGCCGTAGAGCGCCGTGAACGGCACGTCGTGATAGTAGTAGTTGCCGCCGATATTCGCGTCGCTGAGCCGGTCCCAGATCGTAGGGAGCGTCGAATTGTCGATACCGTCGTCGAGGCGGTCCGTTGCGCCGCTGTGCAGATAAAGGCGGTTGGGAAACGTGCTGGTGAGGATGCCGCTGAAGTAGAAGTCGCCGATCGTGTAGCTGCTCGCCACGGCGTCGAAGAACTGCACATCGGCCGACGTGTAATAACCGATGGGCAGCAAGTCGCCCTGATGCAGGCTCGTGCCCGGCGTGAGGAGAAAGCCGTTCATCTCGCCCGAAGCCAGTTGCGTGCGCGCGCCGTCGTAGCTGTGATTGGGGTCCTGGTACGCGCACGCCTGGTAGCCATAGGCGGCGTTCGCCGCGAGCGAAAACGGCGTTTGCGTCGCGCCGAACGCGTCCTTGAACTGGCGGTTCGCGGGCGTGCCTTCGGCGCCCGGCACCCAGCCGAGGAAGTGGTCGAAGGAACGATTTTCCATCGTGACCAGCACGATGAAATCGATGCCCGAACTCGCCGGATCGGGCAACCCCGGGCGCGGCAGGCTATAACGGTCGGCGCCGTCCGGTGAGGGAACGTCGCCGATCGATGGTGCAGGCGCGTCACTGTCGTGGCCGCCCGGGTCGTCACCGCCGCCGCCTCCGCAGCCCGATAGCGCAACACTGCCGGCAACCGCCGCTACGCCGGCGAGAAAACGGCGCCGGTCGTACCCGTGATGCGGGCCATTCTCGTCTCCCATGACACGTCTCCTGGTTGGATGCGGCGCCGGCAATCCGCTCATGCCTCGCTGCCGCGAAGCGAAACGCGCTCGCCACGGCGAGCACCGGACGGCCTTTGCCCGCAAGCGTCGCGCCCGCTGTGGTGCAGTCAGGACAAGCCCGGAGTGTTGCGATGGGAGAGGAAGACGAGAGAGGTCAGCATGCGCGCGGCGGTGTCACGACTGCTCGATCAACGCCTTGATGCGTTCGGCCTGCCCGGCATCGACCGGGTTGTAGACGATCATGTGCAGGTCGGGCCGGCCATCGACGGAAAACGCCGACTGCTCGAGCGCGATCAGACCCAGCGTGGGATGGTGCAAGCGCTTCACGTGGTCGGCTTCCGCGTGCGCGAGCACTTCGTTCTCGCGCCACAGGGCGTCGAACTCGGGGCTCACGCTGCACAACTCGTCGACGAGTTCGCCAACGGCCGAAACGAGACCCGCGCGTGCAACGTCGGCCCGGAACGCGCCCACCACGAAGCGCGCCACGTTATCCCAGTCGTGCTGCTTGGCGCGCACGTCCGGGTTGCAGAACAGGAAGCGCAGGATGTTGCGCTGGCCGGGCGGCAGCTTGCCGTAGTCGGTGAGTACGATGGCCGCGGCGCGATTCCAGGCCACGACCTCCCAGGTGGCCGTCTTGACGATGGCCGGGCTGTAGCGCAGCGAGTCGAGCAGGCGTTGCAGCCGCGGATTGACTCCGTCCACGGGCTTGTAGCGCACTTCGGGCGGCCGCCCGAGCCCCAGCATGAAGAGGTGCTCGCGCTCCGGATCGGTGAGCATCAGCGCGCTGCAGATGCGTTCGAGCACCTCCGGCGAAGGCGCGCCGCCACGCCCCTGCTCGAGCCACGTGTACCAGGTCGGACTGATACTGGCCCGCTGCGCCACTTCTTCGCGACGCAACCCCGGCGTGCGCCTGCGACCGCTGAAACCGAAGCTCGCGGGGTCGAGCCGCGTACGGCAGCGCTTCAGGAAGTCGCCGAGCGAGCCCGCCGAGTGGATCGGAATGGAAAGCCTGTTAGTCATCTTAATATGATGAACTCACTACTTTAACGGTATAGAGAATTTGGAGATAGTACGCCAGTCATGACCCAGGAGAGATGACCATGCGTATTTTTCTGACCGGCGCGACCGGCTTCATCGGCTCGGCGCTCGTTCCGGAACTCATTGAAGCCGGTCACGAAGTGATCGGCATGACCCGCTCCGAAGCGGGCGCACAGGCGCTCGCGAGGGCGGGCGCACGCGTGCATCGCGGCACGCTCGAGGAACCGGCAAGCCTGCGCAGCGGCGCGGAGCAAGCGGACGCCGTGATCCACACGGCCTTCGACCACGACTTCTCGCGCTTCGTCGAAAACTGCGAGAAGGACAAGCGCGCCATTGCGGCGCTCGGCGCCGCGCTCGCCGGCTCCGATCGTCCGTTGCTGATCACGTCCGGCACGGGCATCGGTAATGCCCAGCCAGGCGAGCCGGCGAGCGAGGACGTCTTCAATCCGGGTCATCCCAACCCGCGTATTGCTTCCGAGTTGGCTGGGCAGGTACTGCTGGAACAAGGGCTCAATGTAGGCGCGGTGCGGCTGCCCCAGGTCCACAACCCGTTCCGGCAAGGGCTCATTACGCCGCTCGTTGCGATCGCCCGCGAAAAAGGCGTTTGCGCCTACGTGGGCGACGGCCAGAACCGCTGGCCCGCCGGCCATCTCTCCGACGTCGTGCGCCTCTATCGGCTCGCCGTGGAAAAAGGTCAGCCGGGCGCGCGCTACAACGCGGTCGGCGAAGAAGGCGTGACGAGCCGCGCAATCGCCGAGGCGCTGGGCCGCGGGCTCGGCCTGCCGGTCGTTTCGATCGCGCCGGAAGAGGCGGCCGCGCATTTCGGCTGGATGGGCATGTTCGTGGGGCTCGACATGCCCGCTTCGAGCGCGCTCACCCAGGCGCGGCTCGGCTGGCGCCCGACGGGTCCCTCGCTGATTGCCGATCTGAACGAAGCGCGCTTTGCGGAGGTGGGCGCTTCAAATTGATCCGATAGCGGTCCTGAATATCCTCACCTCACCGTCTCGTGGTCGCTAGCGGCCGCGAGACAGGCCCCGTGCTCGACGAGGTCATCGCGGCGCTCACGCGGGGTCGCGTCGCGCGCCCTGCGCGCGCAATGCCTCGGCGAACCGGCCCGGCTCCCAGTCCTCGCGCAGCGCGCGCTGCATGAGTGCCTGCTGGCTTTCCGGCGCGAGGCCACCCAGAGGCGGGTCACGGTCGAGATTGGTGGGAAACGGATAGCCCTCGGCACACGCTGCGATGACCGCCACCGTCGCGAGGTCGATCGCATCGCTCGGGCCCTTCCTGCGCCGCTCGCGCAGCACGGGATAGATCGCCTCGCACATGCTCGTGCGGTCGAGCGCTTCCATGGCGCGCCCCATCGCCGATGAAACCTGCAGCAGGTTCGCCATGCGCTGCACGTCGGCGGTGCGGTTCGCGCCCGCCGCATGAAATAGCGCGGGATTGAAGAACAAGGCATCGCCTTTGGTAAGCGGCAACTGTACGCAATGCGCTTCGAAATACGCGCGGAAATCGGCGCGCCGCCACGCAAGATAGCCCTCGGCATAGCGTTGCGAGCACGGCAGGAGTTTCGTCGGCCCGCTCTCGACCGGCATGTCGCTGTGCGCCACCGCCCCCTGGAGCGTGAGAAAGGCGGAGACGTGATGCACATGCGCCGGATAGCGCTGCGCCTCCTCGATCGTCTGGAATCCCAGGTGATAGTCGCGATGCGCTTCCTGCGCCGCGCCGCCCGGACGCACCACGTTGACCTGCGAGGTCATCTGATAGCACGGTCCGAGCCACGCCTCGCACACGGCCATGAGCGGCAGATTCGCGAAGTAGTCGACGAACACGGCGGGTGCTTCGAGGCAGAGCTTCTGTTGCGCATTCCAGATGCGGTCGTTTGCGCCCGCCTTCGCAAAATGGTCCGCACCGCTCGTGCCCTGCTCACGCTCGGCCCGGATGATGGATTCGAACACGGCGGTCGCATCGTCCACGGTCTGCATGTTGGCGTAAGCGCGTTCGAGCACCAGTACGCCGGCGCCGTCGCGCAGCACGTGCGCCCATTCCGCCTGCAACTGCGCGCGCTGCGCCGCGTCGTGAAGCGCGCCTTCGAGCGCCGCGCAGTCGTACACGGGAATGCGCTGCCTCACCTCGCAGGCGTAACGCGGCGGGCTGCCGTCGTCGCGCAGCCGGCTTACGAATGCCTCCAGCGAGCATTCGCGTTCGACGTACCATTGCCGCCCCAAATCCGTCACCGGTGTTTCGTGCTGGTCCATGCGTCTGCCTCCGTGTTGCGTCAAGCATAACGTCGGCACCGGGCGCCGTGGATACCAATAATCTATCAAGAACGCATCAGGAAGGCGGCGGCATGGCTGCGTGCGCCAGGTCACTCCAGCGGAAAGCCATCCTTGAACGTCTGCCGCAGAAACTCCGTAAAGTGCTTGACCGCTCGCGGCACCTGCGCCCCATACGGCCGCACGACGTGCAATTGCGAAGCGAACGCGCCCACGGGGCGCCAGTTGGGCAGCAGCACAACGAGCTTGCCGGCCTGCAGCGCGGCCTGCGCGCTGAAATCGGGCAACAGCGCGATGCCGAGATGCTCCAGCGCCGCGTCGCGCAACGCCTCGCTGTTGTTCGCCGAGAACGGGCCATTCACCGTCACCGTCTCGCGCGCGCCTTCGGCGCGGCGGCCGGCTTTCTCGAACGACCACACCCCCGCGCCCAGCGGGCGCGGATAGAACAGACAGTCGTGCTGCGCCAGATCGGCCGGCGTTTGCGGCATGCCGCGCTGCTTGAGGTAAGCCCGCGTGGCGACGATGACCGAGCGCGTGTCGCAGAGCTTCCAGGCCACGTGGGTTTCCGGCACCTGCGCGCTATGGCGAATCGCGAGATCGAATCCTTCGGTCGCGATCGAGCTGAGCCGGTCGGAAAGCTCCAACTGCACGCGCACCTCGGGATGCGTGCGCGAAAACTGCGCGAGACGCGGCACCAGTTGCTGGCGCGCGAAGGCCACGGGCGCGGTGACGCGCACCGTGCCGCGCGCGACATCGGCCATCTCGCGCACGCTCGCAAAGCTGGTGGCAATGCTGTCGAACTGTGCGCGCGTGTCCTCCACGAGCCGCAGCCCCGCCTCCGTGAAGCGCACGCTGCGCGTGGTGCGCTGCACAAGCGGCACGCCCGCCACGCGCTCCAGTTCGGCAATGCGCTGGCTCACCGCCGCCTTGCTCACGCCGAGGCGCGTCGCCGCCGCGGTATAGCTGCCCTGGGTGGCCAGCACATTGAGCCAGTGCAAATGCGTCCAGAGTGCTTCGACTCGCTGTGTATCCATCGATAAAAAGTCCGCGTCAAAACTCGTGATTCCCGCGCCGATACTAGCATGCCGCTCGTGGACTTTTCACAGACCACGCGAGCGATTGTTCACAGCTGAAAACAATCAATTCAGCGCCAGCGTCTTTCCTCGCCCCCGCACCCTCCGTAGACTGGCGGCACGCACTCACCTAACGAGGAGATGACATGCAGCCCTATACCGATTCCGCAGACGTAGTCCACTTCATCGGCGGCAAGACCGGGCGTGGCACGGGCGACCGCACGCAAGCGATCTTCAACCCCGCGACCGGCGCCGCCGCGCGCCGCCTCGTGCTGGGCGAAGTTGCCGACGTGGATGCCGCCGTGGCGAGCGCGAAAGCCGCGTTCCCGAAGTGGCGCGACACGCCGCCGATTCGCCGCGCACGCGTCATGCTGCGTTTTCTCGAACTGATGAATCGCCACGCGGACGAACTCGCGGCAATCATCACGGCCGAGCACGGCAAGGTCTTCTCCGACGCGCAGGGCGAAGTGGCGCGCGGCATCGACGTGATCGAATTCGCCTGCGGCATTCCGCAACTGCTCAAGGGCGACTACACCGAGCAGGTTTCCACGGGCATGGACAACTGGACCGTGCGCCAGCCGCTGGGCGTGGTGGCCGGCATCACGCCGTTCAACTTCCCCTGCATGGTGCCGTGCTGGATGTTCCCGGTGGCACTCGCAGCCGGCTGCACGTTCATCCTCAAGCCTAGCGAGCGCGACCCTTCGGCATCGCTCTTCATGGCGCGTCTGCTCAAGGAAGCCGGCCTGCCCGACGGCGTGTTCAACGTCGTGCAAGGCGACAAGGTCGTGGTCGACGCCCTGCTCGCGCACCGCGACGTGAAGGCCGTGAGCTTCGTGGGCTCCACGCCGATCGCGAACTACATCTACGAGACCGGTGCGAAGCACGGCAAGCGCGTGCAGGCGCTCGGCGGCGCCAAGAACCATATGGTCGTGATGCCCGACGCGGACCTCGACAAGACCGTCGACGCCCTGATCGGTGCAGGCTACGGCTCGGCCGGCGAGCGCTGCATGGCGATCTCGGTGGCGGTGCTGGTGGGCGATGTGGCCGACAGGATCGTGCCGCGCCTCGCCGAGCGCGCACGCAGCCTGATCGTGAAGAACGGCATGGAAGCCGATGCGGAAATGGGCCCGATCGTCACGAAGCAGGCGCTCGAGCGCATCGAAGGCTATATCGCGAGCGGCGTGGAAGAAGGCGCGACGCTCGTGGTGGACGGGCGCGGCCTCAAGGTGCCGGGCCACGAAGCAGGCTTCTTCACCGGCGGCACGCTGTTCGACAACGTCACGCCCGAGATGCGTATCTACAAGGAAGAGATCTTCGGACCGGTGCTCGCCTGCGTGCGCGTGAAGGACTTCGCTGAGGCCGTGCAGCTGATCAACGATCACGAGTTCGGTAACGGCGTCGCCTGCTTCACGAGCGACGGCCACGTGGCGCGCGAGTTCGGCCGCCAGATCGAAGTGGGCATGGTGGGCATCAACGTGCCGATTCCGGTGCCGATGGCATGGCACGGCTTTGGCGGCTGGAAGCGCAGCCTCTTCGGCGACATGCACGCGTATGGCGAAGAAGGTGTGCGCTTCTATACGAAGCAGAAGTCGATCATGCAACGCTGGCCGGAAAGCACCGAAAAGGGTGCGGAGTTTTCGATGCCGGTGGCGAAGTAACGGTTGCTGGTGAAAGCAAAAAGCCCACTTCGGTGGGCTTTATTTTTGGTTCATCGCGGGCGGCGTTACATCTGCCCCCGCCGCGAGCAGATCTGGGCAATGCGCGAGATCGCGGACGGTTCCCTCGCACCGGGCATATTCTGCAGGATGCACTCATGGTATGCCTTCTCGCGCGGCAACAGCATTTCGCCGTTCCGGTACAGCGCATAGCACGAGCGCTGGATATAGTTCGATGCCATCTCATTACGGGCGTCGCGCAAGCCAGCCAGCATGCAGTCATCATAGGACGACTGACCATAGGCCAGCGCGGCATGCGCGGTCAGGAGACCCAGCACGCCCATCGCAGTGCGCAGGGCGGCACTCCATCTGCCATTCTTTACCATGACGTTCCTTATTATGCTTCTTGTCTGTCTGCGTGAGTTTGCGTGGCGTGGACACTGGCCTCGCAGTCGCAGCAGTGTAGCAAAGGACGTCATTTATGCTTCGAAGGAAGTGTCACCTGAGAGTCGGCATTGGTCTCATGACGACTTCGGTATTGCGAGCTTCGTACGAGGTTCATGCGATTGAGGGAATACTGCTGCAAACGGACGGAGACGCCCCATGACGGACACCGCATCGCCGCGCCGCAAGCGCACGGCGCGTTTCGTGGAGATTGCCGAAGCCGCGGGCGTGAGCCCCGCCACGGTGGACCGCGTGCTCAACGAGCGCGGCAGCGTGTCCGCCGCGATGCGCGCGCGGGTCGTCGCGGCCGCCCGCCAGCTCGGCGTGCCGCGCGTATTACCCGAAACGCATCACGGGCTCGTGCATATCGACGTTCTGCTGCCGCAAAACAGCACGCCGTTTTTCCAGCGGCTGACGCTGGGACTTGAGCGCTCCATGCAGATGCTCGACCGGCGCATCGTGCTGCACCGGCAGTTCCTCCCCGAAGCCGACGACGCCGTCATCACCCGCGCCATCCTGCAACCGAACTACAAGCGCGCGGGCCTGATCGTCACCACGCACGACACGGAGGCGGTGCGCGACGCGCTGCGCACCGTGATCGACCAGGGCGAGGCCGTGGTGACGATGGTCACCGACATCGACGGGGTCGAGCGCGTGCATTACGCGGGCATCGACAACCGGCTTGCGGGGCGCACGGCGGGCTATTTCGTCGGGCGCCTCGCAAAAGCGCCGGGCCGCGTGCTGCTGATCTGCTCGCGCAAGGACTATCACGCGCATATCGAACGGATCAGCGGGTGCCGCGAACAGCTGGCCGAATCGTTTCCGCACCTCGTCTGCGACGAAGAGGCAGTGGAAACGCTCGACGACGTGGACCAATGCCATCGCGCGGTGCTCAAGTCGCTCAAGCACGGCGGCGTGGTCGGCATCTACAATAGCGGCTATGCGTCGGCAGGAATCGAGGCCGCGTTGCGCAAGGTGGGCGCGACGGGAAAGATCGTGTGGGCAGGCCATGAAATGCTCGACCTGCATCGCCAGTACATCGAGCAAGGAACGATGGATATCGCCATCGACCAGGACCCGGACGGTCAGGTCATTTCAGCGTTGCAGCACGCGCTCAACGCATGCGGCGTGCTCGAAACGCCCGCGCCGCCGGGGCCGGTGGAGTTCCGGATTTTTTGCTCGGCGAATGTGCGGCGCAATCCGTATCTGGGCGTGGGGAATTGAGTGACTGGCTTCACGCCGCGGCACTGTCGCGCGCGGATTCCTTTTCGACCGCTTGCCACAACTCGCGAATCCAGTCGCGCATGAGCAGCGATTCGCGCCAGCGGTCGGTCGTGTCGTTGCCATCCGGCCCGATGATCGCGTAAGGCTGCGGCCCCAGCTCGCAGGTGAACGCGAGCGTGTCGTCCGCGCCCGCGCGCTTGCGCCACGAATGAAAGCCGTAGCGCCACCAGTCGAGAAAGAGATCCACCCATTTGCGGTGCGGCGCGAACGACAGCTCGATCTGCACCTGCTCGCGGCTCGCCACACGGCCATGAAACGCCCACGATGCGTCGAGTATGCGATGCATGAGCGCGTGATTCTCCTGCGAAACCGGCCACGCGAACTCGCGCCCCACCAGGTAGTGCGAAATGTCGCCGAGCAGCTTGAGGTCCGGGCGCGCATCGAGCAGATCGAGCGTGAAATACAGGTCCGTCGTCATGCGGTCGCGATGCGTTTCGATGTAGACCGGGATCTCCACCTGCTCGGCCAGCCGCTGCCAGCCGTCCAGCAACGCGAGCGCCTCGCGCTGCGTGCGCGGGCGCACGTCGGGCTGCAGGTCGACGTGGTGCAGGCCGAATTCGGTTGCGAGTTCGAGCACCGGTTGCAGGTCGTCGACGGTCGTCGGGAAGCATTGGCCTTCCGCCGCCAGCCCGTAGGTCTTGCGCAGTTCCGCGAGGCGCTTCACGTCCTCGCGCTGCGTGCAGTGCGCGCTCACGCCGTCGAAGCCCGCCTCGGCGATCATCCGCACGTTTTGTTCGAGCGTGCGCTCGTAGCCGTCGCTATGGCGGCGTTCCATCGACCAGAGCGACTGGAACACCAGGAGTCGTTGCGCCATCATGTCTCCGTTTTTCGTCTCAAAGCAGGCTCTTGAGCTTGACCTCGGGGTTGGCCAACGCCGATGGCAACGCCTCGGGCGCGATCGAAACGCCGCGCTCCACCAGCATGCGCGCGAGCTTCATCTCTTTGGCGAGCGCACTGGTGGGTCCGAAGCCGCTCGCGCCAACGAGCCGCGCGTCGTTGTCCTCCTGGGATCAAACATAAGCGGCGCGCCTGTCGCGCTCAACGGAAACCTTGATGAAATTTCGTCAATTTTCGTCCGGGTCGATGAGCTCCATCGAGTTCATAGGGTCTTGTTCAGTGCCGAGCATGCGCGAAATATCCGCGACGAGCGCATCCACGGCCACGCGCACCTTCGACGGTATGTGCCGCGCCTTCTGCCGCACGACGTGAACTTCGTCGCCCATCACGCTCTTGCTGTCCATGACGAGTTCGAGCCGACCGTCGCTCAGATACGGGCTCATTAGCCAGCACGGCAGCCACGCGAGACCGGCGCCGGCGGCGGCCGCGTCGGCGATCGCCAGCAGGTCGTCGAAGCACAGCCGCGACGCGAGCCGGCACTCCTCGACTGCGCCGCCGGGGCCGCGCACGCGCCATGCCGGGCTCTGTCCCGCGCGGCCATAGGCGATGCCGGTGTGCGTGGCGAGCGCCGCGACGTCCGCGGGCTTGCCGTGCTGCGCGAGATACGCCGGCGACGCGCAGATGCCCATGCGCTGCACCCCGAGCCGGCGCGCGACGAGCGTGCCGTGGTCGGGCAGCGTGCCGATGCGCACGGCCAGATCGAAGCCGTCCTCGACGAGATCGGCCACGCGGTCGCTGAACGAGAGTTCGACATTGAGACGCGGATGCGCCTCGACGAGCCGCCGCACCACGGGCGCCACGCACTGGCGCCCGAACAGCACCGGCGCGCTGATCCGCAGGCGCCCCGCCGGCTCGCGCCGTCCGTGATCGAAAGCGGCCTCCACGGCGCTCAACTCGCCCAGCACGCGGCGGCACTGTTCGTAGTAGGCGTGGCCTTCGTCGGTGAGGCTCAGGCTGCGCGTGGTCCGCTGCAGCAGGCGTACGCCCAGGCGCTGTTCGAGCCGCGCGACGATCTTCGCGACCGCCGAGCGCGTCACGCCAAGGCGCTCGCCCGCGGCGGAGAAGCTGCCCGCGTCCACCACGTCCACGAATTCGGCCACGCCGCTCAGGCGGTCGTTCATATCCCCACTCCTTTTGTATCCCTTACGGCGACAACCAAGCTCCAGAATCTCACCAATGTCGCCTCGCAAGCAACACTATCATAGGTGTTCCCACTCGTACTGGAGCAGTCATGAACGCATGGAAACTGAAGGCCGGCAGCGGCCATGGCGCACTCGTGCGCGCCGACTTCACGCCGCGCACGCCCGGCCCGCATGACGTGGTCGTGAAGATTCACGCGGCCTCGCTCAACTATCGCGACCTGATGTTCGCGCGCGGCGATTACCTCGGTCTTGGCGACACGCCGCTCGTGCCGGTCGCCGACGGAGCGGGCGAAGTGGTCGAAGTCGGCGCGGCCGTCACGCGCTTCAAACCCGGCGACCGCGTGATCAACACCTACTTCCCGCATTGGGTGGACGGCCCGCCCACGCCGTCGAAAGTGCGCGAGACGCCCGGTGCGCAATTCGACGGCGTGCTCGCCGAACGCTTCGTCGCCGCGGAAACTTCGCTCGTTGCGATTCCCGCGCACCTGAACTACGAGGAAGCCGCGACGATCTCGTGCGCCGGCATCACCGCCTGGAACGCGATCTTCGCCGATGGCGGCGCACGGCCCGGCGCGACCGTGGTGCTGCTCGGCACCGGCGGCGTGTCGATCTGGGCGTTGCAACTCGCCCATGCGGCGGGCTTGCGGACCATCATCACGTCGTCGAGCGACGAGAAGCTCGAACGCGCCCGCACGCTAGGCGCGAGCGAGACGATCAACTATCGTTCGCATCCCGAATGGCAGGACGAAGTGCTGCGGCTCACGGGCGGCGAAGGTGCGGATATCGTCGTGGAAGTGGGCGGACGCGATACGCTGCCGCGCTCGGTGGCGGCCGCGAAGATGAGCGGGCTCGTGACGATCATCGGCGGCGTGACGAGTTTCGCGGGCCCCGAACTGGGACTGCTTGCGGTGATCGGCGGAATCAAACGTCTGCACGGCATCATGGTCGGCAGCCGCGCGATGCTCGACGACCTCACGCGTTTCGTCGCCGCCCAGCAGATTCGCCCCGTGGTGGATCGCGTGTTCGCATTCGACGAAGCGCCCGAAGCTTATGCATGGCTGGAAGCCGGCAAGCATTTCGGCAAGGTGGTGATACGCGTGGCCTGACGGCACGTATGCAGAAAAGCGAGGCGGGCACGCCAGGTGCCCGCTTCTTTTTGGATGTCCCGGTCGCTTTAGAAAACCGGATGCCCGTTGATCACGCTGGGCAGCCACGTCGAGAAGAACGGAAAGTAGGTGACCAGATTGATCGCGCTAAAGATCGCGAGATAGTACGGCCACGCGACCTTGGTCGTCTCCCCGATCGACACGTCGCCGATTGCACAGCCGATGAACTGCACCGAGCCGATTGGCGGATGCACGAGGCCGAGTGCGCAGTTCAGCAGGATCATGATGCCGAACTGCACCGGAGCCCACGCCGCTATGCATGGCGAGCGGCAGGAACAGCGGCGTCGTGATGAGGATGTGCGCCGCCATGTCGATGAACGTGCCCAGAAACACCTGGATGATGTTGATGTAGAGAAGCATCAGCCAGGGTAGCGTCGTGGCATGTTCGAGCACGCGCTCGATGGCCTCCGGAATCTCCAGATACGCCATCTGATAGCGCAGCATGTTCGACACCGCGATCAGCAGCAGCACCACGCCCGTCGTCTTGGCCGCGCGCGAGAGGGCGAAGAACAGCTTCTCCTTCGTCATCGAGCGATACACGACCACGGTGAGCGCGAGCGAATACACCACGGCAATCGCGGCCGCTTCGGTTGCGGTCGCAATGCCCCGCGCCACGCAGAACAGAATGATCGCGATCACGAGCAGCCCGGGCAGCGCGCCGAGGAACGCCCGCACCACGGCGAGCCAGCCGGGAAACACCTGCAGCCTGGTCGAACCGTCCGCACTGCGCGGATAGCCGAAGCGGCGCGCCTGCCAGTACGCGGCAACCAGCACGAAGCCCATGACCCACAACACCGGCAGCAGGCCCGAGAACAGCAGGTCGCCAATCGACACGCCGCTCATCTGCTGGCCGTTCAGCGTGCCCGTGATGCCTTGCGCCGCGAACGCGTAGATGATCATGTTCGTCGAGGTGGGCATCAACGCGCCCGCCAGCGACGAGTGCGTCGTCACGTTGACGGCGTAGGCCGCGCTATAGCCCTCGCGCTTCATGAGCGGAATGACCACGCCGCCCATGGCCGACGTGTCGGCGGAAGGCGAACCGGAAACGCCGCCGAACAACGTGCAGGCGACGACATTGGCCATGCCGAGACCGCCGCGAAAATGCCCCACGGTGGCCTGGGCGAAGCGCAGGATGCGGTCGGCAATGCCGCCGTGCAGCATCAGCTCACCGGAGAAGATGAAGAACGGCACCGCGAGAAACGAAAACGCGTTCATGCCCGAGATCATCGACTGCATGGCAGTCGCGGCCGGCAGTCCTTCGTAAAGGTACGTGCTGACGCAGGCGAGCCCGAGGGAGAAAGATACCGGCACCCCAACGGCGAGGAGCACCAAAAAACTGAGCGAAAGAATTGCGAGTTCCATGTTTTCCCTACTTTGCCTTGCGTACGAACAGCGCCAGCAGATGCTCGAGCGAGAACAGCACGATGCAGGTGCCGGCCACGACCGGAATGACATAGCGCACCGCTTCCGGTATGCCGAGAATCGCGATGTGGTCGTCCATGGTCGTGTCCGCCATTTGCAGGCAGCCGAAGAAAATCGCCACGCCGAGCGCGATCAGGCAGAGGTGCTGGAACGCCTCCGCGATCAGCTGCCCCCGCGGGGACAGCTTCTTGACGAGCGAATCGAGACCGATATGGCCGCGCTCGCGCACCTTGAGCGCGGCGCCGAACATGGCGATCGTGACCACCAGCAACAACGCGACCGGCTCGACGAAATCGGGTGCGCTCTCGAACACGTAGCGCATGATCACGCCGTAGAAGACGAGAACCGTCAGCGCGGCGAGCGCGACCGAGGCAACGATCGTCAGCAGGCGAAACAGCAAATCGTTGGGGAGTTTCAGGAAAGTCATGATCCATCCTTGCACGGCACACACGACACAACTGCGTTGCTTCGGCTCCGCGCCGCTCGCGACGCGGAGCCCCGGGCTTTAGTGAATCGCCTGGATTTCGTCCACGATCTTCTTCATGTCGGCCGTCTTTTCATACTTCGTCCAGACCGGCTGCATCGCCTTCACGAAGGCCGCGCGATCGACCTGCGCGGCCGGAATGATGGTCGCGCCGCCCTTCTCCACCGTCTTGCCCGCCGTATCTTCGCGCGCCGTCCAGAGCTTTACGTAGTACGGCACCGAGTCGGCGGCCGCCTTCTTGATGATCTCCTGCTCCTGCGGCGTGAGCGTGTCCCATACCTTCTTCGAGAACACGAGCACTTCCGGCGTCATCGCGTGATCGGTCTCGGAGTACACCTGCGCCACTTCGTAGTGCCTGGTTTCCTCGTACGACGGCAGGTTGTTTTCCGCTGCGTCCACGAGGCCGGTCTTCAGGCCCGTATAGACTTCGGCGAACGGCATCGGCGTGGGCGTGCCGCCCATCGCCTTGATTTCGTCGACCATGAGGTCGGACGGCTGCACACGCACCTTCAGGCCCTTCATGTCGGCCGGCGACTTGATCGGACGCTTCGCGTAGATCGAGCGCGCGCCGCTCTCGTAGAACGTCAGCGCGATCATGCCCTTGGCCTTGAACGCGTCGAGAATCTTCTGGCCTTCGGGGCCGTACATCACCTTGCGGAAATGGTCGATGTCGCGAAAGAGGAACGGCAGCGAGGGAATCATCGATTCCGGCACGATCTCGTTGAACGCGGCGCCATTGGCGCGCACCATGTCGAGCGCGCCGATGCGCACCTGATCGATCGTGTCGTTCTCCGAACCGAGCGCGCTGTTGCCGAACACCTTGATGGAATCCTTGCCGCCCGTGGCCTGCGAAATTTCCTCGCCCATGTGCTTGAGCGCCATGTTGGTCGGGAAGGTGTCGCTGTGCACGTCGGCGACGCGGAACACGCGCGCGTGCGCGGCGCCTGCGGTGAGCGCGAGCGCCGCCGCCAGAACGGTCATTGCGGCGCGTGCGCTACGTGAATTGCGAAAGGTCTTTTTCATCGCTTGCCCCAAGAATGGATGAGTTGTTTTCGAGCCGTGTTTGGGCTGATTCGCTGGCCAACCGGGTGTCTCATAACCGGTGGATGATGCCTGCACCTGCTGCGACCATGCTGCGTGACGAAGACGGCGCGGCCTGGAAGCCGTCGCCGCTCGTTGCGGTCGCGTTGATGATCTGCGTAGCGTTGCCTGCGGGCGTGAGGGTCTTGCCGTTGGCACGCTGGAAAGCCTGCAACGCGTAAAGTCCCGTGCGCCTGGAACGCGTGAAGGACTGCGAGAGATTGAACTGCCGGTATTGCGCGGTGCTCGTGATGCCGTTGGCTCGCGTGGCGCGTGTCGGTGTAGCCGGTCGCAAAGACCTGCGTCGGGACTGGCTTCCCGTGCAGGACGACGCAAAGGCGGGTGCGGCGCCCGCAATCGCCACCCCGACCACAGCGCACTTCAACCGGCGCCTGTTCTCCGCCATTTCCCGATCTCCTTTTGTTCTTCGCGCGCCATTTCTGGAAAACGTTTTCTCGAAATTTAATGCGTTCCTTTTGAAATGGCTAGTAGGTAGTTACGCGGAGCGGCGCAGGGTCGGCGCAGGGTCGGCGCAGGGTCGGCGCAGGGTCGGCGCAGGGTCGGCGCAGGGTCGGCGCAGGGTCGGCGCGGGCGAGGCGGCGGATCGGGAGCGGGCGTGGCGAGGCCGCCGGCCGTTGTCTGGCGGCCAGCGCGGGGGATCTACAGCGATCAGGAAATCAGCGGCAGGCGACGGTCGAGTCGCGCACGACGAGGCGGGGTTCGAGCACGACCTGCTCGACATCGGCGCGGCCGGCGAGGACGTCGATGAGCTTTTGCATGGCCAGCTCGCCCATGCGCTCGCTCTGCCCGTCGATCGTGGTGAGGCGCGGCTCGACATATTCGCCGTAGGGCACGTTGTCGATGCCGGCGACCGAGACGTCCTGCGGCACGCGAAAGCCGAGCGACCGGGCCTCCTTCATGAAGCCGAGCGCGATCAGGTCGTTGTAGCAGATCACCGCCTGCGGGCGCTTCGGTCCCAGCATCACCCGCGAGCAGGCCTGCTCGCCCGCCTGGGCGGTCGGCGCGTGCGTCTCGTAGACGTCGAGCGTGAGGCCGGCCTCGGCCAGCGCCTCGGTGGCGCCGGCAATACGCTCGTCGTTGATGGTCGCCGCGGCGAAGCCCAGATAGGCCACATGGCGGTGCCCGAGATTGAGCAGGTGGCGCACCAGCATGGACGTCGCGAGCCGGTTGTCGAATCCCACGGTGGGCATGTCGAGCCCGCGCACGGTCCGGAGCATGACGACCGGCTTGCCCAGATTCATCGTCCACCGGGCGATCTCCTCGGAAGCCCGCGAGCTGACGATCAGCCCGTCCACGCGCGGCGCGAGCGCTTCGATGAGCGAGCGCTCGCGCGCGAGATTCTCTTCGGCGTCCACGAGAAGCAGCGTGTAGTCGTGCTGGAGCGCCACGCGGTTCGCGCCCTTGACCACGTTCGTGAAGTGCGGGTTCGCGATGTCCAGAATGGCGATGCCGATGGTGCGCGTGCGCCCCGTGATCATCGAGCGCGCCAGCGGATTGGAGCGGTAGCCGAGCCGCTCGATGGCGTCCTTGACCTTCGCTTCCACCGCCGGCGAAAAGCGCTGCGTGCCGTTCACGTACTTCGATACCGTCGCGACCGAGACGCCGGCCATGGCGGCGACATCGCGAATCGTCGGGGAACCACTTTTCATAGATTGGCAACGCCAGGGAGGATCGACGGCGAGCATTGTCGCAGAAACGGACCTGGGGTGAACCCCGGTATTCGCCGCAGGTATTCCTCCATTGACGCTGCGACTCGCGATGGCTATATTCGGAAAACGTTTTCCTCGCGTTTTCCATATCAAAATAATTCCCAGGGAGCCCTGATGTCGCAACACTCACTTGCAGCCAAACCGTTCGGCCGCCTTCTTCTCACTGGCGCGGGCGGCAATCTGGGCCGTCAGTTGCGCGGCGCGCTCGCGAACTGGGCCGACGTCGTGCGCGTCAGCGACATCACGGAACTGGGCGAGGCGGCGCCGCACGAGGAAACGCGCCGCGTCGACCTCTCGGACCGCGAGGCGGTCATGCAACTCGTGGAAGGCGTGGATGCGATCGTGCACCTGGGCGGCATCTCCATCGACGCGCCGTTCGACGATCTGCTCGAAGCCAACATCCGCGGCACGTACAACCTCTATGAAGCCGCGCGCAAGCACGGCATCAAGCGCATCGTCTACGCCAGCTCCAATCACGTCACGGGCTTCCATCCTGTGACGAGCGTGCTCGATACCGATGCCGCGCACCGGCCGGACAGCCTGTACGGCGTGACGAAATGCTTCGGCGAATCGCTGTCGCGCTATTACTTCGATCGCTTCGGCATGGAAACCGTCTGTCTGCGCATCGGTTCGTCGTTCGAAGAACCGAAGAACGCACGCATGCTCGTCACGTTCCTGAGCTATCGCGACTTCATCGAACTCGTGCGCTGCTCGCTGTTCACCAACCGCGTGGGCCATGCGATCGTCTATGGCGTGTCGGACAACCCGGCAAGCTGGTGGGACAACGGCAAGGCGGGTTTCCTCGGCTACCGGCCGCGCGACAGCTCGGCGGCGTACGCCGAGCGCTTCCCGGCGACCGCGCCGAACGCCGAGCTGGCCGACGCCGCGCAGCAGTATCAGGGCGGACCGTTCGTGCTTGGCGAGCCGATGCAAGGCGCCGAACTCTGATCGGAGTCCTGATAGAAAGCGGAGACTGGCGCAGACGCCTGAAAGCAGACCGCTCTGGCCGCGAAGCGGCTGGGGCGGGGTTGGGCGGCGATTGACAGTTAGTTGCACATTCGCCGGCACCACGCGCGCCCAAGGCGCCCTCGCCCGGCAGCGAATACAACCTGCAGGCTGTATTTTCAAATTACAGCCTTTGATTTGTATTTTTATTTTACAGGGTATAGACTGTATTCGACCGCGCCGCGCGTTTCCGTTTGCCGCGGCCGTCTGCATCGGCATGTCGCCGCCCGGAGTTGCCGTGGACTACCCTCTCAAGACCCTGAGCCAGCTGCGCCCGATTCTCGTCGGCTTCCGCAAGAAGGCCGGCCTCACCCAGCAAGACCTCGCCGCACGGCTCGGCATCTCGCAGCAGAGCTATGCCGCGTTCGAGGCGAATCCCGAAGCGGCGAGTGTCGAACGGCTCGTGCGGGTCCTGCGGCTCCTCGACGTCGAAATCAAGCTCGGCGCGCCCGAAGCCAAGGCCTCGCCGGTCGCTGCGAAAGCCACACCCCGGCCGGCAAAGACGCCTGCAGCCACCGCCAGGATGTCGAGCGCGGCCAAGCCCCCGGCCGGCCGCAAACGCACCCGCACCACGCCAGAGGCCGCAGCGCCGCAGCGCCAGTCCACCGCCCGCCGCAAGCCGAGGGAGGACTGGTGAGCGCACGCCCCCGCCTGCCCAACCGGCTCGACCTGTGGATGAACGGCCTGCCGGTCGGATACTGGGAGAACGCGCGCGGCAACGAACGCCTCGTCTACCTCGACAGCTGGCTCGACGACGAGCAAGGCCGCCCCCTCTCCCTTTCGCTGCCGTTCACGCCCGGCAACCAGCCCTACCGCGGCCAGATCGTCGCGGACTATTTCGACAATCTGCTGCCGGACAGCGACCGCATCCGCAGACGCATCGCCGCGCGCTACCAGACCGGCGGCACCTCGCCGTTCGAACTGCTCGCTACGCTCGGCCGCGATTGCGTGGGTGCGCTGCAGATTCTTCCAGCTGGCGTTGCGCCCACCGGCCTGAAGAGCATCAAGGGGCGTGCCCTGAGCGACGGCGACATCGCGCAACTGCTGCGCGAAACCACCGCCACGCCACATGCGGGCGCGCACGATGCCGTGGACAGCCTGCGGCTGTCGATCGCCGGGGCGCAGGAAAAGACCGCGCTGCTGCGGCATGGCGGCGAGTGGCTGCTTCCGCAGGGCAGCACGCCGACCACGCACATCCTGAAGCTGCCGCTCGGCCTCGTCGGCAATATGCGCGCCGACATGCGCACTTCGGTGGAAAACGAGTGGCTGTGCACGCAAATCATCGCGGCCTACGGTCTGCTCGTCGCGCCGTGCGAAATCGCGCAATTCGAGGACACGAAGGCACTGGTCGTGGAGCGCTTCGACCGGCGTCTCGCGAGCGACGCGAAATGGATCGTGCGCCTGCCGCAGGAGGATCTGTGCCAGGCCACGGGCACGTCCGGCCTCGCCAAATACGAAGCCGACGGCGGCCCCGGCATCGACGCGATCATGCAGGTGCTGGACGGCTCCGCGCACGCTACGGCCGACCGCCGCAACTTCTTCGTCACGCAGGTCATCTTCTGGCTGCTCGCGGCCACGGACGGCCACGCGAAGAACTACAGCATTGCGCTGCTGCCCGGCGCCCAGTACGCGGCCACGCCGCTCTATGACGTGCTCAGCGCGCATCCGGTCATCGGCCGGGGCCGCAATCATATTGCGCCGCAACGCGTGAGCCTTGCGATGGCCGTGCGCGGACGCAACCGGCACTACCGCGTCGAGGAGATCTATCCGCGCCACTGGATCGCGCAGGGCCAGCGCGTGGGCTTCGCCGGGGCGGAGGTCGAAGCGATGCTTGCGCAGTTGGCGGCGCAAACACCGCGCGTGATCGAAGCCGTCGCGGCGCAAATCCCCACCGACTTCCCCGCAGACGTAGCCGATGCCGTTTTCGCCGGCATGCGCCGGCTCGCCGCGAGGCTTACCGCGTAGGCAAAATCAGCCGCATGCAAGCTCCTCGTCGTCGATCGCGCGTGTGAGCAGGTCGAGAAACGCCTGCATGGTTTGCGGCAGCGTACGGCCCGCCATCGTCTGGATCTGCAGCGTACGCTGATGCAGCTCCGGATTCGTGAGCGGCACGGCGGCCAGCCCCTCCACCTCGAGACGGCCGCGCACGGTCAGAAAACCGGTGAACGTCACGGCATCGGTCAGGCGTACGAATCGTTGCAACGCCACATGATAGTTGCTGACGAACACCGGCTCGAAGATCAACCCCTCGAGGCTGCAGGCGATGTCGAGCAGCTGGCGGATCGTCACGCCCTGGCTGTTCATGGCGACCGGCCACGGGATCAGATCGCGCAGCGACAGCGACTCGCGCGCCGCCAGCGGATGATCGCGCCGCATCAGCGCGAAGATCGGCGCACGCTGCGAACAGTGCACGGCAATCTCTTTCTCGGGCGCGACGCTGAAGCACAACGCGATATCGGCCGTGCCCTCGCGCACACGCTGCGTTGCAACAGAAGGCGCCGACACGTCCAGCTGAAAATGCGTTTGCGGGTACGTCCGGAGAAAGTGCGCAAACACCTGCGGCAGAAAATCCGGCGCGAGGCCTTCGGAACTCGCCACGCGGATGGTCGCGCGGCCGCCCTCGCTCAGCCCGCGAATCTCGCCGACCACGCGCTCCGTTTCGAGCAGGCTGCGCCGCGCGTGCTCGGCCAGCATGCGTCCCGCCTCGCTCAGCACCATGCCGCGCGGGCGCCGTTCGAATAGCGGCGTGCCGAGTTCTTCTTCGAGCCGGGCGATCTGCCGGCTGAGCGCCGAAACGGCGACGTAGAGCCGCTCGGACGCCTTGCTCAGCGAGCCGCTGCGGGCCACTTCCAGAAAATAGCGCAGTGCGGTGTTGTCCATGTCGATGCGCGCGGTCTCGTCCGCTTTGCCGTTTCGGCAAAGATAAATCACAAATATTGTAATTGTGCAGAAATATCGGCGGTTGCACGATCGTTCGACGGCTGCAGACGGCCTCAACCAGAGGGAGACGCGCGTTGACCCGTGACACCGCCATTCAAACCGCAACCGCTCAATACGATTCAGGCCGCTTCCTGAACGATCTGCGCCGCCGCGTGGCGTTTCGCACCGAGAGCCAGGAGCCGGAGAGCGGCGGCCGTTTGCGCGGCTATCTGGACGAAGAACTCACGCCGCTGCTCACCCAATGGGGTTTCACCTGCCGGGTCGTCGAGAATCCCGCCAAAGGCGCGGGCCCGTTCCTGATTGCCCACCGCCACGAAGACGACGCGCTGCCCACCGTGCTCAGCTACGGCCACGGCGACGTGGTGCGCGGCTACGACGCGCAGTGGCGCGCGGGCCTCACGCCATGGGACGTGACCGTCGACGGCGAGCGCTGGTACGGCCGCGGCACCGCCGACAACAAAGGCCAGCACAGCATCAACCTCGCGGCACTCGAGGCGGTGCTCGACGCGCGCGGCGGCCGACTCGGCTTCAACCTCAAGCTGCTGTTCGAAACGGGCGAGGAAGTGGGCTCGCCGGGCCTGCACGAACTGTGCACGCGGCTGCGCGACGAACTCGCCGCCGACGTGCTGATCGCCTCCGACGGACCGCGCCTCTCCGCGCACCGCCCGACGATCTTTCTCGGCTCGCGCGGCCTCGTCAATTTCAGGCTCGAACTCACGCTGCGCGAAGGCGGCCATCATTCGGGCAACTGGGGCGGCCTGCTGCGCAATCCGGGCGTCGTGCTCGCGAATGCGATCGCTTCCATGGTCGATGCGCACGGCAAGATCCTCGTCGATGGCCTGCGCCCGCCGCCGATTCCGGAATCCGTGCGCCGCGCGCTCGCCGAAATTCGCGTGGGCGGCAATCCGGGCGAGCCCGAGATCGATCGCGATTACGGCGAGCCGGGCCTCACGCCCACCGAGCGCGTGTTCGGCTGGAACAATCTGGAAGTACTCGCGTTCCGCACGGGCAACCCTGAGAAGCCCGTGAACGCGATTCCGCCGCACGCCATCGCTTACCTGCAGATCCGCTTCGTCGTCGGCACGAACTGGCAGGACCTCGAACGGATCGTGCGCGCGCACCTCGACGCGCACGGCTTCGACATGATCGAACTCGAAGTGGAACGCGGCGCACCGGCCACGCGTGTCGATCCCGACAACGCCTGGGTGCAGTGGGCGCTACGCTCGCTGCGCGAGACCACGGGCGCCGACCCCGTGCTGCTGCCGAACCTGGGCGGCACGCTGCCCAACGAGGTATTCGCCGAGGTGCTCGGCATGCCCACGCTGTGGGTGCCGCATTCGTATCCAGGCTGCTCGCAGCACGCGCCGAACGAGCACCTGCTCGGCCCGGTCGTGCGCGACGGGCTGCGCATCATGGCTGGCCTCTTCTGGGACCTCGGCGCAAGAGAGGCCGGCGCGTCCAACCCCGCACCGCATCCAACCACGCTTGCATGAGGACGTCCCAATGAGCATCGAATCCCTACCCGCGCACGGCAGCGAACACTGGTCAGAGCCCGCTCAAGGCACGTCAGGCAAGAACGTCTCGCGGCTCATCGTCGCGACTTCGATCGGCAACGCGCTCGAGTTCTACGACCTGCTGGCGTACGGCTACTTCGCCTCGACGCTCTCCAAGCTCTTCTTCCCCGTTCACAACGCAACGATGTCGCTGCTGCTCACGCTCGGCACCTTCGCGCTCTCGTACCTCGCGCGGCCGGTCGGTGCGCTCGTGCTCGGCTCGTACAGCGACCGCAAGGGCCGCAAGGCGTCGCTCACGCTCTCCATTGCGACGATGACGATCGGCACCGGCATGGTCGCGCTGATGCCCACCTACGCGACGATCGGCATCCTCGCGCCCATCGGCATTTTTGCCTCGCGTCTTCTACAGGGCTTTTCGGCGGGCGGCGAGTTCGGCAGTTCGACCGCCTTCCTGATCGAGCACGCGCCGCAGCGCAGCGGTTTCATGTCGAGCTGGCAGTTCTCGAGCCAGGGCGCGAGCACGCTGCTCGTCTCCTTGTTCGGCGCGGTGCTCACGGGCATGCTCACGCAGCCGCAGCTCGAAGGCTGGGGCTGGCGCATTCCATTCCTGTTCGGCGTGCTGATCGGTCCCGTGGGTCTTTATATCCGCAGACGCATGGACGAAACGCCCGAATTCGAGCGCATCGAAAAAGCCGAGTCGCCCGTGCGCGAACTGTTCGCCACGCAGAAGTCGCGTGTGATCGCATCGATCGGCGTGCTGATCCTGACCACGTCGGCCCAGTACGTGCTGCTCTACATGCCGACTTATGCCGCGCGGCAGCTCGGCCTCGCGCCTTCGTCGGGCTTCATTGCCACGCTCGTGGCCGGCCTGATCGCCATCGTGCTCACGCCGATCGTGGGCCACTGGTCGGACAAAGTGGGCCGCACGCGCATCATGTTCGTGGCGGGCGTGCTGTTCCTGCTCACCGTCTATCCCGCGTTCGTGTTCGTCAATACCCATCCTTCGCTGCCCTCGCTGCTGGCCGCCGTGGTCTGGATCGCGGTGCTGAAGGTCACCTACTTCGCCTCGATTCCGGCGCTCATGGCCAGCTTCTTCCCCACGCGCACGCGCACCACGGGCATGGCGCTCGCCTATAACGTCGGCACGACCGTGTTCGGCGGCTTCACGCCGCTGGCCGTGGCCTCGCTCATTGCGGCGACGGGCAACAATCTCGCGCCGGGGCTCTGGCTGATGTTCGCGGCCGTGCTGAGCCTCGCCACGCTGATCTGGGCCAGCGTACGCCTCGGCGCCCGTTGAAACGGCGCCTTACAAGAACACCAACAGGAAACACGCACGTATGCAACACGATTTGCCGCAGGAAGTTCAGGACGCCATCCAGTTTTCCGTCGATCACGAATCGGCATGGGACCGCAATGCCGATGGCAACTTCGGCGTGCACGTGAACGACCCGCCACCGTGGAACCGCTTGCTGGGCCCCATTCACGACCGCGGCCCCGTGTCCGGCGCCATCGCCGTGAATGGACAGCCACTCGCGCAATGGGGCGCGCCCGATCGGCCCGATCTGACCTTCAGCATCGCGAAGACGTATCTGGCGCTGCTTGCGGGCGTGGCGCACGACCGCGGCCTGCTGCCCGATCCCGACGAGCCCGTCCACGTGCGCGTGCCCGGCATCGGCTTCGATGATGCCCACAACGCCCAGGTCACGTGGACGCATCTGCTGCAACAGACGAGCGAATGGCAAGGCACGTGCTTCGGCCTCTCCGATCAGGCCGATCACTATCGCGCCGTCACGTTCGGCGAGCCGCCCGATGGGAAAAAGGGCGACTTGCGCCCGTTGCGCGCGCCAGGCACGTATTGGGAATACAACGACGTGCGCATCAACCAGCTTTCGTTCGCGCTCCTACGCCTGTTCGGTCGTTCGTTACCCGAAGTCTTTCGCGAGACGATCATGCGACCCGTCGGCGCGAGCGAGAACTGGCAATGGGTCGGCTACGACGACGCGTGGATCGACCTGGGCGGCCGACGCGTGCAGTCGGTGCCGGGCGGCTCGCATTGGGGCGGCGGCATGTCGGTGAGCGCCAACGATCAGTTGAAGGTCGCACAAATGCTGCTCGACGATGGCGTCGCCGCGGGCCGCCGCGTGCTTTCGAGCGAATGGATCGCGCGCATGCGCACGCCCTGTCCGCTCGCGCCGTTTTACGGTTCGCTGGTCTGGCTCAACACGGGGCGGCGCATGTTTCCGGGCGTGCCGGAGTCGAGCTGGTTCGGCGTCGGCGCGGGCAGTTCGTTCATGTGGATCGAGCCCGAGCGCAGGATCGCGCTGATCGTGCGCTGGCTCGATTCACAATTCGCCGATGCGTTCTTCGGCAAGATGCTGCACGCCGTGGATGCCGTGCGCGCGCGCCAGGGCGCGAGCACGCTGGCGACCTAGCGCATCGCCATTTCCAGCACCCGCGCCACGTGCAGCGCCGTGGCGTTTGCGCCGTCGTGGATCTGGTGGCGGCAGCTCGTGCCGTCCGCCACGACGAGATCGGCGCGATCCACCTTGCGCACGGCGGGCAACAGCGCCAGCTCGGCCATCGCCAGCGAAGCTTCGTAGTGCTCCGCTTCGTAGCCGAAGCTGCCCGCCATCCCGCAGCATGACGATTCGATCGGCTTGACCTCGAGGCCCGGAATCCAGCCTAGCACCGTGAGCACGGGCCGGAAGGCATCGAACGCTTTCTGGTGGCAGTGGCCGTGCACCCACGCGCGCGGCGCGTCGAGTTCGTGCAAGGTCAGATCGAAGCGGCCCGCGCCCTTTTCGCGCACGAGGAATTCCTCGAACAGGAACGCCGCGGCCGACAGCTCGCGCGCTTCGTCGCCGTAGCCGTATTGCAGGAATTCGTCGCGCATCGAGAGCAGGCACGAAGGTTCGAGCCCGACGATCGACACGCCGCGCGCCACGAACGGCATGAGGGTATCGAGCAGGCGCCGCGCCTCGTGCTTCGCCTCGTCCACCAGCCCCGCAGCGAGGAACGTGCGGCCGCAGCAGAGCGGGCGCTCTTCGCCGCGCACGTTGAAGTGCACGAAATAGCCGGCCGCTTCGAGCACGCGTTTCGCGGCGCGGGCGTTTTCGGGCTCGAAGTTGTCGTTGAAGGTGTCGACGAACAGCACCACTTCCTTCGTTGCCGCTGCTGCGTCGGGCTTTGCGGCCGCGACCTCAGCAAGGAACGAAGGCCGGAACTGCGGCAGCGAGCGTTGCGGCGCGATGCCGAGCACGCGCTTCGCCCACGCGGAGACCAGCGGAATGCGCTCGCCCGCCGCCGCAAGGCCGCCCGCTTGCGCCACGCGTCGCGCATAGCGCGGTAAATACGCAATCGTCTTCTCGCGCAGCTTGAGGCCGTGCTTCGTGTTCCAGGCCGCGCGCGCCTCGATCTTCAGCTTCGCCATGTCCACGCCGGTCGGACAGTCGCGCTTGCAGCCCTTGCACGAGACGCACAGGTCGAGCGTGTCCTTGACGTCGTCGCTCGCGAGTCCGTCCTCGCCCAACTGCCCTGAGATCGCGAGCCGCAACGTGTTCGCGCGACCGCGCGTCACGTGCTTCTCGTCTTTCGTCACGCGGTAGCTCGGGCACATCGTGCCCGCGTCGAACTTGCGGCAGTGGCCGTTGTTGTTGCACATCTCCACGGCTTTCGCGAGGCCGCCCGTCAGGTCGTCGCCGCTGCCGGGCGGCGTTTCCGCACCCGTCAGCGGATCGCGGCCAACGTCCCATGCCGACCAGTCGAGCAGCGGGCGCATCTGGCGCTCGCGATAGCCCGGCGCGAAGCGGAACAGCTTCGCGTCGTCCATCTTCGGCGGCCGCACGATCTTGTCGGGATTGAAGCGGTTCTCCGGGTCGAACAGCTGCTTGATTTCCATGAACGCCTGGTTGATCTTCGGTCCGTACTGCCAGGCAATCCATTCGCCGCGGCACAAACCGTCACCATGCTCGCCCGAAAACGCGCCCTTGTACTCGCGCACCAGCTCCGCAGCCTGCTCCCCTATCGCGCGCATTTTGGCCGCGCCGTCGCGGCGCATGTCGAGTATCGGCCGCACATGCAGCGTGCCGACGCTCGCGTGCGCGTACCACGTGCCTTCGGTACCGTGCTGATGAAAGATCTCGGTCAGGCGGCTCGTGTACTCCGCGAGATGTTCGAGCGGCACCGCGCAGTCCTCGATGAACGAGACGGGCTTGCCGTCGCCCTTCATGCTCATCATGATGTTCAGGCCCGCCTTGCGCACTTCCCACAGCGCCTTTTGCTCGTTTGCATCGGTCATCTTCACGACCGAGTCCGGCAGACCGTGGTCGCCCATCAGCTCGACCAGTTCATCGAGGCGGCGCAGTTGGGCGTCGCGTTCGTCGCCCGCGAACTCGACCAGCAGGATCGCATCGGGCCTGCCCACCAGCGCCTTTTCGATCACCGGCTTGAAGCCCGGATTGCCGAGCGCGAGTTCGATCATCGTGCGATCGACCAGTTCGACCGCAGTCGGCTTGAGCTTGACGATGTGCTGCGCCGAGTCCATCGCCTGCCAGAACGTAGGAAAGCTCACCACGCCCAGCGTTTTGTGCGCGGGCAGCGGCGCGAGCTTCAGCGTGATCTGCTGGCTGAACGCGAGCGTGCCTTCGGAGCCCACGAGCAGATGCGCGAGATTCGCCACGCCGTCGTCGGTATACGCGAGCGGGTTCTGGCAATCGAACAGGTCGATGTTGTAGCCGGCCACGCGGCGCAGCACCTTCGGCATGCGTTCGGCGATCTCGCCGCGCTCGCGCGTGGCGATGCGCTGCACGCCTTCGAGCAGCCCCGCCAGCCGCGCGCCTTCGTGCGGCAGGTTCAGCGACTGGAAGCGCGCTTCGGTGCCGTCCGCGAGAATGGCGTCGATGCCGAGCACGTTGTGCACCATGTTGCCGTATTCGATCGAACGCGAGCCACATGAGTTGTTGCCCACCATGCCGCCGATCGTGCACTGCGCGGCCGTCGAAACATCCACGGAAAACCACAACCCGTGCGGCTTGAGCCACGCGTTCAGATGATCGAGCACGACGCCCGGCTCGACCGTTACCGTGCGCGCATCGGCGTCGAAATCGACGACGTTGTTGAGCCACTTCGACGTGTCGATCACGAGCGCTTCGCCCACCGTCTGCCCGCACTGGCTCGTACCCGCGCCGCGCGCCAGCACGGGAGCGTGCGCGAGGCGCGCCACTTCCAGCGCGGCGCGCAAATCGTCCTGATCGCGCGGTACGACTACGCCGATGGGCATGATCTGATAGATCGAGGCGTCGGTCGCGTAACGGCCGCGGCTCGCGGCGTCGAACAACACGTCGCCGCGCAGCGCTTCACGCAGGCGCCGCGCGAGCGGCGAGCCGTGGCCCGCGCTCGAGGGAACGAGATGAACCGGTTTGACCAGCATGCCCGAGGTGCGTGCGCCTTTCATCGCCGTTCACACTCCTTGATGAGAACCCGCGGGTTCCTCAGCCTTCTTGCCCAGCTCGAAGCGGCTCTCCGGCTGCATGCGGAACGCGAGAATCACGCCACACCCCATCAGCACCATGCTGCCCACGAACGGCAGGTCCCAGTTGCCGAAGCGGTCGATCAAAAAGCCGCCGACCACGGGCGAGATGATCGCGGCCAGCGCCGAGCCCGTGTTCATCATGCCGCTCGCCGTACCCGAGAACTCCGGGGCGATATCCATGGGAATCGCCCACATCGGCCCGATCGTCATTTCGGCGAAGAAGAAACCCGCCGCGAGGCACGCCATGGAAATGACGGGATCGTGCACGAACATCAGCGGCACGAGCACGATCAGCGTGATCAGCATGCAGACGGAGACCATCCAGCTGCGCGCGCGCTTGAGGTTGCCCGTGCGCTGAAAGAGCCAGTCGGTCACGAGGCCGCCGAGCGTGTCGCCCACCACGCCCGCGAGGAACACCACCGAGGCGAAGATCGCCGACTTGCCCAACTGCAGGTGATAGTTGTGCAGGAAGTATTGCGGAATCCAGCTAAGGAACAGCCACAGCGTCCAGCCGTAGCAGAAGTAGACGATCGTCACCGGAATCATGCGCTTGAAGAGCGCCATCCACGGCAGGCCGGTCACGCGCGGCTTGGGCGGCGGCAGGATCGCGAGTTCGGCCTCGGTGATGCGCGGGTGATCCTTCGGATGTTCGGTGAACGTGAACGCCCACACCACCACCCACAGCAGGCTGAGCGCGCCGCACACGTAGAACGATTCGCGCCAGCCGTAGCGCGCCATCACCAGCACGACCACCGCGGGCGCCACCGCATTGCCGATGCGCGACGCGGAGTGCGTGATGCCCTGCGCGAAGCCGCGCCGCTCTTTCGCGACCCAGCGCGACATGGCCGAGGTCGAGGCGGGAAACGTCGCGCCCTCGCCGAAGCCGAGCAACAGGCGCGCGGCGAGCAGCGTGGCGAGGCCGCCCGCCATGCCCGTGAGAATCGTGGCCACGCCCCACAGCGCGCCGCAGAAAAGCAGCGTGCGGCGCGCGCCGAAGCGGTCGCTCACCCAGCCGCCAATGATCTGAAACAGCAGATACGGATACGCAAACGCCGAAAAGACCAGCCCCACTTCGGTATGCGAGAGCTGGAACTCCTTGCCGAAGCCCGCCGCCGCCGTGCTCACGTTCACCCGGTCGAGGTAGGTGATGAAGTACATGATGCAGAGCATGATCAGCACGATGCTGCTCGCGCTCGTCAATCGAAACCGTTTCATCGTCAGTCTCCGTTGCTGGTTCTATCGGCCGCATCGCCCTTCTCGAAGTGGCGTCCGGCATGGGAACGACCCTGCATCACCCGGAATCGGCCTGGCATGCCGCGCCCCGTGCGCGGCATGGGCAAACGCGCCTCGTCAAGCGGCTTTCAGCGACACCACGTTGGGTTGCGCCGCGAGATATTCCATTGCGGCGGGCAAGCCGCTGTCCTTCAAGGGCACGCCCGCAATGCGCAGGCCCATCTCGCAGCCGGCCAGGGCCGCCAGCAGCGTGAGATCGTTGCAGTCGCCCAGATGCCCGATACGGAACATGCGCCCCTTGACCTTGCCGAGGCCCGTGCCGAGCGAAAGATCGAAGCGCTCGTAGATGAGCTTGCGCACGGCGTCCGCATCGACACCTTCGGGCATCATCACGCCCGTGAGCACGGGACTGTAGACGGCGGGATCGACGCACTGGATCTCGAGGCCCCACGCGCGCACGGCGCGCCGGCACGCCTCGCCCAGCCGCTGATGGCGCGCGAACACGTTGTCGAGCCCTTCGTCCTGCAGCATGTCGAGCGCTTCGGACAGGCCGTAGAGCAGGTTCGTGTTGGGCGTGTACGGCCAGTACCCGCTCTTGTTCATCTCGATGATCTCGGCCCAGCCCCAGAAGCTGCGCGGCAGCTTCGCATGCTCGCTCGCGGCCAGCGCCTTCGCCGAAACGGCGTTGAAACTGATACCCGGCGGCAGCATGAGACCCTTCTGCGAGCCGGAGACGGTCACGTCCACGCCCCATTCGTCATGGCGATAGTCCGCGCTCGCGAGACCCGAAATCGTGTCGACGAGCAGCAGTGCCGGGTGGCCCGCGGCGTCGATCGCGCGGCGCACCGCGGCGATGTCCGAGGTCACGCCAGTCGAGGTCTCGTTGTGCACCACGCACACCGCCTTGATGGCGTGCTGCGCGTCCTCGCGCAGCCGTTTTTCGATCATGTCGGCCTGCACGCCGCGCCGCCAGCCCTCGATGCCCGGCAGGCCGAGAAATTCCGGCTTCAGGCCGAGGCGTTCGGCCATCTGCTTCCATAACGCCGCGAAATGGCCCGTTTCATACATCAGCACCGTGTCGCCGGGGCTCAACGTATTGGCGAGCGCGGCTTCCCACGCGCCGGTGCCGGAGGCCGGATAGATCACCACCGGCTGCTGCGTCTTGAAGATCTTCTTGATGCCATCGAGCACCTTGAGTCCGAGCACGCCGAACTCGGGGCCGCGATGGTCGATGGTCGGATAGCTCATCGCGTGCAGGATGCGATCGGGCACCGGGCTCGGCCCCGGAATCTGCAGGAAATGGCGACCAGCGGGATGGAAATCGAGCTTCAACATACAATCGCTCCTGTTTTGAATTTTGCATTCAAAAAACTATAATCCAGTCAGCTCACGTATAGACAGACAATTCTGACGTGGTTTACCCCAATCACGCGTTGCTTCTTTGGGGTCCCGTCCTTGGGCTAGAATTCGCTGGAAATCGATGGAAATGCCTTTTGCATGCAAAACCCGAACCTGAACTCCTCTGCGATCAGCCCGGAACTGCCGCCCATTCCGCGCCAGCAACTCCATGACACCGTCGTCGACCATCTGCGACGGTTCATCGTGGAAGGCGTGCTCGAGGCCGGGCGCAAGCTCAACGAGCGCGAGCTATGCGAAACCCTGGGCATTTCGCGCACGCCGCTGCGCGAGGCGCTGAAGGTGCTCGCGTCCGAAGGGCTGATCGAGATTTCGCCGAATCGCGGCGCCTCGGTCTCGAAAATGTCGGAGGCGGAGTTGCGCGAGACCTTCGAACTCATGAGCGGGCTCGAAGCGTTTTCAGGCGAACTGGCCTGCGAGCGGATCACCTCGGCTGAGATCGCCGAGATCAAGGCGTTGCACTACGCCATGCTCGCCTGCCGCGCGCAGAACGATCTGGCCGGCTATTACAGCCGCAATCAGGCGATTCACGACAAGATCAACGAAGCGGCGCGCAATTCGGCGCTGCGGCAAACGTATATCGCGGTGAATCGCCGTTTGCAGGCGCTGCGGTTTCGCTCGAACTTCGAGACCCCGAAGTGGGACCGCGCGATTCAGGAGCACGGCGAAATGCTGGAGGCGCTCGACGCGCGCGACGGCAAGCGGCTGGCCGCGATACTGCGGCAGCATTTGCTCGCCAAACGCGATGCGGTGTTGCGGATCGGGGACACGCCTTCGGTGCAGGACGCCGGCAACTGATTCGTTGCGCGCGCAACGTCTTTCGACTACTTCGCCGCCGACTCCAGAAAACTCTGCGCCAACTGCTTCCTCAGGTGATCGGCGGCGGGCGAGAGCCTGCGGCCCACGCGCGTGACCATCTGGCTCGAAAAGCCCGCCGCGATCGGATGATCGATCGGCACGGCCACCAGCTCGCCCAGATCGATGCCGCGGCGCGCCGTGATCGACGACATGAACGCCACGCCCAGCCCGGCGGCTGCGAGCGTCTGCGCCGTGTTGAACAGGTCCACGCGATACGCCGGCATCACGTTCAGACGCGCGTCTTCGAACAGCGACTGCACGAAGTGCTGCACACCGAACGACTCGGTCATGAAGATCAGGCGCTCGCTGGCGAGTTCGGCGGGCGCCACCTTCTGCAGTTTCGCAAAGCGGTGCGAGGGCGCGACGAGCGCACAGAGCGGCCGCGACGCGAAGGGATGAATGCGCATGGCAGGGTCGTCGGAGGTACGCGTGCACAGGCCGATGTCGACGACGTCGTCGCGCACGAGCGACAGCACGACCGGCGTCGGTCCCGAGCGGATCTCCACGAGAATGTCCGGGTACGTCATCGAAAAGCGCTGCAGCGCCCGCGCGATCAGATTGCCGATGAAGCCCTCGCCCACACCCAGCGCCACGCGGCCGCGCCGCAGGTGCCGATACTCCTCCAGACGCGCGGCCAGATCGCGCTGGCGCCGCTGCCCGTCGCGATAATGGTCCACGAGCACCTGACCGATCTCGGTCACGGCCACGCTGCGCCCGCGCCGCTCGATCAACGGAAAGCGCAGCCGCCGCTCCAGCGCCGCCACCTGCCGGCTGATGACCGAGGCGTTGATACCCAAAGCCTCCGCGGCCATGCGCACGCCGCCCGCAGCCGCAATTTCGGCCAGATAGCGCAGCGGCCGCTCGCCGATATCGTCGATCGCGTCTCGCGCCGCATCTTCCCAATCTGCCTTTCCCCGCATTGCATTGCTCCTACCGCGCGCGCTGTCCTTGATCTCGCGATTCAAGAATGTTGTCATGAGGTTGAATTTGACCACGCCTGAGTTCGATCAAAAAATAAAACCTGCTGGCGTGACGTCCGTGCTTCGCGATCCGGAGCACGTGCGATGGCACGCATCATAACGACGACACGCTCGCAGAAAAAGATAACTTTCCTGTATCAGATGAGCGGCGCCCAGGCATGACAGTGCATTTCCGAAAGAACCAACTCTTTGAGTGTGACGCGACCACATGGGCTACGCGCTTTCCGGGCGGATGGCGGAGGGTCAATTGCGCAAGATCGCTGTCGACGTCTGCAACGAGCCTGGCGGGCATCCCGAACCGTGGAGGTAGAAGCGTGCCCTATCGCAGCCCCATCCGTCGACGAGGCGCGGCCATGCATCGTCTCAAAGCGCGCGTTGGCGCGATCGTGATGTTCGGCGTCTGCGCTGCCTGCGCAGTCGCCGGGGTCCGTGCCGACTCGATCGACACGTCCGCGCCGCTGGCACAGTATCGACTCGATCCAGGCCGCTCGGGTGTCACGTTCGATGTCGCGAACGTCTGGCACGCGAACCTCACGATGCGCTTCAGCCGCATAGGTGCCCAGCTTGAAGGATTCCAGGGCTTTGCCGTCGGCCGCGTCATGGTGACGATCGACGCGACAAGCCTCGAATCGAATACCCCGTTTGTCGCCGGATTCGTCGCAGGCGGCGACATGCTGGACGTAGCGCATTTTCCGGCCATTCGCTTCGTGAGCACCCGCTTTGTCCGAACCGGTACATTGACCGGCCTCTTGACGGGCGATCTGACGATCCGCACGACGACGTGTCCGGTCACGCTCGCCGTGGCGTTCGACGAAGACCCGCGCGATCCACCGGGCGCCCGCCGAACGCTGGTTTTTTTCGCCGACGGCCGCTTCAGCCGGGCGGCGTTCGGACTGTCGAAGTGGTCGCGCGCTGTCGGGGACGAGGTGCACTTGAGGATCCATGCCGAATTTGTGCAGGAACGCGCGGATCCTTGAACCATCACACTACCGTTTCACCCGCCGAGTCCCGTCATGACCCAGGCCTTGCAGGGCATCGCGACCGCGGCGACGTGTATGGCAAAGAGCGCGATGTGACGACGGGCTGCTGGAATAGGTCTCCCGCCACGCACGTTTACGGCACGTATCGCGCTGCAGAAAACGTTCATGCCATCTCACCGGGCAAGAGCAAGCGCGTGTCGTTCAAGCTCGCGCCCGGCCACTACGCGCTGATCTGCAACAAGCCGGGACACTATGCAGCGGGGATGCATACGGCACTTGTCGTGGCGCCGTAGATCACCCTGTGAGTCAGAAGAAGCTCGAAAGGCGGCAAAAAAGAGCCATGCGCCGACGGCGGCAATATATCCGCTTTGGCGCGGCGCTTCGACCAAACGGGCATCATTGTTGCGCACGAGGAATAAGGCGTCGGTGCGCCGCGTTTATAGCTATGTAGGTGCCTGCGTTCGCGATGAGCCGCGTGACGCGTCCGCGCCGCATGCGACGTTCGGCGTCGTCGGCCATTGCGCGGCCAATGCCTCGCTGGATACCCCTCAGCGCGACTTCCAGCGAACTTCCCCAGGAGGAAATCATCATGAAGCGGCTTCGGATGGTTCTTGCATGTCTCGTTTGCCTCGGATTGGCCGCGGTTTCTGGATCCGTAGCCGCGAGCGGCGATATGAATCAAGGCGGCAATGGCGCGTCAAGCACCTCGACCAATTCCTCAGGCGGTGGTTACTGAGCGCGGCAGGCGGTAATGCGCAGCACGTCGCCGGGCTCTCCGCGTGATCCGCAGCGTTGCCTTGTGACACTGCTCCCGGCAGCGACCCACCTTTGTATGCTGACCCCTCGTGTCAGATGGCGTTGCGCCGGACCGGAATGGGGTCCGCACCCCGGTCCGGCGCGTGGATCGTGATTGCCCGAGAACTTCCGGGAAATCCGCACGCTTTCTCTTACATTGGCGGGACGACCCCGTTCTTTTCGACCACCAGGCGCTGCGCGGCATAGGTACCCTGTGGCGCCGGTTTCGCAACCACGAAGACTTGCTTGCCTGGCGCCAGATCGGAGCGCGCAGCCGGCATGAAGGTGACGATCGGGACATTCGGAGGCACCGTAATTTCATTGCTGCCGCCCTTGTACGACAGCTTCAGATTGCGACCTTCCGTGCCCTGCACGACGGTATCAACATTCGCATTGGTCATCGTGCTGTTCGGCCCGAGGTCCCACGCGTAGTGACCCTCCCCCGTGCCGCGTGCGGCTTCGGGAAAGACGACGACTTCGGTCGCCGTCAGCTTGCCATCAGTGCCCGTCGTCGCGGCCGTGCCGACGAACGTACCCGGCTTGATGTCGGACAGTTGCATCGCTTTGACGGACGACACTGGAACGTTTGTCTCGAGGGCGATTGAGACCGTGTCGCCACTGCGTCGATGGACCTTGAGCACATCGCCGTCGAGAGAAACGATACTGCCGCGAATACGTACCGGCCTGGTGTCAGCAGTCTGCGCCAGCACGCTGCCGGCTATCGCCATTGCGGCAATGGCCGCTCCAGCTTTCAGTCGAATGGTCATGAATGCTCCATATAGCGGATATGCGTTGAGGAAGGAATCAATTGCACTTCAGGAACCGCCGAACCAGTTATAGCCCTGGTTCTCCCAATAACCACCGGGATACTCGTTCGTCAGCGTGATTGCGACGATATGCTTCGGATTCTTGTAGCCGAGTTTGGTCGGCATGCGCAGCTTCATCGGGAAGCCGTATTTGGGCGGCAGCACATCGCCGTCGTAGGTCAGCGTAAGCAGCGTTTGCGCGTGCAGGGCTGTCGGCATATCAATACTGGTCCAATAGTTATCGGCGCAATGGAGCGCGACGTACTTCGCTGTTGTGTCCGCGCCCGCACGGCGGAGAAAGTCGGAGAAACGCACCCCGCCCCAATGGCCAATGGCGCTCCAACCCTCGATGCAGATATGGCGCGTGATCTGGCTTTCCTGTGGCAGCGCTCGAAGTTCGTCGAGCGTCCATATGCGCTTGCCATTCGCGAGTCCCCCCACCTGCAGCCGATAAGTCGCGGCGTCGACTTCCGGCACGTCGTCGATGTCGTAGAACGCGTTGAAGGGAAAAGGCCGCGTGATCATCGACTCCGGATACGTCGGCGCCATCTTGTCTGGATCGAACAGCAGCGCCTGCACGCGGTCGTTGAAGAACGACATCTTGCGCAGCGCGGTATTCACCGACTTGTCGTTCGAGAGATCGCAGCCCGAGAGCATAGCAATGCCGCCGAGCGTGAGTATCTGTTTGCCGAGCAGTCTGCGCGCGGGACTCTTCAATTCACTGCGCACGTCCTTGATGATCGAATCGGCGTTCGAGACGAGAAACGCATTGGCTTGTTTTTTGCGTGGGCGCATCATCGTTTACCGTCCGCGTATCATCAGGAGCAGTGAGCGCGGCACGAATGCGACCATGACGACGTGCACGACGAAAAACGCGACGAGAATGCTCATCGAGAAAAAATGGACAACACGCGCGTTGTCGTATCCCCCCATCAGCGTTCGCAACAGAGGCAACTGAACCGATTTCCAGACCGCCAACCCCGAAAGGATCACGATCGCGATGTCCACGATCGTCACCACATACGCCAGCTTTTGAACAGCGTTGTAGCGCGCAAGATCCTCGTGCCCCAGCTTGCCGCGCATCGCGGCGGCAAGCTCCCGGGCTACGGCACTGAAACGAATCGGTAGAAGCTTCCGCCACAGACGCTTTGAAAGCACGTTCAGGGACAGGTATGCAAGATAGTTCGCGACCAGCAGCCACATGATTGCGAAGTGCCACTGCAAGGCGCCACCCAGCCAGCCGCCCAAGGTCATGCTTGCGGGAAATTTCAGTCGCGCGAAGACAGGCGAGGCGTCGTATATCTGCCAGCCGCTTGTCACCATCAGCACGACCGCCACGGCATTGATCCAGTGTGTCGTGCGGACCCAGAGAGGCTGAATTATCGTTCGGCTCATTTGCAGGCTTCGTGGAAGTTGTTCGTTGACGACCGGACCCGACTCGATCGTTCCGTGGTCGCACCGTGCTGTTGGGTAAACCACGCACGTGCATCCCTATTCCACTG
The DNA here is from genome assembly GCF_040965655.1 of Paraburkholderia sp. EG286B. NCBI lineage: Bacteria > Pseudomonadati > Pseudomonadota > Betaproteobacteria > Burkholderiales > Burkholderiaceae > Paraburkholderia > Paraburkholderia sp. EG286B. The sequence continues at coordinate 140,853 of NZ_JBFRCF010000011.1, read as the reverse complement.
CTGCCGAGAAATTTCTTCTTACAGAAATCCAGCGAGACGAGTCGACATTCAAAGGCACCTTCAACGACGACCCGCGTGATCCGCCGGGCGCCAGCCAACGCTCGACGCGTCCGGCGGCTCCCTGAGTGAAGGTAGCGAATCGGTCAAGCGGGCCGTAGCGCGCGATCCAGGTCGTCGAGCAAGCGCTCGATCGCCTCGCGATTGGGCTTGTAGTACACCCAGTTTTTGATTTTCTTCGAAGTCACGAGGTCTGCCGCTGCCAGCGCCTGCATATGCGTGGTGACAGTGGGTTGACTCAGGCCTGTTTTCTCCGTGATGAAACTGACACACACCCCGTCCTTCACGAGGTCCGCGTCCCGCTGCGGTGGAAAGTGCTTTTCCGGCTCGGTAAGCCAGATGAGGATCGTCAGCCGGTGGCGATTTGAGAGTGCATGCAGCGCGTCCTGCAGCGGGCTCTCATCGAGGTTGTCCATTTTCGACATTGCTCAGATTTTCCTTGACGGGACCAATCTATATTGTACTCTATCTATATAGACATTTATCGATATAGGTCGATTATGGCGACGGATGCAATGACTTCCACAAGCACTCAGTCGATCGCGCGCACGATCAGCGTTGCCGTCGTCTTCACGCTGTTCGTGGCGGTCGTGTTCGGTTTTGGGCTCTATCTTTTTGCGCTGGTCGTGCCAGTGATGCGGCAGAGTCTCGGGTTCGACTATACGGCGATTGGCATCGTAACTGGCGGGGCCCAGACTGCGTATCTCGTTGCGGCGCTGGTTTGTCCGCGTCTCGCAACCCGCTTCGGCGAGGGGCAGGTCATTGTGGTCGCCGTCGCTGCGGCAGCCTTGCTTTTGCTCCTGTTCGCGCAAGTCCAGAGCGTAATGTCGGTCGGACTCGTTCTCGCCGGACTGGGCGCGACGGCGGCTTTCATGATGGTCCCGAGCGTCGGCGCCATCTCCGGGACAGTCCCTTTCGGGTACCGGTCGCGCGTCAATGGTCTGGTTTCGAGCGGCACGGCCTATGGGCAGTTCGCGAATGGCGTTCTGGTGTCGCGGGTTTTACCGGAATACAGCTGGCACTCGATATGGATTGTGGCGGCGTCGGTCTCGCTCGTCATTGCGCTCGTGGGACTGCTTGCGCTGCGCCGCTTCGCTCCACAGGTTTTCAGCCGCAAGGCGCCAAAGCGCGCCGAAAGTCGCCACGCGTCGGGCGACCGGTGGCGCCTGGTGACTCGCCCCAACCTGACGGTCTGGATCCTGCTCGCGTTGAGCGGAATGGCTTGCGGGCCGTGGCAAAACTATCTGTCGAGCTTTCTGGCCGATGAACAGGGGCATTCGCTGGAAACGATCGGGCAGGTCTGGTCGACGATTGGCGTGGTCGGACTGTTCAGCGGATTTGCGGCGGGCATGGCGGCCGACAAGGCAGGGGTGCGGATTGCGCTCGCATTCTCTTTCACTGCACTCGCCGGCTCCGGTCTCCTGATCGCTTTCCATTCCGACGCATGGCAATTGCGAGCGGCCGCCGTGTGTTTCGGTCTCTCGTTCTATGCGATTTACGGACTGATTCCCGCGTATATCAGCAAGACCATGGACCCTCGCTCGGCAACCACGGTGTTTGGGGTTGCCAACGTCTTTCTCGGTCTGGGAACGACATTGGGCAACGTGATGGGGGGCAACTTCGCAGGCTGGTTTGGGTCGCTCAAGGACGTTTTTATCACCGCCTCGGCGCTTGCTTGCGTGGCGCTGATACTTACAGCGACGCTCCGTGATGAACGAGCAGTGACCTCCTGAGATATCGTTTGGTCCTTCGATGTGGGCGCCAGACCAGACCAACTTGCAGGCCAGATCGCCGGTCAAATGCGCCCGGCAACCCTTGTGCAGTTCGACGCGGTATGGGTCAATGGAGGGAACGCATTCAAACTTCGTCGGGCAATGAAGCGGATTCGATGTCGCGATAGCGGATTGGCTCGAACAAGCCTAACTGTTTTGCCAGCGGAGGTTGCAGATGGGTTCTGATGAACGCGCGATTCGCGAGGTGCACGCGACCTGGATTGATGCAGTCAACGCCGGCGATCTTGTCCGCCTGCTCACCCTGATGGCGGACGATGTCGTGTTTCTCACTCCGGGCCAGGCACCGCTCGGCCGGGAAGGATTCCCCGTTGGCTTCTCGGCCGCGCACCAGCAATCCCGAATCCGTTGCATCAGCGAGTTGGAAGAAGTCGTGATCGTCGGCGAAGTCGCCTACACCCTGTGCCGGGACTCGTTATCTGTGACACCGCGCGTCGGCGGAGAAGCAACGCAGCTGGCCGGTCACCGGATCACCCTATACCGCAAACAACCCGACGGCCGCTGGCTTCTGGCCCGCGACGCCAACACGCTCGCCCCGGTGGCAAGCTGAGGTCGTGAGCATTGTCTCAGTCGACCTATCGGCGCCCTTCGATCGCCATCCGAACGGCCAGACCCGTCAACACGGTTCTCATCATCCAGCGCTGCATCGCCAGCCATCCGGGCCGGCGCGCGAGAAACCCGGCGATCGAACCCGCAGCCATCGCAATGAATGCGTTCACGCTGATACTCAAAGCAATCTGCACGAAGCCCGTGGCCCGACAACGGTCTGCCGATCGACTTTGTTGTCGAGTCGGATCGTTCTCAACTGCGTGAGATTGTCCAGCGGGTGCGGGACGGGCGCCTGCGGACGAATATCGGCAACATCGTGCCCCTCGACGAAGCCGTCGCCACGTTCAATTCCACCAAACGGATCAGCGGGAAGACGACCGTACAGGTTCGTTAGTCAACGCTCGGGGAGGTCGAGCCGTGCTGCGCTTCGCCTTCCCCGCCATTGCGGAACAAAACCGGGCGCGCCCCGCAAATCCGGTTTTGCGGCAACGCTCAAAGTAGCCGGGAAGGTTCGAGCCCGGCTAGGCGCACACGCTCGTGGTCGATCACCGCGTGCCGCACTCCACATCGCGGATGCCGCTGACGGCCTTGATTCGCAGGGGACAGAATTTTATTTCCAGGATCATCTTGCTGCGCCGCGACAATCGATCGTTGACTTAAAGTCAACGTTTTCGATGCATTTCCGTCATGGGTCGAGTTTTTCGTCGATGCAATACTCGGCCTTTGGCGTGTGTCCAAACCTATTCCAATAAAAGGAGTCCCCCGTGAGCGAGCAGCACTACTGCGAAGTCGCCGACCTGGCCGAAGCCCGATCGGAACTCGACGAAATCCGTCATCACCTCCACAAGCACCCCGAGCTGTCGTACGAGGAAGCCGACACGTCGCGCTTCGTCGCCGACAAGCTCGAGTCCTGGGGCTACGAAGTCACGCGCCACGTGGGCGGGCACGGGGTCGTGGCGGCGCTCAAGGCGGGCACGAGCACACGCACCGTAGGCGTGCGCGCCGACATGGACGCCCTGCCGATCCAGGAGCTGACCGGCCTCGACTACGCCAGCGTCCACGCGGGCAAGATGCACGCGTGCGGCCACGACGGCCACACGACCGTGCTGCTCGGCGCAGCACGCCAGCTCGCCAGAACGCGCAATTTCGACGGCACCGTCCACCTGATCTTCCAGCCCGCCGAGGAAGCCGGTTCGGACAGCGGCGCCGAGCGCATGATCGCCGACGGCCTGTTCGAGCGTTTCCCCTGCGAAGCCATCTTCGGGCTGCACAACCATCCGGGCGTGCCCACCGGCACCTTCGGCTTTCGCGCAGGCCCGCTCATGGCCGCGTGCGACACCGTCAAGCTGCGCGTTCACGGCAAGGGCGGCCATGCCGCGCGCCCGCATCTGGCCGTCGACCCGGTGCTCGTGGGCAGCAGCATCGTGATGGCCCTGCAGTCGGTGGTGTCGCGCAACGTCGATCCGAACGAAGCCGCGGTCGTGACCGTTGGCGCGTTCCGTTCGGGCCACGCGCCGAACGTGATTCCTGAAGACGCCGTGCTCGAAATGAGCGTGCGCTCGTTCTCGCCCGAGGTGCGCGCGACGCTCGAAGCGCGCATCCGCGCGCTCGTGCAGGCGCAGGCGCAAAGCTACGGCGCGACGGTGGACATCGAATTCATCCGCGGCTATCCCGTGCTGATCAATAGCGAAGCCGAAACCGAATTCGCACGTCAGGTCGCCGAGGAGCTGGTCGGGCCGGAGCACATCATCGCACCGTTCCCGCCGATCGCCGGCAGCGAGGACTTCGCGTACTACCTGCAGCAGCGCCCCGGTTGTTTCGTACGCCTTGGCAATGGCGAAGGCCGCCCGATGCTGCACAACGCGCGCTACGACTTCAACGACGAGAACCTGACCATCGGCGCGGCGTTCTGGACGCGCCTCGTCGAACGCTTCCTCAGCAAGGACCGTGCATGAACGCCGCCACCGAACCGCTCCTGGAAGCGGCCGAAGAAGCGACACTCTCGCCGGGCTACCAGCGCAAGATCGTTCTCGCGGCGGTGATCGGCAACCTGCTCGAATTCTTCGACTTCACCGTCTATAGCTATTTCGCGCTCACGATCGGCCATCAGTTCTTTCCGGCCGACAGCCAGGTCACGTCGCTCCTGCTCGCGTTCGCGGTGTTCGCCGTGGGCTTCGTGATGCGCCCGCTCGGCGGCATCGTGCTCGGCCGCTACGCGGACCGCGCGGGCCGCAAGCCGGCGCTCACGCTCACCATCCTGCTGATGGCGGTGGGTTCCGCGTCCATCGGTCTCGCGCCCACCTATGCGCAGATCGGCCTCGCCGCGCCGCTGTTGATCGTCGTCGCGCGCCTCGTGCAGGGGTTCGCGCAAGGCGGCGAGTTCGGCGCCGCCACCGCCACCCTCCTCGAAATGGGCGGCCAGGCGAGCCGCGGCTTTCGCGCGAGCTGGCAGCTCGCGAGCCAGGGCGCGGCGGCGCTGCTCGGCTCGGGCCTCGCGGCGAGCCTCGGCTTTCTGCTCTCCGCGGAAACGATGCATAGCTGGGGCTGGCGCATTCCGTTCCTGCTCGGCACGCTCATCGCGCCGGTCGGCATCTATCTGCGCCGGCACATTCGCGAAGAGCCGCCGGCGCAGCGCGTGGTCGCGGACCGCAACGACCCGAAGCGCGGCCTGTACGTGCGCAACTGGTTTCTCACGATCTTCGCGATCATGGGCATGTCGGTTTCGACCTACGTGATGATGTACTACATGCCGACCTACTGCATCCAGTACCTGGGACTGCCACCCAAAATGTCGATCCTCGCTGGCGTGGCGTCCAGCACGATCTCGCTCGTGATGTGCCCGATCTACGGCGCGTGGTCGGACCGCATGGGACGCCGCAAGCCGCTCACGGTGATCGGCCGCGTCGCGCTGATCCTGCTGCTCTATCCGGCGTTCTGGCTCATGACGCACTTTCCGTCGCTGCCGGTCGTGCTCGCCGCGCTCGTCGTGCTCATGCTCTGCTATACGATGGGCTCCGCACCCGCTTACGCGCTGATGCCGGAAAACTTTCCGAAACATCTGCGCGCGAGCTATATGTCGAGCGCGTACGCGATTGCGGTTTCCGTGTTCGGCGGTACGGCTCAACTCGTGGCCGGCTGGCTCATCCACGTGACGGGCAACAAGATGGCGCCCGCATGGTACATGATCGGCTGCGTGCTGATTTCACTCATCGCCGTTTCGATGTTCGAGGAAACCGGCAACAAGCAGATCGACTGACCGCTCGCCTGAAAAGATGCAGCCCTAAAAAGGGCGGCCGACGCACGCTGCGTCGCCCGCCCTTCGCACTACACCCCGATTATTCTTCTTTAGTCAGTTCGACTACATACCACGCCCTTATTGGCTGCCGCCAGGCTGCGTGCTCATCCCGCCATTGCCGTTGTCGTTGTTATACGGCATGCTTTGAGGGGTTCCCGTGGCAGGCGCAGGCGCCGCGCCAGTCCCCGTCCCCTGGCCGCCGCCGGTCGCTGTAGTGCCGGGCGCGCCATAGCCGCTATTGTTATAACGGGTGCCTGCGGTGCTGCCCGGCGGACGCGCCGTATTGATGCCCGCCGCGCCCGTCGTGCCGCCGCCCGCGCCTACGCCATTGCTACCGCCGCCGGCGCCACCGCCCCCCCCGCCGGCTCCCCCGCCTGCGCCCTGCGCGAGCGCCGCTGCCGAACACGTTGCGATGATGACCCCAGCCAGCAATTGTTTGATCGATCCATTCATTTCGCTCTCCTTGAGGATTGTGGATGGAACTGCTACGTGGCGAACCGGCGGCGCACCACGCCTGCCTGTTGTTCCGCAAGCGCCATGCCGCCGCAGAGTCGAACCCGGCTGCGCGCCGTTCGCTCTGATTCGAGGTTTCACGCACCGCGCGGTATCCGCCTTGCTACAGCTGAGATTGGTTGCAAACGGTCTCAGACGGTCTCACTCAAGGAGGAAATCGCAATGGCTAACATGCTCGACAACTGCAAGGTCGCAATCCTTGCCATGGACGGATTCGAGGAAGTCGAACTTACCGAGCCGCGCCGCGCATTGAAGGAAGCGGGGGCGCACGTGGACGTGATATCGCAGAAAAGCGGTGAAATTCAGGGTTTTCGTCACGTCGACAAGGGCAGCAAGATCAAGGTGGACCGCACCTTCGGCAGCGCGAAGGCGGATGACTACGACGCGGTCGTATTGCCCGGCGGCGTGGTGAACTCTGACGCCATCCGCCTGATTCCGGAGGCGCAGGCGTTCGTGCGTGCGGCCAACGACGCGCATAAGACGATTGCCGTGATCTGCCATGGTGGTTGGCTGCCAGTCTCAGCTGGTATCGTCAAGGGACACACCATGACGAGCTGGCCCTCGCTTCAGGACGATATCCGCAATGCGGGCGGCAAGTGGGTCGACGAGACCATGGTCCACGACGGCAACTTCATTACGAGCCGCAAGCCCGACGATATACCTGCCTTCAACGCCGAGATCATCTCCACCCTTTCGGCGGCGGCGGGCACGGCATGACGGCGCCGGCCGGCGTCATGCTCACAGCGCCACCTGCACGCCCAGCTCGACCACATGCGCGGGAGCCAGACCGTAATATTCGGCGCTCGAAGTGCAGTGGTACGACATGAACGCGAAGAGCCGCGCACGCCAGCGGCTCACGTCGTGCTGGGCTTGCTCGCGCAGCACCTCGTCGCGCGGCAAGTAGAACGTGGTCTGTTGCGGGTCGAAACGCCAATCGCCCAACCTGCCTTGCAGCGATGCCAAAAGCCGCGGCAGATTGGGCCGCTCGACGAAGCCATGATGCGCGACGATCTCCCAGCAACCCGCGCCGAGGTCGCGCGCTTCGATGCGCGTTTCATCGTCGGCCTGCGGTGCGGACTCCGAAACATTGGCGAACACGATCACCGTGCGATGCAGGACGTGATTGTGGCGCACGTTGCTCGCGAGCGCGGCCGGCGTCATGCCGGGTGCGTTGCCCGGATACACGGCCGTGCCCGGCACGCGAGGCGGCTTCGGATCGGCAGTGCAGATACCACGCAAAAAGACGTCCACCGATTCGCCGCGTGCCGCATGACGCGCCTCGAGTTCGCGGCCACGGTGCCAGGTACTCGTCATGATGAACAGCAATGCGCCCACGGAAACCGGGAACCAGCCACCGGTGGGAATTTTCGGCAAGCTCGCGGCAAGCAGCATGCCGTCCACGATCAGCAGCGGCACACATGCCAGCCATGTGGCGACGCGCGGCCAGCCCCATACTTCGCGACATACAGATAGCATCTGCATCGACGTGGTCACCATCGTCATCGCCACGGCGAGGCCGTAGGCGGACGTGAGCCGCTCGGAGCTGCGAAAGAACAGCACGAGAAACACCACGGCCACGAGCAAGCCCGCGTTGACCGCCGGAACATAAATCTGGCCGCGCCGCGTGCTCGAGGTTTCGATCGTACGCATGCGCGGCAGGAAGCCCAGTTCGATGGCCTGGCTCGTCATGGAAAACGCGCCCGAGATCACCGCCTGCGAGGCGATGATGGTGGCGAGCATGGCAATACCCACTGCCGGAATCAGTGCCCAATGCGGCACCGAGCGAAAGAACGGCTGGCTGGCGCCGCCCGGCTCGAACAGCACGGTCGCGGCCTGGCCGAAATAGCCCGCGACGATCGCGGGCAGCACGACGCAAAAGAACGCCATGCGGATGGAGCGCGTGCCGAAATGGCCGATGTCGGCGTAGAGCGCCTCGGCGCCCGTCAACGCGAGAATCACGGCGGCTAGCACGCCGAACGCGAGCCCCGGATGCGCGAGCGCGAGCCGCACGGCCCAGACCGGCGACGCCGCGGCGAGAATCGCCGGATAGCGCACGATGTGATACACGCCCACCGCGCCGAGGCTCAGGAACCAGAGCGCCATGACGGGCCCGAACGTGCGCCCGACCACGGCGGTGCCGCGCGACTGGAACAGGAAGAGCGCCACGAGAATCGCCAATGAAACCGGCAGCACGGCACTGTCGAATGCGGGATTGATTTCCTTGAGCCCTTCCACCGCGGAGAGCACGGAAATGGCGGGCGTGATCATCGAGTCGCCGTAGAACATCGCCGCGCCGACGAGCCCCGCGAGCACGAGCAGACGCGGGGCGGGCCGCCCCGCCTTCGCGAACCCGGCGCGCACGAGCGCCGTGAGCGCGACGATGCCGCCCTCGCCTTCGTTGTCGGCGCGCATGACGAAAGTGGCGTACTTGAGCACCACGACGATCAGCACCGCCCACAGGATCATGGAGAGCACGCCCATCACCACGGGCTGCGCCGTGGAATGCGCCGTCTGCACGGCTTCGCGCAGCGCGTAGATCGGGCTCGTGCCGATGTCGCCGAACACCACGCCGAGCGCGCCGAGCGCCAGCGCGCGCTGGCCAGCATCGGCGGCGTCCTGCTTGCGCGCCCGCTCTTTCGGCGCGTTTCCGGGCGGGTTGAGGCGTTCCTTGAGCATGGCTGCGCGGCGATCGTGGAGGCTTTGCCTTCACGCAATTGGCGTTCCTCTTGCGCCTCGGCGAGTCAAGGGTCGAACGCAATTTCCCGGCCGCGTGGCGAACTTGCGTTATCCGCCGGGCGCGCCTATATTGAGTTCGAATGGTTGCGACTCGCAACCATTCGCATGAAGACCATAACGGAGACCATCATGGATTTTGTCGACGTGCCCGCGCAGCCCCGCGAGACGACCATCCTCGAGCTGCGCGAGTTCTCGCGGCGGCTGGTGCGCGAGCTGGGCTTCATGCGTACGACGCTCGCCGACAGCGATCTCGCCCCTTCCGCCGTGCACGCCATCATCGAGATCGGCGCGCAGCCGGGCATCAACGCGAGGGCGCTGGGCGACATCCTGCGGCTCGACAAGTCGAATACGAGCCGGCAGGTCGCACGGCTCGAGGCGGCCGGCCTCGTCAAACGCAAGACCGCCGACGACGACGCGCGCTCGTCCGAGCTGACCCTGAGCGCGGCAGGCCAGAAGCTGCGCGCGAAGATCGACCGCTTCGCCACGGACCAGGTGTCCAACGCGCTGCGCAGGCTCGTTCCGGCCGACCAGCAGACACTCGTGCGGGCGCTCGCGCTCTATGCCGACGCGCTCGCGCACGACAACCCCAACGAGACCAGCACAACCGCGCCGACGGCGGGCGTGCAGATCGTGGAAGGCTACCGGCCCGGCTGCATCGGCGACATTGCGAGTCTGCACGCGCGGTTCTACGCGGCGAACTGGGGCTTCGGCGCTTTCTTCGAAAAGAAGGTGGCGGCGGAACTCGCCGATTTCGCCGGCGCCTTGCCAGCCGTTGGCAAGGCGCTCTGGCTCGCGGTGGAGCGCGATCGCGTACTGGCTTCGCTGGCGATCGACGGCAACGAGAGCGGCAACGCCGGCGTGGCCCACCTGCGCTGGTTCATCGTGGACGACTCACTGCGCGGCACCGGCGTCGGCAGGCAGCTGATGACGAACGCGATGCAGTTCGTCGATGCGCACTACGCCGAGACTTACCTGTGGACCTTCAAGGGCCTCGACGCCGCGCGGCATCTGTACGAGTCGTTCGGCTTTCACCTCGCGGAAGCGTCCGAAGGCGACCAGTGGGGCACGAAGGTCACGGAGCAGCGCTTCGTGCGGCGCCGCGCCGGTTGACTCGCATCACACGGAACTTGCCGGGCGCCCGCGCGTTTCCGGCATGCGCAGATACACGATCAGCGAAATCGCCGCGCAGGCCGTGACGTACCAGTAGAAGTACTGCTCGTGCCCGCTCGCCTTGAAGCGCAGCGCGACGAACTCCGTCGTGCCGCCGAGAATCGCCGTGGTGAGCGCATACGGCAGGCCCACGGCGAGCGCGCGGATGCGCGTGGGGAACAGCTCCGTTTTCGCGAGCATGTGCACCGAGGTGAAGCCGCTCAGCATCACGAGCCCGGCGAACGACAGCAGGAATGCCACCAGCGGATCGCGCGTATGGCTCAGCGCCGTGAAGAGCGGCACGGAAAACAGCGTGGTCGACAGGCCAAAACAGATCAGCACCGGGCGGCGGCCGAACACGTCGGAAGCGAGCCCGAACAGCGGCTGGAGCGGCATATACAGCAGCAGCGCGCCGGTGGAGACGAGCGTCGACATCTCCTTCGAAAGGCCCACGGTGTTCACGAGGTACTTCTGCATATAAATCGTGAACGTATAGAAGCCCACCGTGCCGCCCACGGTAATGCCGATGGCGAGCAGAATCTGCCGCCAGTGCGACAGCAGTTGCTGCAGCGCCGGCGGACCGGCTTCACGCCGGCCGCGCTCGAACGCTTCGGTTTCCGTCACGTTGCGGCGCATGTAAAGCGCGAACAGCGCGAGCGCGCCGCCCAGCAGAAACGGCACGCGCCAGCCCCAGCGCTCGATCTGCTCGGCCGTCATCAGCAGGTTCTGCATGACGAGCATGAGGGCGAGCGCAACGAGCTGCCCGGCCACCACGCTCACCTGCAAAAAGCCGAGATAAAAGCCGCGCCGGTTGGCGGGCGCGATCTCGCTGAGGTAAGTCGCGCTGGTGCCGTACTCGCCGCCCATGCTCAGGCCCTGCAGCAGGCGCGCCGCAATCAGCACGACAGGCGCGAGCACGCCGATGCTCGCGTAACCGGGCGTGAGCGCGATCATCAGCGAGCCGATGCACATGGCCGTGACCGACCACGTGAGCGCGGACTTGCGCCCGTGGCGGTCGGCGTAGAAGCCCACGAGCCAGCTGCCGAGCGGTCTCGCCACGTAGCCCACGGCCGCGATGGCCGCCGTGTTCATGAGCTGCACGGTCGGCTTGTCGCTCGGGAAAAACGACTTCGCGAAGTAAATCGAAAAAATGCTGTACGCCAGAAAGTCGTACCACTCGATCAGGTTGCCGGCCAGGCCCCCGACGATCGAACGGATGCGTGGCCGTGCGCTCGGTGCAGCGTATGCTTCCACCGCCTGGTTGTCGATTCGGACTCCGAAATCCGTGTCATTCGACATGCGTGTCTCCTCCTCTTGTTTTTCAAAATTCCGGGGGGTGCCGTTCAGTCCTTCGGTGCGTACTCGCGATCGAGCCGGTCGAAGAGCGGCTTGTTCACGAGGCGCTGACGCTCGGCGAACGGCGCGACGATCGTCGCGTCTTCATCGAGCCGGCCATTCGCGCGCAATTGCCCGAGAGCACGCTGCATGCCGACCACGGCGCCCTGCAGCGCCGCGTTCGCGTACAGCACCAGCGCGTAGCCAAGGCCCGCCAGCGCTTCGCGCGACTGCACCGGCGTCTTGCCGCCAATCACGATGTTGATGAGTTGCGGCGCGTCGATGAGTTTGGGCAGCCGTTCGATGTCTTCGAGCTTTTCCGTGGCTTCGATGAAGAGAATGTCCGCGCCCGCCTCGATGAACGCGTGGCCGCGCGCGATCGCGTCTTCGATGCCGTGCACGGCAGCCGCATCGGTGCGCGCCATGATGAGCAGGTTGCCGTCTTCGCGCGCGTCCACGGCCGCGCGGATCTTGCCCACCATCTCGCTCGCGCCGATCACTTCCTTGTTGGCGAAGTGGCCGCACTTCTTCGGCGTCACCTGGTCTTCGAACTGGATCGCGTCGGCGCCGCTGCGCTCGAGCGTGCGCACGGTCTGGCGCACGTTGAGCGCGTTGCCGAAGCCCGTGTCGGCGTCGACGATGAGCGGCAGGTTGACCGCGTCGCGCACGCGCGCCGTGTGCTCGGCAATGTCGCTCAAGCCGATGAAGCCGAGATCGGGCAGGCCGAACGACATGTTGGTGACGCCCGCGCCCGTGAGGTACAGCGCCTCGAAGCCGGCGTCCTCGATCACGCGGGCGCTCATGGCGTTGAAGGCGCCCGGCACGAGCAGGCCGCGGCGTTCGTCGACCTTGGCGCGGAACGCGGCGCGGCGTGCGGCAGTGGAAGTGGTCATCGCGATGACTCCGTTCAGTGGGTTTTGAGATGGCTCGGATATTCGCACGATGTATGCCAACCAGCGGAAGCTGGGCGCAAGCCATATAAAACAATACTTTAGGCGGCCCAGCGTGCGATCGACGTTTCATGCCACAATCTCTGGAACGTTTCATGAAACGTTCCAGAACGCCAAATTTCGTACCGAGGATTCCGCCGTGCCTCCCCCCAGCCCGCCCCAGGCCGCCAGCCGCCCGAGCATCGCGCTCGTGAGCATCAGCCGCTTGCGCAATCTCTGCGAAACCGTGGCGCCGCGCTATGCCAGCGAGGCGCGCTTCTTCAACGTGCGCGAAGGCTATGGCGACGCCGTCACGGCGCTGCAGCCCTATATCGAAGCCGGCACCGTGGACGTGGTGCTCGCCGCCGGCTCCAACGGCGCGTACCTGCGCGACAACCTGAGCGTGCCCGTGGTCATGGTCAAAGTGAACGGCTTCGACGTACTGGCCGGCATCACGCACGCGAACGCCACCTGGCCCGGCGCGCCGATCGGGCTGATCCTGCATGAGAGCGTCTCGCACGAACTCGCCGACCTCGGGGCGTGGCTCAACCTGCGCCTCACGCAGCGCGCCTATCGCACGGTGGACGAAGTGCGCGACGCCGTCACGGCGCTCGCCGACGAGGGCTGCCGCGTCATCATCGGCCCCGGCATGGCCTGCGATCTCGCCCAGGCCGCGGGGCTCGAAAGCGTGTTCCTCTACTCGCTGGGCGCGGTGCACGAGGCGTTCGAGCGCTCCGTGGAACTGGCGCGCGTGAGCCGCCAGAAGGAGTCCAAGCGGGTGCGCCTGAACACGATCGTCGCGCACCTGCGCGACGGCGTGGCCGCGTTCGACGCAGCCGGTCAGCTCGAAGCGGTCAATCCGGCCATGCTCGATCTGCTCGGTCTCGACCGCGCGCGCGATGTGAGCGCGCAACTGGTCCGCTCGGTGGGCCCGCTGCTGCGCGAAGTGGCCGGCAGCGATGCGGCCGTCGATGAACGCATCGAGCAGATCGGCGGGCGCTCGCTGATCGTAAGCTGCGTGCCGATCGTCGAGCAAGGCGCGCGCTCGGGCGCGGTGGTCACGGCGCAGGATGCGCTCGTCGCGCAGCGCATCGACCGGTCGCTGCGCACGACCCAGCGGCCGCGGCACCTCGTGGCCCGCTACGAACTGGACGACCTGGTCGGCGTTGCGCCCGCCATGGCGCGCGTCCGCCGCCTCGCGGCCATGAGCGCCGCCCACGACGCCACCGTACTGCTCACGGGAGAAAGCGGCACGGGCAAGGAACTCGTCGCGCAGGGCATCCACAACGCGAGCCGGCGGCGCGGCAATCCATTCGTCGCCTTCAACTGCGCGGCGCTGCCCGAGGGGCTGATCGAGAGCGAGCTGTTCGGTCACGAGGAAGGCGCATTTACGGGCGCGCGGCGCGGCGGCAAGCCTGGCCTCGTCGAAATCGCGCATACGGGCACGATCTTTCTCGACGAAATCGGCGAGATGCCGCCCGCGCTGCAAAGCCGCCTGCTGCGTGTGCTCCAGGAGCGCGAGGTGATGAAGCTGGGCGCCAGCCGCGCCACGCCCGTGGACGTGCGCGTGATCGCCGCCACGCACCGCGACTTGCGCGCGCTGGTGCAGGAAGGCGCATTTCGCGCCGATCTGTATTTCCGGCTCAACCTGCTTCATATTCCGTTGCCGGCCTTGCGCGAACGGCGCGAGGACATAGGCGCGCTCGCGCGCCATCTACTCGAACGTATGGCCGATCGCTACGCCCTGCGCGCCGCCGCGATCGAGCGCGTGCTCACGCTGTTCGCGCCGTACTTCGCGAGCTATGCGTGGCCGGGGAATGTTCGCGAACTCGAAAATCTGCTCGCGCGGGCGGCCATCTTCCTCGCCGACGAAACCGGCGGCACGCACGGCGATAGTTCGTTATACGATGTATTTCCGGAGTTCGCGCAAAGCGACGCAGCGAGCCATGCGCCGCGGCGCGCGGCGACTGCCTCGAACGGCGCGCGGCGCGACGACGCCACGCCGGTCACGCGGGAAGACGTCGAGCGCGCGCTCGCCGCGCACGGCGGCAATCGGGCCGCCGCCAGCCGCGCGCTCGGCATAGGCCGCACGACGCTGTGGCGCTTGATGAAGGGCGCCTGAGCGCACGGAGTATCATGACGACCTTCACGATGCGTCGATTGAGGGCGCATCGGACCTGCCGCGGAACCTGCTATCGTGAACTATTTCAACGTCCTGCTCGCGCTTTCGGGCGTCCTGCTGCTGAGCGTCGCCAGCCCCGGGCCGAACTTCGTGATCGTCACGTCCACGGCGGTGGCCTCGCGGCGCGCGGGCCTCGCGACCGGCCTCGGCCTCGCCGCCGCCTCCGGCACGTGGGCATGGATCGCCATCGCGGGCCTGAGCCTGATCGTCACCCACGTGGCCTGGATCGGCACCGGGCTGCGCATCGCGGGCGCGGGCTATCTGATCTGGCTCGGCGCGAAAATGCTCCTCACGGCGCGACAGCCCTTGCAGGTTGCCGCGCAGGCGGGCGCATCGGGTTGGGCCGCCGCGAAGAAGGGCTACGTCGTCAGCATGACGAATCCCAAGGCCATTGCGTTCTACGGCAGCATCTTCGCGTTGATGGTGCCCGCTACGGCGCCGCGCTGGCTCGAAGTGGCGGTCGTCGTGATCGCCATTCTCATTTCGTGCGCCTGGTATTGTTCGATGGCCCTGCTCGCCTCGCATCCCACCGTGCGCCAATTCCTCGTCCGGCGCAAAGCCGCGCTCGACTCGGTGGTGGGCGTTGTGCTGATCGGACTCGGCGGGCGCATGCTCGCAGGCCGCTGAGCCCGGTCACGCGGCCATGAGCGGGCGCCTGGCCTGGCGATGGCTGCTTGCCGCGCCGCTGGTGTCGGCATTGACACTGGCGTTCGTGCTCGCGGCGGCGTCCTTGCTAGCCCACGCGCAAAGCGCGCCCAGGGTCGTCGACCTTCCTACCCGGCCCGGCGTCACCCAGCGCTTCCTGTTCATTGCACCGGCAGCGCCAAAGGCGGTCGCGATTCTTTACGCGGGCGGGCACGGCGGCCTGCAACTGGAACCGCAGGGAAGCTTCGGCTGGGGCGCCAACAATTTTCTAGTGCGCAGCCGCATGCTGTTCGTGAACGACGGCGTGGCCGTGGCGCTCGTCGACGCACCGAGCGACCGGCAAGCGCCGCCCTACCTCGACGGCTTTCGCCTCACGCCCGAACACGCCGCGGACGCCCGCGCCGTGATCGCATGGTTGCGCGAACAACTGCACGTGCCGGTCTGGCTCGTCGGCACGAGCCGCGGCACGCAGTCGGTCGCGGCCATCGCCATTGCGCTCGCGAAAGACGACGCAAGCCCCGGCGCGGGCCCGGACGGCATCGTGCTCACCTCGACCATCCTGCGCGAAAACCGGGGCGGCGATCCGGTCACGGGCATGAACCTCGCCGCACTCAGGATTCCCGTGCTCGTGGTGCACAACAAGGACGACGCCTGCAAGGTGTGCCCGGTAGCCGAAACGGACACCCTCATGCAAAAGCTCACGCAAGCGCCGAGAACGAAGCTGACGCTCGTCTCCGGCGGCGCCTCGCGGGGCGACCCGTGCGGGGCGTTCGCGTATCACGGCTTCAATGGCATCGAAAGCGAGGTCGTGCACGGCATCACGGCGTGGATGCTTGCGCCCTAGCGGGTTTTCGCACCGGCCGCCCCACCTCTTCCCGCACCTCGCTTCTCAGCCAGTCGCGAAACGCCGTGAGCTTCGGCAGACTCGCGCACTCGGGCCGATAGACCACGTAGTACGCCAGCGCCGACGTAAGGGCGACCTCCGGAAAGAGACGCACGGCGTACTCGGCGGCCAATGCGAGCGCGTCGCGGCATTTCGCAGGACTAACCGCCCTTCTTTTTCACGGGCGCGCTGTTGTGCCCGAACGACCCCGGCGGCTCCGCCCGGCCGTGGTGGCCGAGCGGCACCTCTGCGGTCTGCTCCGGATGCGGGCCGCCCTCGCGCGGCATGAACTCGGGCCGCGACTCCGGTTGATCGAAGCTGCCCGGCGCACCCCGTGCGGGTTTCTCCTGCGCCGGTTGCTTGCCGGCGGCGAGTTCGTCGCCGGTTTTGCTGGCCTCGTCCGGCCTGGGGTTTTGTGGCGAAAGACCCATACTCGGCTCCTTAAGGGGCGTGGATGCGAGGCATCCTGTTCATTCTTTCGGACCGCTCGCCGGCGCCGCTTGCGGGCCGGCTGGCGCCGACATCTGGCTACCCGGAGAATTCTGGGTTTGCGGGCGCGCACCTTCGTCCGCACGTTTGCAGGCCGTACAGCCGAGCGCCAGCGCGGCCGCGCCGAGCAGCCACAAACGCGGCCAGGAGCGGGGACGCGGCCTGGCCAGATTGGCAGCCGATTTCGCAGAGCTTTTCATCTGATCCCTCCCTTGTGTGCGCCATTTGCAAATCCGCGCGCCACGCTTGTAATTCTTCTACCCCGTTCCCCGCCTCTCCAATCTTTCACTTTGGCGCTGGCGCGCTCCGTCTCGCGCCGGTCCTGCGCCTATCCTTCATTCCCGATAGGCCGCCATCACGATCCACATGTCGCGCTCGCCGTTGCTCACTTCAGCAGCCAGCGCATAGCGGTCGTGCGGGCTGCAGGCGTTCTGCAGCGCCTTGCGCGCCTGTTCCGTGTTGTCGTAATCGCGCTTTTCCAGCGGACGCACTTCGTTGCGTCCCTCGAACATCTTCTGGTCCCTCCGGTAGATAAGCGTTTCGGTTTTCCATTCGCGAAAACATTCCCGGACATGCTGGAAATCGCCTCCGCAGACGTTCACTTCGTAGCGTGGAGTTGACTTCATGATCGACTGCCTCCCTTGCCGGTTCGACGCGCACCTGCCGCTTTCCTCACGCCGCGCGCGTGCACACCCGCGAGGTCGCATAGGGCGTGCCGGACCTGACCTCACAGTGCGGGCGGTATTGCAATTGCGCAGCGGGTGAATCGTCTGATGGGAGAGGGAGAAGTCATGAGCACGAGCCAGCATCCAGCTACGCGGCGCAAGGGCGGCCGCCCCGCGCGGCAGCGTCATGCCCACGCGAGCGCCGCGAAAGGTCACTCGAAACGTGCCACGAGCGGCGCCACGAACAAATGGTCGAAGCACGTGAACGAGACGAGCGACGCCATGGACATCGAGTCTGGCGTATTCAGGTCCGGCAGCGCCGAAGCGATCGCCCGTTCGCTCAAGGAATCGTCGCTGCACAGCCGGCGGCGCAAGGGCACGCCGTTTCAGTCGGCCATGTCGATGCTGAACTTCTACATCAATCGCGCGGGTAGAAATCTGCCCAAATCGCGGCGCGACACGCTCGTGAAAGCCAAGGGAAAGCTGCGGGAAGCGTTTGGCCGCAAGCCCTGAGCGAAAATTTCAGGCTTTTTCACGGTGGCATCGGCTTCGCGGCTCAACTCTTATATAAGACATAAGACATTTGACGTTATATCGTATTGCGCTTAAAATCCCGCTCAAAGCAGTGCCTGGAAAAGCCTCGGAGTGCCTGAAAAGCCTTCGCCTTCAAACGCAATACCAGTAGGTCCCCCAATGCTTGAAAACTTTCGCGCTCACGTAGCCGCACGCGCCGCGCTCGGCATTCCCCCCCTGCCGCTCACGGCTCAGCAGACCGCCGAACTGGTGGAACTGCTGACGAATCCTCCCGCTGGCGAAGAGCAGACGCTGCTCGACCTGATCACCAACCGCGTGCCCGCAGGCGTCGACGAAGCCGCCCGCGTGAAGGCCGGGTTCCTGGCCGCCGTGGCCAAGGGCGAAACCGCCTGCGCGCTGATCTCGCGCGCTCGCGCCACCGAACTGCTCGGCACGATGCTGGGCGGCTACAACATCGCCCCGCTGATCGCCCTGCTGTCCGACGCCGAAGTGGGCACCGTGGCTGCCGACGCGCTGAAGAAAACCCTGCTGATGTTCGACCAGTTCCACGACGTCAAGGAACTGGCCGACAACGGCAACGCCAACGCCAAGGCAGTGCTGCAAAGCTGGGCTGACGCCGAATGGTTCACGAGCCGTCCGGAAGTGCCGCAAAGCCTGACCATCACCGTGTTCAAGGTGACGGGCGAAACCAACACCGACGACCTCTCGCCGGCCCCGGACGCGACCACCCGCCCGGACATCCCGCTGCACGCGCTGGCGATGCTGAAGAACGCGCGTCCCGGCATCACGCCGGAAGAAGACGGCAAGCGCGGCCCGGTCAAGTTCATCGAATCGCTGAAGGAAAAGGGCCACCTGGTCGCCTACGTGGGCGACGTGGTCGGCACCGGCTCCTCGCGCAAGTCGGCCACCAACTCGGTGCTGTGGTTCACGGGCGAAGACATCCCCTTCATCCCGAACAAGCGCTTCGGCGGCGTGTGCCTGGGCGGCAAGATCGCACCGATCTTCTACAACACGATGGAAGACGCCGGCGCCCTGCCGATCGAACTCGACGTGTCGCAGATGGAAATGGGCGACGTGGTCGAACTGCGCCCGTACGAAGGCAAGGCGCTCAAGAACGGCGCAGTGATCGCCGAATTCCAGGTCAAGTCCGACGTGCTGTTCGACGAAGTGCGCGCCGGCGGCCGCATTCCGCTGATCATCGGCCGCGGCCTGACGGCCAAGGCGCGTGAAGCGCTGGGCCTGGCCCCGTCGACGCTGTTCCGCCTGCCGCAGAACCCGGCCGACAGCGGCAAGGGCTTCTCGCTGGCGCAGAAGATGGTTGGCCGCGCGTGCGGTCTGCCGGAAGGCCAGGGCGTGCGCCCGGGCACGTACTGCGAACCGAAGATGACCTCGGTCGGCTCGCAGGACACCACGGGCCCGATGACCCGCGACGAACTGAAGGACCTGGCGTGCCTCGGCTTCTCGGCCGACCTCGTCATGCAGTCGTTCTGCCACACCGCCGCTTATCCGAAGCCGGTGGACGTGAAGACGCACCAGACGCTGCCGAACTTCATCAGCAACCGTGGCGGCATCGCGCTGCGTCCGGGCGACGGCGTGATCCACTCGTGGCTGAACCGCATGCTGCTGCCCGACACCGTCGGCACCGGCGGCGACTCGCACACGCGCTTCCCGATCGGCATCAGCTTCCCGGCAGGCTCGGGTCTGGTCGCCTTCGCGGCCGCCACCGGCACGATGCCGCTGGACATGCCCGAATCGGTGCTCGTGCGCTTCAAGGGCAAGATGCAGCCGGGCGTCACGCTGCGCGACCTCGTGAATGCGATCCCGCTGTGGGCGATCAAGCAAGGCTCGCTGACGGTCGCCAAGCAAGGCAAGAAGAACATTTTCTCGGGCCGCATTCTCGAAATCGAAGGCCTGCCCGATCTGAAGGTCGAGCAAGCGTTCGAACTCTCGGACGCATCGGCTGAACGTTCGGCTGCCGGTTGCACGGTGCACCTGAACAAGGAACCGATCATCGAATACCTCAACAGCAACATCACGCTGCTGAAGTGGATGATCGCCCAGGGCTACCAGGACCCGCGCAGCCTGCAGCGCCGTATCAAGGCGATGGAAGCATGGCTGGCCGATCCGCAACTGCTCCAACCGGATGCCGACGCCGAGTACGCCGCCGTCATCGAAATCGACCTAGCCGACGTGCATGAGCCGATCGTGGCCTGCCCGAACGATCCGGACGACGTGAAGACGCTGTCGGACGTCGCCGGCGCCAAGATCGACGAAGTGTTCATCGGCTCGTGCATGACCAACATCGGTCACTTCCGTGCCGCGTCGAAGCTGCTCGAAGGCAAGCGCGACATTCCGGTCAAGCTGTGGGTCGCGCCGCCGACCAAGATGGACCAGAAGCAGCTGACCGAAGAAGGCCACTACGGCGTGTTCGGCACGGCTGGCGCGCGTACCGAAATGCCGGGCTGCTCGCTGTGCATGGGCAACCAGGCACAGGTGCGCGAAGGCGCAACGGTCATGTCGACCTCGACGCGTAACTTCCCGAACCGCCTGGGCAAGAACACGAACGTGTACCTCGGCTCGGCGGAACTGGCGGCGATCTGCTCGCGTCTGGGCAAGATCCCGACCAAGGAAGAGTACATGGCCGATATGGGCGTGCTCAACGCCAACGGCGACAAGATTTATCAGTACATGAACTTCGACCAGATCGCCGACTTCAAGGAAGTGGCCGATACGGTGACGATGTAAGTGTGATGCTGGAGTACGGCGCGGGACTTTAGTTCTAGATCTGCGCCGTAGCACCAGACAGTGGCGCCGCAGGCTGAATGCCTGCGGCGCCATTTTTTTTGGTTCGTCGAGGTGCTTCCTTATGAGCCGGGGTCGAGCGAGCCGTTGCGAGAAGCGATGACTGCCCGGACGACCAGCATGATGCGTTCGACCCGCGCGCCGGGCCGGATTCGGCCTGCACGTTCGAGTTCGGCAAGCCCATGCAAAGCTGCCCAAAAGGTCTCGGTCACGTTCTCGACATCGACGCAGAACGGCGCGACGACCGATGCGAGCGCTTCGAAACCGGCCCGCAGTTCCGGCCGCGTTTCGGCGTCGGCAAACCGCAGATTGGTCGGAAGCGTGAACATCGCCTCGTAGAGCGCGGGACACCGCGCTGCGAAGCCGAGATAGGCCACGGCGACATTCTCGACGGCGTTTTCTTGCCCCGCCGCTCCATGCGCCGCTTCCCGCAGCGCTACCGTGAGTTCCTGAAAGCCCTCGAGAGCAACGGCTGAAACGATCGCGTCCCGATTCTCGAAATGCGAGTAGAGGACCGGCTGGCTATATTCGATCTCTTCGGCGAGGCGGCGAACCGTGACGGCGTCCCACCCATCGCGCTCCGCGATCACGCGCGCTGCCGCGACGATGCGGGACTCGCGCTCAGCCCGTTGCCTGCCTTTGCGCTCGGCAATACTCAACTTGTCCTCTCCCTGACCCCGATGGTCCACATGGCCTGCGATGATACGGAAGCTTGAAAATATAGCAACGCTAGATTATATTCCGCCACTACACCACGAAGCATAGGACTCTGCGATGCATTGGCTTTCGTTCGGACTGGCGCTGTTTCTCGCCCTCGCGATTATCGCGATCGGCACCCAATATCTCGTTAGGCCGATGACCGCGACACGCAGTTTCGGTCTGCCGCTTCCAGAAAACGGCGCCAACACTGCCTGGTGGCTTCGCCTCAAGGGCGTGCGCGACATTGCGTCGGGATTGGCGGTCCTGGCGTTCATGGTGTGGGGCACGCCGCTCGGGATCGGCATCGTCCTGCTCGTGGAAGCCGTCATTCCGGTTGGCGACATGTTGCTCATTCTTGCCGCGAAGGGCTCCACCAAAAGCGCCTTCGGCATGCATGGCGCGACGGCCGCGCTGATGGTCTTCACCGCGATTTCGATGATGATGGGAGGGCGCTGAGATGGTCCACGCGCTTTCGATCTGGCTGCTCGCCGCCGGCTTCTTCGGCGCAGGTCTCTTCAACGCGATCGGCACGCCCGCTTCGCAAGGCGATTACGCCCGGTGGGGTTACCCGCGCTGGTGGGGTCGTTTGACCGGCGCACTGGAGATGCTGTCCGCCGTGCTGATCGCGCTTCCGGCAACTCGCATGATTGGCCTGGCGCTCGGGACGCTCATCATTGCGGCTGCGGTGTTGACCGTTCTGCGTCACCGCGACTTCTCGCACCTTGTGCCGCTGGGTGTGTTTGTCGCTGTGATCGCGATCGCAGGAATCTCCGCTTGAAAGGGCCGCGCGCTGATCTGCACATCCCGCACAGTCAGCGCGCGAATGCCAACGCGGGGTACTCAGCCATTCCCGCCGTGAAAGAGCGTCAGCCTGTTCGTCACCGAAGTCACACCCTGCACCGAACGCGCAACGTCTTCCGCCTGGCGGATCTGGTCGCCAGTGCGAACCGTGCCGCTCAGCGTCACGGCGCCGCTGCGCGCGCGCACGAAAACGCCGGACACGTTGAATCCCTGCGCCCTCGACAACGCACGTCGCACGGCACGGGCAAGTGCGCGGTCCGCCTTCTTCTCGCTGGGCGCCGCCTGGGTCGTGCTCGGCGCCATCGACGCGTCAGTTGGCGCATTTGCCGATTGGGCATGCGCCATGCCAGCGGCGGTCAACAGAAAAGACGCCAACACGGCGCATCGCAGATTCGATTTCATGACCCACTCCTGACAGTGCCGCGCAGGGACGCGCCGGCCGCCGTCCATATTGCACCTCCACGCAAGCACCCGCTCCGAAGGCGCTCGCATCGCGCCGCCGCACTACACGGCCGCGGATGCCGCCGCCACGCCCAGAAAGGTCTGCACGATTCCTCGCTTGCGCTGGCTGTGCAGGCAGGCCACCGAATCGATATTGCAGCCGCGCAGTTCCTCCACCGGGATGGCAACGCAACGCGCGCACTCGGGAATCTCGCGTTCGAGCACGAATCCGATGCCGAGGCCTTGCCGCACGGCTCGGCATTAATTTGACTGGCACCGGGTACGCGCTCTAAGCTCGATGTCGTTGCGGTTCTGGCGACCCGCCCTGTTGACGCCTGGTGAGATTCGTAATGAGCAAAGAGATCGACTACCTCAATCCCGCCCTCCCTCGGGGCCTGCGGCGAGTGGCGATGCCCGTGGTCGACGCGACCACGGCAACGCTGAATGGCTATGGCAAGCTGGTGGACGACCCGCACGCATGCCAGGTGGAAATCGTCCAGTGGCCTGCGATGGGGTCAAGGCCGATCGACCCGGGAACCGGCGACGAAGCGGGCACGACCGAAGGCACGTTCGTCAGCGAATGGCGCGGCGACATTCTCTACGGGCGAAACGAAGCCGTAGGCGGCAACTATGTTCTCGCCTACGCAACGGAGCCGGAAGACGCACGCGAAGACAACGCCGCCGCACCCGAACGCATGTTGATATGGCATGCGAACTATCACCCGGACGGCGGCCAACTGTTCTTTCCGCTCGATCATCGCCCGTTCTACGTGCCGCTGGCATTGCCGGGCGACGACATTACGCCGGAGAAGTTCGTGTGCTTCCGCTTCGACGGACACCAGGGTCTCTATATCCACCCCAACATCTGGCATGAAGGCGTGTTCACGCTCGAGGGGACGCAGCGATTCTTCGACAAACAAGGCGCTGTTCATGCGCGCGTCTCGGTCGAATTTGCGTCGGAGTTCGGCTGTCTGCTCGAGGCCGCCATCGCGCGTGACTAGCGCGCGTTGCACCCGCAGACGCACGGAGACGGATGAGGCTAGCGGACGTCGCTCGAGCGGGTCACGTCCTTTACTTCCGCGTCGACGGCATCGCTGTGCTGCAATGCAGGCTGCCGTTCAGGCGTTTCGCCTTGCGCCATGCCTTCCTTGAATCCCTTCACCGCGACGCCCAGATCGCCGCCGATGTTCCGTAGCTTGTTCGTACCGAAAACCAGTGCCACGATCAGAAGAACGATCATCCAATGCCAGATGCTCAATGAACCCATAACTGAAAATCCTCTCTTTGCCGTCGCAAGCGTCGCTTGCGACGAATGACATGAACGTTGCGGCCCGAACCGGCGTATCGCCCGATGTGCCGCAGGCGTATTGGAACGCGCGGACGTGTCTCGCTCGTTTCCTGGAACGGCGGTTTTGTATGCGCATGTACGCATGCGCCCTGTAGATACATGCAAATACAAAAGGGAGCCGGGTCCGCCAATTTGCGCGCGAATCCCGGCGTCAGCGCGGTCGTCGCACGACCGCCTTTCAAACGGTTCCAGACAAGCGTTTAATATCGGCTGCAACGTCTCTTTGGGAGCCCTCCCATGCTTAGGGTCCTTGAACCGGGCGACTACTTCGGCACCACTTCCCTGCGCTACGGTAGTGACGGCATCTCGCTCGTGGAGACCGATTTCGCCACGGATCTGATCATTCCGCAGCACGAGCATGTCAACCCGTTTTTCTGTTTCGTGCTGAACGGTTGCGGAACCCGATCCTGGCCGGCCCGCCGCGGTCAAGACGGGCCGATGTCACTGACGTTTTTCCCCGCAGGCGTGCCCCATGCCAACACCTGGTACGGGGCCGGCGGCAAAGCCCTCCATCTCGAGTTCACGACCTCGTGGGCACAGCGCCTTGGCGGGCGGACCCGGGTGCTCGATCGTCCCGATGACTTTGCAGGCGGGGCGCCGCTGTCGTTCATGCGCCGCCTGGTCCGCGAATGCCGTGAGCAGGATTCGGCGACGTCGCTGGCCGTCGAAGGGCTGGTACTCGAACTTCTCGCCGCGTGCGAGCGGTCCGTCCCGCGCGCGCCGACGGTTGGCGGTTCGCGCCGCTGGCTCACTCGCGTGGAAGCCATGCTGCACGATCGCTTTCGCGAGACGTTGACGCTCGATGAAATTGCTTCGGAGAACCATGTTTCTGCCGACCACCTCGCGCGTGAATTCCGCAAGCACGTTGGCTGTACGGTCGGAGAGTACGTGCGCCAGCTGCGGCTCGATTTCGCCTGCGCTCAATTAACGAGTGGACGCCTTTCGCTCGCCGCGATTGCCGAGGCCGCCGGCTTTGCCGATCAAAGCCACTTTACGCGGGTCTTTCGGCGCAGCATGGGGCTGACACCAGGCGCGTATCGCGCGCAGCTGCTCGAAGATCGCTCCCGTACCAAAGATTGACGGTCCGGTACAAGACTCACGGTGCGGCCACGGCCTAAAGTGGCTCGCATGTTCGACACGAACTGACGTTCCTGGAGATCGATGTGAGCCCACATGCCTGTCCTTATTTGACGCGCCTTGACGTCCTCTACGCCTTCGGCGAAATCATCGACGTGCCCGCCCTCGTGGCGGCAAACAGCCATCCCTGGTACAACCAGACGCTATGCGAGGTAAACCAGTCGGTCGTTCGACTGGGTGTCGTGGAGGGCGCATATCACTGGCACAAACACGACGCACAGGACGAGTTCTTCTATGTCGTAAGCGGACACTTCCTGATCGATCTCGAGGACCGCGTCGTCGATCTGAGCCCAGGACAAGCGTTTGTCGTGCGTAAAGGCCAGCTGCACCGCCCGCGAGCGCCGGAGAAGACAGTGATCCTGATGGTCGAGTCAGCGGGCATCGTTCCCACGGGCGACACGCCACCCCCGCTCGTCTGACAAATTTACAATACCGTAAGCTACCCGCAACCACGGGCCATATCCCGGAAACCCAGGTACACCACCTAGACAAATCTGATTGACGATTTCGATGTCGTCTGACAACAATATCCAGGGTGATCGAGTCAGCCGCTCCTGTTCGATCTCGCCGCTGTAACCGTGCCTCTCCCGTTCGCATTAGCGTCGCCACGCGGCCCAATCGCCGCCGAAGTCGAGCCACGCCCGCTGCAGCAAAACAATCCAGCGAGACAACTAGGAGAACGAATCAAATGGCAACTCATGACCAGGACGATCCCCTGTCTTCCGAAGCCCCCGCCTCGCCCAAACGGCGCGCGTTCATGGCCTTTGCCGGCGCGTCCGCAGGCGCAAGCCTCCTCGCCGCCAGCCGGGCAGCGGCAGCAGCCCACGCCTGCCACCTTCGGAGGCAAGATTCCGCCGCCGCCCGGCCACTCTGCCGGCGATCCGATCTGGGGCCCGGACGGCCAGGCCACGGCGATCATCAGGAGGCTTGCCCACGTCGATCGCTCGCTGTTCTCCCGCGCCGACTTTCACGTGACGAGCTACGGCGCGCGCACGCTCCCCGCCTCCGCGCTGATTACGTCGACCGCGTGGCCCGGCGGCAAGATTCCATGGGTGACGGGCGGCACGGAACAGACCGCGCATCCGACCAGCGATCTGCAAAGCCCGGGCTCGGGCGTGATGGTGCCGTGCGACTACACGGGCACGCAATACGACTCAAGCACGGCGATCAATGCCGCGATTGTCGACGCGAGCCGTGCCGGTGGCGGCCGCGTGGTGGTGCCGGCCGGCAACTGGTACTGCGGCGGTCCCATCGTGCTGCTGAGCCACGTGAACCTCCACCTCGAATCGGGCTGCACGATCTATTTCAGCCCGAATCCTGCCGACTATGCGAAAAACGGCCCATACAAGACGGCGAACGGCAATCTCTACCACACGCGCTGGCAGGCGAACGACTGCCTGAATTTCGGCTCGCCGATCTACGCATTCCGCCAGACCAACATCGCCGTGACCGCCGACGACAACACCTGCGTGCTGAACGGTCAGGCGATGACGCCGATGCAGCTGAGCACCCAGGCGCCGACCTCGTGCTGGTGGACCTACAAGGGAAGCAGCAACACCTACGGCTGCGCCGGTTCCTCGACGCCTTCCCAGGCCTATGTGAATCCGAACAACGTCGCGCTAACGAGCCTCCCCGCTGGCCAGATCCAGAACCCGCAGGCGAACGTTTCCTTCACGAATCAGTACGGCGTGACGACGTCGCTGATGACCCTGCTCACGGGCACGGGCTGGAACCAGGACCAGAACTATCTGCCCGCGCTCTCCGAGCTGCGCGTGCCCATCGAGAACCGCATTTTCGGCAACGGTCACTATCTGCGTCCGTGCATGATCGAGTTCATCGGCTGCACCAATGTGTATCTGCAGAACTACCACACGCAGAACACGCCGTTCTGGCAACACCATCCCACCGATTGCACGAACGTGGTGATCGACGGCGTGTTTGCCGACAGCATCGGACCGAACAACGACGGCTTCGATCCGGACGCGTGCAATCACGTGCTGGTGCAAAACGTTCAGTTCAACACCGGCGACGACTGCATCGCGATCAAGTCCGGCAAGTATCTCGACACCGAGTACGGTCCGATGCAGAACATCGTCGTGCAGAACTGCACGATGCAAAGCGGCCATGGCGGTCTGACGATCGGCAGCGAAATGAGCGCGGGCGTGCGCAACGTCTACGCTCGCAATCTGACGATGCAAAACGAGAACTGGGCGAGCAATCCGCTCAATATCGCGCTGCGGTTCAAGAGCAACATGAACCGCGGCGGCTTCATCGACAACGTCTGGATCAACGGCGTGACGCTCGCCAACGGCGTGAACCTCGCGGGCAAATACGGCGGCGGCTCGCTGGGCGCGGCGATCAGCAAGATCACGGGCACGGGCACGACCGGTCTCGCCACGAACCCGTCGACGGGCCAGGGCGGCCTGATCACGTTCGACTGCGATTACAGCCCGTCCGGCGACGCGGTGCGCTGGAGTCCGTCGGTGATCAGCAACATCAACATCACCAACGTGAACGCGAGCAACGTGTCGGGCGCGGTGTCCTACTCGATGCCTTCGGGCTTCGTCGCCGGGTCGAACTCCTGCTTCCAGGCGATCGTCATGCAGGGCCCCGAGGCGGTCGACTACAACGGTGCGCTGCCGGTGCCGACCGCGAGTCCGATCAGCGGCGTCACGATCTCGAACTGCAACCTCGGCAGCCCGGTGTGCACGGGCGCGGTGCCGACCACGCCTTCGACAGCGGCGACGGCCGCGCCGGGGCCGGTCTTCGCGAGCAACGTGAGCGGCATTACGCTGACCAATGTGGTGATCGCGGGCACCACCTACAACACCTCGCTGACCGCACCGGCGACCTGAAGCCGACGCAACGCACACGGACGCGGGCAAGCGCGTTCCGTGTGCGTTGCGATCGGTTCGTCAGCGTGGTTCCTTGTCTGCCGGAGGTTGCCGGCGTTTCGGCGCCGGCTCGTTTCCGGAGCCCACCGGCTCGCGCGCACAGGCGTCCGGCGGCATGACAAAGGGAATGTCGTCGCGGCAACACGCATACACCGGAAACCCGTACGCGTTAGTACCGACGATGGTCGTTGGCCCGTGCAACGGGCACACCGCCTTCATGGCGCCTCCCGAAACGGATTGCTCGATGGCTTGTAGTCTACCCCTCGCGGGGCATGGCTCAGGCCTTCTTCACGTAGGCATTGCACCAGCCTTTGGCGTCGACGATCTTGCCGCCATAAGTCGCGCATGGGCCATTCGGCGCGCCCGGCTTGCCCTGAAACAGCTGGCAGTTCGCGCAGGTCTGCCCCGCCTGGAAGCGCGGAAACTTGGTCTTGTCGACTTTGCTCGCGTCGGTTTTGTAGCCGAGCGCCATGGCGGTCGGGTCGCTCTCGGAGAGCACCGGCGCGTCGGCGCGCGACTCGCTGGAAAGCGCCGCCGTGGAAGCCACGGAGGCGGCAAGGATCATGAAGCGACGACGGGAAAGCGGCATGGTGGGGCTCCTGAGCATGGAACGTACCCGGCTCTCGTTGTTGCCGATCAGCTGGACGATTCGTTCGTGTTTTTTCCGTGTGCTATTTATTTATATCACTTCGTGATGCCTTGTAAAGAACGGAAACATTGCAGCACTTCGCATAGCGCTTGTAATTATTTCGCTATGCCAGGCAATTCTAACGGCGAGCGCAAACGCGACGCCACAGCGGCGCCGCATTGACTTCACCAGGCCGCGCAGACCTTGCCGAAATGCGCCCCGGCCTGCTGATGACGAAACGCATCGGCCAGTTCGTCCAGCCCGAACGTCCGGTCGAGCACGGGGCGAATGCCAGCCTGGTCGAGCGCCGCGACGTACTCTTGCTGCTGGCGCCGGCTGCCCACGATCAAGCCCTGCAGGCGCGCCTGCTTCGCCATCAGCACGGAGGTCGGCACGGTGCCTTCGCGTCCGGTCAACACGCCGATCAGCGCGATGTGGCCGCCCACACGCACCGCGTCGATCGACTGGGCGAGCGTGCCCGGACCGCCGACTTCGATCACGTGATCCACGCCCTTGCCGCCCGTCATGTCGCGCACGAGCGCGCCCCACTTTTCGTGTTGCCGGTAGTTCACCACCTGGTCGGCGCCCAGCGCTTTCGCACGCGCCAGCTTCTCGTCCGACGATGACGTGACGATGACCGAAGCGCCCATCATCCGCGCGATCTGCAACGCTGCGATCGACACGCCGCCGGTGCCGAGCGTCAGCACGGTGTCGCCGGCCTTGAGGCCGCCGTCGGCCACCAGCGCGCGCCAAGCGGTGAGCCCGGCCGTCGTGATCGTCGCCGCCTCGGCGTAGCTCCAGCCGCGCGGCGCGAGCGTGAAGGCGCTCGCGGGCCGCACGGCGTGCAAGGTCGCGAAGCCGTCCGCGCCGTCGCCGGGCGTCTGCGCGAAGTTGCCCACGGCCTGCCACGGCAACCCGTCCGCCCATTGCGGGAAGAAGCACGACACCACGTGGTCGCCGCGCTTGAATTCCGTCACGCCCGCGCCGACCGCCGACACCACGCCCGCGCCATCGGACATCAGCACGCGCCCATCCGCCGTGGGGATCGCGCCATTGGCGACCAGCAGGTCGTGAAAATTGAGCGAGGTGGCGTGAAGCTCCACGCGGATCTCGCCAGCGCCGGGCGCACCGGGCTCGGCGATCTCGCACAGCTCGATGCGGTCGAGCCCGCCCGGCGCACGCACCACGGCGGCCTTCATGGCCGTGCTCCCTTCGCCTTGCGCGCGGCGTCGATCAGGCCGTCGAGCCAGTCCTGGTGCCCGTTGATCATCGGATTCGGACGCGTTTTCGCCAGCGTTACAGCCGGTTTGCCCTTCTGCGATTCCTGCGTGAGCACGCGCACGCGGCCGCCGGCAAGGTCTTCGATGAGCCAGGCGTGAATCACGTCCAGACGCGTTTCTGCGTCGCCCTCGGCCCAGCCGTGCCACGCCACGCGCGCGGGCTGGCCCGCGGCCGGCGGCACGTGCTCGGTCACTTTGGCCTGCACCGGAAAGCCGAAGGTCTTGAATTGAAAACGCGCGCCCGCGCTCAGTTCGGGGCCCAGGCCGTCGTGGAAGCCGACATCCGCGGAATTGCTGTAATAGCTCGGCCACACGGTCGCGTTGTTGAGCAGCGGCCAGACGTCGGCAGTGGAGAGGCCCGCCACGATCACTTCGTTGGAACAGAAGTTATCGGTCGTGCCGGGCAAGTAGTCTTCGGGCCAGAGAATCTCGTTCATGTTCGTTACCTTTCGATGCTGTCGGTTTCGGTGCGGTGGACACGAGAAATCATGCAGGCTATGCTGAAATAAATCCAATCGTAGATCATTATTTCCGTCATAAACCGTGTTGATATCAGAATGCTCGATCTGAATCTCTTGCGGGCGCTCGACGCCCTGCTCGACGAACGCAACGTCACGCGCGCCGCGCAGCGTCTGTCGCTCACGCAGCCGGCCGTGAGCGCGATGTTGACGCGTCTGCGTGAGAGTTTCGGCGATCCGCTGTTCGTGCGCTCGCAACGTGGCATCGTGCCGACCGAACGCGCGCTGCAACTGGCCGCGCCGCTCAAGCAGGTCTTGAGCGAGATCGAGCAGATGCTGCAGCCGCAGGCCTTCGCACCGGCCGAGGCCGAGATGACACTCACCCTCGCTTCGACCGACTACGCGTTACGCGCCGTCGTCGTGCCGTATCTCGCGCGGCTGCGGGAAACGGCGCCCGGCGTGCGCGCCGTCATCGTGCCGGTGCAGCACGAGCGCCTGCAGGCACAACTGGAAAGCGGCGACGTCGATCTAGCCCTGATCACACCGGAGACCACGCCCGCCGACCTGCATGCACGGCGCCTGTTCGACGAGCGCTACGTGTGCGTGATGCGCGCGGATCACCCCGCCGCCCAGCGGCGGCTCACGCTGGAGCGCTTTTGCGCGCTCGATCATGCGCTGGTGTCGTATGAGGGCGGGAGCCTGAGCGGCGTCACGGATGAGGCGCTGGCGCGCGTGGGGCGTACGCGTCGCGTGACGGTGTCGGTGAACAGCTTTCTCGTGCTGCCCGATATCTTGCTGACGAGCGACCTGATTGCGGTCGTGCCGTCACGGCTCGTGAAGGACGCAGCGGGGCTCGCCGTGATCGAGCCGCCGCTCGCGATACCGGGGTTCACCAAGACGCTCGCGTGGCACGAGCGCACGCATCGCTCGCCAGGGCATCAGTGGGCGCGCGCGTTGTTGTTCGAGACGTGTGAGGCGTTGGCGGGCGAGGCGCGGGGGTGACGTCGTCCCGTCGGCGCGCACGATGCCATCAGCAGGACGGGCTGCCGTTGGCCGTGCAGAACGCCGCGGGCGCCCCCGCGATGAGCGGGAGCGGCATGACGGGTCCTGGCGGTGGCGGCACGATCCTCACGGCGCCGCACCACGAGGTATGGCTGTGCCCCGCGCTGGGCACGCAGGGCGCAACGGCCGCGCGCAGTTCCTCGGCCGCTTCCTCGCTCAGTTCGTTGCGTTCGCGCGCTTCGAGCGCGGGACGCAACTGGTCGTCCAGCCATGACGCGAACGCGACGACACAGCCCGCCGCGACGGCCAGCAGCACGACCCGCGCCTTGTGCTCGCGCAGCTTGATGAGCAGGCGCACCGTCGCCGGGCGCCCTGCAATGGGCGCCTCGCGCCCGGCGGCGGCCCGCACTGCCGCTCCTTCGATGATTCTCGTTGCCACTGTTTATTCGTTTTGCTCTTGTGATTGCGCCTGGCGCCCGTATCGAGGCATACGGGTTAACGGCAGGTCGGCGCAATCCGAAAGGGGCGCAACGAAAATATTTGAAAGCCTTAGTGGCCTTCGCGCGAGCGCTCCGCAAACGCGAACACGGTTTCGCGGAACCGCTCCACCGCCGGATTGCGCACGGCGGGCTTCGTCACGAGATGAAGCGGCGCGCGAAACGCCTCGTCCCCAGCCACGCGGCAGTAGCGCACGCTCTCCTGCTGGTAGCGCCGCATCGAAGCCGGCACGAGCGTCACGCCGCCGCCCGCGGCCACGAGATTGATCGCGGTGACCATGCGCGGCACCTCGTCGACCACGCGCAGCTGCACGCCCTGGGCTTCGCAGGCGCGCACGAAATCGGCGTACATGCCGGGGGCGCCGGGCCGCCGCACGAAGATGAACGGCTCGCCCGCGAGGCGCTTGAGCGACACCGCCCGCGTCCCCGCCAGCCGGTGGCCCGCCGGCAGCACGAGCAGCATGTGCTCCTGGGCGATGCGCTCGAAGCGCAGCTCGGCGGGCGTCTCGATCGGTTTGCGCAGGATCGCGACATCGACCTGCCCGTTCATCATCATCTCGATGATCTCGGCCGCGTTGATCTCGCTGAGCTCGATGGCGATGTCGGGATGCGCGTCGCGATACGCGCGGATCACGGCTGGCGCGAGCGGATGAAACGCGGCCGAACTCGTGAGCGCCACATGCAGCTTGCCCACCTGCCCGAGGGCCACCCGCCGCGCGTGCGTCACGCCCTGCTCGAGCGTGCGCAGAAGGTTGCGCGCGCAAGCAGCGAACGCCTCGCCCGGCGCGGTCAGCTCCACGCCGCGCGGCTGCCGCGTGAACAGCGCAAAGCCCAGTTCCTGCTCGAGTTCCTGGATCTGCTGCGAGAGCGGCGGTTGCTGCATGTGCAGGCGCGCGGCCGCACGCGTGAACTGGCGCTCTTCGCAAACCGCGAGGAAGTAGCGCAGGTGACGTAGCTCCATCGGGACGCTCCGGCAGAAGTAATTGGTATAGGCATTGGATATGGCAACCCCATCCGATATGTATTTTACATTTGCCGCGCAACTCCCTAGTCTGTGAGGAAAACACCAACGACGACCTCCGGAGACATATGCAATCCATTCTCGAAGCAGGCCCAGCGGCGCTCGACGCGCCCCGCCTCCCCACCTCGCAGGTGCGCCGCGCCGTGCTCGCCTCGGTCATCGGCAACGGGCTCGAGTGGTTCGACTTCCTCATCTACGGCTACTTCGCGAAGACCATCGCGCACGTGTTCTTCCCCGTGCAGAGCAGCTTTCTGTCGATCACGCTCACGCTCGCCACGTTCGCGATCGGCTTCGTCGTGCGGCCGCTCGGCGGCGTGGTGATCGGCGCATTCGCCGACCGCTACGGGCGGCGCAGGACCCTGTCGGCGCTGATCGTGCTGATGGCGGCGAGCACGCTGCTCATGGGCGTCACGCCCGGCTATGCGTCGATCGGCATCGCCGCGCCGCTCATCGTGCTGCTCGCGCGCATCCTGCAAGGGCTTTCGGTGGGCGGCGAGTTCGCCACCGCCGCGTCGATGCTCACCGAGTACGCGCCGCCCGGCCGCAAGATGTTCTATGGCAGCTTCCAGATGACGTCCCAGGCCGTCGCGTTGCTGCTTTCCTCGGCGTGCAGCTTCCTGCTCACCACGCGGCTATCGCCGGCGGCGCTCGTCGAATGGGGCTGGCGCGTGCCCTTTCTGCTCGGCGCGCTGGTCGGCCCGGTGGGCTTCTATATCCGCCACAAGGTCGCCGAATCGCCGGAGTTCGTGCAGTTGCGCGAGCGCCTCGGCCATGCGCCGCGCCAGTCCTTGCGCACGTTCCTGCGCGAGCGCGGCGACGCGGCGCTGTGCGCGGTCGGCGTGATCGCCGTGGGCGCGGCGACCAACTATCTC
This sequence comes from Paraburkholderia sp. EG286B, assembly GCF_040965655.1. Taxonomy (NCBI): domain Bacteria; kingdom Pseudomonadati; phylum Pseudomonadota; class Betaproteobacteria; order Burkholderiales; family Burkholderiaceae; genus Paraburkholderia; species Paraburkholderia sp. EG286B. Next base: position 107,222 of record NZ_JBFRCF010000011.1, on the reverse strand, counting down.
TGGCATTCGTATATGCCGCTCTATGTCGAGCGCCAGCTGCATCTGCCGCTCAAGAGCGCGCTGCTCGGCACAGCGGTGTCGGGGCTCATCGGCATCGTCGGCTATCCGCTCGCGGGCAAGCTCGCCGACCGCTTCGGCGCGTACCGGCTGTTCCTGCCCGTGACGCTCGTGTGGATCTGCGCCGCCTGGCCGCTCTTCGCCTGGGTCCTCGCCGCGCCCACGCCCGAGCGCGTGTTCGCCGCGCAGATGGTCGCCACCGTCGTGCTGAGCCTGATGTCGGGCGCGCACCCCGGTATGCTCACGCAGCTGTTCCCCACGTCCACGCGCTCCACGGGCGTCGCGCTCTCGTACAACATCGCCGTCACGCTGTTCGGCGGCATGGCGCCGCTCACGGTCTCGACGCTGATCGGGGTAACCGGTTCGCGCATCGTGCCGGCGTGGTATCTCATCGTCACGGGCATCGTGTCGCTCGTGCTGGTCTTTGCGAGCGTGTCGGGCCGGCGTCTCTTTCGCGAGCCCAATGCGTGGCCGGCCGAGTCGGAGCTTGAATGAGCGAGCCGTCCATCGTGAGCGACGTGAGCCACGCGAGCGATCAACGCCCGCGCAACGAGTACCCGGTGCGCGCGATCGGCGAGGTGATGCTGCGCGTCGTCACGGCGCAAGGCAGCGGCAGCGTGCCGATGTTCGTGGGCGGCTGCACCCAGAGCGAGCGCGCCACGCGTGCCCTCGTGGTGCTGCACGGCCGCCTGCGCGACGCCGACGCCTATTTGCGCTCGACGCTGCGCGCCCGCGCCGCCTCCTCCGCGCATGACGACGACACGCTCGTCGTGGTGCCGCAGTTCCTCGCCAGCGCCGATGTCGAACATCACCGCGCGCCAGCGCACCTGCTGCACTGGGAATGGACCGCCTGGATGGGCGGAGCCGATGCGCGCGGTCCGGCGCCCTTGAGTTCGTTCGACGCGCTCGATGCCCTCGTCGCGCAGCTTGCCGACCGCGCCCGTTATCCGGCGCTGCGCGAAATCGTGATCGCCGGGCATTCGGGCGGCGCCCAGGTCGCGCATCGCTATGCGATCCTGAGTGCCGCGCCCGAGCGATGCGCGCAGCGCGGCGTGACCCTGCGCTTCGTGATCGCGAATCCCTCCTCCTGGGTGTATTTCGATTCGTTGCGCCCGCAACCGGATGGCGGCTTCGCGCCTGCGGATCGCACCGCATGCCCCGACGTCGACGACTGGAAGTACGGCATGCGCAAGCTCCCGCGCTATGCGGCGGCCATGCACGATGCCACCACGCTCGAGCGCCGCTACCTTGAAAGAGAAGTGGTCTATCTGGCAGGCGAGCGCGATTGCGACCCCGTGCATCCGGCGCTCGACCGTTCCTGCGCGGCCAGCGCGCAGGGGCCGCACCGGCTCGCGCGGGCCCGCGCCTACTTCGCCTACCTCGGCGCCCGGCATCCCCAGTTGCGCCATACGTGGTTCGAGGTGCCGGGTGCGGGCCACAACGCCGAGGCCATGTTCCTCTCCGGGGCAGGCATACGCGCCCTGTTCGGCGCGCACGCCACGATAGACGCGGCACGCGCCGCGAGCACGGAGCAAAGCACAGGCGGCGCAGACGATTGAAGCGGGCGGCCGTCGTATCATAGCGGCTCGATTCCCGCCGGCTGCGCGCACTCGCCCGGCCGCCCAACGACCGCCATGAGACGCCTTCCCCCGCTCAACGCCCTGCAGATTTTCGAAACGGTCGCCCGCTACGGCAGCTTTACGCGCGCGGCCGAGCACCTTTGCCTCACACAGGGCGCAGTCAGCCGGCAGATCCTCGCGCTCGAGCAGTACTATGGCCTGCCGCTCTTTCGCCGCTCGTCCAAAGGTCTCACGCTCACCGCCGAAGGCGAGCAACTGCTGCCGGCCGTGCGCGACGGCTTCGGGCGTATCGAAGAAGCCTCGCAGCGCCTCACGCGCCAGCGCACCGAGCTTGCGCTCAAGGTCCCGACCTGCGTGATGCGCTGGATGCTGCCGCGCATCATGCGCTTCCAGAACGAGCACCCCGACCTGCAGATCCAGATCACGACCACCTGGGGGCACGAAGTCGACTTCCAGGCCGAGCCGTTCGACGCGGCGATCATCTACGGTTCGTCGCCCGGCGCCGACGTGCATGCGGTGCCGCTCTTCGACGAATACCTCACGCCCGTCTGCACGCCCGAGGTGCTCTCGCGCCGCCCGCTCGTCGAGCCCGACGACCTCGCGCACCAGACCCTGCTGCACCCCACGCGCGACCACGCCGACTGGCGCCTGTGGCTCGCGCGCGCGGGCGCGGAGAAAGTCGATGCCGATCTCGGCCCCACGTTCGAATCGCTCGATCTCGCGGCCACTGCCGCCATGCAGGGGTTCGGCGTCGCCATCACCGATCGCACGCTCGTCCGCGAGGATGTCGAAACACGCCGCCTCGTCATGCCCTTCGACCTCGCCGTACCCACGGGCTCGCGCTACTATTTCGTGTACCCCGAATGTGTGGCCCAGCAGAACAAGGTGCAGCTGTTCAGCGACTGGATGGGCCGGGACCGCTCGACGCCGTAGCGCGCCATGAGGGCCGTGCATGGCGGCCATGAGAATTAATCGATTGCATGCGGGCCGCTCTTTCGGCGTAATGGGGCGCTCCGCGCAAGGCCCGATCTTCCGGCAACCTCGCATTTGTCACACCATGCGGCCGCGCGCCGCCCGAAGGGAGACCGACCATGCAGAGCGCCGCGCAGGCCCGCTCGAAGCTGCCCGATGTAGGCACGACGATTTTCACGGTAATCGGCCAGCTTGCCGCCGAGCATCAGGCGCTGAACCTCTCGCAAGGCGCGCCGAATTTCGACCCGAGCGCGAAACTCGTCGACGATGTGGCCGCCGCCATGCGCGCGGGCCACAACCAGTACGCGCCGATGGCGGGGCTGGCCGACCTGCGCGAAGCGCTCGCTGTGAAGTTCGAAACACTCCATGGCGCGCACTACGATCCGTCGAGCGAAGTGACCGTGCTCGCGAGCGCGAGCGAGGGCCTGTACTCGACGATCAGCGCGCTCGTGCATCCCGGCGACGAAGTGATCTATTTCGAGCCCGCGTTCGACAGCTATGCGCCCATCGTGCGCCTGCAGGGCGCGCAGCCCGTGGCGATCAAGCTCGCGCAGCCGCATTTCCGCGTCGACTGGGACGCCGTGAGCGCGGCCATCACGCCGCGCACGCGCATGATCATCGTGAACACGCCGCACAATCCCACGGCCACGATCTTCGGCGAGGACGACATCGCGCGGCTCACGGCGCTCACGCGCAACACCGACATCGTGATTCTCTCCGACGAGGTGTACGAGCACGTGGTGTTCGACGGCGCGCCGCACCGGAGCATGGCGCGCTATCGCGAGCTGGCCGAGCGCAGCGTGATCGTATCGTCGTTCGGCAAGTCGTATCACGTCACGGGCTGGCGGGTGGGCTATTGCCTCGCCCCCGCCGTGCTGATGGACGAGATCCGCAAGGTCCACCAGTTCATGGTCTTTTCGGCCGACACGCCCATGCAGTATGCGTTCACGCAGGCGCTTGCCGAGCCGCAGAGCTATCTGGGACTCGCGGCCTTCTACCAGCACAAGCGCGACCTGCTCGCGCGCGCGCTGTCAGCCTCGCGCTTCGAACTGCTGGCGAGCGAAGGCAGCTTTTTCATGCTCGCGCGCTTCCGCTCCTTCTCCGACGAGCGCGACAGCGACTTCGTGCTGCGGCTCATCCGCGATGCGCGCGTGGCGACGATTCCGCTCTCGGCGTTCTACACCGACGGCACCGACGAAGGCATCATCCGCCTGAGCTTCGCCAAGGATGACGAAACATTGCTCGAAGGCGCACGCCGCCTTTGCGCGATCTAGCGCACCGGATTCGAAACACAACGAAACTGCCTGGAACTGGCAGGCAAGGAGATCACCATGAAGCGACTCAACGCGCTCCTCGCGCTCGCATGCGTGTACGGCGTACTCGGCCCGGCATCGGCATTCGCCGATGCGAACCTGTTGCGCTTCGGCGTCGAGGCGCAGTATCCGCCGTTCGAAACCAAAGCCTCGGACGGCACGCTGCAAGGCTTCGATATCGACATCGGCAATGCCGTGTGCGCGAAGGCGGGCATGACCTGCAAATGGGTCGAAACCTCGTTCGACGGCCTGATTCCCGCGCTGCAGGGCCGCAAGTTCGACGCCATCAACTCGGCGATGAACGCGACCGAAAAGCGCCGCGAGGCCATCGACTTCACCACGGTGATCTATCGTGTGCCGAGCCGACTGATCGCGCGCAGTGACAGCGGACTCGTGGCCACCGCCGCGTCGCTCAAGGGCAAACGGGTCGGCGTGCTGCAGTCGTCGATTCAGGAAACCTATGCGAAGGTGCACTGGGAGCCGGCCGGCGTGACGGTGGTGCCCTACCAGGACCAGAACCAGATTTACGCGGACCTCGGCGCGGGCCGTCTCGATGCAACGCTCGTGCTCGCGCCCGCAGGCCAGAAGGGCTTTCTTTCGCAGCCTGACGGCAAGGGTTTCGCGTTCGTGGGCGAAGCCGTGCGCGACGACAGGATTCTGGGCAGCGGCGTGGCGTTCGGCATCCGCAAGGGCGATACGGCCTTGCGCGAGCGCCTGAACGCGGCCATCGCGAAGATCGAGTCCGACGGCACGGTCACCTCGCTCGCGCACAAATACTTCGGCGACGTCGACGTTTCGCCCAAGTAATACCCCGCACTCAGGGGCGGGCGCATGGCATGAGTCAGCGCCGCCCCTCGCGCGAATTGCGGTTCACGTGGGCGTCGTTCTTCGTGCGCTCCTGGTACTCATCGCCGCCCCAGCGGTCCGTGTCCTCCTGCCCGCTTTCCACGTCGCTATGCCCCTGGCGGCCCACCGAGCGCGGCTCGTGCGGGTGGCGCCGCGCGAGCGGCTCGCTGCTTTCATGCTGCGGACGCTTGACGTTAGTGCCGTCGTCGTCCGGGGTCTCGTGATGCTTCATGGTTGCCTCCTTGTCTGCGCAACGCGCCGCCGCTCATTCGCGCAGCGGCTCGACGCTGCGGGTCGGGTCGAAGTCGGCCCAATGGCCCTGCTGCCAGCGGCCGTCGGCGCGCTCGATCTCCATGCCGCCCGCCGCGCCCAGCACCTGCGCGGCTGTGTGCTGCGTGCCGGGGCTCACGTGCACGGCCACCAGCACGCCGGACTCGCGCGCCTTCGGCGTGCCGTCGGGCTCGTGGCCGATGTCGGGCTGGCGCCCCTTGCCGCCGCCCCTCGTCTGCCATAGCGCGCCCGCGAGCGTGCCCACATAGGCGCCCACGCCGGCGGCCACCGCCAGCACCACCAGCGAGTGGAACACGACATACGAGATCAGCACGCCGAGCACGAGGCCGAGCACCGCGCCCGCCGCCGCTCCCGTGGCCGCGCCGAGCGACGTGTCGCGCGCGCCCGGGTCGACGAACTCGTCGCCGCCCACCGGATAGCGCGCGTGCTGGCCGCTCGGGTTCACGAAGAACGAGGCGACATCCTCGCCGACGAAGCCGCTCGAATGCAGCTTGTCGACGGCCACTTCCGCTTCGTGCAGGGTCGTGAAGCGGCTTGCAACGATCATGGACATGGCTCTCTCCTTGCAGGCTTCGATGAGTGGAAGTTCCTGAGCGAGCGCGCACGCGTCGTGCCATTCGCCTCGCGCTACGCGATGCGCGCGTTCGCCTGCCGCTTGCCGGTTAGCGCATCGGGCGTGCCCAGGTGCGGCTGGAACGCCCGATGCGCGCTGGGAGGTCACCGGGAAGCAGCCATCGAGACGGGAGCCCCTATGAACACCTTCGATTTCGACCAGCGTCTGGAGGAAATCCAGATCGCTGTCGCGACTATTTTCGATTCGCCCAAGCGGCCCGCGGTCAGCCTCATCGACGAGGGCGAGACGATCGTCATCCAGCTTTCGTGGGTCGTGGACTCGCACCGCGACACCACGCTCGACGCGCGCTGCGCCGCCACGCTGCGCTTCGCGCGCGCGCAGCTCGACCGCTACGCCGCGATGGACACGGCGCGCCGGCGCATGATCCAGCAGCGCATCCGCGAGCGCGTGCGCGAGCGCTTCGAGGCAAGGCAGACGCCGCCCGCCACGGAGGGCGCGTGCTCGATTGAACTCGACGTCGACGATTCGGAGTTCGAAATGCCGGCAGGCTTTCCTTGAGCCACGCGTACGCCTAACCCGCGGCTGCCGCCGGGCGCTCCACCCGCGAGCGCGACGACGCGTGCAGCCCGAGGTTCGCCACCAGCGCGACCAGCGCCGAGCCGATCACGTACCACGCGGGCGCAGCCGGCGACCCGCTCATGCGCACGAAGGCCGCGCAGAGCAACGGCGCAAAACCGCTGAACACGACCACCGAAACGTTGTAGGCGAGCGCGATGCCGCTAAAGCGCACCTGCACCGGAAAGAGGTCGGCGAGGACCGCGGCCCACGTGCCGCTGGCGAGCGAGAACACCAGCGCGGCGATCACGAACAGCACGACCACGTTCACGCTGTGCGCTGCGAGCGCGGTATAGAACGGCCAGGCGAGCGCGGCGAGCAGCACGCACGACACGCGCAGCAGGTATCGGCGCGGCACGAAGTCGCCAGCCCAGGCCGCCGCGAGCAGCCCCACCGAACTCACGAGCAAGTACGCATTCTGGGCGAGCGCGGCCTCGCGTGGCGCGTATTTCAACGTCTCGATCAGATACGCGGGCATGTGGCCGTAGAGCACGCCGTTGAAGCCCGCCATCACCGCAATCGACAGCGCGCCGCCCACCACCGCGCCGCGATGGTGGCGCAGCGTTTCGCGAAACGGCTGCTTCACCACGGCGCCCTGCATTTGCCGGAATTCGGGCGACTCGTCGAGATTGCGGCGCAGCAGATACGAAACGATCCCGCACAGGCCGCCCACGAGGAACGCGATACGCCAGCCGTAGCTCGCGGCGTCGGCGGGTCTGAGCGCGGACTGCACGACGAGATTGACGATCGTCGCGAGCATCACGCCCGTATTGATCGCGCAGACGATCACGCCGGCCGCGAGGCCCGCGCGTCGCGGCGCCGCCTCCACCGCGTAGGTGATCGCGCCGGGCATCTCGCCGCCCACGCAGAAGCCTTGCAGCACGCGCAGGCCGATCAACGCGATGGGCGCCGCAATGCCCCAGCGCGCGTAATTGGGCAACAGGCCGATGCAGATTGTCGCGAGTGTCACGACGACGATCGAGCCCATGAACACGGGGCGCCGCCCGATGCGGTCGCCCAGGCTGCTGAGCACGATGCCGCCGAGCGGCCGGATGATATAGCCGATGGCGAGCACCGAAAACGTGAGCAGCATGCTCACGAGCGGGTCGCTCGCCGGAAAGAATTGCGCGGCGATCGAATGCGCGAAGAAACCGTAAATCACGAAATCATAGAACTCCAGCGAGCCGCCCAGACTCGCAATGAGGATCATCTTCCACTGGGCGCGGGTCAGGCCAGGCGCCGCGGCGTGCGACGTTGGCAGTGAGGGTGTCGTCTCCATATGCTCTCCTTGTTGATGGACCTGGCGGCGCTTGGGGTTGCTGCTAGCGGATCTTCGTCCTGCGCCACTTCTTCTAAAGCATCGGCCCGCGCGGCCGCGTTTCATCGCGAACTGCCCGGGCGTTGGGTCAAGCGGCCTCGCGTCGCTGCAGCGCGCACGCAACGCCTGCGCGTGCGAGCAGTGCTTCCAGTTCAAGCGCGTCGTGCGCCACGCCGCCGACGTAGCGGTCGGGCCGCAGCAGCACGGCGCGCGCGCCGGTTTCCGCAAGCCAGGCGCGCAGCGGCTCCCGTGTGGCCGGCACGATCGCCACGCGCGCGCCTTGCGCTGCGTTCGTCAGCGCGTCCTGCGCGGGTTGCGCCAGCGCTTCGTCGACGATCAGGGCGAAGCGATAACCGACGGCGTCGTCGAGGCGCGAGCCGTCGTCGAACACGGGTTGCGGCCCGATATCGCCGCCCGCCGCACCGGCGTGCCAGCCCGGGCCCAAGCGCGGCTGGGGCGTGCGGAACTCGCGAATCGCGGCCGTCATCTCGCGGTCGCGCGCGGCGACGGCGTCGCTGTCGGTGGCCTGGATCACGCCGCCTAGCTGCACCGCCGTTTCGATGAACGTGCGCACGTGCGGCTCGCGCTCGCTCTCGTAGGTGTCGAGCAGCGCGTCGGGCAGCGCGCCGTGGATCACGTCGGCGAGCTTCCATGCGAGGTTCGAGGCGTCGCGTATGCCCGCGGCCATGCCCTGCCCCATGAACGGCGGCGTCTGGTGCGCGGCGTCGCCCGCGATCAGCAGCCTGCCGCGCCGCCAGCCCTGCGCGATCACCGAATGGAACGTGTAGATCGCCGAGCGTTCGAGTTGCGCGTGCTCCGGCGTGATCCATCGTGCGAGCCGCTCCCAGATCCATTCCGGCGTGCCGATGCGGCGCTCGTCGTCGCCCGGCATCACCATGATTTCCCAGCGGCGGCGGTTGTGCGGTCCGCGCGTGTAGGTGGTCGGCCGCGCGGGGTCGCAGTACTGGATCGAGTAGTCGCCGAGATCGGCGCGCTCGCCCTCCAGCAGCACGTCCACCACGACCCAGCGTTCGTGCGATTTCAGATCGGCCAGCTCGGTGCCGATGAAGCGGCGCACCGTCGAGCGCGCGCCGTCGCACCCCACCACGTAGCGCGCCGTGGTATGGGCGAGGCGCCCTTGCGCCGTATCCTCGAAGCGGATGCGCACGTGGTCGTCGCGTTCGTCGAGCGCGAACACCTCATGACGCAAGTGCACGTCGGCGCCGCCGCGCGAGCATAGCTGCGCGCGCAACGCCCGTTCGAGATCCGGCTGATGAAACTTGTAGCTCGCGCACCAGCCTTGCGGGCCGATGCCGCCGGGCCGGGTCCAGTCGATCATCAGCTCGCCGCGCGCATTCACGAACTTCATGCCGGGGCCGACGAAGAGATTGGGCAGCAGCGTCTGCGCGATCCCGGCAGCCTGAAACACGCGCATGCATTCGCCGTCGAAGTGCACCGCGCGCGGCAGCTGGAACACGTCATTGTCGCGCTCGAACACCACGACTTTCAGGCCGCGCAGCGTGAGCAGATTGGCGAGCGTCGCGCCCGTCGGCCCGAAGCCGACGATCGCGACGTCATAGTCGGGCTCCGGATTTGATTTGCATACCGAACTGTTTACGACATCCTTCATCCCATTCACCTGATCCATGGCTAACTGCGTGAAAACTGCGTGGATGACTGCGCCGCCCGCAGCGAGCGGGCGGCGTCCTGCGGCTTACGCTTCGTCCGCGACGGGGTTCCTGAGCGTGCCGATGCGATCCACTTCGACTTCCACCACGTCGCCGTGCTTCATGAAGAGCGGCGGATTGCGCTTCGCGCCCACGCCGCCGGGCGTGCCGGTCACGATCACGTCGCCGGGGAACAGCGGCGTGAAAGTGGAGAGATACGCGATCTGCTTCGCAATGCCGTGAATCAGCATCTCCGTGGTCGCGCGCTGCACTTCCTGGCCGTTCAGACGCGTGACGAGCGTCATCAGCGCGTTCGGCTCGATCTCGTCGCTCGTGACCATCCACGGGCCGAACGCGCCCGTGCGATAGAAGTTCTTGCCCGGTCCCCATTGGCCCGTGTGACGCTGCCAGTCGCGCACCGAGCCGTCGTTGTAGCAGCTGTAGCCCGCGATATGACGCCATGCGTCGGCCTCGACGATGCGCCGCCCGCCCTCGCCGATGATCACGGCGATCTCGCCTTCATAGTCGAACTGCGTGGACTCGCGCGGACGCAGCATCGGTTCGCCCGCGCCCACTTGCGAAGCCGGCAGGCGCATGAAGATCACGGGCTGCTCGGTGGTCTCGCGATTGGTCTCCTTCACGTGCTCCGCGTAGTTCAGGCCCACGCAGAAGATCTGCTGCGGATTCGCAATAACGGGCTCGAGCGTGACTTCGGCAAGCGGATAGTCGCCCTTGCCTTCGCTCGCGGCACGTTCCGCTTCGGCGAACGCTCCGGCTGCGATCAGCGACTTGAGGTCGGCATAGCGGCCGTCCAGGCGCTTCTTGAGGTCGAACACCGCGCCGTCGCGCACGACGCCGAACGACGAACCTTCATGGGTGGAAAAGCTGGCGAGTTTCATGATGCTCCGATGATAAAGAGTGGGGTTTCCTTGATATCGAGACGCGCATTTGTTGGTGCGTTTATCGTATTTTGAGAATACACTACGAAAAACGCGCTACACAACTTGATTTTTATCAGGGTTTATCACTACCACTGGAGACAGCATGACTCTGCCGAACACCGAAACAGCCACGAAGCGCACCGGCCTCACGCTCAGCCATATGGGCTTTTTCGTGAACGACATGGCGAAGGTCGAAGACTTCTATACGCGGGTGCTCGAATTCACGGTGACGGACCGCGGCACGCTGCCCTCGCCGCGTGGCACGGTCAGCCTCGTCTTTCTCAGCCGCGATCCCCGCGTGCATCACCAGATCGTGCTGGCGAGCGGCAGACCCGAGCAGTTGCCGTTCAATCCGATCAACCAGATTTCACTGGAGGCGGACAGCCTCGCCACGCTCAAGCACTTTCACCGGCGCTTCGTGGAGGAAGGGATGGAGGAGATCGTGCCGGTCACGCACGGCAATGCGATCTCTTTCTACGCGCGCGACCCGGAGGGCAACCGGCTGGAGATCTTCATCGACACGCCGTGGTACGTGGATCAGCCCATGCGTGTCGCCGTGGACTTCACGCTGCCCGACGACGCGTTGCTGGCCGAGGTCGAGCGCCATGCGAGCACGTTGCCGGGCTTCCGGCCACGCGCGGTGTGGGAGAGGGAGATGGCGGCGCGGATGGGCGTAGCGTGACGCCGCGCCGTTTTATGACTCGATCAATGCACGCACGCGCGTGGAAATGCGCGCGGCGGCTTCCTTCACCGCCTCGACCACGCGCTCGAGGTTGAAGAACGCGAGGCGCTGCTCGGGCACGACGAGCGCGAGCGCGGCCACGGCTTCGCCCGATGCGTCGGTGAACAGCGGCGAAGCGACGGCGGACATGCCCGCTTCGAGTTCGCCCTTCGAGAGATAGAAGCCCGCGCGGCGGATCTTGAGCAGGCTCGCGCGGAATTCTTCGAGCGAGCCGCCGAGTCCGCTGGCCGCGATGTCTTCGGGGTACTGCTCGAACAGCGCGGCGAGTTTCGCCTTCCGAAACGTCGAAAGGATCGCCTTGGGCGCGGCGCCAAGAAAGAGCGGACGCGGACGGCCGCGTCCATAGCGCAGGTCGAATACGGCGTCGTGCGATTCGCGATGCGTATCGACGAGTTCATTGCCGTACCAGCGCGACATGACGGCGTCGAAGCCCGATTGCTCCGCCAGCTCGCGCATGACCGGCTGCCCCGCTTTCAACAGCGGATCGGAAATGCGCAGATGGTAGTCGAGCGTGATGATGCGCGGACCGAGGCCATATTCGCCGCCCACGAAGCGCAGCAGCATGCCCGTCTCGACGAGTTCGCGCAGATAGCGGTAAGCGGTCGGCACTGAGCATTGCAGTTCGGCCGCCACCTGTTCGGCGGAAAGAAAAGGCCGCGCCTCGGAGAAGAGTTCGAGGATGGACAGCAGTTTCGCAATGCTCGACAAAGGCCGGTCTCCGGTCACGCGTGGGGTGGCCAATTATAGCGGCACGCTTGACCGCGTTCGTGCCCCGCAATCCCGGCGGCACCATGCAAAACCGCCGCATTGCAGGGCACGCTTTACACGTGCCCTGCAATGCGGCGGTCGGTATGGATTACCGCTGCCACATGCACCTCGCATCGCCCAGGCGAAATTCGCCTGACATCATTCATGCGAGATACATGTTTAGCATAGCTTTATTGCATATGCTGGCCGCCGTTGATAGGAATATTTGCGCCCGTCACGAAGCCCGCTTCGTCCGAACACAGGAACAGCACGAGCGCAGCGACTTCACCCGGATTACCGAGGCGGCCCATCGGGATTTGCGGCAGGATCTTCGAGTCGAGAATGTCCTGAGGAATGGCGGTCACCATTTTCGTGGCGAGATAGCCCGGCGAAATGGTGTTTACGGTCACGCCCTTGCGAGCCACTTCCAGCGCGAGCGACTTCGTGAAGCCGTGCATGCCGGCCTTCGCCGCTGCGTAATTGGTCTGGCCGACCGAACCCTTCGAGCCGTTCACCGACGAAATGTTGATGATGCGGCCCCACGCGCGCTCAACCATGCTGTCGCACAGCGGCTTCGAGATATTGAAGATCGAGTCGAGATTCGTGCGCAGCACGGCGTCCCAATTGACCTTGTCGAGCTTGCGGAACGTCATGTCGCGCGTGATGCCCGCGTTGTTCACGAGAATATCGACAGGGCCGATCTCGCTCTGGATCTTCTGCGCGCCGCGCTGGCACGAATCGTAGTCGGCCACGTCCATGCCGTAGGCGTGGAATTCGCGGTCGGTCTCCTTCATGCGCGCCAGCCAGTCCTTCGCGCCTGCGTTATCGGGCGAGTGCGTCACCACAACGCGATAACCCGCGTCATGCAGTTTCACGCTGATGGCCTCGCCAAGGCCGCCCATACCACCAGTCACCAATGCAATACGATTAGTCATCCTATATATCCGCGAGAGTTGAGCGTCACTAAAACCGTGGCGTTACGCGCTACGCGTGCAGGCGCCACATACACTGATGCCCGGCTTCATCCTTCCACCCAGGAAAAAGACAGGCGAATGCCGCGCGGCTTCTGATCAATTTCTAGTATTGCGCGTGGTTGCTGCTACAGGCGGATCGCCGCTGCTTTTCGCGCGACGAACCGCCTGATACCTCCATACTGCTCTGCTTACTGCCTTGATAACGGGATCAAGCTGAATCAAGCGCGCTCGAGCGCGAGCGCCACGCCCATGCCGCCGCCGATGCACAGCGAGGCGAGACCCCGCTTCGCATCGCGGCGCTGCATTTCGTGCAGCAGCGTCACGAGAATCCGGCAGCCCGACGCGCCGATCGGGTGACCGATCGCAATCGCCCCGCCGTTCACGTTGATCTTCGACGTGTCCCAGCCCATCTGCTTGTTCACGGCCAGCGCCTGCGCCGCGAACGCCTCGTTGATCTCCATGAGATCGAGGTCGTTCACCGACCAGCCCGCGCGCTCCAGCGCCCGCTTCGACGCCGGCACCGGGCCCATGCCCATCACCTTCGGATCGACGCCGCCGCTGGCGTACGCCTTGATGCGCGCGAGCGGCGTGAGGCCCAGCGCCTCGGCCTTCTTCGCCGACATCACCACGACCGCCGCTGCGCCGTCGTTGATGCCCGACGCGTTCGCCGCCGTCACCGTGCCTTCCTTGTTGAACGCCGGCTTCAGGCCCGCGAGCGATTCGGCCGTCACGCCGTGGCGCACGAACTCGTCGGTCGCGAACTGCAGCGGCTCGCCCTTGCGCTGGGGAATCGCCACCGGCACGATTTCCGCGTCGAAGCGGCCGGCCTTCTGCGCGGCTTCCGCCTTGTTCTGCGACAGCGCCGCAAACGCGTCCTGCTCCTCGCGCGTGATGCCGTATTCCTTCGCGACGTTTTCCGCCGTCACGCCCATGTGGTACTGGTTGTACACGTCCCACAGGCCGTCGACGATCATGCTGTCGATGAGCTTCGCATCGCCCATGCGGAAGCCGTCGCGCGAGCCCGGCAGCACGTGCGGCGCGGCGCTCATGTTCTCCTGGCCGCCGGCCACGACGATGTCCGAATCGCCCGCGATGATCGCGTTGGCCGCGAGCATCACCGCCTTCAGGCCCGAGCCGCACACCTTGTTGATCGTCATGGCGGGCACAGCCGCGGGCAGGCCCGCCTTGATCGACGCCTGGCGCGCCACGTTCTGGCCCGAACCGGCCGTGAGCACCTGACCCATGATCACGTCGCTCACCTGCTCGGGCGTCACGCCCGCGCGCTCGAGCGCGGCCTTGATGACGATCGCGCCCAGGTCGGGCGCCGCCACCTTCGCGAGCGAGCCGCCGAATTTGCCTACTGCCGTACGTGCGGCCGAAACGATCACAATGTCAGTCATGTTGAGCTCCTGCTCTGCAAATGCGCTAAAAAATCGATGTCTGGAAAACTGAGCCGGCAAACGCCGCGCCCCCGTCGTTCACATTCACGACGAAGACGCGTGTTGACACGTACTGGCGTATTGCCGGCGGGCAGGAACGTGAATCAGGCCTTGGCCGGGCTGGCCTTGGCGGCAGCCGGCTGGACCGCGACCGGCGCGGCTTCCTGGGCGGAAGCCACGACGTGCTGGAAACCGCTCTGGGCCGTTTCGATGGCCTGGCGGGTCACGCCGCGCAGCGTTTCGGCGGCGTTGTTGACTGCGGCGAAGGTCGAGTTCATGGCCGCGACGAACGGCTCCACGCCCGCGGGCGCGTTTTGCGTCAGGCCTTCGGAGAAGGCCTTGAAACGCTGCTCGTTTTCGCCCGATTGCGCCTGGGCAGCTTGAATCAACTCGTTTTGGGTCGTCGTCGCGATGTCGACGAGATGGCGGCCGTACGACATGGCCTTGGCGGCGGCTTGCTGCGACGCACCAATCTGCTGCGTCAGGAACTCGGCGGGATTGCCGCTTTCGAGGGCGCCCTTGAGCGTCGCTTCGCTTTCTGCGATGGCAGCCTTGCTGGCCTGGACGTTGAGATCGATCACGGCCTGCACGCCCTCGACAACGGGCTTCGTGAGCGCAAAGAACGCTGCGACGCCAGCCTGGTAGTTCGCGCGGAATTGTTCGGGTGCGGAAATGGACATCAGCTCATACTCCTTGGTTAGTCTTACTAATTAAAGCGCCAACCCCGATGGCCTGACTTGCGGCTGTATTCCTATGTTTTGAAAGCTAATGCTGCATTGCCGCAGTCGATCTCGAGTGTCCATTCTAAGACAGAAATTTAACAATTTTGTGGCGATTCATATTAGGTAGAAACCCTTAACGTAAGTCTTTCGGGTTCGGAAATTGCAGTTGTCAAGCAACCCCTTTCGAGACCGGTAAATTCGACGCTGAGCGCGAAAATTGCATGGTGAATAAATGGTCCGCGACGGGTTTTCCCCGCGGCGCCGTTTAAGTCCTTATAGGGGCTGTTGACCCCTCTGCATCAAGGGAGAGAAATCATGACCCGCAAACCGCTGCGTTCGTCACTTGCCGCCGCTCTGCTCGCCTCCACCGCAACGGCCGCGCTCGCACAGCCCGTGGTCGTCGAGCCGAATGAGGCGCCACGGCAGCCCATGGTCGTCGAGCCAAATGAGCCGCCGCAGCAGCCCGTGATGGTCGCGCCGACGTCGCCGCCGCCTCCGCCGCGGGAAGAAGCGGCTCCCCCGCCGCGCCAGGGTTACGTGTGGCAGTCCGGCCACTGGCGCTGGGACCGGGGCGTGTACGTCTGGGAACCGGGCCACTGGGAAGAAGCCCGCTCGGGGTACAACTGGGTGCCGGGGCACTGGGTCGAGGACGGCCCGAACTGGCGATGGATCCCGGGCCACTGGGCATAATGCCGCTCGAGCGGCATCAGGCCTGAGTGCCCGACTTCAAACTGGGAAACGACTATGACGGCGCGGCAGCGGGTTCGCCTGCGGTTCCATCGTTGCAGACCGACAAGGCCGGGAAGGCCTTGAACGAACGCGATCCGGACGCGGAACTCGTTGCGCGTGTCGGCGCGCGTGATCCGCTTGCCGTGCGCGCGCTCGTCGCGAGCAAGCTGCCGCGCCTCATCGCACTCGCCACACGCATGCTCGGCGACCACAGCGAAGCCGAAGACGTCGCTCAGGAAGCGTTCGTGCGGATCTGGAAACAGGCGCCCACCTGGCGCACGGGCGAAGCGAAATTCGACACGTGGCTGCATCGCGTGGCGCTCAACCTGTGCTACGACCGCTTGCGTGGACGGCGCGAAGAAACCGTGGAAGACGTGCACGCCGTGAGCGCGCCCGCACCCGATCCCGCAGGCTCGCCCGACCAGCAGATCGAAGCACGCACGCGCGACGAACGCGTGCGGGCCGCACTCGCGGCGCTGCCCGTGCGCCAGCGCGAAGCGCTCGTGCTCACTTACTATCAGGAGCTTTCGAACCTCGAAGCAGCCAGCCTGATGGATATTTCGGTGGACGCGCTCGAAAGCCTGCTGGCGCGCGCCCGGCGCACCCTGCGCGCACAACTGGCCGGCGAAGCTGCCGGTAAGGACTCCGTATGACACCCGAACGATTCCACACGCTCGTCGCGGCCTATGGCGCCGACCCGCAACGCTGGCCGCAGCACGAGCGCGAAGACGCGCTCGAATGGGCGCGCGCGCACCGCGCCGAAGCCAACGCGGCGCTCGACGAAGCCATGGCGCTCGACAGCTGGCTCGCCCGCGACATGGTCGCGCCGCCGGGACGCGCGCTCTTCGAGCAGATCGTTGCGGGCGCACCGGTGAAGCCCGTTGCGGCCGTGAAGCGCCGCAGCTTCTGGTGGTCCGGCGCGGCATTCGCGGGCGTGGGCCTCGCGGGCGCACTCGCGGGCGCGCTGACGATATCGCTCGTCGTGCTCGGCGGCGCGGCGCCCGCCGCCCCGCACGAGACGTATCTCAGCACGAGCTTCGGGGGGACGGGTTCGGACTGGAGCGAAGCGAACCTCAACCCCGGCGCCGAAGGGAGTGACGAATGAACGGCTGCTCATGGAAAACGCTGCTCGTCGGCTCGGTCCTCCTGAACGTTTTTCTGCTCGGCGGAATTGCGGGCGGTGCGTGGCGCTGGTTCGCCGTACGCGGCGAGCCGCAGGCGCAAGCGACGCAACGCGTGGCGTTGCGCTTCGCCACCGAAGAGCTTTCGCCGGCCCGCCAGCAGCAGTTCGCCCAGGCGCTCAAGTCCTCGCGCCGCGAAGGCCGCCAGTACGCGCGCGACGGACGCGACGGAAGGCGCGAGGTGCTCGACCTGCTCGCCGCGCCGCAACTCGACCGCAACGCCATCGACGCCGCGCTCACGCGCACGCGCACCGCAGACAGCGCGTTGCGCGCGCAAATCGAAAGCGGCGTGGTCGATTTCGCGGCCACGCTCACGCCCGAAGAACGCGTGAAGTTCGTCGCAGGGCTCGAAAAGCGCGGCCAGTGGCGGCTGCCGGCACAGTCGCAAAAGCAGCCGCAAATGCAACCCCAGAAAGCCGTGAGCGAGGCGAGCGGCGCGCAGTAAAAAATCTGGCAGACCAGCGACGGATACCGCGAGCGACGAGCGTTTAACGGGAATACGCAACGCTCCAGTGAGCACAAGGGACCGCGCATGGAAAGCCTTTCGAATGCCCGCGCCGGCGCGATCGCCATGAACCGCTTCGGCCTCGGCGCGCGCGCCGACGAGACGCCGCCCGCCAACCCTCGCGGCTGGCTGCTCGGCCAGTTCCAGGCCTACGAACCGCTGCCCGCCGCATGGCGCAACGAGCCCGGCGCACTGGCGCTCGCGGCGCGCTTCGGGGAGGAACGCCAGCAAGGCATGGCGGGCAACGCGGCAGCGAGCGCGGCTTCAGAGACGAACGCACAAGAGAACGCGCAACAAGCCGCACGCCGCGCGGTCAACCAGGCGATCCGCCGCGAGAGCGTGGGCATCTACCGCAGCGCGGTCAACGCGCGCCTCGTGAGCGCCTTGCAGACCGATACGCCTTTCGTCGAGCGCCTCGTACATTTCTGGTCGAACCACTTCGCCGTATCGGTGGACAAGGCGCTGATTGCGGGCATTGCGGGCGCATTCGAAATGGAAGCGATACGGCCGCACGTGCTCGGCAATTTCGCGGACATGCTGGTCGCCGTCGAGCAGCACCCTGCCATGCAGCTCTTTCTCGATCAGGCGCGCTCCGTCGGCCCCGACAGCCGCGCCGCGCTGCGCGCCGATCAGCGCGACCCCGCGCACAAGCGCGGCCTCAACGAGAACCTCGCACGCGAGATCATGGAACTGCACACGCTCGGCGTGCGCACCGGCTACACGCAGGACGACGTGACCGAATTCGCCCGCGCGCTCACGGGCTGGAGCGTGGCAGGCGTGCGCGGGCCGCAGCCCGGCAATGCCGCGCCCGGCAGCTTCGTGTTTCGCCCCGCGCTGCACGAGCCGGGCACGCGCACCGTGATGGGCAAGCGTTACGATCAAGCGGGCGAGCAGCAGGCGCTCGCCATCCTCAACGACCTCGCACACGCGAACGCCACGAGCCGCCATATCGCGTTCCAGCTCGCGCGCCACTTCGTCGCCGACAATCCGCCACCGGCGCTCACCGAGCGTCTCGCGCTCGCCTTCGAGCAAAGCGGCGGCGACCTGCCCACCGTGTACCGCGCGCTCGTTGAAGCGCCGCAGGCGTGGGCGCCCGTCGATACGAAGTTCAAGACACCGTGGGAGTGGACCGTATCGTCGATGCGCGGTCTCGGCTGGCGCGAACCCGGCGAAGCGGGCGAAATCAACGCCGCGCCGCTGCTCACGCAGCTTGGCCAGCCCGTGTGGCGGCCGGGCTCGCCCGCCGGCTACGACGACATCGCTGCAAGCTGGGCCGCGCCCGATGCGCTCGTGCGCCGCGTCGAAGTCGCGCAGCGCTTCTCGGCGCGCGTGGGCGACCGGCTCGACCCGCGCACGCTCGGCAACACGCTCATGGGCGCCACGCTCAGCGCGCCCACGGCCAGTGCCGTCGCGCATGCAGAAAGCGCGTCCACAGCGATCGCCTTGCTGCTCGTCTCGCCCGATTTCCTGAGGAGATAACCGCCATGGTTTCCCGCCGCCATTTCCTGCGCGTTGCCGCCGCCGGCGCGGGCGCGATGCTCGTCGCGCCCCGCATCGTGTTCGCCAGCGTCGAAACCGAGCGCCGCTTCGTGTTCGTGATCCAGCGCGGCGCGGCCGACGGCCTCAACATCGTCGTGCCCTATGCGGAGCCGGCCTACGCCACGCTGCGCGGCCCGCTCGCCATCGACATCGACAAGGCCACGAAACTCGACGGCACGTTCGCGCTGCATCCGTCGCTCGTCCAGATGGCGCAGATGTATGGTGAAAAGCAGGCGCTCTTCGTGCATGCAATCGCTTCGCCGTATCGCGACCGCTCCCACTTCGACGGTCAGAACGTGCTGGAAACGGGCGGCCGCGCGCCCTACCAGGTCAAGGACGGCTGGCTCAACCGGCTCGTCGCCATGCTGCCGGCCTCGCGCGAAAGCGCCATTGCGCTCGCGCCCACCGTGCCGCTCGCGCTGCGCGGCACGGTCCAGGTAAGTTCGTTTGCGCCCTCGGCGCTGCCCAGCGCGTCCGACGATCTGCTCACGCGCGTGTCCGCGCTCTACGAAGCCGATCCGCAGCTGCGCGCGCTCTGGACTTCGGCAATGAATGCACGCGGGCTCGCGGGCGACGCGAGCGCGCGCCAGGACCCTGCGAGCGTCGGCAAGCTTGCGGCGGGCTTCCTCTCGCGCCCCGATGGCCCGCGCATCGCCATGATCGAAAGCGGCGGATGGGACACGCACAGCGCGCAAAACGCGCGGCTCGCGAATCAGCTGAAAGCGCTCGACACGATGCTCGCCGCGCTGCGCGATGGCCTCGGCCCCGCATGGGACAAGACCACGGTGCTCGTCGCGACGGAGTTCGGCCGCACGGCCGCCGCGAACGGCACGGGCGGCACCGACCACGGGCAGGCTTCGGTAGCGATGCTCGTGGGCGGCGCCGTGGCGGGCGGACGCGTGCGGGCCGACTGGCCGGGGCTGCGCAGCGCGGATCTCTACGAGTCGCGCGACCTCAAGCCCACGGCCTCACTCGATGCATTGATCGCGGGCGCGGCCGCGGAGAGCCTCGGGCTCGATCCACAGCGCACTGCATCGACGCTATTCGGCGATGCGGGCACAAAAAATGCGGCTACGGGTTTGATAAGGACATGAACGGATAGAACAGACGAACACGAAAGCGGGCCGCTTTACGTGGACCCGGATGCCGCCATGCGACGAGACCAGCCAGCCGTTCGGATAACCAAACAATTTCAGTCAGTGGAGGAAACCCGCCATGAAGATAAAACTACTGCACCCCGTGACCCTGGTCGCCTGCGCCGCCCTGCTTTCCGCCTGTATCGTGGAGCCGGCCCACCCGCCGGAGCCGGCGCCCCGCGTCGAGACACCGCCGCCCGCCCCCGCCGAGGGCTATGCCTGGACCAAGGGACATTACCGCTGGGAAGGCAACCAGTGGGTGTGGATTCCGGGACATTGGGTGCAGGGGTACTAACAGGGAACGTTGGGAAGGAATACTGAGTATTCGTATTGCGGCGGTGAAATTGCATTCACCGGGCAAATCGACCGCCGCACCTCGTTGAATTCGAACTTGCCGCAAACAGAATCGTGACACCGACGCGCCAGCATTCGATCACCTCGCGCGCCGCTGATGGTCGAGCACATGACCGAGGCGTCCAGGCATGTCAAGCGAATGGAAGGCAAGCTGCGCGGGCGACTGATTCTCGATTCGGAAATTCGCAAACGCGTACGCATGATCGTGGGTGCCGCCGCTGCCGACGACAAGGAGGAGTGAGCCGCTGCCATCGGAGCCTGCGATTGCGGCTGTCTTTGTCTAGACTGGAACGAGTACGTGCGCTTCCCCACTCGTGAAAGGAGGACCGACAATGCTCACGCAGCGAACGAAGGACATCGTGAAGGCGACCGCGCCCGTGCTCGCCGACCACGGTTTCGCCATCATCAAGCGTTTTTACACGCGGCTCTTCGAGGCCCACCCTGAACTGAAGAATGTGTTCAACATGGCGCACCAGGAACAGGGGCAGCAACAGCAGGCGCTCGCGCGCGCCGTCTATGCGTATGCGGAAAACATCGAAGACCCCTCGAGCCTCGCGGCCGTGCTCAAGAACATTGCAAACAAGCACGCGAGCCTCGGCGTGCTGCCCGAGCACTACCCTATCGTTGGCGAACATCTGCTAGGCGCGATCAAGGACGTGCTCGGCGACGCCGCCACGGAGGACATCATCTCCGCATGGGCGCAGGCCTACGGCAATCTCGCCGACGTGCTCATGGGCATGGAAAGCGAACTCTATGAAGGTTCCGGCGACAAGCTGGGCGGCTGGACCGGCTGGCGCAAGTTCGTCGTGCGCGAGAGGCGGCCCGAAAGCAGCATCATCACCTCGTTCGTGCTCGAACCGGCCGATGGCGGCCCGGTCGCGAACTTCGAACCCGGCCAGTACATCAGCATCGGCGTGACCGTGCCGGCGCTCGGCTTGCAGCAGATCCGCCAATACAGTCTTTCCGACATGCCCAACGGCCGGACCTACCGCATTTCCGTGAAGCGCGAGGCCGGCGGCCCGCAGCCGGCCGGCTACGTTTCGAACCTGCTGCATGACCACCTGAACGTGGGCGACGAAGTGAAGCTGGCCGCGCCCTACGGCAACGTCCATATCGACGTGAACGCGCATACGCCTATCGTGCTCATCAGCGGCGGCGTGGGCCTCACGCCGATGATCAGCATGCTCAAGCGCGCGCTTCAGGATCCGAACCGCAAAGTGGTGTTCGTGCACGGCGCGCGCAATAGCGGCGTGCATGCCATGCGCGACCGTCTGCGCGAGACCGCGGCCACGAACGCCAACTTCCATCTCGAGATTTTCTACAACGAGCCGCTGCCCGGCGACGTGCAGGGCCGCGATTACGATTACGCGGGGTTCGTCGATATCGGGCAGATCAAGCAGGCGATCCTGCAACCCGACGCCGACTACTATATTTGCGGCCCCATTCCCTTCATGCGCATGCAGCACGATGCGCTCAAGAATCTCGGCGTCCACGAAGCCCGGATTCACTACGAAGTCTTCGGGCCGGATCTCTTCGCGGAATAGGCGCGAAGTTCATCCAGGCAAGCGCGGCGCCAACGCCGCGCGTGTCGTGCACCTGGTGCGGCCAGTCCGTGCCGAACATGACCTGGTCCGCGCCCACCACCGAGATCAGGAACTCGACCGAGGCCGGGCTATACGTGATGCAGTCGTAATAGATGTGGCGCAGATAGTCGATGGGCTTGCGCCCCTCACTTGCGCAGCGCCTCGCCGGAGCATTCGATCATCCCCCGAATCAGGCGGCTGCGCGCGGAAGCGCGCGACCACAGAATGCCGAAGCGGCGCGGCTCGGTTGCCTCGGCCAGCGGCAGGCGCGCGAGCCGCAAGCCCTTCGTAAGCGGCGTGCCGATATCGGGCACGAGCGAGACGCCAAGGCCGCGGTCCACCATCAACGCGATCGCCATCAGCGAGTTCAGTTCGAACAGCTCGCGCGGTGCGATCTTCGCGCGGCGCAAATACTGGTCGGCCTGCTTGCCGCCGCCCAGTGCGCGGTCGTAGCGAATGAACGGCTCGCGGCGCAGCAGGTCGTGCGGATCGGCGCGCGCGAATTTTGCCGGCGCGAGCACGACGATGGGCTCCTCGCGCAGCAGATGCCAGTCGTACGACTTCGGCAGCGCGAAGGCGGGATGCAGGCAAATCGCCACGTCCACCTCGCCGCGCTGCAAGGCTTCGAAGAGTTCCATCGACGTGCCCGCGCGTATCAGCAGCTTCACTTGCGGGAACGCGGCGGCGAAGCGCGCCAGCACGTCGGGCAGCACGCTCAGCAGCGCCGACGTGATGGTCCCCACGCGCAGCTCGCCGCCCATTTCCTGCTCCTGCGCGAGCGCTTTCAGCTCATCGAAACCGCGCACGAGCGAGCGGGCGCGCTCCACCACGCGCTGGCCCGCCTCCGTGGGAATGACCGTGCGGCCCGCGCGCATGACGAGCGCCACGCCCAGTTCGCGCTCCAGCGCCTGGATTTGCTGCGCGATCGCGGCGGGCGTCACGCCCACGCGCCGCGCGGCCTCCGCCATCGAGCCGCTCTCCACGACGAGCAGCAGGTTGCTCAGGAACCCCGTGTCCATAAACGTAGCTTCTCTATGGTTTAAAGATAGATTTGCATAGTTTATCTAAATCGTTACCGATCGTAGACTGCCCTTCAGTGGTGATCTATACGGAAAGCATGGAGATGAGAAGCAAGTTGTTCGTGCCGGCATCGCGCCCGGAGCTGTTCGAAAAGGCGCTGGGCAGCGCCGCGGACGCGTTGTCGTTCGACCTGGAAGACTCGGTTGCCCCTGCGCGTAAACCCGAAGCGCGTGAGGCGCTGCGCACGCTGCTGGTGTCGTCTGCCGTGCGCGAACGCGGCAAGGTGCTGATCGTGCGCGTGAACGCGCTCGACACAGCGTGGTTCGCCGACGATATCGCCGCCGTGGTTCAACCGGGCCTCGACTACGTGAATCTGCCGAAACCCGAATCCGCCGACGACGTGCGCGCCGCTGCTGACGCGATCGAGCGCGCGGAGCACGCCAATGGCGTAAGCCGCCCCGTGAGGCTGTTGCTCAACGTCGAGTCGCCGCGCGCGCTGCGCGAAGCGGCGACGCTCGCCGCCGCGCATGCCCGCGTGGCAGGCCTCCAGCTGGGTCTTGGCGACCTCTTCGAGCCGCTCGGCATCGCGCGGCGCGACCCGGCGGCCATTCAGCAAGCCATGTTCAGCCTGCGGCTCGCCGCGGGTGAAGCGGGCGTGTTCGCGTACGACTCGGCTTTCGCCAATATCAAGGATGCCAAAGGATTTCGCGCCGAAGCCGAACTGGCCCGTTCGCTAGGCTTTCTCGGCAAAAGCTGCATCCACCCGAGCCAGATCGCGCTCGCCAACGACGTGTTCCGCCCTACCGACGAAGAAATCGCCCACGCGCTGCGCGTGGTGGAAGCGGCGCGCAACGCCGAACACGACGGCGTGGGCGCTTATGTCGTCGACGGCAAGATGATCGACGCGCCTTTCGTCGAGCGCGCCCGCGCGCTCGTGCAAAGCGCCGAACGGCTTGGACTCGTTGCGTCCGCAACGTCGAGCGAGGTGCGCCAATGAGCCGGCTTCCCAAAACGAATGCGGCGCCGCGCGGCCCGCTCGCGGGTGTGCGCGTGCTCGACCTGAGCGCCTATATCGCGGGCCCGTATGGCTGCACGCTGCTCGCCGATCAGGGCGCCGACGTCATCAAGATCGAGCCGCCCACGGGTGACAACCTGCGCAAGTATCCGTCGACGCTGCAGGCCGAAAGCCGCGCCTTTCTCGGCGTCAACCGCGGCAAGCGCGGGCTTGTGCTCGATCTGAAGCAACCATGCGCGCAGGAGGTGCTGCTGCGCCTCGTCGAACAGGCCGACGTGCTCGTGCACAACTTCCGGCCCGGCGTGCCGGCACGCCTTGGCATTGCCTGGGAACAGCTGCGCGAAGTGAACCCGCGGCTCATCTACTGCGCGGTCACCGGCTACGGCGACCAGGGGCCGAACAAGGACAAGGCCGGCTATGACCAGGTGCTGCAGACCATGACGGGCATGTGCGCGCTGCAGGGCAAGAGCGACGGCCCGCCCGAGATTCTCTATGGCTCGGTGGTCGACTACTACGCGGCCGCGCTCGTCGCAGCGGGCGTATCCTCCGCGCTGTTCGAGCGCGAGCGCAGCGGTGCGGGCCAGTACGTGGGCGTTTCGCTGCTGCGCAGCGCGCTCACCATGCAATCGGCGCGCATGATCTGGGCCGACGACGAACCGAAGGACGTGGGCCGTGACATGCGCTCGGGCGGCATCACCGGCATTCATCCCACGCGCGAAGGCTGGCTCTACATCTCCGCGAACACGCCGCATTTCTGGCAGGCGCTCTGCGAAAAAACCGGGCTCGCTGCACTCGCGCAGAACGCGCGTTACGATTCGGTGCGCAAACGTGCCGAGCATCGCGACGAGATCGTGCCGCAACTGCACGCCGCGTTGCAGGCGCGCAGCGCGCTCGAATGGGAGGCGCACTTTGGCGAGGCGGTGCCCTGCGCGGCGGCGCGCACGGTCGAAGACATGTTCGACGATCCCCAGGTGCTCGCCGAGGAGATGGTCACGCGCTACGACTATCCCGGCGTGGGCGCGTATCGCGGCTTTCGCGAGCCGATTCGCTTCGGCGCGACGCCGGCACCGGACCCGATCGCGGCGCCCGCCTTCGGCGAGCATTCCGATGCGGTGCTGCGCGAAGCCGGCTGGAGCGATGCCGATATCGAACGATTGAGAAACGAGCACGCCGTGCTCTGAACACACAAAGCGGCATCCGCGCGCATCCATGCCTGGCGGCGCGCGGCAAACAAGGAGACAACGCGATGGACCGTGAGCAGCATGTCCATACCCTCGACGCCCCCAGGGCGCGCATAGCGGCGCCTGCCTTCGCGTGCGATTCGCACATCCACATCTACGATCGCCGCTTCGCGGCCTCGCCCGGCAATGGCGCGCATATCGTCGATCGCGCGACGGTCGAGGACTATCGACGCGTGCAGGAACGCACGGGCACGCAGCGCACCGTCATCGTCACGCCGCGCCCGTACGGCACCGATAACTGCGTGACGCTCGACGCGATCCGCCAGCTGGGCATCGACAACGCCCGCGGCGTAGCTGTGCTGCGCCCCGAGGTCAGCGACGCCGAACTCGCCATGCTCGATCGCGGCGGCGTCCGCGGCATCCGCTTCACGTTGTACACGCCGCATCAGGCGGTCGTCACCTTCGACATGGTCGAGCCGCTTGCGCGGCGTATAGCGGAACTCGGCTGGCATGTGCAACTGCACTGGACCGCCGACCAGATCGTCGAGCACGAGGCCTTGCTCACTCGCCTGCCCTGCAAGATGGTGTTCGACCATCTCGCGCGCCTGCCCTTGCCCGCGGGCACCTCGCATCCCGCATTTGGCGTGGTGCGCCGCCTCGCCGCCTCGGGGCGCGTGTGGGTCAAGCTCTCGGGCGCCTACCTCGATTCGCAGGTGGGCCTCGCGGGCGGTTACGCCGACCTCGCCGAGACCGCGCGCGCATGGGCCGCACTGCTGCCGGAGCGCACCGTGTGGGGCAGCGACTGGCCGCACGTGACGGAGACGCACAAGCCCGACACCGCCGCGATCTTCGATCTGCTCAGCAGATGGGTCGAGGACGAAGCGGCACGCAAGCGGATTCTCGTCGACAACCCCGCCGAACTCTACGGCTTCGCCCGATGAACCAGCGCCACGGCGCCCCCATACAAACAGCCGTGCGCCAGGTACGCGCGGCCACATTCAGCACCAGGAGACGATACGTGAAGTCCACCGCCACCGCCGCACCCGTACGCAAGACACGCTTTACCGACGCGACGATCAGCCTGTTCGAGCGCACCATTCCCGACCCGTTCGTGCTCGCGATTCTCATCACCGCGGTCGTGGCCGCGCTCTCGGCGATGTTCGCCCCGCATGCGACGCTCAACACGCTCGTGGTCGGGTGGTACAAGGGCTTCTTCAATATCCTCACGTTCGCCTTCCAGATCACACTCGTGCTCGTCACGGGCCACGCATTCGCGCACGCCGCGCCGGTGCAGCGCGTGTTCAAGGCGCTCGTGGGCGTGGCCCGCACGCCGGTGCAGGCCGCGGCGCTCACCTTCGTGCTCGTGGCCGTGGCCTCGTTCTTCAACTGGGGTCTGGGTCTCGTGGTGAGCGCGCTGCTCGCGCGCGAAGTGGCCAAGCGCATGCGCGTGGACTTCGCGTGGATCGTCGCGGCGGGCTTTTCGGGCTGGGTGGTGTGGGCGAGCGGCATTTCCAGCTCCATCGCGCTCGCGCAATCCACGCCGGGCAGCGCGATGAACGTCGTGCAAAAGCTCACGGGCGAAGTGCTGCCGTTCAACGACACCGTGTTCACGGCGTTCAACCTCGTGCCCGTGGTCGTGATGCTGATCGCCACGCCCATCGTGCTCGCGCTCCTCAAGCCGCGCGATGAAGACGCCGTCGTGCTCGACATCGAGAAGAACCCCGACCCGGAACCGCGCAAGCGCCCCGAAGGCAAGCTGAGCTTCGCGAAGTGGCTCGAATACTCGTGGATCGGCAGCGCGTTCATCGGCCTCGTGGGCGTGACGTTCCTCGTGCTCGCGCACGTCGAGCATATCGAAGCGTTTTCCGGCGTGAACGCCGTGATCTTCGTGATGTTCATCGCGGGCGTGATCCTGCATGGCTATCCGCTTGCCTACGCGGACGCGGTCAAGAACGCCGCCAAACAAACCGGCTCGATGATGCTGCAATACCCGCTCTACGGCGGCGTGATGGGCATGATGGACGCCACGGGCCTGCCCAACGTGATCTCGCACTTCTTCATCGCGATCTCGAACACGCATACGCTGCCGTTCTGGAGCTATGTGTGCTCGCTCATCGTCACGTTCTTCATTCCGAGCGGCGGCGGCCACTGGGCCGTGCAGGGGCCGTTCGTCGTGCCCGCCGCGATCGCGCTGCATGCTTCGATGCCCGCGACCACCATGGCCGTCGCCATGGGCGAGCAGGTCTCGAACATGATGCAGCCGTTCTGGGCCGCGCCCGTGGTCGCGATGGCGGGCATCGGCGTGCAGCGCGTGCTGGGCTTCACGGTCATGACGTTCCTGCTCGGCACCGTGGTATTCGGCGCGGCGCTGCTGCTGCTCGTTTGATCGGCATTCTTCCCTAAAACCAACGAAGATCAAGGAGACACCGCATGCAACGGCGTGCATTCATGGCGTCGCTCACGGCGCTCGCCGCGAGCGCGGGTACATTCGGCGGCATCGGCGCGGCGCGCGCGCAGAAGGTCGCGTCCGCATCGGCATCGGCCACCATCGCGCAGCGGCTTGCGGCTTACGCCGCCGCACTGAACTACGACGACCTCGACGCCGGCACGATCGAAGCGGTCAAGACCCACACTGCCGACGCGCTGGGCTGCGGCATCGCTGCGCTCGGCGAGAAACCCGTGGGCATCGCGCGCCGGGTCGCGCTCAACTACGCGAGCGGCGACGGCCGGGGTGCAACGGTGCTCGGCACCCAGCGGCGCACGTCGCCCGACCTCGCGACCTTCGCGAACGGCGCGGCCATCCGCTACTACGACCTCAACGACGTCTACGCGGGCAAGGAAATCGGCCACCCGAGCGACAACATCGCAGCGTGTCTCGCCCAGGCCGAGGCCGAAGGTGCGAATGGCCGCGATCTGATCGTCGCCATCGCCCTTGCCTACGAAATCGATTGCCGCCTCATGGACGCCGCCTCGATCAGTTCGCGCGGCTGGGATCACCCCATCTTCAGCCTGCCCGCAGCCGCGCTCGCGGCGGGCAAGCTCATGAAGCTCGACGAGCGGCAACTGGCCGAGGCGGTCAACCTCGCGCTCAACGGCCACCTCGCGCTGAACCAGACGCGCGTGCAGACCATGTCGAACTGGAAGGGTCTCGCCGATGCCGACGCCGCACGCAACGCCGTGTTCTCGGCCGCCCTCGCGCGCGACGGACTCACGGGCCCCGCGCCGATCTTCGAGGGCAATGCGGGGCTGTTCAAGCAGGTGTCCGGACCATTCAGCATCGACACGGCGAGCTTCGGCGGCAAAGGCCGGCCGTTTCGCATCAACGACTGTGCCGTAAAGTTCTACCCGGCGCAGGCGCTCACGCAGACGGCCATTGCCGCCGGCATCGACGTGGCGAAGCAGGTGGGCGACCTCGACCGTATCGTCAGCATGGAGATTCGCACCTCGCACGAAGGCTACTTCTCGGCGGGCATGGACCCGCAGAAATGGGCCCCCGAAACGAGCGAGACCGCCGATCACAGCCTGCCCTACGTGACCGCGCGCGCCATGTTCGACGGCGATATCAGCCTGGCGAGCTATCGCCCCGAAGCGCTGCGCGACCCGAAGATCCGCGCGTTCATGCAAAAGATCAAGGTTGTAGACGATGCCGAACTGACCCGGCTCTATCCGAAGTATTACGCGACCCTCGTGAGCGCCACGCTCGCGGACGGACAAACCGTGTCGAAGCGCGTGGACGACATTCCAGGCTTCGCCACTCGGCCGATGCAGCGCGGCGACTTCGAGGTCAAGTTCCGCAAGAACGCGGCGCCTGCGATCGGCAAGGCGCGCGCCGACGATGCGCTTGGGTTTCTCTGGAACCTCGACCAGCAGCGCGACCTCTCGCACCTGTTCGCGCCACTCGTCGTGCACGCCTGAAGAACGCGGGGGAAAGCATCAACCCCTGCCGTGCCGCGCCGAAAGCTCCTCCAGATCGAGATCGCGTTCGAGCACGCGCAGCAGTTCGTCGTGGATGAGTCCCGCGCGGTGCATCTTCAACAGCTCCGCGCGCCCGGCCTCCACGGCGGCCAGCACGACGTCGTAGTGCGAGGTGCGCATCCCCTGCGGATAGCTCTCGGCATTCGCATAATTGCGCGTCAGGTTCGCGCGATACGTGTACTGCTCCAGCAGCCGCGGGTGGATCACGCTGCCGTCCGGCCCGTGGACGAGCGGCGTGATCGCCGCCAGCTGGGCAGCTTCGAGGCGCGCCCATGCCTGCGGCTCGTTGAGGTAGGGCTCCTCCCCTTCCATATCGTCCGCAGGCCTGATCAGCTTGATGAGCGGCCCGATGGTCGTGCCTTGCAGCAGCACCGTGAACAGAATGACGGCAAACGCGGCGAAGAGAATGAGATCGCGGCCCGGCATCGCTTCGGGCAGCGCGAGCGCAATGGCCAGCGTGACCACGCCGCGCATGCCGGCCCAGCTCACCACGGTTGCGCCGCGAAAGTCCGGCGCGCTCACGCGGCGCGGCATGATCCGGTGCAGCGCGGTCCTCACGATCTCGATGCCATACGTCCACACGCAGCGCGAGGCGACAACGGCGAGCACCACGGCCATCGCAGCCGGACCGAGCAGCGCGACCGCATTGCCCGTCCCGCCGAGGCGCAGCATGACCCCACGCAGCGAGAGGCCGATCAGCACGAACACCAGCGCCTCGAGCACGAAGACCATGACCTGCCAGAACGCCGTACCGCGGCTGCGCACCGTGGCCGAAAAGATTTCGTGCTGATGCCAGCCTAGCTGCATGCCGCACGTGACCGTGGCGATCACACTCGAAACGCCCAGCATGTCCCCGGCGATATAGGCAATCCAGCCCGCCAGCACGGAGGCGGTGATGATCAGATACTCGTCTTCGAGCTGACGCAGCAGGCACACGACGACATAGCCGACGACAGCGCCGACCACAATGCCGCCCAGCGCGAGCCCGACGAAACTGAGCGCCGCATTCGGCTCGCTGAAAACGCCCGTCAATGCCGCCGCGACGGCGAAGCGAAACAGCACGAGACCGGCGGCGTCGTTGAGCAGGCTCTCGCCTTCGAGCAGCACCATCAGGCGGCGCGGCAGCGCGAGCCGTTCGAGCACGGCTTTCGCGGCGACCGCATCGGGCGGCGATACCACCGCGCCCAGCGCGAAACATGCGGCCCACGGCAGCGACGGAACGGCCCAATGCGCGACCACGCCAACGGCCCACGTCGTGAAAGCCACCGCGCCGATGGCGAAGAGCAGGATGGGCGCGAGGTGACGCTTGAAGTCGGACCAGACGAAGAAGTAGGCGCCGTCCATCAGCAAGGGCGGCAGAAACACGATGAGGACGAGGTCCGGGTCGATCACGACCGGCGGCAGGCCGGGCGCGAAGGCCATGGCGGCGCCGCCGACCAGCAGCGCGGCAGCGGGCGGCAGGCGCAGGCGTTTGGCGAGCAACTCGAGCGCGATGATGGCGATGAGCGAAAGGAGCACGAGCTTGAACGCCGACACGGCCGACATGAGGCTTCCTTGTTTTTACCCAGGTACGGTGCGTGGAGGAGCGCGGCCGCCCCCCTCAATTCCCGCAAGCATGAATCAAAAACTGCTGCATCGCTCTCGCCGGATCGCTGAGCACTGCCCCAGGATGCCACAACATGCCCGCTTCCATCTGCGGAATGGCATCCTCGATGGCGCACGCGTCGATGCGCTTGCCCTCCAGCGACCACGGCCTGAACACCATGTCCGAGAGAATCGTCACGCCGAAGCCGTGCGCCACGAGCCCGCGCAGCGCTTCCATCGAACTCGTGCGAAACGCGATATTCGGCGCAACACGGCGCTTTTTCCAGTAGCGCAGCGTCGAGGCTTCGCCCTCGTCCACCGTGAGCTGGATATAGGGGTAACGCGCGATGTCGCGCAGCGTGACGGTGCCCATCTGCGCGAGCGGATGCGTCGGCGCAGCCCACAACTGGCGGCGTGAACGCATCAGCAAGTGGTGGCCGAAGCGCGCGCGCCGCTCCACGTTGGAAAGCAACGCCACGCCGAGATCCACCTCGCCCGCGAGCACCGCCGCCTCGATGGCGGGCCGGTCCAGATCGTGCAGGTCGATCTCGATCTCGGGATAGGTCGCGCGAAAGCGCGCGAGCAGTTCCGGCAGGAAGTAGCCGAGCAGCGTATAGGAGGCGGCCATGCGCACCGTGCCGCGCAGGCTATGCGCGCGAAATGGCGCCTTGTGCAGCGCGTCGCGCACCGACTCCAGCACGTGGCGCGCGTGATTGAGGAAGTCCTGCCCGTCGGGCGTCAGCTCCACGCCCTGGGGCAAGCGCACGAAGAGCCGCGTGCCGAGCGCCTCCTCGAGCGCGAGCACCGCATTGGTGATTGCCGACTGCGAAACATGCTCGGCCGCCGCCGCCATCGAAAACTGCCCGTTCTGCGCCGCCGCCACAAAGTAGCGGAACTGCCGCAAGGTCACGTCCTTGGCCATGTGCTTTTCGAATATCGTGAGTCGATGGTTCCGATTCTACGATACGCGGTCTGCGACGTCGCCCCGACGGTCGGCCCCACACAAACCGGATATCAGCGCGGCGCCATGCGCAAGGCGCCGTCGAGCCGGATCACCTCGCCGTTCAGATAGCGGTTGCCGACGATATGCTTGACGAGCGCCGCGAACTCCGCGGGCTGGCCAAGACGTTGCGGAAACGGCACGCCCGCGCCCAGCGCCTGCTGCACTTCGGCGGGCATGGCGAGCAGCATCGGCGTTTCGAAGATGCCGGGCGCGACGGTCACGACGCGAATGCCGTTGCGCGCCAGTTCGCGCGCAGCGGGCAGCGTGAGCGAAACGACGCCGCCCTTCGAGGCCGCATAGGCCGACTGCCCGATCTGGCCATCGTACGCGGCCACCGAAGCCGTATTGACGATCACGCCGCGCTCGCCGCCGGCGTCGGGCGTGTTGCTCGCCATCGCCACGGCGGCGAGGCGCATCACGTTGAAGGTGCCGATGAGGTTGACGCTCACGACCTTGGCGAACAGATCGAGCGAATGCGCGCCCTCTTTGCCGACGATGCGCTGCGCCGGTGCGATGCCCGCGCAGTTGACCACGCCATGCAGCGCACCGAAGCGCTGCGTGACGAGCGCGATCGCCGCCTCGACGCTTGCCGCCAGCGTCACATCCACCTCGACGGCCAGTGCATGCTCGCCGCCGAGCGCCGCCACGTCACGCGCACGCGCTACGTCGATATCGCCGAACACGACATTCGCGCCGCGTTCGAGCAGGTGTCGGCCCACCGCCGCGCCGAGTCCCGAACCACCACCAGTGATAAAAAACGTCTTGTCCTGCACAACCATTTGAGTCTTCTCCATTAGTTATCCGATCTTTTAAACCGTCTCAACCGCCAGTTCCGCGCGATACTTTTCGCGCACGCCGCGCGAACGCTCGTAATTGCGCTCCTTGACGATACCGAAGCCTCGCACCGCACCCGGCACGCCGAGGAGGCCCACGGCCGCTGCAAGCGTCCGCTGCGTGAGCTTGCCGAGCACGAGGCGCACGTCGTCCTCGAATTCGCCGATCATCGCGCGCTCGATCACGCGGTCGCGCTGCAGTGCGAACGGATCGAGCGGCGTGCCGCGCAGCGCCTTGCCGTGCTTGAGCACGCGCAGCAGCGGCTCGGCCCACACGCCGCGCAGCGCGATCTTGTTGCGGCGTCCCGTTTGCGCGTCGCGGCGCGTGAGGAGCGGCGGCGCCATGTGGAAAGTCTTCTTGCCCGCCGTGCCGTCGAACAGGCCGGACAGGTACGCGCCGAAGCCGCCATCCGTGTGCAGGCGCGCCACTTCGTACTCGTCCTTGTAAGCCAGCACCTTGAAGTAATGGCGCGCTGCCGCTTGCGCGAGCGCGCCGCTCGCCCCTTCGATCGCGCGCTCGGCCTGCGCAACGGTATCGACCAGCGCGCGATAGCGCTTCGCATAGGCGGCGTTCTGGTACCGCGTGAGGTCGCGCTCGCGTTCGGCCACGAAACGTGCGAGATCGAACGGCGTGTCCGCGGCCGCAACCTCCGCTCCCGTCACGCGTTCGAGCACGCGAGTGTCCTGTGCGATCAGACGCCCCCAGAGGAACGCGCGTTCGTTCATCTTTACAGCCGCGCCGTTGAGCCCGATTGCCTGCAGGATCGATGCTTCGGCAAGCGGCACGAGGCCAGACTGATACGCGTAGCCCACCATCATCATGTTCGAGGCGATGGCGTCGCCGAAAATCGCTTCCGCCGCCGCCGTACAGTCCCAGAACACCGCGCCGTCCGCGCCCATCGCGCTCTCTATCGCTGCCTGATGCACGGCCTTGCTCACGGGCAGATCGCCGTCGCGCACGAAGTCGGCGGTAGCGGTGATGCGCTCGTTCACGATCGCGCGCGCGCCGCTGGCCGGCAGGCGCGAGAGCGCGCCCGACGATGCCGCCACCACGGCGTCGCAGCCCAGCAGTACGTTGGCCGCCTGTGCGCCGATGCGCGAGGTGGTGATGAGCCCGCGGCTCTGCGCGATCTGCACGTGGCTCAACACCGCGCCGTTCTTTTGCGCGAGGCCGGTGAAGTCGAGCGTCGAGGCGCCGCGCCCTTCAAGGTGCGCGGCCATGGCGAGGATCGCGCCGATCGTCACGACGCCCGTGCCGCCCACACCCGTCACAACCATGCGCAGATGTTGCTCCAGCGCCTGCGGCACGCGCGCGGGCGGCGCGAGCGTGGCGCGCAGTTCGGCCTCGATGCGCTGGATGCGCGCGGCGTCCGGGCGCTTCGGCTCCATGCCCTCCACCGTCACGAAGCTCGGGCAAAAGCCCTTCACGCACGCGGTGTCCTTGTTGCAGCTCGATTGATTGATGGCCCGCTTGCGGCCGAGCGCCGTTTCGAGCGGCTCGATCGCGATGCAGTTCGACTGCACGGAACAGTCGCCGCAGCCTTCGCACACGGCCGGATTGATCACCACACGCGTAGGCGGATCGATCAGCTTGCCGCGCTTGCGGCGGCGGCGCTTTTCGGCGGCGCAGGTCTGGTCGTAGACGATCACCGAAACGCCCTTCTGCTCGCGCAGGCGGCGTTGCAGCGCATCGAGCGCGTCGCGGTGGAGGAGCGTCACGCCCGCAGGCAACCCCAGCGATCCCGCGTATTGCTCAGGCCGGTCGGTGACCACCACGACTTCGTTCACGCCTTCGGCCTGCACCTGCGCCACCACGCGATGCACGGTCAGGCCGCCCTCGGCGGGCTGGCCGCCGGTCATCGCCACCGCGTCGTTGAAGAGAATCTTGTAGGTGACGTTCGCGCGCGCCGCCACGGCCTGGCGGATCGCCAGGCTGCCCGAGTGCTGGTAGGTGCCGTCACCGAGATTCACGAACAGATGCGGCATGTCCGTGAAGGTCGACATGCCGACCCACTGCACGCCTTCGCCGCCCATCTGGCAGAACGTCGCCGTGTTGCCCGCCTCGCCGAGCGCCATGATGTGGCAGCCGATGCCGGCCGCGGCATGCGAGCCGTCCGGCAGACGCGTCGACGTATTGTGCGGGCAGCCCGCGCAGAAGAACGGCTTGCGCGTGAGCGGTTCGCCTTGCGGCACCTGCGCGAGCGCGATCACGCGCTGCGCGCCGCCCAGACGCGCCTGGGTTGCGCCCGTAGCGAGCAGCGGCACATCGACCTCGACGTGCCGGAAAAACCGCTGCAGTGCGTGCGCCAACTGCTCGGGCGCGAACTCCATCGCGGCGGGCAGCAGCGGCTCGTGCTCGCCAAGCGTCTTGCCGTGCACGGAGGGCCGCTCGTCGGCACGCACGTTGAAGAGCGCCTCCTTGATCTGCCGCTCCACGAACGAGCGCTTCTCCTCCACGACGAAAAGCGCCAGCATGCCGCGCGCAAATACCTTGATCCCTTCGGTTTCGAGCGGCCAGATCATGCCGACCTTATAAAGCCCGATACCGAGTTGTTCGAGGCGCTCCGCCGTGAGGCCCAGCGCCTCGAACGCGGCCAGCACGTCCGCATGCGCCTTGCCCGCCGTGACGATGCCCACGCGTGCCTGCGCGGGACGCAGCAACGCGCGGTCGAGCGGATTCGCGCGCATGAAGGCGAGCGCGGCGGGCAGGCGCTCTTCCAGCACGCGGCGCTCCAGTTCGGCGCGCTCCGCGGGCCAGCGCAATTGCGTGTCGTAGTTGAAGCCGCGCTGCGGCGGCACCGCGATGTCCGCAGGCAAGCGCAACGGCGCGCCACGGCCCACGCGCATCGAGCGGCCGCTTTCCACCGTTTCCGTAATCGCCTTGAAACCGACCCACAGCCCGCTGAAACGCGACAGCGCATAGCCGGTGAGCCCGTAGTCGATGTACTCCTCGACCGACGCCGGAAAGAGAATCGGCATCATCGCGCCTTCGAAGACGTGGTCCGTCTGGTGCGGAAACATCGACGACTGCGCCGCGTGGTCGTCGCCGGCCACGGCCAGCACACCGCCGTGCCGCGCGGTGCCGAGCATGTTGGCGTTGCGGAATACGTCGCCGGTGCGGTCCACGCCCGGCCCCTTGCCGTACCACATCGAGTACACGCCTTCCACACGTTTGCCGGGAAACGCGTCGAGTTGCTGTGCGCCCCACAGCATGGTCGCGCCGAGGTCCTCGTTCAGGCCCGGCTCGAAACGCACATCGAAGTCCGCGAGCAGCGCCTTCTGGCGCCACAGTTCCTGATCGAATCCGCCGAGCGGCGAGCCGCGATAGCCGGAAACGAGACCCGCCGTTTTCAGCCCGGCAAGCCGGTCCGTGCGCGCCTGTTCGATCAGGATGCGCACCAGCGCCTGGGTGCCGGTGAGAAACACCGCGCCGTCCTCGCGCAGATAGCGGTCTTCGAGGCGATAGTCCGTATCGATCTGGCGGTCGGTCTCGACGGCTCGCATGTTCATGTTTGTCTCCGCTGTTCGGCTTGTGGGTATTAGCGGATTCTAGGTAGCCAATAGCGGCGATTCGTGCCAAACTGAGCCACGGTTTGCTCATGAATTAGCAACACTCGCCCCAAATTCACCTTTTTCAGGGAAACCTGGCCAATGAAATTCGACCGCGTAGATGTGGCCATCCTGCACGCCCTGCAGCGCGACGCGCACGTGAAGTCCGCCGACCTCGCGGAATCGCTCGGGCTTTCGCTCTCGCCGTTCTACCGGCGCATCCGCATGCTCGAAGAGCGCGGCGTCATCACGCAGTACGTCACGCTGCTCGATCAGGAGAAGGCGGGCTTTCCCGTCAACGCGTACGTGTCGGTGGCAATCGAGAAGAAGAACGAGACACGGCTGGCCGCGTTCGAGCGCGCGATCTCGAACTACGACGAGGTGATGGAGTGTTATTTGATGACGGGCGCGTTCGACTACATGCTGCGCGTAGTGGCGAGCGATATTGCGGGCATCGAGCGTTTCGTCATGACGCGCCTCACCAAGATCGAGGGCGTGCGTGACATTCACACTTCCGTCGCGCTGCGCCGCGTGGAGTACAAAACCGAGCTGCCGGTGCGCGTGCGCGACGAGTGACACGCGGCGCGACGCCGTGGTTCAGTGAGGATCTCGAAGGAATCGCGGAACAGATAAAGCCTTCACGCCTTTTGCCCCGCCTTGCGCGCCGCTCGCAACGGCTTCGCAGCAGCGCCGTTCTCCGGCGCCGCCTCACGCTCTTGCCCCTGAATTGTGTGGGTCGAACGCAGTGCGTCGAGCCGGCCTTCGAGCGTGCCCACCTGGTGGCGCAAATCGCCGAGCTGCGTCTGCAACGCCTGAATTTCGGCGCGCGCACTGTCCTCCGTGCGCGCCGCGCGCTGCGTGGCGGCTTCGGCATCGCGCTGCAAACGCGCGTTGGCCGTGCGCTCGCGCTCGATTTCGAGCTGGGCGCGCTTCTCCGCTGCCTGCCAGCGCGTTTCCGCGAGTTCGGCGCTTGCGCGCAGCTTGTCGCGTTCGGCCGCAAAGTCGGCGCGCGCCTGGGTGAGCGCCGTGTCGCGTTCGCGGCTCGCCTCGCGCTCGCGCACCAGTTCCGCTTCGAGTGCGCCGCGCGTGGCAACCGCGGCGGCTTGCGCCTGCTCCAGCTCCTGAATGCGCACCTGCGCCGTGAGCAACGCGGCGGTGCGCTGTTCGAGCGCCACCTCCGTGTGTGAGAGGTCCGCGCGCACGGTGGCCGTTGCGCCTTCCGCGGCGCGGCGCGCCTCCTCCACTTCCAGCCGCAGCGCTTCGAGCGACGCCTGTGCGGCCGCCGTGGCGCGCGTCCAGAGCGCGCCCATGAGTTCGCCGGCGGCCCCTTGCAGTTCCTCGGGCAGATCGGCGTGCTCGATACGCACGCGGCTCTTCTCGCGCAGGGTGGCCCAGAACTCCGAAAGGACTGCCGTAGGCGTGCTCATGCTGCCGCGGTGCACGAGCTGATAGAGCCGGTTGGCCGTGGGCGTGATGCCATAACGGAAGAACATCAGCGCGCACACTTCGCGATACAGCTCGCGCGTTTTGGGAAACTCGGCCTTGAGCCGTTCGATCTCGGCGGCGAGGCGTACTTCGTCGGGGGCGACGTCGGTCATGGGGCGGTGCGGGGCTGGAATGCGTCGATATTACAACGTAAAGCGTATGATTCCTACCGCCACGCATGCCGCCCGCTCGTGCGCGAAAATGATAGAAGCCATGCAGTGCGCTTGCTAAACTATTAAAGCGAATCCAGACGCGACAATAATCTGAATTAATTGCACGTTTTTTTATCAGGCTGCGTAATTTAGGTTATCTAATGAATCGGCGAGGCTCGGTGTCACAAAGCGCTCGCCCCCGGTCCCTCGCGGTCCGGCCAGAGGCGGCCCCCACCGCCCTTTGCGAAAGCCCTTCCTTCCCGCTTTCCCGACCGGACGCATGCCGCGTCACGCGCGTGCGTCAGCCGCATTGATTCGACAATTGAAGCGGTCGCCCGCAGTTCCGTTCAGTCCATGAAAACGCACGCCCGGCTAGTGGCGCGCGCTTGTCCGATCCGTTGAATTGAGAGGTGTGCCATGTCGAGCCTGTCGAGCGAATCCATCGCCACATTGAAAAGCGCGCTGCGCGGCGAAGCCCTGCAACCCGGCGACGCGGCCTACGAAGAAGCCCGGCAAATCTGGAACGCGATGATCGAGCGCCGCCCCGCACTCATCGTGCGCTGCCGCGGTTGCGCCGACGTGCGCCAGGCCGTGGCGCTAGCGCGTGAAAGCGGGCTGCCGCTCGCCGTGCGCGGCGGCGGCCACAATATCGCGGGCAGCGCGCTATGCGACGGCGGCATCGTGATCGATCTCTCGCTCATGAAGTCGGTCAGAGTCGAGCCCGCCACGCGCCGCGCGTATGTGGAGCCAGGCGCCACGCTGCACGACTTCGACCATGAAGCGCAGGCGTTCGGCCTCGCCACGCCGCTCGGCATCAACTCGACGACGGGCGTCGCGGGTCTCACGCTGGGCGGTGGCTTCGGCTGGCTGAGCCGGCGCTTCGGCATGTCGATCGACAACCTCGTCGCTGCCGACGTCGTGACCGCCGACGGCAATCTGCTGCGTGCGAGCGCCGAAGACAACGCCGACCTCTTCTGGGCGCTGCGCGGCGGCGGCGGCAACTTCGGCGTGGTGACGATGTTCGAGTTCGCGCTTCACCCCGTCGGCCCCGAGATCTACGGCGGACTGGTCGTGCTGCCGTTCGACGCCGCGAAAGAAGCGCTGACGCATTACCGCGAGGCGGCCGAAGCGATGCCCGAAGACCTGACCGTGTGGAGCGTCTCGCGTCTCGCGCCGCCGCTGCCGTTCCTGCCGCCCGAGGTGCACGGCAAGCCCGTCATCGTGTTCGCGATCTGCTATTCGGGGCCGCCGGAAAACGGGCCGAACGCGGTGGACGCGGTGCGGCGCTTCGGCAAGCCGTGTGGCGAACATCTCGGGCCGATGCCCTACGCCGCGTGGCAGCAGGCGTTCGATCCGCTCCTCACGCCGGGCGCGCGCAACTACTGGAAATCGCACAATCTCAACGCGTTGCCCGACGGTCTCATCGACACGCTGATCGACGCCATCGCCGCGCTGCCCTCGCCCGAGTGCGAAATATTCTTCGGCCAGATCGGCGGCGCGACGCTGCGCGTCGCGCCCGATGCGATGGCCTACCCGAATCGCGACGCACTCTACGTCATGAACGTGCACGGCCGCTGGACCGATCCCGCCGACGACACCCGCTGCGTCGCCTGGGCGCGCGGCTTCTTCGAAGCTTCCGCGCCTTACGCGCTCGGCAGCGTCTACGTAAACTTCCTCACCGACGACGAAAGCACGCGCGTCGAAGCCGCCTACGGTCCGAACATGAGCCGTCTCGTCGCCGTCAAGACGAAATACGACCCGCACAATCTTTTCCGCCACAACCAGAACATCCGGCCCGAAGGGTCGGCCGAGGGAAGCCAGTAGTCCGCGTATCGATGTCATCGTAAGGAGATTCGTCATGGCGACTTATGTGGTGCTCTCGCAGTTCACCGACCAGGGTATCCGCGCCGTCAAGAACAGCGCGCAACGCGCCAGTCAGGCAGCGGAACTCGCCAAAACTTTCGGCTGCGAAATGAAGCAGATCTACTGGACGCTCGGGAAATACGACGTCGTCACGGTCATCGACGCGCCCGACGAGCAAAGCTTCATGGCGTTCGGCCTCGCCCTCGGGTCGCTCGGCAATATCCGCACGCAAACGCTGCGCGCCTTGAGCAAGGACGAGTTCACGGCGGTGCTCGGCAAGCTCAATTAACGAGCGCCGGCGCGCGGCACCCGGGCCGGTGCCGCGCCGCCGTTCAGCATTCTTCACACCTATTCGCCGCATGCGCAGCGCATTCCCCATCCAGATCGGGGAGGCAGTTCCCTGCCCGAACACACCATGGCGCGCGGGCAACCTTCCGGGAAGCGGCACTGCGCGAGCGAAGTCTTTCTTTTTGGCAAACGTTTGCCGCCTGGGTATCAAGTCCGCGCGCGCGAGGCCGACAACGCGTACATCGCCACGAATTTTTGGAGACCCGGACGTGACGCGCGTTTTGCTTTTACTTGCCGTAATGGTTATGACAGGCTGCGCGCAACTGCAGCCGGCCACCACGGCACAAACCGGGAAACCCGCCGTGTCGAACGTCATCATGAAGTTCGACATTCCCGCCGATGCGCTAGGCGCGCACGACCCGCAGCTGAGCGCGGTGCTCGCCAAGGCGGGCGCGCTCGCCGCCGCGCAGAAGCAGCCCACCGTGATCCGCGTGACGGCGCTCGGCCAGGACTTCAAGTACATCAATCAGGCCATCTGGCGGGGCGTGCCCGCGCAAGGGCCCAAGCCCACGCTCGAAAACCTGACGGCCGGCGCGAACCAGACGTACAGCGTCTCGATCGAGCCGTGGCATGCGGGGAGCTGACACGATGCGTCCGATCGTTCTCGCCGCCGCCGCATTCGGCTTCTGTAGCGCCGCCTGGGCGGGCCAACCCGCCGCCAGCGCGCCCGCCACTGCCACCGTCGTTGCCGCTGCGGCGACGCCCGCCGCCGACAAGGTCTATCCGCCGCTGCCCTCGCTCGCCATGCTGCCGCCCACGACCGGCGACGACGACGAGGTTCCCGCGCCGCATTCGTCTTCGCACAGCAAGAAGAAGGTGCGCCAGCGCGATTGCCATTGCGCCATGCCCACGCCGCGCCTCGTCGTCTCCGACACCTCGCGCGCCTACCTCAAGGACATCGAGCAGCAACTCGATTCCGCTCTCGCGCAGTGACGTCGCGCATTGACGCCCAACCCGGAGCTTCGACCCATGCAGCAGAAGACCAACGCCCTGCGCCAGCTGCGATCGCGAGTCATGCGCGCGTGGGTCGCGTTCATGAGCCTCGCGGCGCTCGGCGCAACGGCCGCGCACGCCGCGCCGCCCGCCGACGAATGCTTTGAAAAGGCCGGCGCCTACCAGGGCGTGAATCCGCTCGTGCTGCGCGCCGTGGCGTGGCGTGAATCGAAAGGCGACGCGGCGGCCATCAATCACAATGCGAACGGCTCGATCGACGTCGGGCAAGCGCAGATCAACTCGATCCACTTTTCGGAGCTTTCGCGCGAGGGCATTCCACACGGCGCCCTCACGGACCCGTGCGTGAATATTTTCGTGGCCGCCTGGCTGCTCAAGCAAAAGATGGTGCGATACGGCAACACGTGGCGCGCCATTGGCGCGTACCACTCGGAGTCGCCGCACGAGCGCGATGCCTACGCGCGCAGCATTCAGGCCATCCTCGTGAGCTGGGGCCACCTGCAGCCGGGGCGATGAACGACGCGCCCGGCGTCGTTTCGGGCTCGCTTCAAACGCAACGGCCTGATTAGCCGCGCAGCTTGTTCAACAGCTTGAGCCCGCGACGCGCCACAGCCGAATAAAGCTCGGCACCCTTGAGCGTGGGGTCGATATGGCGCTCGTAAGGCTGCAGCGTGATCGGGAAATACGGCGCAAGCTTTTCCACCACGCGCTGCGGCGAGATGTGCGTGTTGCTCTGGACCACGGCGAACATGCCGTCGCTTTCCGGCGCGAGGTGGCGCGCCTCGCTCCAGCCTTCCATCTTGTCGGCAAACCAGACGCTTTCGTCGGCGTGCAGCGCGCGCTGGCCAGGCTTCGGGCCCGTGTGGTACTGCTCCAGCAACCCTTCGTTTTCCGCGTTGAGCCAGTAAAGCGTGTATTCGGTCCAGTCGAGCGCGTAATTGGCGAGCAGCACGCGGCGCCAGTCGGTGCCGTGCAACGCCGCCAGGCGCTCTTGCAGGCTCAGGCACAGCGTGCGCGACAGGATGGCCGGCGTCCACCAGATGCCGTCGCGCGCGAGTTGCGGATCGAGATTCAGCAGCTTCGCCGAAGCCTCCCAGTAATACGGCTCCGCCGTACGCGGCTGCACATGCGTGAGCGCACGGCCGTCGAGAATCAGCGTATCCGCGCTGAAGCGATGCGTGGCGAAGCAGTCGGGGTCGAGCACGAGGAAATACTCGGTCTCGATCCATTCGGGCGCATTCAGCTTGATGATCTGCTGCCGGTGCCAGTTGCGGATCTGGTGACGCTGCGAGAACTCCGCAAAAATGCCCATGTACAGCGATTCGTCGACCACTTCGATGGGGAAATCGGACCACGCCTTCGCGTAGCCTTTGACCTCGTCGAGTTCCTCGTGCGGCACGACGATCACGAAACGGTGAAACGTTTTGGGCGTCGTGAAGTGACGCAGCGACGAGAACAGGATGTCGCAGCGGCCGATGTTGTCGGCGTAATGCCGTCCCCGCGTCTTGACCGGCAGGATGGCGCTGATCTGATGCATGGCAGTCAGGTCCCGAATGTTAGAAGAATCGATAAATGAAGTTCGGGATATAGCCGCGCCGATGCGTCAGCGCGATGCCGATCAACCTGCCGCCCGCGTCGAGCAGCTGCGTTTTGAGGCCGAGGACTACGGGCTTGCGCGACACCTCTGCGCGCACCGCCATGACCGTGGCGTCCGCCAGCGCCGCGTTTTCGATGCCGGCGAAGGACTGGCTCGCGGGCGGCGCATGTACGACGATGTAGTCGTGCGCCTCGCGCAGCGCGTCGAAGAGAGTCGTGGTCTGCTGCCACGAAGCCGGGAACGTGCCGCTTTCCGGCCGCGCGACGACGATGTTGTGCCGCTCGACGCTCTCGAACACGAGTCCGCCCGAAGCCGCGATCTCCGTGGGCGCCGCGCTCGCCGCACGGCTTTGCCCGCCGTGCCCCGACCACGTCAGCAGGCCTTGCGCGTTCGGCGGACCGTAGAGCGGCGCGTCGGCGCCGGAAGCCATGTCGAGAATGAGGACCGGCTTGGTCGTGCGGTGCTCCAGTTCGACGGCGAGGCCGCGAATCACCGAAAGCAGCCCGTCGTTCTTGCCGAACGAGAGCGCCATGACGACCTTGGCGGGCGAGTCCGTGCTCGCGTTGATGGCCGCGATCATGCGGCCGTACGCCATATGCGCGGGCCGGCTGGCCGCCTTGCCCGCGTCGGCTGAC
The DNA here is from genome assembly GCF_040965655.1 of Paraburkholderia sp. EG286B. Taxonomy (NCBI): domain Bacteria; kingdom Pseudomonadati; phylum Pseudomonadota; class Betaproteobacteria; order Burkholderiales; family Burkholderiaceae; genus Paraburkholderia; species Paraburkholderia sp. EG286B. Next base: position 64,206 of record NZ_JBFRCF010000011.1, on the reverse strand, counting down.
GCGCCCGCGGCGCCGGGCCGGCGCGCGCCGCCGCCGCCGCCGAGCATCACGGGCGCGTTCAGCACCGGCAGCAGCAGCGAGCGCTCGGCCTGCTCCGGACTCAGGAAGGTCTCGCGCAGGCTCGCCATGACGAGCACGACGAGCGCCGCAATCAGCAGACCCGCCGCCACGCTCGCCGCAATGATGAGACTGGCCGACACGCTGCGCTGCGAAGGCGGGAACGGCGCCTGGATCACGCGCACGTTCGTGCTGTTCACCTGGCTCACCTGCCCCTGCTGGATCTTCGCCAGCTCGACCTGGCGCGAACGGTCCTTGAAGCTGTCGGCCAGAATGTCGCGCGTTGCCTGCAGCTGGCGCATCTGGCTGGAGATGTCGCTCAAGTTCCGCAGCGTCGCGCGGGTGTCCTTGATCTGATCTTCGAGCGCCTGCTGGCGCGCGGTTTCGCCCGCGATGCTCGCATTGAGCGCGGCCAGCCGCCCTTGCACCACGTCGTAGTAGTCGTTGTGGCCGTAGCGCGTGGCCGTGGCCATCTGCGCCTTGCGACGCGCGATGCTCGCGTGCATGTCGGCAATCTGCTGATCGAGCTGCTGCACGAACGGCGAGCTATCCATGTAGCGCGAGGCGAAATCGGCGCGGCGCGCTTCGAGCTGCATCAGCGAAAGCTGCATCGTGTCGAGCGCGTGGGCGGCTTCGGAGTCGTCGGTGAAGATCGGAATCGTCGCCTTCACCCCCTTCGAGGACGCCTGCTCCGACTTCAGTTCGCCGCGATGCTGCGCGAGCGACGTGTCGTTCTCGAGCTTTTGCTGCACGAGCTGGCTTTCGAGCAGCACGGCACGCGAAGTCTGGTCGTCGATATTGACGATGCCGTGCGTTTTCTGGAACGCGAGCAGGTTGGCATCGGCCTTTTTCAGCTGCCTTGCGACTTCGTCGCGCTGGCCGGTCAGGAAATCGACGCGGCCCGACGTGAAGATCGTCGCGCGCCGGCGGAAGTACGTGTCGAGCAGACGCGACAGCCCATCGGCCGCTTCCTTGGGATCGGCGTCGTAATACGTGAGGTTGATGGTGCTCGCGAGATCGTTCTGCTCGATATGCAGCCGGTGCTCGAATTCCTGCAAATGGCTGTCGATTTCGTGTTCGCTGGCGTTCGGCCCCAGTTTCGCAATCACCACGTCGCGATGCAGTTCCGGGCTGCTGAGAATTTGCGCCTCGACGCCGTCGAGCTGGCCAATGGCGGGCTGCACCGCGGCGGCGCCATTCGGGTTGTTCGACTGGTCGTAATATCCTGCAAGGAGTACGAGCAGCGTCGACTGCGCCCGGTAAGGCATGGGCACCAGCAGCGCGACCGCCACGCCGATCGCCACAACGGAAAGAAATACCGCCGTGGCAAGCTTGCGATAATAAAAAACGGTGTTGAGATAATCCCGGACCGTCAGTTCGACAACAGCCGCCTTCCTTTCAGGCCTTGTTCTAGTAGTAATAACCATACAGGTGCGGTTCCGGGCCAACAGTGAAGATTCGACGGCGCATATAATACGTAAGAAAACATCCAGGATGTCGCGTTAAACTGACAGTCTTGGCAAATTCGCGAAAAAATCGTGTGAGTTCCACCCTTCATTAACGGCAATTCCTGCCGTTACTTGACAAGAGATCAGGAACCGCAAGCCACCGCTTCACCCACGCGCCCGATGAACATACTCCGACCAGCCTGCGTCCTCGGGCTGCTGACGCTTACCGCCTGCACCCAGACCTGGGTGGAACCGCAATTCCAGCAGCGCGCGCAGTTCGCCGCGTGGTCGCAAGCCACGCCCGGCGTCTATCGCATCGAACCCGGCGACGACCTCTCGGTCGTCATGCCTTTCAATGCCGAGCTGAACTTCCGCGGTTCGGTCGCGCCGGACGGCGGCCTGACCATGCCGTTTGCGGGCACGATCCCCGCCGCGGGCCTCACGGTGGCCCAACTCGGCGACGCCATCAACAAGGCGCTCGCCGCCAACGGCATGGCGAAGAACGCGCACGCTTCAGTTGCCATCGTGCAGTCGGCCGCCAAGGTCTATGTGGCCGGCCAGGTCGGGCGCCCCGGCGAAATCGCGCTGCACACGGGCATGAGCGTGCTGCAGGCCATCTCCGCCGCGCAGGGCTTGCTCGACACGGCGCGTACCAACGAAGTCGTGCTGATCCGCCGCAGCCCCGACGGCCGTCCGATGCTGCGCACGATCGACCTCGACGCGCTCACGCATCGCGGCGACCCGATCCAGGACGTCGTCCTGCAGGCCACCGACACGATCTTCGTGCCGAAGTCCTCGATCGCCGAAGTCGACCAGTGGGTCGATCAGTACATCGACAAGGTCATTCCGTTCCAGCGCGGCTTCGATTACACGATCTCGAACAACCCCACGACTTACTAGGCCTGCTCCGCGAGCCCGTGGTTTTCCACGCCCGGGCCAACGAATCAAGCGCGAATCACACGCGATGGAAACCGCCACCACGACCACCGGGCTTGCCCCGGTCTTTTCGAGCGAGCCCGCCAGGTGGCGGGTCACGTGGTGGCTGCTCGCGCTCTTGCCGCTCTTCGGCCAGACCTTCCACTACCTGAGCACGCTCGTGCCGCTCTGGGCGCTCTCGAAAGCGCTGCCGGTCATTTCGCTGCCCGCCGTGCTGCGTCTGGGCGGCGAACCGCGTTTTCCCATGACGCGGCAAATCCTCATCAGCTTCGCGTGGCTCCTGCTGGTGCCGAGCTTCGCCGCCGTGTTCTATTTTCACGAGGGCTTTTTCACGAGCATCACGGCGCAGGTGAAGCTGCTGCCCGTGCTCTATTTCTTCTCGTTTCTCGCGCTGCTCCTCACGCTCAAGCCCACGCTTGGCGAGCTGGAGCGCGGCTTCCTGGTGCTCGGCGTCGTCATTCTCGCGGTGCTGATCGTGCTCTGGGCCGTGGTGCCCTCCGACTGGTACCAGGAGTCGTATGTGATCGGCCAGTCGCCCTTTTTCAGCAGCGACAACCGCGGCCATCGCATCCGCATGTCGATGTATTTCCCGCTCATCCTGCTGTTCTTCTGCTACCGGCGGGCCTTTTTCGAAAAGCACGCGGGCTATCTGTGCGGCGTGGTCGTCGCGTTCGCCGTCACGCTGCTGATCGTCAAGACGCGCGCCATGGTCATCGGCATCATGGGCGTGCTCGTCATCAACACCTTCGCCTGGTCGCGCATGCGCACGCGCGTCCTGCTGCTGCTCGCCGCGCCCGTCGCGCTCGTCGCCCTGTTCTCGGCGGGCTACCTCGCCACGACCTTCAGCACCGACGCGAGCACGGGCTTCGACACGCGCCGCATCACCATCCTGCTCGCCACGAAGTTCCTCGGCAGCGAGCCGATGCGCTGGCTCTTCGGCGTGGGCACGATCAGCTCGACCAGCAAAGACAACCTGATCGACTACTTTCATCACTTTTTCTTCCTCGCCGACATTACGTGGCTCGGCATCGTATTCGAGTACGGCCTGATCGGCGCGCTCATCATCCTGTTCTTCCAGCTGCGCGGCATCGTGTTCTACCGGCGCCTGCGCAAGAAGGTCGACGACGATTTTCTCGGCGCGCTGTTCGACTATCTCGTCTACGTCCTGCTCATTTCATTCTTTTACCCGCCTACCCTCACGCCGGGCGAGACCGCGGTCATTCTCGCGATCTTCGCGTACATCTGGCGCGTGGGCGAGCTGGACGGCCATCACGACGACCATGCCGATCTGCAGGTTCACCATGCCACGCCCTAAGCGCAACAAGCGCATCAAGCGCCCCAACCTGCATGCGCTGCTGGTGGGCGCGCTGCTCATGTCGGGCGCGGCGGCCTGCACCGACGCGACCTCGGGCACGCCCTTGCCGGTAGCCATCCCGGTGGATGCCGCCGCCGGCCGGCACCCCATCAGCCCGCTGATTTACGGCGTCAACTTCGGCACGACGGCCGTCCTGCAAGACCTGCGCGCGCCCATCAACCGCTCGGGCGGCAACAGCGCTTCGGCCTATAACTGGCGCCTCGACGCACGCAACGCGGGCAAGGACTGGTATTTCGAGAGCCTCGCCGTCAATCCAGCCGATATCAACGACCAGTTCGGCGAGCGCTTCGTCGCGCTCACCCAGGCGGCGGGCGCCACGCCCATCGTGACCATTCCAATGCTCGGCCGTGTGGCGAAACTCGGACCGGCGCGCGAGACGCTCGCGAGCTTCTCGATCGCCAAGTACGGCCCGCAGCCGAATCACGACGTGAACGGTCACGCCGACGCCGGCAACGGCGTGGCGGCCGGCGGCAAGCCGATTGCCGGCAACGACGCGAACGACGCCTCGACGCCCGACGACCCGCAAAACGAGCAGGCGCGCGTCGCCGATCTGGTGAAGCAATTCGGCGGCGCGAGCGGGGGCGGCGTGCGCTACTATGCGCTCGACAACGAGCCGAGCCTCTGGCAGCTCATACACCGCGACGTGCATCCCACGGGCGCGCATGCGAGCGAAATCGCCGGCAAGGTGATCGCCTATGCGCGCGCCGTGAAGGCGGCGGACCCGCACGCGCAGATCGTGGCGCCCGAAGAATGGGGCTGGCAGGGCTATTTCTACAGCGGCTTCGACCAGCAGTACGCCGCGGACCACGGCCTCGATCACACGCCGGACCGTACAGGCGAAACCCAGGGCATGCCGTACGTGCCCTGGCTGCTCGCGCAATGGAAAGCGGCGGGCCATCCGGTCGACGTGTTCAGCCTGCACTTCTACCCGCAGGGCGGCGAATACGCCGAAACGGGCGTGACGAACTCGCAGGCCGTGGCGCTCATGCGCAACCGCTCCACGCGCGACCTGTGGGACCCGAACTACAAAGACCCCACGTGGATCAACAACGTCGTGGCGCTGATCCCGCTGATGCGCCATTGGGTCGATACGTACTACTACCCGGGCACGCCCATCGGCATCACGGAATACAACTGGGGTGGCGACACGCTGATGAACGGCGCGACGGCCCAGGCCGACGTGCTCGGCATTTTCGGCCGCGAGGGGCTGGATATCGCCACGCGCTGGGGCACGCTCGATCCCTCGATGCCGGTGTACAAGGCATTCAAGCTCTACCGCAACTACGACGGCAACGGTGCGGCGTTCGGCGCGACCAGCATTGCCGCGAACGCGCCCGACCCGGACACCGTTTCCGCATTCGCCGCCTTGCGCGAGCGCGACCATGCGCTGACGCTCGTGGTCATCAACAAGCAGCTGGACCGCCCAGCCGACGCCGCCGTCACGCTCGCTCATTTCGCGGCGAGCGGCGTGGCCGAAACGTGGCGGCTCGCGAACAACCAGCTGTTCCGCATGCCCGACGCGCGCTACCAGGACAGCACGCTGCGCGCGAGCCTGCCCGCGCAGAGCGTGACGCTGTTCGTCCTGCGCGGCGCACAGGCGCAGCATGAGTGAAGCCCGCGAAGCGCGCGTGCCCGCGCGCCCAACCGGCGGTTCGATGATCCGGGGCTCGCTCGTGAGCCTCGGCGTGCGCCTGCTCGACCTGCCGAGCCGCTACGGCTTCCATCTGCTGATCGCCGCCATGCTGGGCGTGGTGCAGACGGGCGACTTCTATATCGTGTTCAGCACGATGGTGGCGCTTGCGGGGTTCGGGCGCCTCGGCATCGACCAGGCGCTCACGCGGCAGATCGCGATGGACCTCGCGGCGGGCGAGGCGCGCGCCGTGCGGCCCGCCATTCGCCGCGCGCTGTGGCTGGTGCTGCTCGCCTCCACCGCCATCTCGATCGCGCTTGGCGCCGGCGCATTCGCCTTCGCGCACGACGTGCTGAAGAAACCCGAACTCGCCTGGCCGCTCGCGCTCGGCGCGCTCTCGTTCATCCCGCAAAATCTCAGCGCGGCCATGGCGGGGGCGCTTGCCGGACTCCAGCGCGTGGGCTGCAGCCAGATGATCTATTCCTGGCTCTGGCCCGCGATCTTCTGCGCCGTCGCCATCCCGCTCGGACTGACGCACGGCATGAGCGTCGCCAGCACGCTCATGCTGATCGCCGCCAGCTTCACGCTCACCGCGCTGACCGGCGCGTTTCTGCTCTGGCGTTTTCTTGCCGGCGTGCCCGCTAGCACACCAGCGCCCGCCGAACCGCCGCGCCTGCTCAAGGCGGGCTTGCCGCTTTTCACGCTGGAATTCACGAAGCTGTTGATCACCTCGGCGCCCGCCATCGTGCTCGGCATCGTCGCCTCGTCGCGCGAGACCGGGCTCTTCGCGCTGGCGTGGCGTCTCGCGCTCGTCATCAATCTGCTGATCAGCGGCGTGACCGGCATGGCCGCGCCGAAGTTCGCGAGCCTTTTCGCGCGCAACGACCGGCATGGGCTCGACAAAAGCGCGGCCCAGGCGGCGGGCCTCGTGCTGTGCCTCGCGTTGCCCGCCGCGCTCTGCATGCTGCTCTTTCCCGAACACTTGCTGCGCCTGTTCGGGCCGGGCTTCGGCGGCGGCGCGGCCGCGCTGCGCGTGCTCGCGCTCGGCCAGATCGCCGCGGCCTGCTTTACCGCCATGCCCGAACTGCTGGGCATGACAGCGCACACTTCCGTCCTGTACCGAATCAACTTCTACTCGGTCGCCATGTTGCTGGTGGGCCTCGCCGTGCTCGCGCCGATGGGCGGCAGCGTCGGGGCTGCTGCTGCGGCATCGCTCGCCATTGCCGTGAACGGCGCGCTCGCGGCTTGGGCGGCGCACCGGCTGCTGGGCGTGTTGCCACTTGCGCTGCTCGGGCGATGTGCACTCGGGCGCGTGCCGGAACGCAGCGCGGAGCAAGACGGAAAACAGGACGCCTAGATCGTCGCGATTTCAACGGCGCCGGCTTCAACTGCTTGCGCCTGCAACGACTCATCGTTCCGGCGCGAATAAGCGTCGACGAGCGCAGGCGGCACGGCGATTGCGGAATTCATGGTCAGGCAGGCGGCGATCGTCTGCATCGATACCCAGTCTCAAGGAGGTACGGATCATGACCAAGGCAACCAGCACCCTTATCGCGGCCGCCGCCCTGTTCGCACTGTCGGGCGGTGCATATGCACAAACGGCGCCGGCGGGCGCAGGCATGGGCGGCAGCGGTTCATCGAACCCTGGCACGGCGCCCGGAGCGACGACGAACCAGATGAACGACACGTCGAGCGGCTACGGCATGCCTGGCGCCACGAACTCCGATAGCGGCATGGGTATGGCCCCGCCGAACTCACCCCAGCAGCAGGGCATGAACCCTGACGTGGCGCCTCACACCAGCGGGCCGAAGAGCAACAATTCGCTCGCGACCCCGAGCGTCGTGTCCCCGGCCGACCAGCAATAACGCAATATCGGCACGCCAGGACGACAGCGAGGCGCAAGCGAGCGCCGCGGCCCGCGACATGCTGCGCGCCCCAGAGGCGCGCAGCATTGCTGATATCATGAAAAGAACCCCCGACCCCTCTGGGCTAAAAACCGCTTTACGCCGATGGCGGGACGGTGCGGCGGGTGCGACGCGATGCGGTGCCACATTGCTCCTGGCAGCGCTGCATCATAATTGGGAAAACTAAGCGTTTCACTCGTCGCGAGGAGAAAAGCCGTCATGAAACGACGCTGCCTGCTGAAGGGGGTTGTCGCGTTGCCGTGCCTCACCGCCACCTCGAGTTTCGTCGGCGCGCAACCCGATGCGGCTCCTGCGGGCCGCATCCGGCCCGGCGATCCCGCGTGGCCGAAAGCGCCGGAATGGGAGGCGTTGAGCCAGGCAGTCGGCGGAAATTTGCTGCAACCCACCACGATCTGGCAGACCTGCGCGCAAGCGCCCCACGCGCCAGAGTGCCTCGCGAGAATCAAGGAAGCGCGCAATCCGTTCGCGCTCGGCGACGATCCCGGCGCCACCCAGATCTCCGGCTGGCTCGATGCATGGACGGCGCACGCAAGCGCGTACGCAGTGGCGGCCCGCTCGACCGCGGACGTCGTCGCGGGCGTCAATTTCGCGCGCCGACACAACTTGCGCCTGGTGGTAAAAGGCGGCGGCCACAGCTACCTTGGCGGCTCGAACGCGCCGGATTCCCTGCTGATCTGGACGCGCGGGATGAACCGCATCGCACTCCATGACACGTTCGTGCCGGCCGGCTGCCCGACGCCGCCACAGCCGGCTGTGACGGTGGACGCAGGCTGCATGTGGATCGACGTCTATACCGCCGTCACGACGCAGGCGGGACGCTATGTTCAGGGCGGCGGATGTACGACCGTGGGTGTCGCCGGCCTCGTTCTGGGCGGCGGCTTCGGGTCCTGGTCGAAGCGCTACGGACTCGCCGCCGCGAGTCTGCTCCAGGCGGAGATCGTCACCGCCGATGGCGTTGTCCGCACGGTCAACGCATGCCAGGAGCCCGATCTTTTCTGGGCGCTCAAAGGAGGCGGCGGCGGCAGTTTCGGTGTGGTGACGAGGCTCACGCTGCAGACCCATGACCTGCCCGACAACTTCGGCTGGGCCAGGTTCAAGGTCAAGACTTCATCGCCCGAGGCTTACCGGCGGCTCGCTGCGCGACTGGTCGATCACTACGCAGAGCATCTGTTCAACCCGGCATGGGGCGAGCGCTTCATCTTTCACAGCGACGAGATCGAGGTGGCGATGGTGTGCCAGGGCCTCGACGACCATCAGGTCAAGTCGGTCTGGGCGCCAGTCATCGATTGGGTGCGCGCCTCGCCGGCCGATTTCACTCTCAACGAGGGACCTCGCGTCGGCGCCGGTCCATCGCGCCGCTGGTGGGACGTCGAAGCCAACCCGGGACTCGTGCCCGACCCGCGCGCGGGCGCCACGCACAACCACGGCTGGTGGCAAGGCGATGGCGAGCAGGCCTCCGCCTTCCTGCACGCCTACGAATCGCAATGGCTGCCAGCGGCCCTTCTCGAACCGGCGCAGCGCGGCCGGCTCGTTGACGCCTTCGTGGCGGCGGCCCAGTTTCAGGCCGTCGAGCTGCATTTCAACAAGGGACTCGCGGGTGCGCCGCCGGAGGTGAACGAGCAGGCGCGCCAGTGCGCGACGAATCCGAAAGTCGCCGACGCCTTCGGCCTGATGATCGTCGCCACCGGCGGCCCGCCGCCGTTTCCCGGCCTGCCCATCCCCGCGCCTGACATGGCGCAGGCACATCGCAACGCCGAAAATATCGGCAGGGCCGCGACGATTCTCAAGGCGCTGTCGCCGCAAAGCGGCTCCTATATTTCGGAGACCGATTTTTTTCGCAACGATTGGCGCGAAGCGTTTTGGGGCGTCAACTACACGCGGCTGAAAACGATCAAGGATCGCTACGACCCGGAAGGTTTCTTTTACGTCCATCACGGCGTGGGCAGCGAGGACTGGAGTCCCGACGGCTTTACGCCCGCGCAATCGTGAACGTTGCGGCGGCGGGTGCGTATCTTCACGACACCCCGGCGGCCCCAAGCCAAACGCGGACCGCCGGCGCGCTCACGGCTACTGCTGCGAATTGCCGCCCGAGTCGTCGTCTCCCGTGGTCTGCAGGCCCGGAAGGACCTGGGTGCCTTCACGCTGAACGGCAACCAGCTTGTGCGGGTCGAGACCGAGCGCCTTCAGGATGGTCGGCGCCACCTGCATGTTGGTCACCGGCGTATTGACGACATTCTTCCGCAGCTTCGGGTTGGAGACCACCAGCAGCGTGTTCGTATCGTCGGTGTAGAGTCCGCCGTGCTCCGCCAGCTTCGCCGCGCTCTTGCTGTAGATCGTTCCGGGTATCGGCTGAATGATGAGGTCGGGCACCCGGCCCTGGGCAGGGTCGCCCCAGATCGCCTTCAGCGCTGCGTCGTGATAGAGCGTCTGGATGTGAGTGGAATTGCCGCTCGCCACGTCAGCGTCAAGGAGCGAGACCGCCTTTGCCGCATCGCCGTGGTTCTTGAGCCAGATGAGCGACACGTCGTCGGCCGTTTCCTGGGCGACCGGCACGCCACCATTGCCGAGCACGGTGGCGACATCGCTCACGTCAGCGGTGGCATACGCGTTCTTCGAACCGCTCAGCATGTGAAGCTTCTTCAGGTCGATCGGCGACTGGCCATGTTTGCCGCCGACGATGAACAGCGTCGAATGCAGGAGATGGCCCGCTTTGAGCGCGTCGTACATCTGGCCCAGCGAGGCATCGACGAAGTCGAGCGACTGTTCGAGCGGCACGGTCGGCGTCCCGGCGGCGTCGAGATAGCCGCCGCGCGTCGTGGTCGTGCCTTCCATCGCGGACGTGACCTTCTGCCCGACGCTCACCGCCTGGAAGTTCATGCCGAAGATTGCGGGGACGCCCACCTGCTTCGCGCCGGTCTGATCGAGCCCATGAATCCAGTTCAATACGACCTTGACCTTGAAGCCGTCATAAGCCCGGGTATATATCGGGTCGGCGGTCCAGTCGACAGTCGCGGGCGCGCTCGGGAAGCCATTGGCTTGCAGCGAGGTCGAGTTGATCTCGGGCGCGTAGAGTTCGTCGAGGCCCAGCCCCGAAGGCCCGTTCACGATCTCGTAGGCCGGGTGCTTGTCCGACCAGGCGGTGCGCATGCCGGCCTGATGAATGATCTCGAAGATCGTATTCGTGCCGTTCTTCATGTACAGATGCGGCCAGACCTGCACGCAGGCGCCGCCGGCCGTCTTGCGCAGTGGAAGCTTCGCGGGATTGATGTGCGGATTGCGCTTGTCGTACGCGGCCCCCGCAGGCGGCGATCCGCCGTCGAGCTGGGTGAGATCCCAGTCGAGCGCCTCGAAATTGGTCACCTCGGTGCCGGGCGTGCCCGTGCAATTGCTGCCCGGCGGGTACAGGGTCGCGTCGTAGGTGTCGTCATAGAAGACGCCGTGGCTCAGCGGGCTGCCGCCGGTTGCGAATGCAAGGAGCCCGGGATACGAGTCGGAGGGCCGGGACGTCGAGGCATGGGTGTACTCGACACCATGTTTGACGAGCTTCGCGAAGGTGGATTGCGGGTGCGTCTTGATGTAGTTTTCCAGGTCGGCCTCGTGCATCCCGTCCACACTGATCAGCAAAACGTGCGTGTATTGCTGGTTGTGATCGCCATCCTGATCCTGCGCTGCCGCGGCCATGCTCGCAAACGCCAGCACGCTCGCACTAACGATTGCCCTGACTCCAAACCATTTTCCGATCGCGTTCATTCTTCGCCTCTTGATATGAATTATGAATTGGGCGCGAAAGCGCCCAAGAGGAGATAAGTCGCGGAATGAGAAAATGCCGTGAAAGATTACTTTCGGTTGTCTTCCACAGGAGCGCGGGAGGCTTGAGGGCCGTGCGTTTGACTCAATGTAACAGGTTGTATCAGGGCAGCGCGGCTATTCCATGAGGTTGTGAATGCAGCGATCCCTTTCAACCGATTAATCCATTTCCGATGTCAATCTGGAATCTTGATGATAATATTTATCATTTATTGCGTTAATCGTCTAACCAGTCGAGTCCGCCCCGTTCAGATCGATGTCATTGCCCTTTTCACGCTCGAGCATGTCGAGCGCGAGCACACGCCCGACATCGCGCACGAACGCTTCCATGACCGCGAATGATTCCGGGCTGCCCGGCACACAGTCTTCGGGATTCCGCCTTCCCTGTGCCCGTCTGATCGCGCGGATGCTGGCTTCCAGCGCCCGTGCTTCTGCCCAGATCGGATCGTCTTGCGGTGGTTTGGGTTGTTCGTGCGCCATGCTGGGATTTTCGGCGGCCGGCACACAAACTTTAGCGTCTGGGCGTGACTCGTTGATCGGCTAGGGCGCGGCCTTCGCAATGAGATCCTGCAGCCGGGCCATCGAGCGCTGATCCAGCGGGTGCATCTCGCAACCCACGCGGCTCCACCCTCTGTCCTGATCCTCGGAGATCCAGCGAACATCGAGCGCGACGGCCAGGACGATCTCGTCTTCGTCGTCGATCGGCGCCGACTGCAGCCACCCCGAGACCGTCTCTCCGCGGAACAGCAGACCATTGCGCGCGTGCAGGAGCGCCCCGCGCGAGCTGAGGTCGGCGACCTGGGCGAGAGCCTTGCCGTCCTTGTTCAAAAGCAGCGGGGCGAACAACATCGGCGTACGGACCTCCCGACGCATATCCAGTCCACTTCGCATACGCATGGCACCTGTTTTCAACGTTTCATTTTTATTGAGCGTCGGGATTTTAACGTGACTGCGCACAATTAAGCGCCTGAACAGTTCGGCCGCTCTTCACGTGTCCCCAATCCGCCCTGGCGAAATAGCGATTGCCTGCCCTCAAGTTGCGCGGATCTTTGTCGATATGTCAATTGCATTGATTGTGGGCGCAGGGTGACGAGTATGCAGCGTGAGGACAGCAAGATGGCGGATAGCGCACGAAATCCGGCCGCGCGGCCGGCGCTCAGCGGGCTATGGCGCGTGCTGCACGTATGGCGCGCACATAAAACACGCCTGGTTGCGCCGCTGGCGCTCGTTGCAATCCTGTCGGCCATCGCCCTGAATACCGTCATCGCCCTGCGGCAATCTCATGAGCAGCGCTATGCGCTCGCGCAGCAGCGTGCCGTGGAATCGGCCAAGCGCGATCTCGACGAACTGCAGAACGCGCTTCTCGATGAGCATGAGCAGCTCTACACGGTCATCGGCACGCGGCCGTTCTACCGGCGCGCCGCCTACATTTATCCGCTTCCGGCGCTGATCGACAACGCCAACGCGGCGCAGCGGACCTGCGAAGGCCGCGAGCGCTGCATCGCCCTGCTCGACGAGTTGAAGGACATGATTCGCCATCTGGGCGCCCTGAGCAACCGGCTCGCGATGCTGTCCATGCTCAAGCCGGGCAGCGTGACGGTGGCTACGCCGTCGCTGGGCGAACTCGACGCGCGCTTTTTCCAGACGATGCAGAAGATCGGCGAGATCCGCATGGACGAAGACGCGCATCTCGACCGGTCGGTCACCAGGGCGTCGCGTGATTCGCAAATGGCCTCGGCGCTCCTGCTCGGCTCGGGACTGGCGGCGGCTTTCCTGCTCCTGGCCTTTCTGCGCCGCAACGCGCGCATCACGAAATCGTTGCGCAAAGCGCTCCAGACGGCGGACGTGAACCGCAAGAAGTACCAGCGCCTCTTTCAGCTCAACCCGCTGCCGATCTGGATCGTCGACGACGCGTCCATGCGGCTCGTCGCCGTCAACGACATGGCGGCAAAAGCCCTGGGCTATCGCGCGAGCGAGATGCTCTCGCTGACGCTTGCCGATCTGCGCATGAACAAGACCGCGCTGCACGGGGCCTCGTTCGCGCACGCGCGCGCCCAGGACGACGGCACGGCCATCTGGGAACATCGGACGAAAAGCGGCGAGCTGCGCTCGATGAACGTGTTCCAGCTGCAAACGGATTTCGACGGCCGCAGCGCGACCCTTTGCGTGATGGAGGACGTCACGACGCAACTCGCCGCCCAGGCCGAACTCAGGCACCGGGCCGAATACGACGCGCTCACCGGCCTCACGAACCGCAAGTATTTCGACGAGCGCGCGACCCGCGAGCTGCAACTGGCGAGCCGGACGGGCAAGACGCTGGCGATGATCTTCCTCGATCTCGACAATTTCAAGGAGGTCAACGACTCGCTCGGCCACCGCATCGGCGACGCGCTGCTGGCCCAGATCGCGCGGCGCATCGAGCGCGTCGTCGGCGAACGCGGGACGGTGGCGCGCTATGGCGGCGACGAGTTCATGGTCATCGCCGACGGCGCCGCCCCGTTGCTCGAACCGCTGCTCGACGCGCTGCTCGCCGCGATGACGGAACCGATCCGGGTGGCGGGCCACGAACTCTTCATCGAGGCCAGCATCGGCATCAGCCTCTACCCCGCAGACGGCGACGACGCCGACGCCCTGGTGCGCAACGCCGACGCCGCGATGTATCTGGCCAAGCAGAACGGCCGCAACCAGTACCAGTTCTATCGCCCGGAACTGAGCGAGGCCGCGACCTCGCGCTTGCGCATTTCGACGCGCCTGCGCCAGGCGTTCCGCAACGGCGCGTTGACCGTGCTGTATCAGCCGCAAATCGATATGGCGACAGGCACGATGATCGGCGCCGAGGCGCTGCTGCGCTGGACCGACGCGGAACTCGGCAGCGTGTCGCCGGCCGTGTTCATCCCGGTCGCCGAGGAAACCGGCCTGATTCGCGGCATCGGCGAATGGGTGCTGCGCGAAGCATGCCGGGAAGCGGCACGCTGGAATCTGGACCCGGCGCGGCCGATCCGCGTCTCCGTCAACGTCTCGCCGTTGCAGTTCGAGCATGGCGACCTGATGGGGCAGGTGCGGGAGGCACTGCGCGATTCGGGTCTGCCGCCGGCGCTGCTCGAACTCGAGGTGACCGAGGGCGCGCTCATGCGCACGCCCGATCTCGCCGCGCGCACGCTGGCCGGTCTGCGGGAGATGGGCGTGCGCGTCGCCATCGACGATTTCGGCACGGGTTATTCGAGCCTCGGGTATCTCAAGCGCTTTCGCGTCGATCGCCTCAAGATCGACCGCGAATTCGTGCGCGAGATCGGCCAGGACACGGAAACGGAAGCGATCACGCTCGCCGTCATCGCCGTGGCGAAGGCACTCCATTTCGAACTGATCGCGGAAGGCGTCGAAACCAGCGGACACCGCGATTTCCTGCTGCAAAACGGCTGCACGCATGCCCAGGGATTCCTGTACAGCCACGCCGTGAGCGCCGATGCAATTGCCGACATCGCGGCGAATGCGGCGGCACGTCCGGCGCCGCTGCCCGCGTGAACCGTGCTACGGCGCGCTCGCGCGGCGCGACGATTAGCCGCGTCACAAAAAATTCACTCAACGTTTCAGTCGATCCGCCGTAAAAAGACGCGCCGCCCTCGCGGCTGCCCGTTCATTTCCGATTGTTGCCCGCTCACTTCACTGGGCGCGCCCTCGCGAGTTTTTCATGCGCAAGCTCACTATCAAAGCCCGGCTCATTCTCTTGAGCACGGCGGTCGTTCTGGTTTCGCTGTGTATCGGCGCAGTGGGTCTGTTCGGCGTGTCGACGTCGATCGGCACGCTCCAGAACATGTTCGAGGGCCGCGTGCAGGCGCTCCAGGCGATCTCGACAATCGACGAACTGGTCACCGAAGCGAGCTTTTCGGTGAGCGACGCCATCCTCGATCCCTCCGCGCAAAAAACCCAGCTCGTGGTCGAAGGCACGACGAGCCGCATTGCGCGCATCGACGCGCTCATGCAAGCCTGGTTGTCGCACACGGATTCAGGCGACGGCCGCCGCCGCGCCGAGGCGTTTTCCGCGAACTGGAGCACGCTGCGCGACAAGGGGCTGCGCCCCGCCGTGCAACTGCTCGGGGCGAACAATCTCTCTGAAGCGCAGTGGGTGCAGACGCAGACCATCGATCCGCTCTCGAAGACCGTGAAAACACAGGGCGCGCAGCTGCGCGCGCTCGAACTCGCCGATGCGCACTCGGAATACGAACGCGCGCGCAAGACGGGGCAAGTGGTCGAATGGCTCGTGGTCGGGCTCATCGTCGTCGGGCTCGCCGGGGTCGCCGCCCTGTGCGCCTCGATGGCGCGCAGCCTGTTTCGCGACCTCGGCTCGGAGCCGTTCGTGGCCGCGCAGCTCGCCAATCGCGTCGCGGCGGGCGACCTCTCGGTCGAGGTCGTGGTCAAACCGGGCGACACGCGCAGCGTGCTCTACGCCATGAAGGCCATGCAGCAGCGGCTCGCCGCGATTATCGGCGGCATCCGCGATTCGGCTGAAACCATCGCGGAGGCGACCGCGCAACTCGCGTCGGGCAACGGCACGCTGGCCCAGCGCACCGAAGAACACGCGGCCAGCATTCAGCAGACCTCGTCGAGCATGGCGCAACTCTCCACCATGGTGCGCTCGAACGCGGGTCATGCGACGCAGGCCCGCACGCTCGCCGGCATCGCGTCGACCAAAGCCGGCGACGGCGACCGTGCCGCGCGCGACGCGGGTGAGCGCATGCGGGCGCTCGCGCAGCGCTCGGCGCGCATTCAGGAAATTACCTCGGTGATCGACGGCATCTCGTTCCAGACGAATCTGCTGGCGCTGAACGCCGCCGTGGAAGCGGCGCGCGCCGGAAGCCAGGGACGAGGCTTCGCGGTCGTCGCGCAGGAAGTGCGCGCGCTTGCGGAACGCAGCTCGGGCGCGGCCAAGGAAATCGACACGCTCATCAAGGAAATGACGGCGGAGGTGGATCAGAGCAATCACGCCGTCGAAGCCGCCGCCGCCACCATCGTCGATCTGCTTGGCGCGGTGCGAGGAGTCGCCCAGCTGGTCGATTCGATCGCCGATGCGTCAGAAGAACAAAGCACCGGCATCGAGCAGGTGAACGCGGCCGTCACGGTGATGGATCGTGTCACCCAGCAAAACGCCGCCTTCGTGCAGGACGGCGTTCAAGCAGCCGGCGCACTGCGGGCACAGGCAGAAACGTTGCGCTCGGCGGTGCGCGCATTTCAGCTGTGAGGCGCGACGGCGGACCCGGCTGAATGCGCGACTGGAAGCGGCGTTCGCGCGCCTACGCCATGATGTGAACGCCGCCGTCCACATAAAGCGTTTCGCCAGACAGGCGCCGCGCGTAGGGCGTCGCGAGGTACGCGCAGGTGAAGCCGACGTCCATGATGTCGACCAGTTCGCCGAGCGGCGCCCGCTCGGCCGCCTGGGTGAGCAGCACGTCGAAGTCCTTCAGGCCCGATGCCGCGCGTGTTTTCAGCGGCCCGGGCGATACGGCGTGCACGCGGATCTGCTGCGGACCCAGTTCATACGCCAGATAGCGTGCGCACGCTTCCAGCGCCGCCTTGACCGGACCCATGACGTTGTAGTTGGGGACCACCTTGTTCGCGCCGTAATAGCTCATCGCGAACATGGTGCCGCCCTGCTTCATCAGTGGCGCGGCGAGCCGGGCCATGCGCACGAACGAATGGCATGAAATGTCCATGGCCGCCGCAAAGCCCTCGGCGGAGCAGTTGAGCAGCCCGCCCTGCAAATCGTTCTTCGGCGCCCATGCGACGGAATGCACGAGGATGTCGAGTTCGCCCCATTCGCTCGCGATCCGCTCGAATAGCGCCTCCAGCTCCTCCTGCTTCGAGACGTTGAACGGCATGAATATTGGCGCTCCGAGGTCTTTTGCCAGCGGCTCCACGTATGGCCTGGCATTCTCGTCGGCATAGGTGATCGCGAGATCGGCGCCCACTTCATGGAACGCCTTCGCGCAGCCGTAGGCGATCGAATGCTCGTTGGCGATACCCGTCACCAACGCCTTTTTTCCGGTCAGCACCGGGTGTTGAACGCTCTGGCTCATCAGACTCTCCAAGGCAAGCGCGCAGATTCACGCAATGCCCGTCACGTCACGCGTGTGGCGGGCGATCATGAGTTCTTCGTTGGTCGGTATCACCCAGACCGAGACCTTGCTCGACGCCGTGCTGATGCAGAGACCGCCCGCTTCGTTCGCCCTGCCGTCGATTTCCACCCCGCACCAGCGAGCCTGTGCGCAGGCCCGCCGCCGGATCTCCGGCGAGTGCTCGCCGATGCCCGCCGTGAAAACCAGCGCGTCGAGCCCCTGCAGCGCGGCGGCGAGCGATCCCAGTTCGCGTCCGATGCGATACGCGTACAGCTCGACCGCGAAGGCCGCGCGCGCGTCGTGGCTCGCCAGCAGCGTACGCATGTCGCCCGAAATACCCGAGACCCCCAGCAGCCCCGAGCGGCGGTACAGCAGGTCTTCGACGCCGCGCGTATCCATCTTCAGTTCGTCGAGCAGATAAAGAATCGCGCCCGGATCGAGATTGCCGCTGCGCGTGCCCATCGGCAGCCCGTCGAGCGCGGTGAAGCCCATCGTGCTCGCCACACTCCTGCCCGCGTCCATCGCACACATGCTCGCGCCATTGCCGAGATGCGCGACGACGGTGCGGCCTTTCGCGGCGTCGGGAGCCACATCGGGCAGCGTGCTGGCGATGTACTCATAAGACAGGCCGTGGAAGCCGTAGCGCCGCACGCCTCGCTCCGTCAACGCTGCCGGCAGCGCGAACGTCGAGGCAAGCGCAGGCTGCGTCGCATGAAACGCCGTGTCGAAACACGCGACTTGCGGCAACTCCGGGTTGCGCTCGGCGATGACGCGAATCGGCTTCAGGTTGTGAGGCTGATGGAGCGGCGCGAGCGGCGTGAGCTTGTCGAGGTCGTCCAGCACAGCGCGCGTAACGGCCACGGGCTTCGAGAATCCCTGGCCGCCATGCACCACGCGATGCCCGACGGCGACCAGGCGGTTGCCGTCGCGATGACTGCGCAGGAACAGGGCGATGTGAGCAACGGCCTCATCATGCCCAAGGGGTTGAGTGCCCCAATCCTGACTCCCGGTCAGCACGCCTTTGCCATCGAACGCGACGAAACGCGGCGCCGACAGCAGCCCTTCGATCTGGCCGTGCATGATAAGCGGCAGATCGTCCGGCTGCGCATTGAACGCGCTGAACTTGATGCTCGACGAACCGGCATTGAGAACGAGGATGACGTCGGCCATGGTGCTACCCTGCCGCTCGCGCGCCGGCGAGCAACGACGGACCGCTGGCAAGCCGCTCAAACTTTTCGTGTTCGCGCTTCACGACGCCTCCTTGAGATCGGGTGCCACGCGGGTGGTCGGGGCCTCGGGGACTTGATGCATCGTTGCCGCGGACCGGACTGCCGGCGCACGTTCCAGCGGCAGGGACGAACGGATCTTGTCGAGCATGCTGAGCTGCGTGGCGGTCGGCCCGGCGTCCTGAACGCGCCGGTCCGCCAGCAGCTTTTCGGCCAGTCCGAGCAGTTTCTCCCGGTCCTTCGGGTCTTCCAGCAGATGCGGCAGCGTGGCGAGCGCCTGTTCCGGCTCGTAACGCACGATGATTTCCTGCTCGCCGCGCACGCGCCTCCACTGGTCGCCCGGAAGCTGGGGCAAATACGCGGCATAGTCCTTCGCGAGTTCGCTGCGCAGCGCAAGCCGCGCGAGCGGGAGCGGCTCGCCCCGGCGCGCGAGCAGGCAAGCGGCGCGAGCCAGCGCCTCCGTGTAGCCGCCTTCGGTCATCGACGCCAACGCGTCCCTCACGTAGGGCAGATCGCGGTGGTCTCCGGCCGCCGCAGCGGGTCGGGCTCGCGCCTCTTCGCCGTGTTCGACGGCGTACATGTTGCCGTAGAAGGAAAAGAACGCGCTCTCCGTCATGGCGTCGCGCATCGCGCGATAGAAGTCGAGCGACGCACTGATCATCTCCGAGCCATAGTGTTCGAATTCCCGCAACCGGGTGTCCTCACGGGCTTCGGCATGCCGCTTTGCCCGGACTGCCTCGGCAGCCGGCCCAAGCCATGCGAGCCACGGATTCAGGTCCGAAAGCGCCCAGCGTTGCGCGCGAAGCGGATGAAACTGCCGCTGCAGGTTCGCCGTCGTTTCGTTCGACCACGCCCGTACCCACGGCTGCAGGAATAGCTCGTACGCGCGCTGGTTCAACTCCGATACGCGCTTGACGGCCTCGAACGGTTGCTCATCGCTACGCTCGAACCGGTTCAGGCGCACGGCGATATCTTCGAGCCGGTACTCGCGGAACGACACGTCGTATTCCGTCTTACCGTCTTCGCCCCGGCGCTCGGCGATCTCCATGCCGTAGAGACCGGGCGGGAAGGCTTCGATCGCTTCGAGCACGGAGGCGATCTGCTGATGCTCCTTCTTCGCCACCTTGCCCGAAACGAAGATGCCGAGATGGCCGATGCTCTGGTGCACGAGCCCCACGATCACCTGACCGCGCGCCTTGATTTCCTCCGTGCTGCCGTAAATATCGGCGACCCAGTTGAATGCCTGCTGCGGCGGCGTGATGTTGTCGCCCAGTGACGCGAACAGGATGATCGGCGACTTGATTTCCCGCAGATCGAACGCCGTCCCGTCGAGACCCCGAACCTCGCCCGACCAGAGTGTGTTGCCGACGAACAGATTGCGCGTGATCCACTCGATCTCCTCGCGGTTCATCAGGTAGTAGCCGCCCCACCAGCGCTCGAAGTCGAGGAAGCGCGGCGGCTCGGTGTCGGCGTTGTCGAACAGGTGGTAGTACTTGTCCCACAGGCTGTTGGCGGGATTGAGGTTCTCGAAGTTCTGCACGAGATGGGCGCCGTCGAACTTGCCGTTGCCGAGATCGGCCGTCAGCGACGCGAGCCAGGTGCCGCCCAGCATGCCGCCCGAGTAGCGCATGGGATTGTCGCCCTCGCCTTCGCTCCACGCGCCGCTCCAGTACGACATCGGCGCGCCGTTGATGACGAGCGGCCCCGTATGGTCCGGATCGGAACTCGCGAGCATCATGGCGGCCCAGCCGCCCTGACAGTTGCCGACGATCGCCGGTTTCGGGCTGTCCGGGTGCAGTTCGCACACCTTCTTGACGAACTGCGCTTCCGCCGCACAGACATCGAGCAGGGTCTGGCCGGGCTCCGGATCGCGAAAGAAGATCACGAAATACACGGAGTGGCCGGCCTTGAGCGCAACGCCGGCCTGCGAATCGTCCTTGAACCCGCCGATGCCGGGACCGTGGCCCGCACGCGGGTCGATGATCACGTAAGGACGCTTGCTAACGTCGATGACCACACCGTCGGGCGGCAGCAGGCGCACGAGCGCGTAGTTGACCGGCCGCGCCAACTTGCGGCCGTCGATCACGAGTTCGTGGCCGAAATGGAGGACGGGTTGCAGACCGTTGCGCGCCTGCTCGACGAAACCATTGCCGCGCTGACGCAAGGTGTCCCAGAACAGCACGGAACGCTCGGCGACGTCCACCGCGTAGCGGTAACCGGCCCAGGGGTCCAGCGCAGTTGCCCATGCGGGGCTCGCCGAAGCGGGTTGCTCGCTCTCGCCCAGGCGCTCAGCCGCATCCGCTAAACGCTGACTGAATTGGGTTTGCGCGACTTGCGATCGCTTTGCGAGGACCCGGGCAACTTTGCCGCCTGTTTCCTGGCAACGCGCATATTGATTGGCTAGGTCGGTCATGGCATCACCTTCTGGTCCGCGAGCGGGTGGCTAACGCGACGTCCGCCGCCTCGATTGAATGAAAGGAATGCTTACGAATATGCCGGGCAGTCACGCGCGTAGCCCCGAAGGCGGACATGGCTGCTGTCTCTGTAGACACTGGCAGACGCACGTGACAGGTTCGTTACGGGCCGCGCCGGGCCGGCGACGATGTCGCCTGCACGAACTGAATCGTGCAACCGCTCGCGAGCTTTCTCTATAGGACCATCGGCCCATACCCTGCCGTTACGATTGCCCCCGGCCGCAGTAGGACCAAAGTCCGATTGACGCTTGATCCACAACATGGGATTCGTCAAATTTCCGCTTCGGCACGTTGAATGCAGTAGCCCACGGGAAGGCAGCGGTGAGACATTCGACGTCGATGTGCGTCGGTAGTGTTTCTGTTCCTGGAGGCCACAGCATCATGCGCGATCAGTCCGCGTCGCACCGCAAATCCAGCTTTCGTCTTCCCGTGCTCGAATGGGTACGCGACTACCGGACAGCGTGGATCAAACCCGACATCGTCGCGGGCGTCACGGCGGCGGCTGTCGTGTTGCCGAAAGCGATGGCTTACGCGACCGTTGCCGGACTGCCGGTCGAGACCGGGCTCTACACGGCGTTCGTGCCGATGGTGATCTACGCGCTCTTCGGTACGTCAAGGCCACTGAGCGTCAGCACCAGCGCGACGCTGGCCATCCTGAGCGCGGCCGCGCTCGGTCAGGTTGCGCCCGATGGCAACACCGCCCAACTGGTCGTCGCGACCGCCACGCTCACGCTGCTCGTCGGCCTCTTCCTCGCGCTCGCTGCCTTGCTCAGGCTGGGGTTTGTCGCGAACTTCATTTCCGAGCCGGTGCTGACGGGCTTCAAGGCCGGCATCGCCATCGTCATCGTGCTCGATCAACTGCCGAAACTGATTGGCATTCACGTCGTGAAAGGATCGTTCTTTCATAACGTGTATGCGCTCGCTGCAGGGCTTCCCCATGCGTCGATGGCGACGGTTGCCATGGGCGCGCTGACGATCGTCGTGCTGGTCGCGCTCGAACACTGGTATCCGAAGTCCCCGGCCCCGCTCATTGCGGTGGCGCTCGGGATTGCGTGCGTCGCTTTTGCCGGCGTGCAGCGGTACGGCGTGGAGGTCGTCGGCGAGATCCCGACCGGACTGCCGTCGTTCGTGATGCCGGATCTTTCGCTGATCGGCGCGCTCTGGCCGGCGGCGGTGGGCATTGCCTTGATGAGTTTTACCGAAACGATTGCTTCAGGGCGCGCATTCGCGCTCAGCGGGGAACCCGTTCCGCTGCCGAACCGCGAACTGCTGGCGACGGGCCTGGGCAATGCGCTGGGCGCGCTGTTCGGCTCGATGCCCGCGGGCGGCGGGACGACCCAGACGGCCGTCAACCGGCTGGCCGGTGCGCATTCGCAACTGGCCGAACTCGCCACCGCGGCCGTGACGCTCGGCACCATGGTGCTGCTCGCGCCCGTCATCGGCCTCATGCCGCACGCCACGCTCGCTGCCGTGGTGATCGTCTATTCGATCGGCCTGCTCAATCCGGCGGACTTCCGCGCGATCCTCGCCATCCGGCGGACCGAGTTCGTCTGGGCGGTCGTGGCGCTGGTGGGCGTCGTGCTGCTCGGCACGCTGCAAGGCATTCTGATCGCCATCGTCGTCTCACTCGTCGCACTCGCCCATCAGGTCTCCGATCCCCCTGTGTACGTGCTGCGGCGCAAGCCCGGCACGAACGTATTCCGCCCGGTATCGGACGAGCATCCAGACGACGAGGACTTTCCCGGACTGCTGCTCCTGCGTCCCGAGGGACGCATTTTCTTTCTCAACGCCGCCAACATCGTGCACAAGATCATGCCGCTGCTCGCCCAGACGCGCCCCAGGGTCATGGCGCTCGATATGCGGGCCGTTTTCGATGTGGAGTACACAGCATTGAAGATGCTGACCGAGGCCGAGAAGCAATGTCGCGAGAGCGGGATCGAAGTCTGGGTGGTGGGCCTCAATCCCGAAGTCTTCGCCGTGGTCGAGAAGGCGCCGCTCGGCAGCGTGCTTGGACACGAGCGCATGTTCCTCAATCTCGAACAGGCGCTAGCCGCGTGGTGGGAAGCGCAGCATGCCATTTCGCGCGATGGCATATCGTCTGCCAGTCGCCATCCCGAACAGAGAACGCCATGACCGCTCATCTCCTCCTGTACGAGGCCATATGAATACCGCTACCCCGACACAGCAGACCACGTCTGAAAAGCGCGAGCCCATACTCAATACGGTCGAGCGCGTGACCGAACTGTGCTTTGGCCTGTTCATGGCGTTGACGTTCGTCGGCGCGGTCAAGGCGGTCACGGCGGGCGAGGACGCCGGCAGCAAACTGTTCTTCGCCGCCCTCGGCTGCAATCTCGCCTGGGGCCTCGCCGACGCCGTGATGTATCTGGTCCGCACGCTCGCGGATCGCGGACAGCGCCTGACGCTCGCCCTGACCGTGAAGCGCGAATCGGACCGCGCCGCAGCCGTGCGGGCGTTGCGCGCCGCGTTGCCGAGGGCGCTGGAGCCGCTCGTCGACGACGATGAACTCGAGCTGATTCGTGCGCGCCTCGCTGCAGAGCCTACGCTGCCGCCTCGCGCGCATTTCAGGCGCGACGACTTTCTTGGGGCACTGGGCGTTTTTCTGCTCGTCGTCATATCGACGTTCCCCGTTGCGCTGCCGTTTATCCTCGTGAGGGATCACACAGTGGCGCTCGTCGTCTCCCGCGTACTCACGCTCGCGATGCTGTTCACTGCCGGTTTCGCGCTCGGACGCTACACCGGCGCGGGCGCGATGAAAGCGGGCTTCGCGATGACGCTGCTTGGGATCGTGCTGACGATGGCGATCATTGCGCTCGGCGGCTAGCCGTCAGGCAGCACGGATTCGTTATCCGCGGTCATCGGCAACCCGCACTGCGGTTGCCGATGACCGTCACCCCTGCTTTAGAAGTGGATTTCGGCCACGAACATCGGCACGGATGTCTGCGTCGTGCCCGGCTGTTCGGAAGCCGGCGTGCCGTACATGTTGTGCCAGTATTCGTAGCCAAGACCCATGTACGCCGTGCGCGGATGGCCGGCGAACGATCCGACGTCCGCCAGCAGATACGCGCGGGTCAGGAACTCCGTCGTGGTATCGACTCCGGCGCCATCCTTCCCTTTCGGCCCGGTGACGCTTGCGAAGCCCTTGAAGACCAGAGGCACAGGACCGATACGGAAGTTATAGAGCCAGGAACTCTCGAGGTGCACGGCGGGGTTGAAATGCACATCCACGTTCGTGATGCCGTCGTGATTGCTCTCGGTGCGAACGCCGAGCGTGATGTTCCAGAACCCGTTCGGTATGGCAAGGTCGATGGTGGGCCCGACAACCAGCATGCGGGCCCGTTGGCCAAAGGCATCGTTCTTGGTGCCGAATTCATAGCCGACCGTCAGGCCGAAGTCCCGCATGAAGCCATAGGAAAACGATCGGCCGAAAATCTTGCCGGCGCTGAAGGAGACACGGCCGACACTGTAGAGCTCCTGCGCGCCGCCCGGCCCCGGCGTGGGATAACCGTATTGATTGGTCGGACCCGCTTCGGGGTTCGCCATGCTCGATACGAGGTAATCGACGTTGAACGCGTAGCTGCCGAACCTGAAGCCGCCCGTGGTCGTCAGATAGCCGATGTTCTGCGTGATTTTGGCGGGTGCGCCGGCCTCGGTTCGCACACCGGGGTAGTAGAAATTGGTGCCGACGCGATAGCCGATATACGTGTCGTTCCACGAGGTCGGCGGCGTGTACAGTCCGGGCGGCGGCGAGAGCGGCGCAGTCACGGTGCTGGCCTGCGACAGCGTCAGCGGCGCGGCGGCCGAAACCGGCGTGGTGCTGGATGCCTTGCTGTCCGTCTGGGCAACCTGTGCCGGCTGAGCCCCGCCCTCTGCAGTCTGTGAGGGATCCGCTGCGTGTGCCGCACCGGCGAAGCAGCTGAGGACGGCAACACTTAACAGCGGCGTGCGGATAGCGATCGTTTTTTTCATGTCTCCTTCCATATTTTGTCGATATGCAAGATGCGGTCGATTGGCGACTCTCGATTTTTCGCACCGTCGGCAAAGCCTTGCGTTGGTCAACGTGGCAAAGCCTGCTGCGGTGGAGTGGAATGTATGCGATACCCGCGTGTATGCCTTTACACAAAAGTGATTTTCGCTGGCACTTTTTACTGAGAGCGGGTGAATATCCGGGTAAATCTCGACTCGCGCGGGACTCGAAAGTACCGGACATTGAATCGCGCGATTTCATTGATCAGTACTGCCATGCGAATCCTGGTTGCGAGCAGCCGCAATAAAAAAAGGCACCGCGCCTGAGCGCGGTGCCTTTGTCGATTAAACCTGCGGAGGGGCTTACTGTTTGGGAATATAAAGCGGCATCGAATCTTCCCAAAGCGTGTCGGTAATCGCACGCCGGTCGCTGCCGTCCGCATTCATCACCCAGTTCTGGCCGTCGGGCTGGAACGTGTCGTCGTAAAGCGATAGCTCGTCGCGGAAGCCGTACTCGCCTGAGCTGTACGCAATGCGGCCGTCCCATGTCCAGGTTGCGTGGGCCTGATTCGAACCCGGCGGCGTGACGCGCTGCACATCCGTGCCGTCCGGGTGGATCGTGTACACGTCATAGTGGAACTTGTTGGGGTCAGTCGGGTTGACCTCCTTGCGCGTGAACACGATGCGCTTGCCGTCCGGCGACCAGCCTGGCAGGTTGTCCGGCTCGGTGGTCAGCACGGTGGTCTTGTGCGTCTCCAGGTCGAGGACGCGCAGGCCCTTGTCCGTGTCGCTCCACACGCGGTAGACGACCCGGGTGCCGTCCGGCGAATAGCTCGGGAAGCCTGCGTTCTCTTTCCCGTCGGTCAGCACCTCCGGCTTGCCGTTCATGCTGCCATCGGCCTTGATGCGCATGATGCGGCCCGGCATGTGAGCGCGCGTGAAGAACCAGCCGCCCACGCCGAAGGCCACCCACTGCTTGTCCGGCGACCAGGTCGGCTCGAACGCGCCCGCCAGCCCCATCTTGATCATCTTCGGATCGAGGCCGCTGGTCGCGGGATCGTAGATATGGCGGGCGTCGGTGAAGTCGGCATTCGCAACGACGATCGACGAGCCGACCGCCTTCTCCGTGTACACGAGCGATTTGCCGTCGCGCGAGAGTTGCGGGAACACATCGACGAAACGGTAGTTCCATGCGGGATCGAAGCTGTAGAGCGGCGTGCCGTTTGGATGGAACGGCTTGTTGTACACCACCTTCTCGTAGACGACCTGCTTGCCGTCAGCCGAATAATGCGGCGAGCGGATGCCACTTCCCGCCGTCGCGCGCGATTGGCCGCCCGTCGTATAGAGCCCTTCCTGAGCGCCATTCTTGATGTGATACGCGACGTCGGTTGCACCCACGTATTGCGGGAACACCTTGAATCCCGGCGTGTTCGTCAGTTCCTTGCGCTCGCCCGTCGCCACGTCGACCTGAACGATCTGCGTGTCGACCTTGCCGATGGCCTCGGGACGGTGCGCGCCCCAGGTCGATTCGACCGGCGTCTCATAGAACACCACGTGCTTGCCGTCCGCCGACCACGACGGCGAGCCTTCGGCGAAGCCAGCGCGGGAGGTGATCTGCCTGAAGCCCGTGCCGTCCGGATGGATCTCGTAGATGCTGCTTTCCTGGGTACGCTCCCAGCCGACCGGCAGGTTGTGGCCGCGCCAGTCGCTGCCGATATCCGACGACAGCGCGATCCACTTGCCGTCCGGCGACCACGAAGGCCGGAAGAAGCTGTGCGGCTTGTCCGGGTCGAACTTGATATCGCCGGTCACGTTATGCAACGCACCCGTCTTGAGGTTGAGCGTCCAGATGTTCGTCGTGCCCCAGCTGTCCTTGCCGCGACGCGACGACACGAACGCGATCAGATCCGGATCGGCCGGGTTGTAGACCGCCGCGTCGCTCACCCCGATCCAGTCGGTCAGGCGCTGCAGGCCCGTGCCGTCCACGCGCACGCGATAGAGGCTGGCATGGCCGAGACCGTCGCGCTCCGAGCTGAACACGATCCATTTGCCGTCCGGCGAAAAGGAGCCGTGATAATCGAACCCGTCGGACTGGATCAGACGGTGTTCGTCGCTGCCGTCGGCATTGGCGACGTAGAGCTCCGAGGTGCTCGGGCCGATGCGGTAAATCAGCAAGTCGCCCTTGGTGGCCGTCGCGGCGTCCGCGCCCGGAACGAGCGCCGCAGCGGCGGCAAGGGCGAGGCACGTCAGGATTTCATTTTTCATCTGAAGCGAAGAACGCACAGTACTAGTCTCCATTTTTTATCAGCGTCACAGCCACCCGTAAACCGCTGGACATCGGATTCGCTGGCAGAAAGATAGGTCCTGGGCGCGAAGCTGTCCCTACACAATTTTCAGATTCGCTGGCACTTTTTGGGAGCCGGGCAGCCGTAGCGGAAGCCGGACGAAGCGATGGCCGAGGCCGCGGATGCTGGCGCTTGCGGCCTGGCAGGCGGGCGTGCCGTAGACATCGCCCGGATGGCAATTCAGGTTTTCGCCTGGTTCGCCGGGGGATAGACGATCGACCCATCAGGACGAACGACCGCCCCCGCCGTCAGTTGCGCGGGTTCGTGCCGTTGCGCACTCATGATGTGTAAAACCGTTTCACCGCGCGCGATCAGATAGTCGGCGATGATGCGTCGGTGACACCGCCACCAGACGGCTTCCGAGCACATCACGGCACAGCGCCTGGCGCGCCCCTGTTCGATCAGATGATCGATGCCCGCGTGAAACGCCTCGGAAAGCGCGTAATCGGCGTAATGATGGAAGCTGCTGTTGATCCAGAAGCCATTGACGTCCGCGGAGACGGTTCGCGATTTTCCGCGCAGACCGCCGAGAACGGATTCGTGCTCGTATGAGATCTCGCAGGCCGCAAGCGCTGCGGGCAAGGTTTCCTCGTTGAATTGCGGGTTGGTTCTCGACCTCGGCATTTTTCTGACGTCGACGAGCATGCCGATGTCCGCACCCCTCAACAGCCCGATAAATTCATCGAGGGTGCGGTCGGAATGGCCGATCGTGAAGAATGGGAGATTCACTTCCCGCCTGCGCGTGAACAATAGCTGGATGACTCGCCGAGCGCTTATTATGCGCCTCCACGAAAGAGGCGCACGCTCGTGATTCCGCTCGCTGTGCAGCGGCTAGCCCTTCGTCGCTCGTCATGCGTGGGCGCTAGCCGTGCGAACCTTGCTCGGCCGGTCGCGCAGCAGCAATGGCATCAACCGCCGGTTGGCGGTCTGCGCCGCCCACTCGCAGTATGCCGCGCTACCGAGCACCCAGCCTTCGAGCGTCGCCCGCATCAGGTTGTTGACCTCGGCTTCGTCCAGAGGCTGCACGCCCAGATCGCGGTAGGACTCGTGGCGCTCGAACGGCGTATCGCCGAGCGCCCGGTAGAGCGGATGGTCCTTGATGAACCTGTCGACACGCAACCCGACGTGGTGCGTGTAGCTCGACCACGGATAGTTGCCCGGCTCGGCCACGAGGTGGTTGCGCACCGGCGCATGATCGATGACCTGGCTCGCGAGCAGAAAATAGCGGTCGGGTTCGATCACGGTTGCCCGGTACTCGCCACGCCACATCGCACCGCGGCGGCCATGGCGGCGGTTGAAAGTCTCGACATAGCGACGGCAAACCGCCTGCATCGCCATGGCCACGCTCGACTCGTAGGAAGGCGTGACGAGGAACTGCACCGCGTCGGGCATGAGCACCCACGCGTGGACTGCCAGATCGGCGACGCGCGCGGCGTCCGCGAGGCAGGCGAGGAAGTAGAGGTAGTCTCCTTCGTCGAGGAATGCGGGCCCTTTGAGCCCCTGCAAGATAACGTGCTGCGGTTGTTCTGGGACGTAGTGCCGTGCAAGCCGTGTCATGCTGAATTAACCGGAAATCCGATGTGGGGAAGCGATCCGACAGGTATCGATCGCCTGACGCTGCGTGAGTGGATCTACGCTCAAATTCTATGGGGCGCGCGCGTGCGTCTGCGTCGCGAACAGGCCTTTTTTATGGCCTCAATTCGCTGATTTGCCGATTTGAGCGCATGCTTTTTTATGCCGCCGCTGAATAGCCGTCGCGTCGCGATCCGGCACCACAAAGGCGTCGCAACATGAGGGTACGATGGTCGAAGCGGCTGCGGTTGCCGAATGTTGTTTGCAGGAGTCCGAACGATAACGGCAAGCCGAAGCCCGAGACTCCGGCGAACCGAAACCCGGACTAACCCGACCGGTTCAGTCGGCGCGCGATGCCGCCGCCACGAACGCTTCGGCCTGCAGCGCGACGCGCCACGGCGTCCACGTCATGTCAAACGCCTGTTCCGCGCGGCGCGCGTCGAGCCGGATGTCCTGTTGCCACAGCCGCGCGAGCGAAGGCGGCATCGGCGGCGGCACCTTCACGCCACCCAGTTTCCGTCCGGCGATCCCGGCAATCTTCAGTGCGGGCGCCCACAGCTTCGTTTCGAGCGCAAGACGCCGCGCACCGATCCGCTCCACCGGCGTCGCCCCCAGAATGCGTGCGTATGCGACGAAGTACTCGTTCCAGCGCGGCGCCTGGGCCATCGCCAGGTTGTAGGCCTGAGCGCCCGAAGCCGGCGTGCGCAGCGCGGCCAGCGCCGCCCGCACGACGTCATCGATGTGAACGAGATTGCTGCAACCGTCGCCGGCAGCGCCGAGGTCGCCCAGGCGCCGCGCGCGCAGCAGTTGCGCAATGCGCGCCGACCACTGCGGACTGCCGCCTCCGTAGATGCACCCCGGGCGCAATATCGTCAGCGCGGGCAGCGAAGCGAGCAGTCGTTCCGACTCGACCTTCGCATGGCCATAGGGGCTCACGGCGTCGAGCGCCGCCGCTTCGTCGATACGGCCTTCGGCGGCGCCGTACACCGCCATCGAACTGAAGTGGACCACTGGCAGCGGCGCACCGCGTGACGCCAGCGCGGCAGCCAGCGCGCGCGCATTCGCGACGATCGTCGCCGGCGCACCCGCCACGCAGTTGACCACGCCGTCCACGTCGGCCAGCGCGGCGGCGAGCGACGCGGGGTCCGCGGCATCGACACGGCGCAGGCCGCTTCCTTGCCGGCGCGAGGCGGCCACCGGCTCGGCCCACCCGGTACTGTTCAACGCTTTCACCAGATGGCGGCCGACGAAGCCGGTCGCGCCGAGAACGAGAATACGGGCTTTCATCACGCGGGTTCGGATTGGTTTGCGATGGGAACGGGCAGCGCGCCGAGATCGGCGGCGCCCTTGAGGTGTTCGGCGAGCCGCAGGGCGAGCGCGACGATGGTCAAGGTCGGATTCGCCTGGCCCGAAGTCGGGAACACGGCGGCGCCCGCCACATAGACGTTGTCCGCTTCGTGCAGCCGGCAGTCGGCATCGACCACGCTCGTGCGCGCGTCGCGCCCCATGCGCGCCGTGCCGATGTGATGGCCGCCATAGGCGCCGTAGCGCGTCATTTCGGCTTCGACCTGCGCGGGGTCGTAGCTGAAGCGGCCCACGCCCGCGCGCTCGACCTCGTGCGCGAGCGCGGCGAGCGCGCGGCTCACGGTCTCGACGTCCTGTTGCGTATACCGCCAGTCCACATGAATGCGGCGCAGGCCGAGCGCATCGGTGTCGTCGCCGAGCGTCACGCGGCTCGCCGGATTGGGCTCCTGCTCCGCATGGAAGTCGAGCGAGAAGCGCAGATTCGCGGGCCGCACGATCACCGAGGGGAACTTGCGCGCGGCCAGCGTGCGCCGCCGCAGCCAGTGCCACAGGAAACGCGCCGTGTTCGGCGCGTCGGCGACGGCGTTCTTTGCGTGCGCGAGCGTGGAGCCCGCATAGCCTTCGGGCGCGCCGTCGTAGAGGCGCTTCGCGTATTCGTAGGGCACGATGCCGCGCGCGAGATACAGCGCGGAGAGGATGCCGTTGCCGTGCCCGGCGTCCGGAATGCGCGGATGATGCAGGCGCGCAATGAAGTTGCCCGCGCGCAGCGCGGCTTGCTGTTCCGGGCGCAGTGCGAGGCGGCGACGGCAATAGATGCCCTCTTCCGTCACCTCGTAGCCGTGCCAGACGGACTGTGCCGCCGCGAGATCGAGCGTGCCGATCGTGCCCGCGAGATGGCTCATGTAATAGCGGCCCACCACGTCGTGGGCGTTGCCGAGCCCCCGGCCGCTCGGCCCGGGGCTGTTGAGCAACAGACGCGGCACTTCGAGGCCGCCAGCCGCGAGCACGTAGGCGCGCGCGGCCACCTCGAACGTCGCGCCGCCCGTCGCGTCCTTTGTATTGAGCACGCGCACCTGGGCCGCGCCGACGCGCCGCGTCGAACCCGCCAGCATCGGCAGGCGGCACAGGTTCGCATGCTGTAGCACGCGCACGGAGCCCTTCGCGAGGCGCGCCCGGTAACGCTGACCGAAATCGGTCGGGCAGCTGAAGCGCTCGAGCGTGTGCGTCGAAAACACGTCGCTGGCAAAGCCGCCGATCATCGGACGCGGCGGCACGGCGAACGCGCCTTCGGCCGTATAGGCGAATTCGCCCGCTTCGCACAGCGCGTTGGCTTGCGGGTAGTGGCGCAGCACATCGGCGAAGGCGATCGGCCAGCCGCTGTGCGCGACGTAGGCGCGCGTCTCGAAGTCGAGCGCGTCGAGCGGCATGCAGCGGCCGCCCCACAGCGTGGTCGAGCCGCCGAAGCGGCGCACGCGGTAGTGGTCGGGCGGCGGATGCAGCGCCGCGTTCGCCACCGTGCCCGCGTACAGCTGCTGGGTGGCGGGCTCGGGCGCATCGCCGCCGCTCTCCAGCACGATCACGTCGAGCCCGCTCTCTTCCAGCGCGAGCGCGAGCGCAATGCCGGCGGCGCCGGCGCCCACGATGCACAGGTCCGCGTGCAGCGTCGTGCCGGCGGGAATCTCACGGGCGTCGGTGATCATCGTCTGTTACGTATGGGAAAGGGAAAACGGGCCGCGGCGATCGTAACCGATCGCCCGCGTGCAACCACCGGCGCCACCAGAGAAATTTCAGACGCATCCCGATTTTTGTCTCTAAAAAAACACTGTCGTATTACCCGACGCACCGACACAGCAGTAAGATTCTGTCTGAAGTCCAAAACGCCTTGGCAAAAGCCAGGAGACCAGAAAAAAACATAACGTACGTCGCATGACGGGGTGGCACGACGCCGGTTCAACGGGCGCCGTGCGTGGCTCTCGTCGTGTGCGCACGTCGGGGTCACAAAAACAAGATGAGCACGCCTTACATAACAGCGGCGCCGCAGGCGGCCGCACGGGGTGTCTTCAAGCCGAGCATTCCCTTGTTCGGTCTCAATATCGCCGCCGTGTCGTTCGACACCGCGCTCGACGTGCTTTGCACCGCCGCCTTGCAGCGCGACGGCCGGGCGCAGGTGGCGGTCACGCCGAACGTCGACCACGTGGTGCGTCTCGACACGCAGCCCGATCTGCAACGCCTTTACCGCACCGCCGACTTCCTGTTCGCGGACGGCATGCCCGTGGTCTGGGCGAGCCGCCTGTTCGGCGCGCCGCTGCCGGAACGCGTGACCGGCTCGGACCTGTTGCCCGCACTGTGCGAGCGCGCCCACGCAGCCGGCTGGAAAGTGGTGGTGGTGGGCGGCCGCCCGGGGCACGAAGCCACGCTCGTGGATGGCTTCGCGCAGCACTATCCGGGCCTCGACGTCGAGGTGATCGCGCCTTCCATGACGTTCGACCCGACCGGCCCCGAGGGCGATGCGGTGGCCGAACGCGTGCGCGCGGCCGCGCCCGATATCGTGTTCGTGTGCCTCGGCATGCCCAAGCAGGAACGCTGGGCCCTCCATCACGCGGGCAAGCTGCCGGGCGGCCTCATGCTGTGCGCGGGGGCGGCCGTCGAGTTCGCCGTCGGCCTGCAGCAACGCGCCCCCGTGTGGATGCAGCGCTGCGGTCTCGAATGGTGCTGGCGCATCAAACAGGACCCCGCACGCCTGTGGCGCCGCTACCTCGTGGACGACCGCCGCTTCTTCGCCATCCTGTGGCGTCACTGGCGCATGGCGCGCGCGCAGCAGCGCGCGGCGTAACGCCGCCGATGCGAGCGCGGCCGGCTCACGTCCGGCCTCGTCTCGCGCGGCGCACGCTTCACACCGCATTGCGGCCCGAGACGATCGACGGGATCGTCTTCAGCAGGATCTGCAGGTCGAGCCACAGCGACCAGTGCGTGATGTAGTAGCGGTCGTACTCCACGCGGCGCTGCATCTTGTCGGGCGTGTCGGTCAAGCCGCGCAGCCCGTTGATCTGCGCCCAGCCGGTAATGCCCGGCTTCACGCTATGGCGCAGCATGTAGCCGGGAATCAGTTGCCGGTACTCTTCGTTGTGCTCCGCAGCGTGCGGACGCGGACCCACGAGACTCATCGAACCGCCCAGCACGTTGAAGAGCTGCGGCAACTCATCGAGCGAAGTCCGGCGCAGATAGCGCCCCACGCCCGTGATCCGGTCGTCGCCGCTGCGGGCCTGGCGCACACCCTGCTCTTCTGCGTCGCCCTCGTTGTACGCCGCGACGCGCATCGAGCGGAATTTGTGCACGACGATCGCCCGGCCGTGCTCGCCGTTGCGGCGCTGTTTGAACATCACCGGGCCCGGCGAATCGAGCCGGATCGCCAGCGCGATCGCGAGCATGACTGGCCACAGCAGCGCGAGCAGCAACGCGGCGCCGGCAAGGTCGACCGCGCGCTTGAGCATGCGCGAAAGGCCCAGAATCGGCACGTCGTGGAGCGCCAGCAGCGGCACTCCGGCGAGGTCTGCGCCGGTCGTCGCGACGTCTTCGAGGTAGCGCAACTCGGGCACGAGATAGATCGCGGCCGTCGAATCGTAGAGGCGCGTCACGATGTCGGCCGTGATGTCCTTCACTTCCGTTGCGTCGGCGCGCGCCATTGCGGCCTGGTTCATCGCGAGGAACACGATCTCGTAGTCGTTCGCGTGGATGCGCGCGGCCGCGTCTTCATAGCGGCCGAGATAAGGCGGCAGCGCTTCGCCGTCACGCGGCACGGCGGGTGCGTCGTTGTAATAGCCCGTCACGTGAATGCCGAGAATCGGCGAACGCCGCAGGCGCAGGTTAAGCTTGCGCGCCTCGCTACCCATGCCGAAGAACACCGCACGGCGCAGGTTGCCGGGCGCGTTGTTGACGCTGTGGGCCACGCCGCGCAAAACGGCCAGCCCGACGAGCTGCAGCGGCAGCGCGATGGCGGCCCACTGCACGACCAGCGAGCGCAGGGCCGTCGTGCCGCTGTCGCCATGCGTCACGAACAGCAGCACCATGAGCGCGACCGGCAGCCGGCACCAGCGCCATGCGCCGCGGCCCAGCATCCACCAGAGATGACGCGCGCTGGCGATCAGGTGAAAGCGCGCAAACACGACGAACGCGGCCACGGCGAACGCGCCGGTCAACGCACGCGTGTACGGCGTGTCGCCGGTCTGTCCGCGCAGCAACAACAGCGCGACGAGCGCGCCCGTATTGAGCGCCGCGCTGATGACACCGACCAGCGCCATAAAGAGGCGATGATGGTGGGTCGACTGGGTGGACATGACGGGTTCGGCCGGTATGTGCGACTGTTCGATACGCCTGATTGGCATGACGGCGGGATTAGACCGCGGGGGGGAATGACCGTCTGCGCAAGGCGCAACAGCGGCAAGCGGCGCCAGACGATTCGCCGGAACGGCGAAACGCGAGACTCAAACGCTTGCGATTGAACACACGATCCGAACGTACGCGCTTTTTTTAAACATCGCGCGCGATTCGTAGTGCAAGACGGCCGCTCCCCGTCGGCCTGATGGCGCGGACTCCTGTTCCGGTGGCGCGAGTGGTCTGGGTTCGCGCCAATAGCCCGGAATGGAGAGCGGCCATCCCAATTCGCGCGTATCTTACCAGCGCATTATGAATTTGCGTGATCCGGAAAGATGACGCCGTAAAAACACGCGATATTGTGGTGAATTTGCCAATGCGGCTGATTTAACGCCGCCGTTATTAATGGGGCAGGTTCGCAGCTTTAATAAAAATGAATAACGCTTTTTTACGCGCGAATGGGGCGAATTACGTCCGCGCAAACGTTTGATCAAGCGAATCGAAATGCGCGGCGGCGCCCGGCGTTATCGCCGGGGCTGCTGCGCCGCGCTCGAGCACTCAGCGGCTCGCGCATTGACCCGCGCATTGACCCGCGCAGTGGCCCGCTCAGTGGCCCGCATAAATCGACCGCTCGCCGACGCTCGCCACGACCGGCGCACCCGCGTCCGAGCTGCCCGTCATCGCCACACCGCCGACCGCCGTGCTGCCGGGCGCGGCCTGCTGGGTCTTTTGCGCCTGCTCCTGCGCCACGATCGCCTCCGCGTGCTGAATGTCATCCGGGTAGTTGACGTCCTTGGCCACAGGACGATACCCCGCCTGCTCCACCCGCACGAGATCGGCGATCACCTGGGCGCGTGTGACCGGCGCGTTGGCGGGGTCGGCGGGGGTGGCGCTCTGTGCGAAAGCGGCAACCGGAGCGGCCAGGGCGCAGGCAACGAGCAATGTGCAAACGAGTGCTTTCATGATGTTCATCTCTCAAAGAATGGCCGCTGCATCGGGGAGATGCCGCCTCAGCCGCCCTCGGCAATATCGCGAAGGTTGACTGCATTCTGGTCGTGCGGCGCTGACCCAAAGCTGACCTGCTGATTACGAGTTCGTTATCTGGGCGCTACGCGCCCACGGCGGCCAACGTCCCCGCGCGGCAAAGATGACAAATCCGTAATGTCGAGGTCAGCACCGGGTAAGCGCGCCCTCCCGATACTTGCGCCACTCCTGCCTCAACCCGGACCCCGTCATGTGGATCGTAAAACTGGCGCTCAGACGGCCTTACACGTTCATCGTGCTGGCCGTACTGCTCTTTATCCTCGGGCCGCTCGCCATCATGCGCACGCCCACGGACATTTTTCCGAACATCAATATCCCGGTGGTCAGCATCGTCTGGACCTACAACGGCTTCTCCGCCGAGGACATGGCGCACCGCATCACCTCGAACTACGAGCGCGCGCTGACTTCGGACGTGGACGACATCGAGCACATCGAATCCCAGTCGCTCAACGGCGTGTCGGTCGTGAAGGTGTTCTTCCATCCGGGCGCCGACATCAACCGCGCGATTGCCGAAGCGGCGTCGAACTCCGCCTCGATCCTGCGCGTGCTGCCGCCCGGCACGCTGCCGCCGAACATCATCACGTACAACGCCTCCACGGTGCCAGTGCTGCAACTGGGCCTGTCCAGCGCGACCTTGCCCGAGCAGTCGCTTTACGACCTCGGCAACAGCTTCATCCGCACGCAGCTCGCGACCGTCCAGGGCGCGGCCGTGCCGTTGCCCTATGGCGGCAAGATTCGCCAGATCATGGTGCAGCTCGATCCGAAAGCGTTGCAGGCCAAAGGTCTCGCACCCGCGGACGTCGTCAACGCCGTGAACGCGCAGAACCTCATCCTGCCCGGCGGCACCGCGAAGATCGGCTCGCGCGAATACAACGTGGAAATGAACGGCAGCACGCAAACCGTCGCGGCGCTCAACGACCTGCCCATCAAGACCGTGAATGGCAGCGTGGTGTATGTGCGCGACGTCGCGCACGTGATCGACGGTTACGCCCCGCAAACGAATATCGTGCGCGCGGACGGCAAACGCGCTGCACTCCTTACGGTCGAAAAGACCGGCAGCGCCTCGACGCTCACGATCATCCAGCAGGTGAAGGCCATGCTGCCGACGATCGCCGCGGGCCTGCCGAGTGCGCTCAAGATCACCCCGCTCTCCGATCAGTCCGTGTTCGTGAAGTCGGCGATCTCGGGCGTGGTGCGCGAGGCGCTCATTGCGGCCTGCCTCACCGCCGCGATGATCCTGCTCTTTCTCGGCAGCTGGCGCGCCACGCTGATCATCGCCGTGACGATTCCGCTCGCCGTGCTCACGTCGCTCATCGCGCTCGCGGCGCTCGGCGAGACCATCAACATCATGACGCTCGGCGGGCTCGCGCTTGCGGTCGGCATCCTCGTCGACGACGCCACCGTCGCCATCGAAAACATCACGCATCACCTGGAGCGCGGCGCGGCGCTGCACGATGCCATTCTCAACGGTTCCGGCGAAATCGCCGTGCCGACGTTCGTCTCGACGCTCTCCATCTGCATCGTGTTCGTGCCGATGTTCCTGCTTTCGGGCGTGGCGCGCTATCTGTTCGTGCCGCTCGCCGAGGCCGTGGTGTTCGCGATGTGCGCGTCGTACTTTTTCTCGCGCACGCTGATTCCCACGCTCGCCATGTATCTGCTGCGCGCACGCGCGCCTGACGCTGCACCCAGGCGCGGCATCGCGGGTATGTTGACGCGCTTTCAGGCGGGCTTCGAGCACCGCTTCGAAGCCGTGCGCAACCGCTATCGCGCGCTGCTTCAGGCCGCGATTGCGCAGCGCCGCCGTTTCGTCGTGCTGTGGGTCGCGCTCTGCCTCGGCTCGCTCGTGCTCGTGCCGTTCACCGGACGCGACTTCTTTCCCGCTGTCGATACCGGCGAAATCCGCCTGCATCTGCGCGCGCCCACCGGCACGCGCATCGAGGAAACGGCCCGCCTCACCGACGAAGTCGAAGCGAAGATCCGCAGCGTGATTCCGCCCGCCGAACAAGCCGCGGTGCTCGACAACATCGGCGTGCCGGTGAGCGGCATCAACCTCACATATGACTCGTCGGACCCCATCGGCCCCGAAGATGCGGACATCCTCGTTACGCTCGCGCCGAAGCACAAACCCACCGCGCAATACGTGGCGAAGCTGCGCAACGTGCTCAACGCCGCGTTTCCGGGCGTGACCTTCGCGTTCCTGCCCGCCGACATCGTGAGCCAGATCCTCAACTTCGGCCTGCCCGCGCCCATCGACGTGCAGATCGTCGGCAACAAGCTCGCGCAGAATCGCGTCGTGGCGAACCGCCTGCTCGACCAGATGCGCGGCGTGCGCGGTCTCGTCGACGCACGCATCCAGCAGCCCGGCGACGAGCCCACCATCAACGTCGACGTGGATCGCACGAAGGCCTTGCAAGCAGGCCTCACGCAGCACGACGTGGCGCAGAACCTGCTCATCGCGCTCTCGGGCAGCTCGCAGACCACGCCCAATTTCTGGCTCGATCCGAAGAACGGCGTGAGCTATCCGCTCGTGACCGAGGTGCCGCAATACGATATTCATTCGCTGCAAACGCTCGCCAATATTCCGCTGACGACGTCGCAATCGGTCACGTTCTCGCCGCAAAACCAGCTCGGCACGCTCGGCACGGTTTCGCGCAGCTCGCAGGAAGCCGTGGTCTCGCACTACAACGTGCAGCCCGTGCTCGACATCTTCGCGTCGACACAGGGACGCGACCTGGGCGGCGTCGCCTCCGACGTGAACCGCCTCGTGAACGCCGCGCGCGCGCAACTGCCGCCGGGCTCGTCGATCGTGATGCGCGGCCAGGTGCAGTCGATGAACGCCTCGTTCAGCGGCCTCGCAGCGGGCCTCGTGTTCGCCATCGCGCTCGTGTACCTGCTGATGGTCGTGAACTTCCAGTCGTGGCTCGATCCGCTCATCATCGTGAGCGGCCTGCCGGCCTCGCTCGCCGGCATCGCGTGGATGCTGTTCGTCACGCAAACCACGCTCAGCGTGCCGGCGCTCACGGGCACGATTCTCTGCATGGGTATCGCCACGGCCAACAGCATTCTCGTCATCAACACGGCGCGCGAGTCGCTCGCCGCGGGCATGGAGCCGCTCGCCGCCGCGCTCGACGCGGGCTTCAACCGCTTTCGCCCCGTGCTCATGACGGCGCTCGCCATGCTGATCGGCATGCTGCCGATGGCGCTCGGTCTCGGCGACGGCGGCGAACAGAACGCACCGCTCGGGCGCGCCGTGATCGGCGGCCTCGCGATCGGCACGCTCTCCACGCTCGTGTTCGTGCCGGTCGTGTTCGGCATGGTGCATGGCTGGCTCGCGCAACGCCGCGCCGCGCGCGATGCCAGCAACGATGCGCAAGCCAGTGCAACCACTCACGTTTAATAAGGATTCCAGATGAAATCGCAGACACCGCACGAAGAACGCGATGCCGCGGCGCCAACCGCAACGCGAGGTCGCTCGGCTGTCGTCGTCGGCCTGACCTGCCTCGCCATCGCCGCGACGCTCCTCACGGCGGGCATCGTGCCGCGCCTCGAGGCGCGCACGGCGCAAGCCCGGCAGGTCGCGGCACAGCGCGAGCTGATCGTCTCCACGCTCACGCCCACGCGCGCACCCGCCACGCAAGACCTGTTGCTGCCCGGCTCGGTGATGTCCTGGGCCGACGCCTCGATCTACGCGCGCACGAGCGGGTACGTGCAGCACTGGTACACGGATATCGGCGCGCATGTGAAGGCGGGCCAGACGCTCGCGCAGATCGACACGCCCGAACTCGACGCGCAGCTCCAGCAGGCACGCGCCGACGAAGCCACCGCACAGGCCAACTATCGCTTCGCCAGCAGCACGGCGCAGCGCTGGCAGACGATGCTGCAGACGCAATCGGTTTCCGAGCAGGACGCCCAGGCGAAAACGAGCGACGCCGCCGCGAAACTGGCCACGCTCCAGGCGGCGCAGGCCAACGTGGCGCGGCTGCAGGAGCTGGTTTCCTATCAGAACGTCACGGCGCCTTTCGACGGCGTCATTACGGCGCGCAACGTGCAAGTGGGCGCGCTCGTCACCGCGGGCGGCACGCCCGGCCTCGCCACGATGCCAGGCGAGTTGTTCCATATCTCCCAGACCGACCGGCTGCGCGTGTACGTGGACGTGCCCCAGGACGACGCGAGCCTCGTCACGCCGGGCACGACCGTCTGGCTGACGACGCAGCAATATCCGGGGCGCCGCTTCGAGGCGAGCGTGGCGCGCAGTGCGAACGTGATCGATCCCGTGAGCCGCACGTTGCGCGTGGAAGTCGATGTCGACAACCACGACGGCGCGCTGATGCCCGGCGCCTACGCGCAGGTGCATCTTGCGCTTACGGCGGCCGCGCCCGCGCTCGAACTGCCCGTGAGCGCGCTGCTGTTCCGCCCCGACGGCGTGACCGTCGCGGTGGTGGATGCAAAGAATACGGTGCAATTGCGCAAGGTGACTATCGGCCGGGATTTCGGGACTTACGTGGAAATCGCCACCGGACTCACGCCGACCGATCGCGTCATCAACAATCCCGGCGACGCCATTGCGAGCGGCCAGAGCGTGCGCGTGGTCGCGGCTTCGACGGCTACGCAAGCGAACGCGTAAGTGAGGCTCATCATGTTCGAACACCATCTTCCATCGCTTCGCCGGATCGTCGTCGCCTGCACGGTGGCATCGCTCGCGGCGTGCACTACGCTGCCGCATTACAGCACGCCCTCGGCGGACGTACCCGAGCACTACGCCACACAAGCAGTGCAACCCGCAGCGGCGCCCGGCTGGAGCGTCGCCGCGCCCGCCGACGCCAAATCGCGCGGCCCATGGTGGACGCTCTTCGGCGACGACGACCTCGACCAGCTCGAAGCCCGCGTCGACGTGTCGAACCAGACCGTGCGCCAGGCCGTCGCCAATCTCGAAGCCGCGCGCGCGATGCTCGACTATCAGCGCGCGGGCTATGCGCCGACCGTCACGGCAGGCGTGGCGGCGCAGCGTTACCGGACCTCGCAGAATCTCGTCGACCATTCGCTCGCGGGCAAGACGATTCCCGATTATTCGACGGGCCTCACGGCAAGCTGGGAACCCGACCTGTTCGGGCGCGTCAAGGACGCGACCACCCAGGCGCACGCCAACGCCCAGGCCACGCAAGCCGACCTCGAATCGGTGCGCCTTTCGGTGACGAGCCAGCTGGCTGCGGACTACTTCGATCTGCGCTCGCTCGATCGCCAGAAGAAGCTGCTCGACGACACGGTGACCGCCTACACTGCCGCGCTTCGCATCGTGCAGCAGCAGCTCGCCGATGGCGCGATCGACGCCTCCGCCGTCGCCCAGGCGCAAACCCAGCTCGAAAGCGCGCGCACGGCGGACAGCGACATCGACGTGCAGCGCGCGCAGCTTCAGCACGCCATCGCCACGCTGACCGGCGTGCCCGCTTCGACGTTCAGCCTGCCGCCGCGTGTCGATCCTGCCGTCGTGCCGTCGATTCCCGCGGGTGTGCCCTCCGCGCTGCTCGAACGGCGTCCCGACATCGCGGCGGCCGAGCGGCGCGTGGCCGCGGCCAATGCCGGAATCGGCGTAGCGCGTGCGGCCTTCTATCCCGACCTCACGCTCTCCGCGACGGCGGGCCTCGAAAGCACGTTCTTCGCGCCGTGGCTCAGCGCGCCGAGCCTGTTCTGGTCGCTCGGCTCGCAACTGGCGGGCACGCTCTTCGACGGCGGACGGCGCGACGCCACGCTCAAGGGCGCGAACGCACAATACGACGCGGCCGTGGCCGGCTACCGGCAAACCGTGCTGACGGCGTTCCAGCAAGTCGAAGACAACCTGAGCGCGCTCGACACGCTGGCGAGCGAAGCGCAAAGCCAGCAGCGCGCCACCGCCGCCGCGCAACTCTCGCTCAAGCTCACCACCAACCGCTACCAGGCGGGCGCGGTGAACTATCTCGATGTCGTGACGGCGCAGACCATCGCGCTCTCGAACGAACGCAACGAAGAGCAGATCGCGGCAAGAAGGCTCGATGCGAGCGTGCATCTGCTGGAGGCGCTCGGTGGCGGCTGGGACCGCGCGGCGCTGAGCGACCTGAGCGCTAAGAGCGGGCGAACGTCAGGATGAACCGCGTGCTCGCCGCATCGCTTTCGGCGCGCGCCGAGCCGCCGTGCAGCGCCATGATCGTGCGCACGATCGCGAGCCCCAGACCCGCCGAAGCTCCCGCGCGCGCCTCGCGGTGGCGCGACGCATCCGCGCGATAGAAGCGGTCGAAAATGCGCTCCAGCAACACGGCCTCGATGGGCGGGCCCGGATTGGCTACCGTGATCTCGACGGCCGTTGGCGTCTGCGCGACGCTCAGCGTGATCGCCGCGCCACGCGGCGTATAGCGCAGCGCATTGGCGAGCAGGTTGCCCACGGCGCGCCGGAACAGCTCCTTGTCCGCGCGCAGGCGGCCCTCGCCCTGCACGCGGATTTGCACGCCGGCCTCGTCGGCGAGACCTTCGAAGTAGTCGGCAATCTGCGTGAGCGCTTCGTGCACGTCGAACTCCGCGAGCGTCGTCATGAACTGCGGGTGCTCCGCGCGTGCGAGAAAGATCACGCTTTCGATCATGCGCGAAAGCCGTTCGCATTCCTCGAGATTCGATTCGAGCAATGCCTCGTATTCGGCCGTGGTGCGCTCTCGCGCGAGCGCCACTTCGTTCGCGCCGCGCAGGTTGCCGAGCGGCGTGCGCATGTCGTGCGCGAGATCCGCCGTGTATTGCGACATCCGCTCGAAGCCGCCGTGCAAACGGTCGAGCATGGCGTTGAGCGACTTCGTGAGCGCTTCGAGCTCGCTCGGCGCGCGTTCGACTTCGATGGGGGTATCGAGCCGGTCGACCGTGACCGTGGCCGCGCGCGCCGCCATCTCGCGCAGCGGGCGCAGCGACTCGCGCACGAGCAGCCAGCTCATGAGGAACGCGAGCAGCATGCCCGCCAGGCCGAAGCCGTAGAGCCGCTCGCGATAGTGGTCGAGCAGCCGCCAGCGGTCGGTCATGTCGCGCGCGATGACGATGGTGACGGGCGTGCCGTCCGCCAGCGCGGCGTCGGTGGCGAGTCCGCGCACGGGTACGCCGCGCGCGTTGCGCCACGCCACCACGTCGCCTTCGGTAATGCGTTGCGTCGGCGGGAGGCGCCGTGCGAGCGCCGCTTCCGGAAACGCCGCGTCCGCGATGCCCGCCGTGTTGTGCTCGACGAGTTGCGCACCGCCGATGCCGAGTATTTCCATGGAAAGCGCGGGGTTGCCGAGCACCTGGCTCGTGAGGCGCTCCGCATGGTCGCGCACGTCGTGCTCGTTGTGCAGCTCCTGCGCGAGGCGGCGCGTGTGCCGCGAAATCAGCACGATATCGAGGTCGTCCTGCTGCTTCACTTCGCGGTCGAGCGTGAAATAGAGCGTGCTGCCCACGAGCGCGAATACCGCGAGCGTGGTACCCGCGAAACTCAGCGCGAGCCCGGTGGCGAGCGAGCGCACAGCCATGCGCGGCATCAGGCGTTCCCTTTGATTTCAGCGACGTAGCCCACGCCGCGCACCGTGTGGATCAGCTTGACGTCGAACGCGTCGTCCACCTTCGCGCGCAGGCGGCGAATGGCAACTTCCACGACGTTGGTGTCGCTGTCGAAGTTCATGTCCCACACGTAGGAGGCGATTTGCGTGCGCGTGAGCACTTCGCCCTGGCGGCGCACGAGCAGTTGCAGCAGCGAGAACTCCTTCGGCGTGAGGTCGATGCGCGTGGCACCGCGCTTCACGCGCCGGCGCGTGACGTCCACTTCGAGGTCGCCGAGCAGCAGCACGTCGCTCTCGCGCGGTGGGCCGCGGCGGGCCAGCGTGCGCACGCGCGCGAGCAGTTCGACGAAGGCGAACGGCTTGACGAGGTAGTCGTCCGCGCCCAGCTCGAGGCCCTTCACGCGGTCGCTGATATCGTCGCGCGCGGTGAGGAACAGCACCGGCGTGGTGTGTGTGGCGCGCAGCGTCTTGAGCACCGTCCAGCCGTCCATTTCGGGCAGCATGACGTCGAGCACGATGACGTCGTACGCGGCCTCTTTCGCGAGAATCAGGCCTTCCGCGCCGTCCACGGCCACGTCCACGGCATAGCCGGATTCCTCGAAGCCCTTCTTCAGATACGCGCCGGTCTTCGGCTCGTCTTCGATCACAAGAATGCGCATCGCCGTTCAGTTCTGAGTGGGTCCGGGTCAATTGTATGCGTTGTGCCGGTTGGTGCGCGTGGGCGTGACACCTGGCAGTGTGCGTCCCCGTGCGATACCGGCCCGTGGCTTCGTCGAGCGCCGGTTCCAGCGCGGCCAGCGCATGACTATCATCCATCAGTGCAGAGACTTCATCGGTGCTCCGAGTCGATTTCCAGCGTGCGCTCCGCTGCCACCAGCCTCACCGGGTCGGTCTTCTTCCACTGCGATTTCGGCACCAGTACGGACCATTCGGTGTTCGCTGTGTCGCGAAAGAACGCCGCTACGGCTACGTAGTTCGCCGCTTCGCCAATCGGCTTCGACACCTTCAGCGTCTGCCCCGGTCCCAGCGTCACGTCCCGGCTCCAGAGCGTTGAGGCCTTCAGCGCATCGTTACCCTCCAGCAGCTGCGCATAGGTCGCCGTCGCAAAGGGCTGGTCATCCTTGAGCTGATAGATCCGCAGCACGACCGGCAGCGAAGCGCCGCGCACGTCCTGGTTCAGCGCGCCGCGCGCCGTGATGACAAGATTCATCTGT
The DNA here is from genome assembly GCF_040965655.1 of Paraburkholderia sp. EG286B. NCBI lineage: Bacteria > Pseudomonadati > Pseudomonadota > Betaproteobacteria > Burkholderiales > Burkholderiaceae > Paraburkholderia > Paraburkholderia sp. EG286B. The sequence continues at coordinate 19,845 of NZ_JBFRCF010000011.1, read as the reverse complement.
TCGACCTTCGTCTCGAACACCGCACGCGCGGCATGCACGGTTCCGTCCTTGACTGACTGCCACATACCGCACGCCGAAACCGACAGCGCGAGACCTGTGACGAGCGCACCCCGCACGATTCCGGTATGGATCCCAGCACGCATCAGAATGGTGCCCCCTTAAAGTCGGCGCGTGGATACACCGTCTCCTTGCCGTCGATGGTGAGTACCACTTGCACGGAACATTGCGCGCTCGCGTAACGTCCCAGGAAGTGGTTCAGCACGTCGCCGAACAGGACAGCGTCGCCCGGCCCGTCGAAGCCGCCCGCGTCGAGGTCGACGTGGATGCGCACGATCCGCAGTACGTAGCCACGCTGCAGGATCTCCTGGTCCTCCGAGAAATGCACGGTCCGGATCGCGTCGATGCGCTGCGGTACCGCCTCGTCAGGCGTCCAGTCGTAGAGTTCGAGGATCTCGCGCAGTACCGGCGCGCCTTCCATCAGCATCCGGTTGAATTCATTCGCACCATTCGCGGCGTAGTGCCCAAGCACGCGCCAGTCGTAACCCGGGTAGTAGCGCGGCGGATACTGCGGCAGGCTCGGCGCCGTCACATTGTGCACCAATGCGATGCCGGTAAAGCCCGTGACCGTTTCCGTGATCGTTGCCTCCGCAAGCGCCATGCGCGGCAGGCGTCCGTTGTTCGCGAGCGCGCGCACCGTGACATGGCGGTCGAGCCGTGGACGCGCTTCATCGTCCGGTGCGTGGCGGTACGTCCCGGCCCAGAGCTGCCCTGAGAGGGTCACCCGCAGCTCCTGCCCCACCACGCCATAGCGCGTCGAGGTACGGAAGTACCGTTCCGGCTTCTCGTAGTGCAGCATCCATCCGCGATGCCTGAAACTGCTGAACGGCCTGTAAGCGTACCGTGCGCTGCCCTCCGGGTCTGCGGCGGTCACCTCAAGCAGGTCGTAGGGCTCGACGTGGCGCTCCACGGCGGGCTGCACTCGCACGCGGTGCTCCCTGTCATGCCAGTCGGCGGGCTGCAGCGGCCGTGCATCGACCTCGAACAGGTTGATCACGGGCGTGCAGAAGAGGCGAAAGCTCTCGCGCCCTACCGGCTGGTCGCCAGGCATACGCCCGTCCAGTTCGATCTCGAGGATCATGCGCGTTTCGCCCGCCGGCACCATCGTGCTGTCGAAACCGCACAGGTCGACGAAGTGGAACTTCTGCGGGAAGACGAAATACTCCAGCAGCGTCTGCTCGCGGTCCACCACCTCGTTGCGCGCGGGGTCCGTGATCGGCCACAACCGCGTCGACGGGCCGAACCCCACCGGCTTGAAACGCACCCCGTCGAGCGGCAGCAGCGAGCCGTCGCGCACCGACGGCAGGCGCAGTCCGACCGATGCGACCCGGCGAGTGAGCGCCGCATACAGCGCGGCGGCGGCAGGACGGTCGCCATGCAGGTACAGGCGGATGCGCGACAGGTCGACAGGCTCTCGCTGGTCTCCGAACCAGAGGCCGAACGCCAGGCGTATGACCGTGCGCCCGTCGGCGCGTACTGCCACCGCAGCATCCTCGACCGAGAGCGGCAGCAGCTCGACTGCCTGCGTCGTGCGGAACGGGCACTGCACCTGATCCGGACCGACCGGTGCCGGGCGCACCACGGCCCCGGCGGGAATCTGTGCCACCTTTGCGCCCCGGTTCAGGGGCGCGCACTCGATGATCGACAGCGATGGAATCGCCCGCGCCATGTGCTCGAACATGTTATCGAGCAACGGATCGGTCAGTTCCTGCATGCCGTCGTCGAGTTTCATGCGCAATCGCGCCATCACGAATGCAAAGGCTTCGTTGACCGCGCGGACCTGGTCGTTCTCCTGGCCATACTGCATGCCCAGGCGCCGCGCGGCCTCGGGCTGGTTGTGCGCAAACTCGCGACCGGTTTCGCGCAGGTAGCGCATCTCCGCGTCGAAATATCTCAGGAACGGGTTTGCGCCTTCCTGTTGCGTGGCTTTCCATGGTGCCGTCATGGCTGCGACTCCGGGGGTAAGGGCGGCAATGCGGGCAATCCGGAGATCACACCGGCGCGGCCCGTCACGAAGATGCGCTCGGGCATGCGCATGCCTCGCAGTTTCAGCAGCTCTAGCGGTCCGGATCCCGCTTGCGCGCGCAATACGTAGCGCAACGGCGCCACCTTGCCGTCCGTACCGTCACCGGACGTCGCGGAAGCGGCCTTCGCGGCATCACCACCCGCCCCGGCATTCCAGACGAGTTCGTAGCGCGTATCGTCGAGCGGCTTGACCTGGGCCTTTTCGAGCATCCGCAGAAAGGCCCAGTCGCCTGTCGCATCGAAGTCGATCCGCACTCCTGCGTTGAGCGTCTGCCAGTTCAACGCCGCATGGCCGTTCAGACCGTTGCCCGGCCATGCCAGCGGCGTCCACGTTTCGCGCTGGTTGAAATAGACGATCTGCTGGCCGTCCACCGTCAGCTCCGTGCGTGTTACGTCCGGCGTCGGCTGCGGCATGATCTCGAAGTGATAACCCGCCTCGCCCCGCGCATAGAGACGTGCGCCGAGCGGACCCATCAGCCGGAGCATGGCGAGAAACTTCGGATCGAACTGGAGCGACTGCGGCGCGAGTTCGTTCGGCACCCACTGGTCGCCCTGGCGCTTGAGCACACCGGACAGCTCAAGCTCGATAAAGCGGTTGATCAGCCCCGTCTCGGGCCGCACGTAACGGCCAAACTCGGCGAAGGACGCGTCGGCGCTCGCCGGCGAGAACGGATAGCGCGCGGCGAACGACGAGGCGAAGGGGGCCGCGACGCCCGCTCGCCATGCCTCGTTCAGGCTCGCAGCGGCGGGCTGCAGGACCGCCTGCCAGGCCGCGTCGAGCGGCTGCACAAACATCGTCTGGCCGAAGCCCGCCCACTGTGCGCCCAGGCTCGCGGCGGTCAGCGCCGCGTCGTCGCGCGTCTGCGACAGATCCGAGAGCTTGCCCTGGAATACCGCCTGCGCGAGACTCCGCGCCATGGCCTGCGCGTCCGGACTCGCCTGGATCTGCTGGAGTTTCAGCCGCACGGTCGTATCGGCGGTCAGCACGCGCGAGAGGCTGACGCCGTTGAACGCGGCGGCATTTGCCGCCGGAGCGTGACCCGCATTGCCGCTCGCCGCTGGCGGATTCGTGTCGCCCATCAGCGCGAGCAGCGGGCCGAACGAGCGGTCGAGCGGGTTCACGATGGGGGCCTGCGTCTGGTTGCTATCGCTCCCACCGAGCAACCCCTGCGCCTTGCGCACGAGCGTATCGGTCAGCGCCTGCGAAGGACGCCCCGCCTCGCCCTGGTACTGCACCGACTTCATGACCGCGAGCAGCGGCGAGGTCTGCGCATCGGTCAGGCGCGTGAGCTGGTCGATCACGCCCGAGAAGCTGGTCGCCGGGAGCCACTGGAAGCTGTTGAGCATCGTCGCCCAGGCTGCCGTGTAGTCCGTGAAATACCGGTCGCACAGGCGCTTTCTCAGCGCGTCGGCGGCCTTCCTTGCTTCGGCTGCAGCCTGCGCCGCGTCAACCGCACCCTCGACGGCAGTGGTGCTGATCCGGGCGTTCGGCTGGTCACCGGTCAGCACCCAGTCACCCTCGACGTGCTGCCCGTTCACCGCATCGTCGATGGCTTTCTCGACGACGCCCTCCCACGCTGCGCGCGTGAAGATGCCCGGCACCGTCTGTGTGGTCGTGAAAAGGCCGTGCGAATCCGCGCCCGCGAGTAGCGTCGCGAGCGCAATGTCTGCGTACCTGCCGCGCGCCGTGTCGATGACGCGCTGATAGAGCACGTCGTCGCTCGCCGCGAGGCCGATCTGGTTGACGAGCGTCGAGCGCATCTGTGTGACCAGCGGTTGAGACGGATTGATCCGCCAGTCGGGATGTGCCTTCAGATGATCGGACCAGAAGCCCGCGAGTTGCTGTGAAACGTCGAGCCATTCGCCCGCACGCATGCCGGTGGGTGCAGGCCAGACGTCGAGCAGTTGTTTCCTGAGAAAGGTTGCGTCGGTGCGCGCCGGGGTAGCGAGCATCAGGTACGCCTTCAGGCGGTTGTAGGCCTGCTGCTGCGCATCGTGACTCTGCTGTTCATCCGCGCGAACCTGCGAGAACCGGGCGAGTTGCCCTTCGAGCGCCCGCGCGACTGGCTGGCGCAGGTTGCGCATAGCCACGGCCTGATAGGGCCGCCAGAGCGCGTCGAGCAGTTCATCGTTGTGCGAGAGACCTGCGCGCAGATACCACGGTACGCCATGGTCCCGCCGGTATTCGAGCGTCTTGATCTGCTGCTGCAGGGCGAGTTGCGCGCGCATCGCCTGCGGCGAACCTGGCGTGGCCTCCAGGGCAACCACAGCAGTTATTTCGGCATCCTTGACAAGTACCTGGTTGCCCAGACCCGAAATCACCAGCAGCACAATCCATGCGATCGCCCCGGCCAGCACGCACCACGCGAGCACGTCCAGCCAGTACAGCCCCGCGCGGCGACCACGATACGGGGGTGCGCAGGCCGCAATCTGCTGCCACACAGGCAGCATGGCGCGCGGCTGCTCGCGCATGACCATTTCCACGGGCACCGCCGTCTCAGGCTCGCCGGGCGCGCCGTCCCCTTCGCCCCCGCTCGCAACCGGCACCGGCACGACGGTCGCCCCCGGGAAAACCGGCGCGAACATGACGCCCGCGAGCGGCGCGCGCAGCCAGTTCGACGCGGCGAGCGCGCCCAGGCTCGCAGCGATCCGCGCGGCATGGTCGCCGACATACTTCGAGACTTCCATCAGCCAGGTTGCCTTCTCCTGGGTATAAAGGCGCACGCCCGAGTCTGCCGTCCACCGCTCGACCTCGTTGAATCGCTCCGGTAGTGTTGCGGCGGATTCCTGCGCCTTCCTGCGCGGCTCGTTGGGCATGAAGGCGCCGACCGCGTCGAAGCTTTCGGACGGCCTGCCCTTTGCCTCGACCGGATGCAGGAACGTGACAGGCGCGGCCCAGCCGAGCGCGGTCGCGATCATCGAGAGCGCGCGTGGCAGGCCCGCATCGGTCTCGTCGGCGCGTGCGACATGGACCAGACCATCGACCGGGCGCCGACTGCGCAATTCGCGGATCTGGCCGAGCCACTTCTGGGCCTCGATACCGTCTGGCGCGGCGTGGACGAGGACGGTTTCGCCGATGTGCATAACGCCAGCCTGCTTGAGCCCGGGCGCGACCTGATCGACCCGCTCGTCGCTGCCGTGGACCATCAAGCGCAGACGGTAGCGCCAGAACCAGCCATGAGCGACGCGTAGTTCCTCGGCCATGCGTTGCAGCCGGGCGTCGCGCTTGAGCGGCTTTGCTGCCTTCGTGCGGTCTCCGGTTTCCGAGCGGAACAGTCTGGCGGCCCAGCCACATGCACCCGTCGATACCGCGAACAGATGCGCGATCACGACGAAAACCAGCACGATCGGGATGCCGACCAGTAGCCGCGCGCGAGGTGCGCCATCGGCGATACCAAGACGGTCATTCCCGAACCAGACCAACAGGAGTGCGGCAATGGCGAGGACGAGCGCTGCGAGGGGCATGCCCCAGATCGCCGCGCGGCTCAGAGTCGGATTGCTGGCCACGGCTTCGGGCTCCATGTTCTTGAGGTTATTTTGAGTCGTCATGTGTGGAGGCGTTGGGTTGTTCTGCTGGTATGACGTGGAGGATGGCTGACTGCAAGCCGTCGACAACCAGTTGCGGGCCGTCTGCAGCGCCAGCCTCGATGGCGGCCGCAATCGCCAGCAAGCCGTTTGCGGTACCCACGTTGCCGACAATACGATCGAGCCGGTACTGTGCGGCGTCCTTCGACGCGGCCTGAAAACCAGCGGCAGCGAGGGCGCGGTCGCTGTGCTCTACCGGGCGCGTGATCCACGCGCGCGTTACCTCTGCGGCCTTAGCCTTGCCCCAGATAGCGGCATTCGCAAAACCGTACCCGGCCTCACCATCGATTGCCTGGACTGGACGGTGCAGCGCAGCCTTGTGGCAGACTTCCGGCGGGAGCCTGAAGTAACCGGGATCGAGCAGCACGGCGGCACAACCTTCGCCACAGCCTTCGTCGATGGCATCGTCGTACCATGCTGCGGCGACCGCAAGCAGCGGACGGTGATCGTGGGCGTCGAGCCAGCCGTCGGCTACCAGCAGACCATCGGTCGCGGGGACGGCCTGAACATCAAGTGGCGGCAGCGCCGCCAGCCGCAACGCTTCCCGAACCTGCGTCAGGCGCAGGGTCGCAGTCTCCGGCCCCGCCAGCACGCGTACCTGCGGCCAGTACGGTTTTTCGTATCGCGTCAACGCCTGGAGATTGCCGACTAAAGGTTCGAGCGCAACACGGATCATCTGAACAGCGGGGGCGACCTCCAGCAGCACGCCGGCGTCGTCGCCCTCGCTTTCCTCTTCTCCCGCCACCGGCAGCCCGGCCAGCAACGGGTCACAGGCCTCGAAACGATTGCACGAGACCTTGCCCGAGCCATGTCGGGCACTCTGCATCTTGAGGAGCGAGCGCTTGCCTGCAAGAGCTTCGGTAAGGGACTTACCCGCCAGCGGTAGGCAATACCCGGTACCAACTACGTGCAGCGGACGCTGCGCGAACCGGATCCTCTCCTTGAGCCAGCGGTCGCGATGATGGTTGTGCCAGTACGCGCGATACCACAGGACCTCGTAACCTGCCCGGGCGAAACCGACCAGAACCAGGAACACGCCGTTCGGTGCGCCGACCATCCAGTTCCAGAACTCGAGGCCACGCGCCGGCTCACCCTTCGGCCAAGAAAACAACACGAATAGCGAACCGAGCACGTTACACATGAACCACGTCACCGCCCATGGCCAGAAACGCATCCTGGACGGATATCCGCTGGGGCGTCCGGCGGGAGAAAGATCGACCGGCATTACTCGATGTTGAAATTCATGAGCGACGAGAGCAGACGGCAGCCGCACGCGCAGCGGTAATGATGGAAGGCAACCTCCTTGCCGTCGCGATCGGGAAATTTTGCGCAGCCCTCGTCAATGGTGGTTGGCCCATGCTGCTCGCAGATCGCTTCGTCGCCCTTCCGGGCGAGCGGGCGACCCATAACCTCGAACCACGGTGAGCCGCCTGTGACTTCGCCGCCGTGTTCGAGTTTGTCGCCTGTACGGATAGGAGATTGCATATACTAGTTAAATAATTGATTTCGACTATTGTTACTGCGCCGGCATAGCAGCGCATTTAAATTGAACACTTCGCAAGAGAGTAGGGAGAAAACCATCCTTCGAGTTTCCTTCGCTCTGAATATCCGCCCCCCGCCAGACACACCAATCAAAACGTTCTTGCCTTTGACGAAACAAAATCGCGATCCTTGAATCCCATCTTTCGATTCAATGTCGACAACAAACCCATTTGCGCCGGGCACATCGATATTTCCAAAATTCACCACCCCACTCTTCCGAAGCGGACTCCATTTCTTCCCGTCAAAATCTGCTGGACACCTCAATGAGTTAGCGCTCATAATATCCTGCATCTCTTGAGAAATATCGGTTTGTGCATTATCGGGAGACCACTTAAAATCTGCAGTGTTTTCGCACATAAAGCCAATCCACGGCACATGTGCAGTCCCGCGTTTCTCAAACCACCAGTCATACCCAGAATACATTTGCGCCTGCTGAAGGAATGGAAGTTCCCGATCAGGCAGCGGAGCGTCTGCGCGATAAATTATGAGATCTGGATCGTTGTATTTAATATGCTCGCCCTTTTTCAGAGTCATCGAAAACTTGCAGTCGCCCATTTTTACTTGCACCGATGTTGGTCCATCTGCCGTGAGTGTGCTTGTGCCCACCCCCAACGTCCTCACGCCATCATCGGCTAATGCTTCACCAGAAAAGCATGCAACAGCGAGCCAACCAGCCACAAAGATTGTTATGTAATGCTTCACGATTCCTCCACGCGCCCGAAACCAACCGGGAAAATAGATGTACTCCCGTCCGGCTGCGGGAAGCTAGTTACATCGAATAGTATTATTTGTGCGTTAGCGAATGACAAAAACCGAGACTGTATGTCCCACACCGAATTATAGTTACTACTTGGCTTGCCAGTGTTTATTGTGGCTGCGACCTTACCAAACGCCCCGTTTATGTAGAAGTATTTTATTCCGTGGTCCGTTGAGAGCGGACTGTATTCACTGGATTGATTAGTCCAGTACTCGTCTGCGCAACATGCTGCACCCGACCAAGCCCAATAACAGCCCGCGCTATCCGCTGCTTCAAATGGGTTCGCCATCGCCTCTCTTTTTTCGATAAGGTCGGCCGGAATATGCGTAGATGTATCTCTAAGGTAATGCATCGAATCGTACATCCCCTTATGACCATTGGGCAATGTTCTGCTTTGGCCAGCCATCTGGGTATGCTGCTTCAGGACGTCCTCCACCGTTGCACTTACTGCAATCCCTTTGAATTTCCAATATTTAATATAATTTGTGGCGTGTGTGAGCTGAAGCATTCCTCGCCCATCCCATGGAGCGTACCAAAATGGTGATCCCTCATGGTATTTTTGGAACCATTGCGTCTCCTCTGTTGCATTTCCAAAGAAAGACGCCATACGCGCGGGCGATTGAATCCCGTATTTGCGGATCGCGTTGTTGAGTTCCAAGCGCCTCTTAATGGCATTCGGATTATCTGCTGCCAACATGGAAGCAGCCCAACTAAGGTGTACCGTTTGCCACTTCCACGGCGTGGCTTTTTGTACAACATTTTTTGGAAGCAGGTGCTGAAGTTCCTGGCGACTTAGCCACCCACACTTTCTGAAGTGGCGAATAAACGCAAGCGGATGGAAGAACCAGAATTGCTGCCCGGCAAGGGGCGTCTTGTCCAGAAACTGGAACTTGCTCAGGAAGTCCGTGAAGTTTTTGTACCCGTCGGGATTGGTATCCTTCTGCTTGCCAAAGAAACCATACGGATCGTTCAGGTCCTTGTAGCGTTCCTCGTTGTTGGACGGATCCCACTCGCTACGCGCCTTGAACACCATCCCCCGAAGCTTTTCGTCCACGCCATCCGTGTTCTGCACGTAGCTGGCAAGCTGCAGGTTGACGTCATTGTTGTTGTTCGGATCGACTTCGAGCGGTTGCGCCGACGGCAGCGAATCCTGAATGCCCGTCAACCCGCAAAGCGTCGCGTAATCACATCGCCCGGCGTCGTTGAACGGCGTGTTGTCATCATCCACCTTTTGCCAACCCGTAAAGAACGGGAAATCCGCGTCGGACAGCTTCTTGATGGCGTCCGGCGCGATGTTGACATAGCCCAGCGTGCCATTCTCGTCGAATGGCACTGCGATCCAGGTTGCACAAGCCGCCTGCGTCAGCGTTGAATGTTCCGATAGAATGCGTCCAAACCGCAGCATCTCATAGCCATCGCTCGGACATGCCGGATAGAGGGCCATCGCGCGTTCATACAGGTCGTATTCGTAATGCTTTTGGGCGTTGTCGTACGGATCCGCAACGGGGTCGGGCGTAAGCAAGGCCACGATGCCACTGCCACCCCTATCGATCCACGCGCGCGTAAAACGCTGCCCCTTGTCGAACCATGCCTCGACATAGAGCGTATCGCCTGCACCAAGTGAGCCGCCCGGCACGCGCGGAAACCAGGTCTCATCCATGCCCGCAGGCTGCGGATAGAACTCCTGCGGGCCGGAAATGACGAAATAGCTGTGCCCCCAATAGTCACTCGTGGTTGGCTGAGCCGGTTTTTTCAGCCCGATCTGTACCGTGTCGAACCAGGCCGTGAAATTGCCGTCTTCCATGAAGATTTCGAAGTGAAGATGCGCCACGCCCTGATGCTGGCCGACGTAGCCGAGCATGTCCCTGCGGTACACCCTCTTCGTGCCGCCCATCTGGACCATCCCATCCTTGCCCCCTGCCGTATCGAGCAGCCATTTGGGTAGCGCGTTCGCCGAGCCGGTCTCCGGCGGATCGTTGGGTTGGGGAACAATATCCTCCTGGCTGGTCATGTCCAGCAGGTGCATGTAGAGCGAGTAATACGCGAGCGTGCGTCCCTCGCCCGTGTCGGTCGTGTGCCGCAGCAGAACGAAGCCGGCATTCGAGTTCAGCAAAGGCTGCCCGGTCTTCGAATCGGTCGCGCCGTCCGAGATGCCGTTCTTGCAGACCCGGTAGGCGACAACTTCCCCATCGGCGATCGCGCGCACCGGCTCTGCGTGGCCCGCGCCCTGCGTGCCAGGATGCAGATGGATAGCGCAATGAGAACGCCGGTCGAAGGTGACCGGCCAGACCCCGTGATGGCCAATCTCGAATTGGTCGATGAGATCCATCATGGGGTCCGGTTTCGACGCGTCGCTGGCCGTCTGGCCCGACGCCGGAAGAAAGGGAGGGCTGATGATCATGGCTTCAGTGGGATGACGAATACGGTTCGGAAATCTTCAGGCTGCTTTTCGGCAGGGACGGCAGCTGGGTCGGCACGTTGTCGGGTCCAACGAACGTGAACGAGCCTGCCTTGATGGTGAACGCGCCAGGGCAATGGAAGGTCATGTTGCCGTTCTCGATCACGAGCGAGGCCCCGCCGCTGTTGAGCGTGATTTTCGACTTCGCTGCGACCTGGACGTCCGCGCTCTCGCTCGCGATGCGGAGCTGCTTCTGCGCGAACAGGTCCATGCCGTCGGTGAGCGCCACCGCCGTAAACTTCCCCTTCGCGGCGGTCAGGTTGATACCGAGCTTGTGCGCGCATAGCGAAATCAGTTCGCCTGCCGCCATCCGTAGCCGCCTGACGATGCTGACGTCCAGATGCTGGCCCGCCGTAACGATCATGTTTTCGCCAGCCGAGTGCTGGGCCGAGCGAGGCGTCACGAAGGCCATGCCTGCCGGGGCGCTCGCGAGCAACCCCGCGTCACGAAGCTGGTTCAGCCCGTCGAGCAGCGCCGATTGCGTCGCGCGGTCGGCAGGATCAGCTCCCGCCTGCGTCGTCGCCGCCGCGAGGTCCGTTACGCGCTGCAGCGCCGCCTTGAGTTGCGCGACGGCGGCAGGCATCTCAAGGTGCGGCGTATCCGGTCCGGCCGCCGCGTCCGCCGAGAAGAACAGCCCCCTCGCCGCGCGCATCGTGCCCCACGACTTCGAGGTAAATTCGTACCCTTCCCCGCGAAGGAGCTTTTTGCTGTTGAGCAGGTAGCCCTGGTTGATCGCAGACTGGCTGTAGACAGTCGCGATACGCGCGCTTTCCTTGCCCTTCAGGTCATTGAAAACGATCTCGGCCCCGAGGAGCGGCGAGCGCCAGATTGCATAGCTAAAAAGCGCGTCGGTGCTTCGTACCACATCAGGGTGCGAAAAATCGTGCAGGGCGCCAGCTATATGGAGACGATCGATATCGCCGTGGGCCCCGTCGAGCAAAACCTCGGTGGCGGGAAGCAGCGGCGAATGGAAGCCGCCCGGTAGGACGATGACGGACGCAGCAGGCGCAGGTTCAACAGCTTGTTACTGGTGTTCCCCGAGCCCTGCAGGAACTTCGGTACAACGGGATAACGCCCGTATTCGTCGACGTATGCGTAGGGGGCCGAGTCCAGGGTAGTGACCACGCCGACGACAGGCCCCGTCAGAAATCGCCAGTCCCGCTCGTAGTCAAACGCCGGCCGGTACGTCAGATGCGCGGGCATCGCCTTGAAGCGGGTATAAGCGGGTTTTGTACGGCTCCCCTTCATCTTGAACGAAGTCACCACGAAGCCGTATTCGGCGCTGGGCATCTTCGTATTGGTCAGCTTGATCACCACGCCCGGTGCAATGCCCTTCGCGTCGCTCGCGCCAGCGAGCGTCACCTGACGCGCGACTTGCTCGTCGCGTCGAGTCTGCGCGAGTGTCTCGCCCTGCTGCTGCGTCAGATGGAACTCTGCGCTGCGGCTGATCTGCCCGTATACCGAGCAGTCGTCCGTCTCCCCGGAGACGCTTGCTGTGGCCCGTAGCGGTTCCTCAGGCGTGCGGTAGTTGCGCTCCCACACCTCGATCGTCGCAGGCACCAGCGTGTGCTGTTCGTGGACCGCCTGCGCCGCCTCGTGCGAGTTGCTCTGCAGTCCCGCGCTGGCCAGCAACGGCAAGTTGACTGAGCGGATATAGGCACGAGGATTGTCCGCGAACACGAGGATGTCCAGCAGCCCGTTCTCGCCGCGCTCCTGCCGGTAGAACCAGAAAATGCCCTTGCGCTTCGCATGGCGCGCGATGAAGTGCCAAACCGACTCCTCGTACATCACGATCTGCTGCATCTTTTCCTGCGGCCCTTCGAGATGAAACTCGACATCGAAGGCGTCGAAGTTTTGCCCGTCGACCAGCTTCTTCCTGACCATCTCCTCGAACGTGACATCGGCGAGCACATCGGAGTGGACCATGCGCTTGCCGAGCGCAGCAAAGCGCGGTTCGATGCGGACCTCGTAGGCCGCCTCGTCGCGGCTTGTGCGGATCCGTCTCCAGCGCGTCACCACCCCATTGAAAGTGGCCGCCGCATGATCGGCAGGCGTCGTCCAGTTCGCCGAGGGCACCGCGGCGCGCTCGTCGACCTGCAGGCCCGCGCGCCGCCCGACGTAGTCCTTGCCGTCGATGTCGAGGCGCGCAGACGTGACCGTGACAATGACGACGTAGTCCTTGCAGAATCCGCCGCGCACCTTGAAGTCGAGCACATCGAGATCATTCTCCTGCTTGCCGATCCACAGCCTGAAATGCTGGGACAGGCGCACGCTCGGGTGTCGCAGCGCATCGGTGAAATTCTTCGAGAGAGCATTCATTCCACGCTTTCCTGTGCGGTTGAAAGGAACGAAAACAAAATCGTTGCGTCCGCAGCTATCGCGCGAAAAATCTAGGGCTGCAAGCACTGTCCGTCAATCACCAGGCAGCGGCCTTTCCTGGAATCTTCAACAACCCTGTTAAATGACAATAAATCGTAGTCCTTCTATTTTTTAAGACAGAATTTCGCGGTAGCCGATCAAGCGGAACCTCGTTGCGCAAAAGCAGCCCGAGCTTCGTTTGTAACCGCAGGGCGCCGAACCCCAGCGTCGGGCCGCCAATTAGAGAATGGGCGCGCAGCCTGCGGAGCAGGCAAGCGAGTTCTGCGATCCACGCGGCCAAGCCTGGATCACGGCTGGACGCAATGCGAATTGCATTTGCACCAGATCTCGCCGGGTTCTAGCTCGAGCTAGCGAAACTGGACTCGTATCACGTCTGCTCTCAACTGACGTGACGCAGTGGAGGAGACCGGGCTACGCCACGTCATTCGGAATGTGCCGTCTCCGTCGACTTTTGGCGTTTCGAACGGTCCGTATCGAATCTGCTTTGGGAGACTTGCGAAGAACTTATCGGGTGCTATGCCTGCCAGCACGCGCATAAACTCGTTGCGCACGCCACCTTTTCGCCCGCGATCCTTATGCCGCGGGCGTTTCAGCCCCAGCACCCCGGCCCACGCCCCAACGCTCCGCTCCATTTATCGCGCTCCTCCGCCGCGGCAACGTTTTTTGCCCTCGAGCCGCCCCATTCATGATCGAAAACACCCGCCGATAAGCATCGGACAGCGGGACAACCCAATCAAAAAGCGACGGAGACCACGAGTGCACACCGAATCATCGACCCGACCCAACCAGCAGGGAGAAGCCGCTCTCCCACAGCGGCCTTTCCCGCGAAGCCCTGATCGGGCAGCCTCATAACGTCGTGCGCCACGCCGACATGCCCACCGAGGTGTATCGCGACATGTGGGCCACGCTGAAAAAGCGCGAGCCATGGGTCGGCGTGCTGAAGAACCGCTTCAGCAAGGGGCGGCATTGCTGGGTGCAAACCGGCGTCACGCCCATCATCGAAGGGCAGTATGTCGTTGCGTACCGGGCCGTTCACACCGCCGCTTCGCGCGATCAGGTTCGCGCTGCCGAGGCGCTGTATGCGACCTTGCTCGCGGAGCAAAGAGCCGGCCGGCAGGCGCACCATCTGCAGGCAGGCGCAATCGTGCGCAAGGACATGGTGGGGCGGCTTGCGCGCTTCGTGCATCCCACCATGAAGACGCAGACCTACCTGCTCAGATGCAGGCGGTGTAGTGTACCGGGGCCAAGCGTCTTCTCCGGGTCGACTTCAGCCGACAGTACACTGCGCGTGCGCCTGCTCGGGGCTACGCATCGCAGGTGGCCACCCTGGCTTGCGTCGCCAGACCGTGGGCTGAAAAAGACCTGCTCACCTTACCAGATGAGCAGGTTGGTGCAGAGTTTAATTAACGGTGTGGGATCCACACGAAACCATGGCACGTCGTCTGTGTGGGGTCGCAGAAGTTGCCCGCGACCGCCCCCGGGTCGTTGATCGCGAACGGGAAAGTAAAGCTTGATCCTGGCGGGTCAATGGTGGCAATCGTTCCCTGGTGCGAGCGGACAAAACCGTGCAGCGCAGAGAAGTCTGAGAGGAGGGACCACCCAGTGGTGTCACCCGCGGCATTTATCGCGTCTGGCCCGGTCAATATATTGTCGCCAGGCGCCGCGAAAACCGTCATCGTTCCGTCGTTTGCGCGCAGGAACCCGAGGGCCACGTCACACAGTGCGTCATTGCAAAAACTTCCCGTTACCGTGCCCTGAGCATTGATCGCAATCGTTGGGGCGGTGTTGAGGAATCCGCCGTTCGGGGCATTAAACGGGGTGAAGCTCCCATTTGTTGTCCGAAGGAATCCGATAACCAGGCCCGGGTCGGCCTCAAGGTAATACCCGACGATCGAGCCCGATGAACTGATATCGGTCGGCCAGGTGTAGACCGAGCTTGGCGGATCGAATGTCGTGTAGATCCCGTTAGCTTGTCTCAGGAATCCGTGAAACAGCCCACCACTGCCGGTATAAACCCCGGTGACCGAACCTGCTGCGTTGATACCTTGTGGATCGGTACTGTTGTTCGAGCCGGGAACGTCGAACTTCTGAAACTGTCCGTCCGGCGTGCGCAGATAGCCATGTCCTCCCGTCAAGTCCACGTAAGAGCCCATGACCACGCCGCCTGGTGTGATGCCAATGGCCGTGCTGCAAAACGCTCCCGGCGTGCACGCTGTGCCTGGCGGATCGAAGGTTGTGATCGTGCCATCAGGCGCCCGCAGGAAGCTGTGTTCCGCGAAGCCAGCATCCAGGTAGTAGCCGGCGACGGCGCCAGCATTATTGATGGCGGCGGGAACCGGCCCATACGAGGTGTCCTCGCCCGGTACGTCGAAGATGACGAACCTACCGTCAGCAGCAGGCGCCGCGGCCGACGCGGCAGCTGCGGGTGAAAGCGCTGCAAGCTGAGAACGGCAGGTCTTTAGGGCCCCGCGAAGCCCTTTCATCACAGAGGGCGCATTTGGATTTCCGACCGGCATCGACTGATAAATCGCACTGAGCGCAGCGCAGGCGTTGCCTGCCCAGGCCGGGCTGCTGAGACAGAGAAGGGTGACTGCTGCTGCAGGAAGATATAGGTGTTTATTCTTCATTTCGTACCTCTTCACAATAAGCGATTTAAGTAAGCACGATCCACCTTTAACGTTTGGGAATAAACTAAAAAAGCCACTCCGCAATGCCGACGATTTACCGTGTCGTACGGGAATAACCGGTGCGGAAAACGAGCGCAGCCACTACGGTGTGGTGGGCGCCTGGAATTTCACTGATGAGCTGGGCAGTATTCACGTCGTCGGGCGTAGCAGTCACGCTCCGCGGGGCGATCGCATGCTCTCAAGTAGGCAGACATGCCGTTGCGGAGCAAACCTTGGCGAGTCCAGAGAACGACTGAGGTTGGCGCCGAATTCAGTATAGGCGGCGCGAAGATAATCGCCGGACAAAAAAAGCTAACGCTGAACACAATTTTGGCGGCCGCAAAAGACTCGTGAGCCTCGATGAACCAAGTAGAAGCTCACCTCACCGGCCTCTCGGACAATCCTCTTGCACGAAGTCATCGACGAAGATCTGGCGCATTTCCCCGCCTAGTTCAATGAATCTGCGGATGCGGCTGGGATGATAGTCCTTCAGGGAGCCTGATCCTTCCCGACTCCACTGGCCGACGGCAAACTAACGAAGGAACATGACGAGACGCCGCGAGTTGCCCGGACAGCCGAAGCCAGCTTCGCTGAACAGCCTATAGCGGTAGTTGAGTTGATGACCGGGACCAACGACCGCACGGAGTCGACTAACGCCGATTGCGCCAGACGATAGTCGGCCAATAGCGGTCGGCCACGTGCGTCAGCTTCGGAGCAGTTGAAATGCGAAGTATGCCTCTTGCGTGGCGCCATTGCCGTTCTGGCACATCGTAGGTGAGCGTCTGGGCGCCGCTATTTCTGCTGCGACGTCCGGAAGGAACGAGGACCATCAACGTAGTATGGAGCGGCGAGCTTCTCCCAGGGCACGATGACCGGCGCCTGCAGGAAGGTAGCAACCCGACCGAACGCGCGACGGCGCTGAGTGCGCTGGGAACGTTGCCCAGAAGCGGTCGGGCGAGGCGTGCGGGGAAGCGCTCCAAAGCCAATGAAACGGTATACGTACGAGAACATTGGCCGGGGTTACATCACGTCAGCAGGACGGGTGTGTCTGTGCCCGGCAAGGAGCCGGCGATCAGTTCATCGGCGCGTGCCACGAAGCGCTGGAGCAACGGCGAGGGATTCGTCTTCGCGTAGCCCAGCATCAGGTCGATCATCGGTGCGGTACCGGACAACGGGCGCGCGACGACGGTCGGGATCAGTGCGTTACGTACGTACTGCGGCAGCAGGGTGAAGCCCCCGGTCGATGCCACCAGCGACATGCCCCCAGACAAGGTCTCGGCATCGTAGGTCTGCCTAAGCGTGATGCCGATCTCGGCCGCGTAGGCGTCGATCACGCCCTTCAGCACCGGCGCGATTCGTGCCGTACTGACGAACGCCTCGGCCGCGAGGTCCTGCGGCCGAACAGCTTTGCGCGCGGCGAGGCGATGGTGCTTCGGCAGGATCACTACCAACGGCTCCTTCACTAGGTGCTTAAATACGAGGCCGGCGGTCAGCGCCTCGTGCCGCAGAAGTGCGACGTCAAGCTCGCCCCGCATTAGGGCGTTAGCGAGCTCCGGCGACGACTTGGTCACGAGTGTGATCTCGACATCGCACTCCTCCTCGCGGAGGATGCGCAATGCCTCACGCAGCCAGACCGCTTCCTGCCCGAGCAGGAAGCCGATGACGAAACCCTGCTTCCTGGGCCCTTCGCAACGGCGCGCCGCTTCGCAGGCGACCTCGATCTGCGCCAATGCGAGCCGCACGTGATCGAGGAATACAAGCCCCGCGGGCGTGAGCGCGACGCCGCGAGCATGACGTTCCATCAGCCGGGCACCGACTTCGGCCTCCAGGTCCCGCATCTGCCGGCTAAGTGACGGCTGCGCGGTATGCAGCCGGCGCTCGGCCGCGCTTGACAGACTGCCCTCTTCGGCGATGGCCACGAAAAAGTGGAGATGACGAAGGTCCATCCGAGCCTCCCATGCCTCAACGGTATGCTTGCAGCATCAAAAGTATTTCCTGCATGGCCCGCCTGCGTATAGGCTGATTTTGTCGGTATCGCTAGTCAAAGATTGCTTCGACCGAGGAACGCCACCATGCGCACGCCAAGCAAAGTCGGCATCGTCTTCATTCACGGCATCTGGGCAGATGGACCGTGCTTCGCCAAAGTCATTCCGATCCTGCGTGCCGAAGGATACGAGGTGATCGCGGCGCAGTACGGCTCCAAAAAGCACGCCGGCGACGTCCTCGCGCGGCGCAGCGCACTCGACCGGCGAGTCGGCCCGGTGCCCCTCATCTTCCATTCGTACGGCTGCACTCGGCGACATGTTTCGCGCGATCCCGGATGCTGAAGCCGCCGCAACTGTTTGCGCGGTGCGGAGCCAATCGTAAATGAACAAGTACCTCTGACGAGTTCTGGTACGACTCGTCGCCAGTTGCTTGTCGCCGGCACCAGCCTGGAGGCAGGCATCGCTTTTCCATTGAAAGGAGTAAGCAAAGTGAACGCATCGCACAAGCCAAGCATCGTGTTTTGCCACGGCATCTGGGCCGACGGCTCGTGTTTCAACAAGCTGATCCCGGCGCTGCGGGCGGATGGCCACGAAGTGATGGCAGCGCAGTACGGCCTCGACTCGGTGAAAGGCGACGTGGAGGCAACCATTCGCACATTCGGCCGCGTTAGCGAGCCGATCCTTCTCGTCGGCCACTCCTACGGCGGCGCCGTGATCACCTACGCCGGCATGGACCCCCGCGTTGCCGCGCTAGTCTACATCGCGGCGCTATGCCCGGACGAGACGGAGACCGCGCAGCAACAACAGGAGAAGTTTCCGACGACGGACATCTTCACTCACGTCGAAGTCGCCGATGGCCGAGTCTGGCTGAAACCCGACGGGCCCGCGGCTTTCGCTGGTGACCTGTCCGCAGAAGAACAAGGGGTCGTCTATGCGACCCACTTCGCGCCGGCGGCGGACCTGTTCACCCACAAGCTGAACGGAAACGCCTGGAAGTCGAAGCCTTCCACGTATATCCTCGCAACCGAGGATCACACCGTCCATCCCGAGTTGCAGCGCACCTACGCGAAGCGCATGGGCGCCACGATCGTGGAAGTCAAGAGCAGTCACGTCCCGATGCTCTCGTGCCCCAACGAGGTGCTCGCAGCAATTCGCAAGGCCGCCGCCGAGGTTGCTGCGAAACGGGGATAGGCGTCCTGTACGCGCCGCGAAGCTCGGAAGCATTGGCGAGGCAGTCAACCTCCATCACGCCCTTGTCGAACGGTGCCTTGTGGCCCGAGAAGTCATCGCAGGCGAGCGTGCCGCGTCAGCGCCAGGCGAACGCTTGTAGATGGCTTCTGAATTGCTGAGCAACCAGTCCGTCATTCCGATCTCGCTGCGCGATCCAGCTCAATTGCGACGTTGAACGCCGCTACGGGGCGCCGAATCCGGCGGCCCCGACGACCGCAACCGGTCAGCGTCCACCGGCCGACGCGCACACTGGATCTCCCTCCAACTTTGGAAGGAGATTGTCATGGAGACGGAGAAACGCGCCGCCGGCGCCCGAGTGCCATGGAACAAGGGCAAGCTTACTGGGCAGAGACCGCCTTTGAAGCTTCCGGAAATCTGGGCGATTCGCACGAGACTGCAGATGTCTTCGAACATCCGCGAGTTGGCAATGTTCAATCTTGCGATTGATAGCAAGCTTCGGGCGTGTGACCTGACGCGACTGCTCGTGCAAGAGATCTGCCAGGGTAGCCACGTCGGATCGCGAGCAATTGTCATGCAGCAAAAGACGCAACGTCCGGTCCAGTTCGAGATCGCAGAGCAGACTCGCCAGAGCATCGAAGCCTGGATAAAGGCGCGGAGATTGAAACCAGACGACTATCTATTTCCGAGTCGGCTGCACGCGTCGCCGCATATCTCGACGCGGCAATATGCTCGGCTGGTCCACCGATGGATCGGCTCGATCGGACTCGACGATACAGCGTACGGCACCCATACCATGCGCCGCACGAAGGCTTCCTTGATCTACCGGCGAACGAAGAACCTTCGGGCTGTGCAGTTGTTGCTCGGCCACACCAAGCTCGACTATGTCCCGCCCCGAACTATGTCCCGCCCCGAACTATGTCCAGCTCAGATCGAAGGTCCTCGCTTTTCGTGAAGATGCCACCTCGGTGCTAGACATTGGCATGCTTCCTTGCAGGCACTCTCGCCTGAAAGGAGACGACCGTGGAGCATTCGTATGTAAGCGCCAAGACGATGGTCTGCACTGTTGGAGGCCTGACATCTGAGCACCTTATCGCATTCGTCGAGTGGCTGGCCGAGCAACAATATTCGGGGAGTTATGCATTTCTGATTGCCCGGCAGGCGCTTGCATTTGGGCGATGGTGTAACGATAGGCGGCTTTCG
>NZ_JBFRCF010000010.1:0-345713 GCF_040965655.1 Paraburkholderia sp. EG286B | reverse complement strand
TGAGACTCTTGATACTTTTGCTGCTCCTGATTCCGCTCCGAAGAACGATATCAGGTCGCCACCGCATCAAGCGCCCACACTTATCGGCTGTAAATTTTTAAAGATCGATCGCGAAAGCGCCGTTAAACCATCGAACTACCCGGCGTTTTCTGCGTTGCTGCGTCAGCAGCAGAGAAACGAGATTATGATGACTGCCCGGCGATCTGTCAACAGGTTTTTTTACTTCGTTCAACCTGCCGCTCAACTTCCAATCACCCGCAGACCCAGTCGCCACAAGGCTTTCGCCCCAAGCTTCCCGTCTCCCCGCGCCTTCATCGAAAGCGCGAAAGACCGGAATTCTAGTCACGCAGATGACATCTTGCAAGCGGTTTTTTGACTCGCGTGAAAATCGGAGAAACGCGTCAGCGCAATCGCCTCAAACGTGGCGTTGCATGACGCGTTCGACGAGCTGCAGATAGTGGTCGAGATCCGGTGTCGGCTTGCCGGCCACCTTCGCGAGGTCGTCCCAGCGGCGCAGGCGCACCGCGTCTTCCGCGTGGGGGCGCGCAGCGAAATCGCGCGCCTCATCGGCATTGAAGATGCCACCCTGCAATTCGAGGCTGCGCACCGAGTCTGCGGAAAGGCAGCCGAAATACGCTTCGTCGACGGCGCAGAGGTAGCGCTTCGCATCGACATGCAAGCGGATCGGTTCCAGCACGCTATCGGGCAACACGGGCCGCAGGAACGGCAGCGCATAGTACTGGTGCAGATCGTCGATGCCGCGTTCGGTCGGCGTTTCGCCCTGACGATTGAGCAGGTGGCCGAGATCATGCAGGAACGCCGCGGCGGTCAGTTCTTCTGTCGCGCCATCTTCTTCTGCCAGCGCACCGCTCTGCAGCGCGTGTTCGAGTTGCGTGACCGGTTCGCCGCTATAGGCCAACGCGCCATACGTCTCGAACAGCCCACGAATATCCGCGAGGCTCAGTGCCATCTTCTTCAACTCCTCTATGACGTGAATACGGCGACGCCCCACATCAGAGCGTCGCCCATCGTTCCATCTGCTCTCAGTCGCAGCACGATTCGCGCATGCGCCTGGCCGATTCGTCGGCGTCGCGCGACGCGAGCGCGCTCAACAGCGCCCGATGCCCTGCATACGATGCATCCATAGCGCTGTGCGTCGGCGCTGCACACTGCGAAGAGAGCCGCAATTCGCTCACGGTCCCCTCATAGGTCTCGCGCAGCCTCGCGTTGCCAGCCGCTGCGAAGAGCGACGCGCGAAACGCGTCGCGCGCTTGCAGAAACGCCTCGCCCTGCTCGGCGACCACCGCGTCGCGCATCGCGTTGAGGTGCTCGCGCAACTCCGCGACCTGCGCCGCGTCGATGCGCGGCGCCAGCATCCGGCACGCCGCTTCGCGCAACGCCGCGCACACTACGCCCAGTTCCTGGGCCTCAGCCGCGCCGACACTGCGCACAAACACACCGCGATGTTTCTCGTTGCGCACGAGGCCTGCCTGCTCCAGCGCGCGAAACGCTTCGCGTACCGGTCCGCGTGAGACGGCGAGGCGTGCTGCCCAGTCGGCTTCGTTGAGCTTGTCGCCGGGTGCGAGCACGCCCGCCGCGATGCGTCGCTCGATCTCGTCGCGCACCAAGGCGGTCAGCGAATGCTGGCGCACCATGGCAAGCGGCGTCGTGTCGGACAACCCCTGCGCATCGCGATCAGGATCGCCCGCGTTGCCGCTACTCGCATGCTCATCGCTCATCGGATCTTGCACGTCCTGCCTTGGCCGTCTGTTGCGCGGCTGCGGCGCATCGAACCGCATGGCATCCATCCGCTCAGTCCGCTCGCCGGCGCGGCACACGCGCCGCGATCAGCAGCAGCGCCCCCAGCGAGACGAGCAACAGGACCAGCGAGAGCGCCGAAGCCGGCAGGTAGTAACCGCGCTCGACTGCGCCCACCACGACGATCGGCACCGTTGCAAAACCCGGCGGATACACCGTGAGCGTCGCGCCCAGTTCGCCGAGCGACAGCGCGAAACCCAGCGCGAGACTCGCGCGGATCGCCGGCACGAGCTGCGGCAGCACCACGCGGCGCAGCACCATCGAAGGCGGCGCACCGAGACTCGCTGCCGCTTCGCGCAGCACGGTCAGCTCGGGACGCAGCGCGGCCGAAGCGCATCGATAGCAAAACGGCAGTACCAGAGCGAGCTGTACGAACACGACGATCGCAGCCGAACTCGACAGATCCACGGGCGCCTTGTGAT
This sequence comes from Paraburkholderia sp. EG286B, assembly GCF_040965655.1. Taxonomy (NCBI): domain Bacteria; kingdom Pseudomonadati; phylum Pseudomonadota; class Betaproteobacteria; order Burkholderiales; family Burkholderiaceae; genus Paraburkholderia; species Paraburkholderia sp. EG286B. Next base: position 343,473 of record NZ_JBFRCF010000010.1, on the reverse strand, counting down.
AGGCGATCAACACCGCGAGGCCGAGCACCACGCTCGGCACGCCGTTGGGCACCATCGCGAGCGTGTCGACGACTGCACCCAGACCGCGCCGGTCACGCCCTTCGAGCGCGAGTGCGAGCCACAGACCCAGCGCGGTGCCGAGCACCGCCACGCCGAATCCGACTTCGAGACTCGTTGCGAGCGCATCGAAGTCGGTAGAGCCGAGGCGCTCGAACCAGCGCGTACTGAAACCGTCGGGCAAGATCGTGCCCGACCAATGCGACGCGACGCTCGACAGCGCGACGACGATCACCGGCAACACGAAGAGCCAGAAGCACAGCAGCGCTGCGAAGCCAAGCAGTGTCGCGCTGACGATGCGCGTGAAGAGGCTGCGCTCGACTGGCCGCGCGCGAAGATGCTTGGGCGGCAGCGCGATACGGTCGGAACCGGCGGCAGGATTAGTTGACATTGCGCGCGCCTCCATGACTGCGGCGATTCACGCGCCGATACAGCGCATACAGGGAAAGCGACATCGCGAGCATGACCACGGCGCCTGCGGCGGCCGTCGGCAGATCGAGGTCGACCGTGGCCGAACTGTAGATCGCCACCGGCAGTGTGATGAGGTGCGCGCTGCCGAGCACGAGCAGAATGCCGAACTCGTTGAACGTCAGCAGAAAACACAGGATCGTGCCCGCGGCGATGCCCGGCCACGCGAGCGGCAGAATCACGCGCAGGGCGACCATGCGGCTATTCGCACCGAGACTGCGTGCGGCTTCGATCAGGCGCATGTCGAGCAGCGCGAACGCGGCGAGCGTCGGGCGCACGACGAACGGCGCGTAGAACACCACTTCCGCGAGCACCACCCCGCCGATGCCAAACAGGAAGTCGAGCGGCGGCGCCTGCAAATGAAAGAGCAGTTGCAGCCCGATACTCACGGAGCCCTGCGAACCGTACAGAAAAATCAGCGTGAACGCGACGAGGAACGACGGGAACGCCACGAACAGCTCCAGAAACCGCGTGACGAGCTGCGCGCCCGGAAACGGTTTGAAGAACAGCAGCGCGGCGAGCGCGACGCCGAGCACGGAAGCCAGACCCGCGCTCAGGAACAGGATCCACAGCGTCGTGGCGATCACGCCGCGCGAATCGGGATTGCCGAAGAAGGTCTCGTACGCGTGGAAACTCAAGCCATGCGCGCCCGACAGGCTCAGCAGCACGAGCCGCACGAGCGGATAGACCACGAGCGGCCCGAGCACGAACACGAGCAGAAACGCGATATGCCATTGCGCACGCCGTTCGCGGCGGCGCACGGCGGCCGCGTGCGCGTCGGCGCCGGGCAGCCCCACGGCGGAATCAGGGGTTGATAAGGACGACATCGTCAGCCTCGTAACGCAGGGACACACGCATGCCTTTTGCCGGCGTCATGCCGTGGCCGCGCTGCATGGTGACGAGCACCGGTTCGTTCGGCATCGCGTCGAGCAGCACCGGCACCGAGAGCACCGAGCCATACCACTCGACCGATTCGATCGTGCCGTGCAGCGAGCCTTCGCCGAGCGGCACGATGCGCAGGCTTTCGGGGCGCAGGCACGCGAGCTTGTCGCGCACGTCGTGGCGCGCGTCGCCCACCGGGAACGCGACGTTCGGCGGCAGCAGGTTCGCCGCGCCCAGATAACGGGCCACGTAGGCGTCGTTGGGCGTGTCGTAGAGTTCCTGCGGCGTGCCGAGCTGCGCGATGTGGCCATCGCGCATCAGCAGCGTGCGGTCGGAGAGCACGAGCGCGTCGTCCTGATCGTGCGTCACGCAGACGATCGTCAGGTCGGGCAGGCGCTCGTGCAGCGCCTTCAATTCGGAGCGCACCGAAGCGCGCAGATTGGCGTCGAGTGCCGAGAGCGGCTCGTCGAGCAGGAGCACGTCCGGCTCGATCACGAGCGCGCGCGCAAGCGCCACGCGCTGCTGCATGCCGCCCGAGAGCTGCGCGGGCATGATGTGCCCCGCGTCGCCGAGCTGAACGAGCTTGAGCGCGTCGGCCACGCGCCGCGCGATGTCGCGCGACGGCACGCGGCGCGCCTTCAGCCCGAACGCGACGTTCTCGAACACCGAGAGATGCGGAAAGAGCGCATAGCTCTGGAACAGCAGACCCAGGTTGCGCTGATGCGGCGGCACATGGGTCAGATCGTGGCCCGCCACGGTGAGCGTGCCTGCGAGTCCATCGGCTTCGATGAAGCCGGCGATGAAGCGCAGCAAGGTGGTCTTGCCGCAGCCGCTGCGGCCCAGCACGGTCAACAGTTCGCCGCGTCGGATCGTGAGCGACAGATCGTCGAGGACAGTACGCGCGCCGAAGCGCACGCTCAGGTGGTCGATCTGCACGCCCGCAACGCCGGAGGCGTCCGTGGAGTCAGTCAGTCCGGACACATCCGGCAGCGCGCGGGCCATGCCGGCCGGCGCGAGGCTTGCGGTATTCACCGGGTTCATCTCCTGTCGACCAGAGCAGGCGTTTTAACGCCTTACTCTGGTCCCATACAAAGTTGCAGATACAGTTGCTTACTTCGGCTTCACGACTTCGAGCTGCTTGCCCGACGAGCCGATCACTTCGTTCTTCCAGCGCGTCGTCCAGTCGGCCTTCTTCGCCATCACCTGGTTCCAGTCCACCGGAATCAGCTTCACGCCCTGGATGGCCTGCTTGACGGCTTCGCCGTTCTTGCCCGTGAGCGCCACGTCCGTGCGGCCCGGAATACCGAAGATATCCGGCACCTTCGACTGCACGTCCGTCGACATCAGGTAGTCGATCAGCTTCTTGCCTTCAGCCTGGTTCGGGCCGTTCTTGATCAGGCCGATTGCGTACGGCAGCTGGAACGTCGTGGGATGTCCGCCGGCGTCGGCCGCGAGGAAGATCGGCTTGAGCGAGAGGCCGCCGTTGGCTGCGTCGTCGAGATCCATCTGCAGGTCGCCGTTGGCCACCGCGATTTCGTTGCGCGAGAGCAGCACGTCGAGGTAGCCCGTGCCCTTGGTGTGGAACTTCGCGCTCTGCTCGAGCTTCTTGAGGTAGTCGAACGCCTTGTCTTCGCCCATCAGCGAGGTCGTGAGGATGATCACGGCCATGCCGTCGCCAGCCGTGGCCGGGTTCGAGTACGCGACCTTGCCCGAGTAGTCCGGGTGCAGCAGGTCAGCAAACGTCTTCGGCTCGTTCTTCACGACATCGGGATTGATCGCGAACGAGAAGTAGTTGTTCACGAACGTCGCCCACGAACCGTCAGTCGCCTTCGCGATGGCCGGCACGTTCTTGTAGTTCACGCTCTGGTACGGCTGGAGCAGCCCGCTTTGCTGCGCCGTCTGGATGAACGGCGGCAGCGTGACGATCACGTCGGCCTTCGGCGAGTCCTTCTCGACGTTCGCGCGGTTCACCACTTCGCCGCTGCCCGCCGTGACGATGTTGACCTTGACGCCTTCCTTCTTCTCGAAGGCCGGCAGCACGTCCTTGTAGAGATTTTCGAGGCCGTCGGCCGTGTACAGCACGACGGCGTCGGCGGCGTGCGCGCTCGCTGCTGCGCCCAGCAGCGCCGCGGCGGCCGCGATCGGCAGCAGCTTGCGTGCAAAACCCGCGCGATGGGAATTCGTGTGGTTCATGTCACTCTCCGAAGGCAAAACCAGGTGCTCGGGATACCCGATGCGTTTGTGATTGAATGGATCGAACTGAGCTGAACAATCCGAACTTCGGCGGACTGCGCCGCCTGTCATTGCCCGCCTCGCAGTGGTCTCGTATCGCGGATTGCAGATTGTCTACAATCTGCCACTTTCCACCTGACCCGGCCGGCCCGGCGAAGCCGCGGAATTGCCGCTCGCCTCGCTGACCGGCCCATCTGGACGGGCCCCGCAAGAATCACAGGTTTTGATGACACGCGCATGACGATTGTGGCGTTTGTCAAAAAATTCCACAATTCGCCAATATTCGACAAGCCACATATGCGTGCTGATTCCGCCGGCAAGGTGTCGACGGCAGCCATGCAGACGTGTAGACGGGCGAGCGCAGCGCGCGCCACGCCGCGCCGCAGGAAGACTCAGGCGATGACGAGTTCGGGCCCGCGCGCCGTAATCGCGCGCGCGATGCTTTTTTCGGGCGCAAGCTCGGTGATGACGTAGCGCGCCTGCTCGAAGCCGTTGATGCGCACGGGCGTGACGCGCCCGAACTTCGAATGATCGGCGACGACGATCGCGCAGGCCGTGGCCGCGAGCATGCGGCTGCGCACCTCGGCGACCATGCGCGAGTAGTCGGTGAGCCAGCCGTCGGTGGTGATGCCGCCCGCGCCGACGAACGCGAAATCGGCATGGTACTGGGCGAGTTGCTGCACGGTGTCGAGGCCGAAGGTCGCTTCCTCGTGGTCGGACAGCTCGCCGCCCAGCAGCGTGACGCGGTTTTCGTTGCGGCGGCCGAGCAACAGCGCGATGCGCCAGTCGTTGGTATAGACCGTGAGCCGATGGCGATCCGTGAGCGCGCGCGCGAGCGCATGCGTGGTGCTGCCCGAATCGATGATGACCGAGGCGCCGTCGGGCACGAACTCCGCCGCACGTTCGCCGATTGCGCGCTTGGCGCTCGCGTTGGCGGCTTCGCGCACGTCGAGATCGGGCTCGCGGCGGTCGCTCGAGAGCGCGCCGCCGTGGGTCGTGACGAGCAGCCCGCGCTCCGCGAGCGTATTGAGGTCGCGCCGGATCGTCTCGCGCGAGACGCGTAGTTCGCGCACGAGATCCGCCACGGAAAGCGCGCCCGTCCGGTTCACTTGCGAGAGGATGTATTGGTGACGTTGTTCTGCGAGCATCTCGATGGGTGCGGGTCGTGCGTGAAAAAAATGCGGGTAAGGAAGTGAATCCGGCGTGAATCCGGAAAAGCCGCCGTATTGTAGTACGCATGCGCTGAACGAGCCTGCCCTGCCATCGCGTGCGCATCCCTGCTAATCTCGTGGAGACCGCGCGCTCACGCGACGCTCGCTTCGCCGAACATTGGAATTCATGCGTTCACGACTTCGTCAATTGCGCCTGCTGTTTTGTGCACTGCGTTATGGCTTCAGGCTGATCTGGCTCGCCGCGCCCGAGCATCACAAGCTGCACTGGTTCCTCACGCTCGCCTCGAATCTGCACGGCGACCCGCGGCTCGCCTCGCGCCTGCACGGTTCGCTGCCGCGCCTCGCGCCGCTTGCCGCGGCCTTCGCTCAAACGCTCGCCACACGCCCCGAACTCGCGGGCGCGACCTTGCACGACGCGATCGACGCCATCGAGCATTTCGAAGAGCCCCTCGCGGGCGAGGCGCTCGACACCACGCTGCGCGCCGCACTCGGCAAGCCGCCCGAGACGGTGTTCACGTGGATCGACCCCAAGCCGGCCCATAACGGCTGGTGCGAGCAGACGCACATCGCGCGGCTCGCGCTGCCGGTGAACGGCCATCAGACGATCACACTGCGCGTGCTGCGCGCCAAACAGGTTCAGGAAGTCGACGACGACGCCGCGCTCCTGTGCGCCGTGGCCCGCTGGATAGAGCGCTTTTCGCGCGCCGCTCGCAAGCTGCAGTTGCACGCGCTCGCGCAGGCGCTGCGCGACGACCTGAACCGCCGCTTCGACCTGCGCGCCCAGGCCGCGAACCTGAGCCAGAGCGGCCATCAGCTCGGCGATGACCCGCGCATCGTCGTGCCCGACGTGATCTGGGACCTCTGCACCCCTCAGACGATCGCGGTGCAGCACATCGACACCGTGCGCGCGACCGATATCGCCGGGCTTGCCGAGCACCACATCAACGTCACGCAGGTGGCGGCCCATCTGATCGAAGTGGTCACGCGCCAGGCGTTCGAGCACGGGTTCTTCCATGCGGCCCTCGACGCCAGCCGGGTCGCGGTGAGCGTCGAACCCGAGACGCGCGGCCGCCTCGTGCTCGCGGGCGCGGCGCTGATGACGAGCCTTTCTTCGCCTGAACGCGAATTCTTCGTGCACGGCGCGACCGCGTTGTTCGAACAGGACTACGGGCGGCTCGCCACGCTCCATCACGTGGCGGGTCATGTGCCCACGCATGCACGCACCGAGCAGATCGAGGCCGAGTTGCGCACGCGCAGCGAAGCGCATTTCGCGAGCGACACCGACGAGCGCAGCGCGGGGGCGCTATTCCATCATCTGCTGCACTCGGTGCAGCCGTTCGGGGGCGAAGTCTCGCCGCGCCTCGTGGCGGCGCAGCGCGCGTTCGGCCAGGCCGAGCAGCTGGCCCGCACGATTCATCCGGGCGTCGACGCATGGGGCATCGCCCGGCACACGCTCGCCGACATCGCGCGGCAGGATCTCGGCCACCACGGCTGGATCCGGCGGCTCTCGCAAGAGTTGCCTCATCTCGCGCAAATCGCCCCGCGCGTGCCGCAGATGGTGTTCCGCTTCCTCGAGCATCACGCGAAGGGCGGACACGGTCCCGCCGCGGGACAGGCCGCGCAGCAGGCCGCCTTGCTCGACGCCTGGCGCCGCGAGCATCGGCGCACGCGCGCGCTGCTGCTCGCCTGCGCGGTCTGCGGCGGCTTGATCGGCGTGACGGCGGTGTTGTTTGCAAGCTAGCCGCGGTTAGCGTTTCCGGCCTCGCGATGTCTGCATTGGCTGGCGCGGCACGGGCTGGGCGGTTAGTTGCGTTCAAATCATCGAGCGGCACACGTCGTGGCCAGTGCAGTCCTGAACAAGACCGCCACCTGCGCGTCGCGCGATACTTCGAGCCTTTCGTGTTCCTCCGCGCGCAGCGTCAGCGCGCCCTCTTCGACACCGATGCTCGCCACCTTCGCACCCACCGTTTTCGTCTTCCTGTGGTCGACGGGTTTCGTCGTCGCGCGCGCCATTGCGCCCTACGCCGATCCCAACCTTTTCCTGCTCGCGCGCTTCGCAGGCACTGCGGCGCTGTTCACGATCGTCGCGCTGGCGATGCGCGCGCCCTGGCCGCGCGGACGCGAAATCGGCAAGCACCTCTTCGCCGGCGCGCTCCTGCAGGGCGTCTATCTGGGCGCGGGCTACTGGGCGGTCGCGCAAGGCTTGAGCGCGGGCGTGATGGCGCTCCTCGGCGCCCTCCAGCCGCTCCTGACGGCTGCAGTCGCGGCGCGCATGTTCGGCGAGCGCCTGCCGCCGCGGCGCTGGTCGGGCATGTCGCTCGGCCTTGCCGGCGTCGTGCTCGTGCTGAGCCCGAAGTTGTACGCCGCCATGCACGCCGGCGGCGGCGCGATTGCGGACGCCGCTGCCGCTACCACGCCCACGCACGCTCACGCGAGCCCGCTGCTCGTGGTGGTGGTTGCGGTGGTATCGGTCGGATCGATCACGGCGGGCACGCTTTACCAGAAGACTTCGCTCGCGCAAGCCGACATTCGCAGCGCGAGCGCCGTGCAAAACCTGGGCGCGGCCATCGTCGCCGCCGTACTCGCGCTCGTGCTCGGCGAGACGCGCTGGATCGCCACGCCGACCCTGTGGTTCTCGCTGGCGTGGGGCATCGCGATGCTCTCGGGCGTGGGCGTGACGCTGCTCGTCTGGATGGTGCGCCACGGCGACGCCGCCCGCGCCACGGCGCTGCTCTTTCTCGCGCCGCCGCTCGCGGCGCTCGAAAGCTGGCTGCTGTTCGGCGAAACGCTCACGCCCGTGCAGATGGCGGGCTTCGGCGTCGCGCTCGCGGGCGTGCTGCTCGCGCGGCGGGCGTAGCGCCGGCGCATCCGCTGGCGCGCCCTCGCCGGTTTGCGCGCTCAGTCCGCGGTGTCGGCGCCGGCCGGCACCTTGGCGCGCGCCTTGCCGCCGGGTGCGGGCGACCACGCCGGGCGCGTCTTGCGCTCCGAATCGACCACCACGACGAAGCGGCCCGCCCACGGCGTGATCTCGCGGTCCGAGTGGAGCACCCAGAGCGACTTGCCCGCATCGACCAGCGCCTGGTATTCGGCGTCGATGATGCCGTAGTGGTCGATGAACGCGTTGAGCGTCGCCGGAATCCGCACGCAGCCCTTCGAGTGGCGGATGCCGAGCAGCGGCTCGAGGCGGTCGGGGTCGGTGGCGTGCATCTGGAAGCGCATCTGCGAATAGCCGCCCTTGCCCCAGCCGCGTTCGCCGTCCACCCAGCCGAAATCGTAGATGCGCATGTCGCGCCGGCCATAACCGCGAATGTTGTTCTGGTTCATGGTGCCTTCCGCGCGGAAGTCCATGTTCAGCGGCGTGTGCTCGAACACGCCGAGCGGCGTGAGGAAGTGGTCGTACTCGCCGGGGCGTCCCGTCGCGACCGGCGACGCGCCGATCATGAGCCACGGCTCGTCGGGCATCGCGCGGAAGTAGATGAAGAGCGCCTGCACGTTCGCGCTGCGATCGACGAGGATGACGAACTCGCCCGCCAGCGCGCCGAGGTTCTTCTCATCGAGCGCAGCCTGCAGGCGCTGGCCGTAGGCGCGCTGCTCGGCCAGCGGCACATGCAGGCGCCGGTTGACGTCGCGCGCGAAGCGCTTGCGCATTTCGAGCGCGCCGCGGGTTTCTTCGGCGGCCTCCTCCGGCGTGAGCATCCGGTGAATCGGCAGCACGAGCGCGGGAGGCGCGGAGGCGGCTTCCGCGGCCGAGGCCGCGGAAGCCGGCTGAGCCGACGAAGCGGCAGACGCACTCGAAGCGCCGGAAGCCGCTGAAGCCGGTGCGGGCATGGAAGCAGCGGATGCCACTGAAGCCGCCGGGGCCGCCGAGGCCGCTTTGGCAACCGGCCGGGCGGCCGAGGCGCCCGCAGCAGCCGAGGCGCCCGGAGCGGCCGGCTTCGACGCCGCCTGCGCCGGCGCGCTGCGCACGGCACCTGAGGCAACGTGCGCGCCGGAAGCCGTCACGGCGTCGGAAGCGTAAGCGGCGCGAGCCGCCCACGAAGCGCAAAACCAGCTGCAGAGTGCGATCGCTATTGCGCGGCGCGCCGGCGCGCCCGGCCACCGCGTTCTATGATGGGGAAGTTTCGGGGCGTCGCCCCGGACGCCACCGCGTACGCGAGCGCCCATGCGCCGCGAAAAATTGTCATTCATCGTGAGTCCGGCCGATTGTGCGTCTTGTCTGAAGTCGGATACGTCGGGCGCCGTGCCGTGCGGCGTCGCTGACAGCGCCACGACCACCCGACATTAGACCAGACAACGCAGACTGCGCGCATATGTCGCGTGCGCAGCCAATTTGAGGAACCGCCCATGCCCACCCAATCGGACGCCAACCCCGAAACCGTCCGCCTCGCCCGCCAGCACCGCATCATCGCGGAACTGAACGTCGCCGGGCATTTCGACGCACACGCCGAAATCGAGCGGCGCGTGCGCTTTCTCGGGCAGCGCCTCCAGGCGAGCGGGCTGCCCACGTTCGTGCTGGGTATCAGCGGCGGCATCGACTCCGCGACGGCAGGGCGCCTCGCGCAACTGAGCGTGGAAAGCCTGCGCACGCAGGGCCAGACGGCGGCACGTTTCATCGCGATGCGTCTGCCCTACGGCAGCCAGCGCGACGAAGCGGACGCCGCCGCCGCGCTCGCCTTCATCGCCGCGGACGACATCCTGACTGTCGACATGCGCCCCGCCGCCGACGCGATGCTCGCCTCGCTCACGGCGAGCGGTCTCGCCTTCGCCGACGAGAGCGTGCAGGACAAGGTTCAGGGCAACATCAAGGCGCGCGAGCGGATGATCGCGCAATACGCGGTGGCCGGTGCGCGAGCGGGACTGGTGATCGGCACGGATCACGCGGCGGAATCGCTAATGGGCTTTTTCACGAAGTTCGGCGACGGCGGCGCCGACGTGCTGCCGCTCGCGGGCCTGAACAAGCGGCGCGTGCGCGCGCTTGCGCGGGCGCTGGGCGCTCCGGCCACGCTGGTGGAGAAGACGCCCACTGCGGATCTGGAAACGTTGCGCCCGCTGCACCCTGACGAGGACGCCTACGGGATCGGCTATGACGAGATCGACGACTTTCTGGAAGGCAAACCGGTGAGCGAACGCGCCTACGAGACGATCTTTCGCTTTTACGAGTCGACGCGCCACAAGCGGGCGCTGCCCTATACCCCGTACGACACCGCCGACGACGGCCGCTGAAGCGCGGCGCGAACGGCTCAGCCGCGTTGCGGCGGCTCTTCGTCTTCGAACGGAGGCGCGCTCACCCTCAGCGCAACGCCTGCGAGGCGACGGGATTGAAGTTCGCGCGCCACGGCGTCGGCCACATAGGGCACTTCGGAATCGAGTTCGAGGTCCGCGTGCGCGTTGGGCGTGCCCGCGTCATAAACGGTGATGCCCTTGGCGTACTTGCCGAGTTCGCGCTCGAAAAAGCTGCGCACATCCTGCTCGCTGCAGGTTTCGGGAACATTCCAGACAGTCAGGTGCATGACGGCCTACCTCGCGGGATATTCGGACCCGGCGTGCTGCGTTTAGCGGAACCGGCGGGGTTGCGTCGCGCGTACGCGCACGGGCTGAAGGCTCGCACGAGCGCGAGCACGGGTCCACGCCACCTGGCCGAGCACGGCAGCGACGCCAAGCAATAAAAGGCTGGACGTAAGCATTGTTGTGACTCCCTGTTGTTGATGAATGTCAGCATAGTCGCATTTGCTGAGCAGTGCGCTGCGGCATATTGTCTGGCGGCAGATGGCTAACCGATGGCCGCCCGACTGCCTGCTGCGCATATGTGATCCGGGCCGCAATCGGCGTGCCCGAGGCAGCAAAGGTGCGCGCGAAACGGCGCGTCAGGACCCGTCGTCGCGGCTCGCCGAGGTCGTCTCGTCGGCCGACCCGCCGCAGTCCATGCGGGTGAGGCGATCGTACTGGTGCACCCAGTTGCCGCTGATCGCGGCCTGCGCCTGGGCCAGCGTCATGCGCCCTGCGCACACGCAGCGCTTCAGGCGCACCGTGAGCAGCGACTTGCGGCGCTCGCCGGCGTGGCCGCCCCATGGGATGAGGTCGAAGTTGGCTCTGGCGTCCGGCGACCCGCCGAGGACGATCGGCACGTGCCGATCGAGCGCGTAGCCCACGCCGTCGTCGGCGTCGATGCCGCGCGCCGCGAGCATGCGGTCCTTCAGCGCCATGGTCTCGTCGAACGGCGGCGCCACGGTATCGGCGTAGCCCGGACGACAGATCGTGTCCGTCACCGACTCCTGCGTGACGCGTGTATCGAGTAGCCGTGGATCTTGCGCGGATGCGGCCTGCGCCGCGCTGCCTGCAGCGAGCGCCAGCAGCGAAACGCGCACCACTCGCGCGCGCCACCGCGGCGCGCCAGTGCGACAAACAATGCCTTCTGCCATGCGGCGCGCGATGCGGCGTATTGCTGCCTTTTCTGCGTTCATGGTTGAGCGCATCGTGCAGCACGATGCGGAATGGATGGTTGGTGCCGGGCTATTAAACCACAATCAAATATTGTCAGGGCAATTGCGCACATCGGGCCGCAGGCATGCAGTCGCGCGTATCGCGCGCCGCGCGTCACTCGCTCGCCGCAAGCGCTCGCAACCTCAAGGTTTCACAAGGAATTTTTGCTCTGTAATCCCAGGTAATTGATGCGCCTGGCGAGAGGCCTGATCGTCGCGCTCATGCTGGCCATTTGGCCGATGGCAGCGCGCGACGCGATAGCGCATAATGGGCCGCCCGGTCAGCTCCAAAGCGGAGTGCATCGCGCGCATTCGAAGAAACGAGGAAACCCCATGTCCATTTCCATGTATCAAGCATCGGTGCCCGTGCTCGTGCGCGGCCTCACCAATCTGCAAAACATCATCGGCAAGGCGCAGGCGCATGCGGCGGAAAAGCAGATCGACCCCTCCGTGCTGACGGGCGCGCGGCTCTTCCCCGACATGCTGCCGCTCATGCGTCAGATCCACATCGCCACCGACACCGCAAAGGGCTGCGCGGCGCGCCTCGCCGGTGTGGAAGCCCCGAAATTCGACGACGTCGAAGTCACCTTCGACGAATTGCACGCCCGTATCCAGAAGACCATCGACTATCTGAACGGGTTCAAGCCGGAGCAGATCGACGGCACGGAAGCGCGCAGCATTACGCTCAAGATGCGCAGCGGCCCGATCGAGTTCACGGGCCAGAGCTATCTGCTGGGCTTCGTGCTGCCCAACTTTTTCTTCCATGTCACCACGGCCTACGACATCCTGCGTCACAACGGCGTCGAGCTGGGCAAGCTCGACTACCTTGGCGGGCGCTAACGCGAGCCGCTAAACGCGAGCAATAAAAAAGCGTGCGGCGCCTTGCGCGCCGCACGCCTTCTCGCAACCGTCTTTCCCGGCGGCGGCGTCAATCGAGCGAGAGCCGCAGCGCGAAGCCGATCAGCGCGGACGAAAACGCCCATTTCTGGACCGTCTGCGCGAGCGGATTGCCGCGCAGCCACACGGCGATGCGCGCCGCGCCCAGCACGTAGATCACGTCGAAGAGCGCGCATATGGCAACCAGCAGCACGCCCAGCACGGATACCTGCAGCCAGACCGAGCCCGCCTCGGGCCGGATGAACTGCGGCAGCAGCACCGAGCAGAACAACAGCGCCTTCGGGTTCAGCAGGTTCGTGAGCAGGCCCTTGGCGAAATCGGCGCGGCGCGGCCGCGCGATGGTCACGCCCTCCTGCTCGGGCATCGCGAACGCCGGCGCACGGAAGATCTGCACGGCGATCCACGTGAGATACGCCGCCCCCACATAGCGCACGACTTCGTACAGCCACGGCGCGTTGCGCAGCAAGGCCGCGAGACCGCAGGCCGACAGCGTCACGTGGGTCGCGCGCGCGAGTCCCAGGCCGCAGGCCGCCGCGAAGCCGCTGCGCGTGCCGCGGCTCATGCTGGTCTGCATCACGAGCGCCATGTCGGCGCCGGGCAGCGCGCAGACGATAATCAGGGCGACAATGAACATCAACAGCAGGTGGGCGGAAATCATGTTGGCCTCGCGTGAAAGAGGCTCTATCTTGCCGCTACATGCAGAGCGATTTCTGGCGATTTTCATACCACTTTAGCCGATGATTGGCGGAATGCGCTAATATTTCCGAATCCGCACCAGAACTCCCCTAACCGCCATGAGCGACCTCGACAAACTCGACCGTGCGATCCTCGGCGCGCTGCAAACCGACGGGCGCATGCCGAATGCACGGCTCGCCGAAACGGTGGGCCTGAGCGAAACGCCGTGCGCGCGGCGCCTCAAGCGCCTCGAGCAGGACGGCTATATCGAGCGTTACCGGGCCGTGCTCTCGCGCCGCGCGCTCGGCTATGGCGTGGTGGGATTCGTCTCGGTGCGCTTCGCCGTGCACGACCGCGCGCTCGCCGACCGCTTCGAGCGCGAGGTGCTGGCGATCGAGCGCATTCTGTCGTGCCACAACGTAGCCGGCACGGCGGACTATATTTTGCAGGTGGTGGCCCGCGATCTCGACGACTATGGCACCTTCATGCGCGACCAGCTGCGCAGCTTGCCCGGTGTCACCTCGGTCGAATCGGCGCTGTCGCTGCGCGAAGTGAAGGCCGAGGGCGGACTGCCCCTGCCCTGAACACACCCAACCCCATTCACGTAACAACGGAGCTTTCGATGACCCCAGAACAGGCACGAGCCGAAGAAGCCGCCGCCATGGAGCGCGTCCTGACCGCGACCCAGCGCGTCAAGTCGGCGTTCACCTCGCTGCAGTCGCAGTTTCCGCCGGAAGGCGATGGCAAGCCGTCGCAGTTCGCGCTGCAGACCTTCGACATGGCGCTCCAGGAACTGGAAGACGCCCAGGCCGCCTTCGACGAGATGCTCAACGATCTCTTCGACGGCGAACGCTGAGCCTGCGCGCGTTTGCTGCGCGCCCCGCAAAAGCAGAACGGCGTGCAGCACGCGACCGGCTTCACCCATGATTCGGATTCCAGATCAACATCGACACGGCATGACCGATGACATGAACGCGCCCGTCACCGTGCTCGGCGTGGGCGTCGTCGTCCGTAACGGCGATGCGTGGCTGCTCGGCCTGCGCAAAAGCACATGGGGACACGATACGTGGGCGTTCCCCGGGGGCAAGGTCGACCCCGGTGAGGATCCGCTAACCGCGGCCGCGCGCGAGCTGCGCGAGGAAACCGGTCTGGAAATGATCGAGGCGCAAGCCGCCGGCTGGGCCAGCGGCTGGCTCGAAGCCGGCCGCGTGCGTCATGTGACGCTGTTCGTCGAGGCCGCCGCGCCGGGCACGCCCGTCGTCGCGGAGCCCGACAAGTGCGCGCGGTGGGCGTGGTTCACACGGGATGCCTTGCCCGCCGATCTGTTCGAGCCCACGCGCCTCTACTTCGAGACCCGCTAGCGCGTCGCGGCTGCGGCGCCCTCCCGTGCGAACGCCGCGATCCGCTCGCAGGCCTCGACGAGCCTCGCTTCGTCCACGACGAAACCCAGCCGCACATAGCCGTTTGCGGTCTCGCCGAACGCGCTCGCGTCGAGCACGGAAACCTTCTGCGCCTCGAACAGCTGCCAGGTGAACGCGTGCGTGTCGAGGCCCGTGCCGCGGATGTCGATCATCATGAACATGCCCGCTTCCGGTAACAGGCACTTGAGCCCCGGCACGCCCGCCAGCCGCTCGTAGACGATGTCGCGCCGGCGGCGATAGATCTCGCGCATTTCAGCGACGATCTGCGCGCGGTTGTCGAGCGCCGTGATCGCCGCCTCCTGGATGAAACCGGGCAACCCGTAGAGCATGCAGAGCGCGAGCCGCGCCAGATGCGCGATCATCGTTTCCGGCGCGATCACCCAGCCCAGGCGCCAGCCCGGCATGGCATGCGACTTCGAGAGGCTGCCGAGCGTGACCGTGCGCTTCGCCATGCCGTCGAGCGCGGCGATGCTCACGTGCTCGCGCTCGAACGTGAGGTCGGCATAGACCTCGTCGGAGAGTACCCACAGGTCGTGCCGCTTCGCCAGCCGCGCGACGCGTTCGAGGTGCGCGCGCGGCATCACCGCGCCGGTGGGGTTGCACGGCGTCGCGAAGAAGATCGCGCGCGTGCGCGGCGTGACAGCAGCATCGAGCGCGTCGCAGTCGAGATGAAAACCGTTCCCGGGATCGACGGGCACCGGCACGAGCGTCGCGCCCGACGCGCGGATCGCGGCCTCGTAGGTCAGGTACATCGGCTCGGGCACGAGCACTTCGTCGCCGGCCTCGAGCAAACAGAGCGACGATGCGAACAAGCCGTTCTGCGCGCCCGCGCAGAGAATCACGTTCTGCGCGCCGACCGCGCGCCCGCTTAGCTGCGCATGCTCGCGCGCGATCGCCTCGCGCAGCGGCTCGCGGCCCATGATGGCCGAGTAGTGCGTATCGCCTTCACGCAGCGCGGCCACGGCGCGCTCGACGATGGGCGCAGGCGTGCCGAAGTCGGGGTCGCCCACGCTCAGCACGATCACGTCCTCGCCACGCGCCGCGGCCTGCACCGCTGCGTGATGGATCTCCCATGCCGTCGTGCGACGGCCCTGCAACCGCTCGACCAGATTCGAATACTTCATCTTGCGCGACTCTCCCGAACATACGGCGCGCTGCGCGCCGTGGCGTTCAAACCGTTCCCGTTGATGCGTGTGTGCAACGATACCAAGGAACGCTGCCGCTGAGAAATGTCGATGCGCGCCAGCGCGTATCCAACGTGGTGTTAGTATTTCCAGCCTGTTGGATGATCTTTTGCCGGCAAACCCGGCGCGCAGCTCCATGTCCTCACCCTACGAAGTCCCGGCGCTACGGCGCATACACGACATTCTCGACGTGCTCGCACACGCTCAAGGCCCGATGCGTGCGGCGGCAATCGCACAGGCCACCGGCCTCTCGCGCAGCACGCTCTATCTGATGCTCGACTCGCTCGAGCGCCGGCGCTGGATCGAAAAGCGCGCCGACGGCTATATCGTCGGCCTCACGTTGTTCGAGCTGGGCAGCGCCTACGTGCGGCACGATCGGCTCCAGGAAGTGTTCCGCCAGGAGGCGACCGTATTCGTCGCGACGCATAACGAAGTGGTTCAGCTCGCGGTGCTGGACGGCGCAGAGGTCGTGTATCTCGCGCGCGAGGACCCCGCGCGGCCCGTGCGTCTCGTCTCCGATCTCGGCTCGCGGCTGCCCGCGCACTGCAGCGCGCTGGGCAAGGCGCTGCTCGCCAGCCTTACCGACGATGAGGTCAACGCCATCCTGCCGCGCCAGCTTCCCGCTGTGACGGCCAACACCATCACGCGCAAGCAGGACCTCATAGCGGCGCTCGCCGCGATACGCCGCTCCGGCCTCGCGCACGAGCGGGAAGAAGTGACGGCGGGTATCGCGTGCTTCGCGGCGTTCGTCGGCGTGACGGCGCTCGGCAAGCGTGTGGCGGTCAGCGCGAGCCTGCCGCTGGAGCGGCTGGACGCACGCCGCGAGAAGCGGCTCGCCATCGCGGTGGTCGAGATGGCGCAGCGTATCGCCAAGGGGCTTTGACGACGCGAGCGCTGGTGCACACTCGCGTCGCGTGCTCAAGCGCTCTCGCGCGGCATGACGGTGTACTGAATGCGTGTCTTCACGGGATGCGACGCGCTCGCGCCGTCCGCTGCCGCGAGGGCGGCGATGATCGCCTCGCCGGTGCGCTGGCCAATGCCGTAGGCATCGACCGAGATCGTGGTGATCGCCGGATGGCAGCACGCCGCGATCTCGAAGTTGCCGAAGCCGGCAACCGCCATATCGCGGGGCACGCTGAGGCCGCGCCGCTGGCACTCCATGATCGCGCCGAACGCCGACATGTCGCTCACGCACATCACGGCCTGGGTGTCGGGCCAGCGTTCGAGCAGCTCGGCCATGGCGGGCGCGCCGTGGCTCATCGTGACCGGCGAGTCGCCGAGCTGCACGACGCGGTGCCTTTCGAGCGCGAGCGCCTTCATCTCCATCTGAAAGCCCTTGAGGCGGTCGAGGCCGCGCCGGTCCAGGTCGCCCGCGCCGCCAAGAAAGCCGATGCGGCGATGGCCCTTGTCCGCGAGATAGCGCACCATCTCGCGCGCGGCGCTCACGTTGGAAAAGCCCACGGCCATGTCGATCGGCTCCGTCGGCAGGTCCCACATCTCGACGACCGGTACGCCCGAGCGCTGCAGCAGCGTGCGCGTGGCGTCCGTATGCTGCGCGCCCGTGAGCGCGATGCAGCGCGGCTGGTGGCGCAGCATCTGGCGCACGAGACGCTCCTCGCGATCGAGGAAGTAGTCGGTGTCGCCGATCAGCAGTTCGAGCCCTTGCGGTTCGAGCACGGCGGTGAGGCCGCTCACGGTGTCCGAGAAGTTGGAGCTGGAAAGCGACGGCACGAGCACCGCGACGAACGACGAGCGCCCCGAGGAAAGCGCGCCGGCCGCCGCGTCGGCCACGTAGCCCAGTTCGTCGATGGCGCGCTGCACGCGCTCGCGGGTCGCCTCCGACGCGCTGCGCCCCGCCATCACGCGGGACACCGTCATCTTCGAAACGCCCGCGAGACGGGCGACATCGGACATGCGGGGCGGCGTGGCTTTCGGAGCGCTGGTTTTGGACATCGCGGCTGGGCGGCAAAATAAAAAGAACGCATATCATAACGGCTGCGCCCTTCTTTTCCTCGTTTCGCGCGGTTGCATGTCATCGCCATCGTAGGCGTTCATTTAATTCGCTATCCTTAGCGTCGTGCGAAATCGCTGCGCAAGCGAGCGCCGTTCGATTGGGGAATCCAGGAATTCGGTCACAATCGATGACCGGCGCCAGAGGATGCGCACGCCCGCGCAGACGCCCCGCCGCCCACCCACGAGCCAGGAGGAAACTTGCCATGTCAGGACCCGCCCGCACGATTGCCGAGAAACGCGCCGAGTTTCGCGCGCTGCACGCCGCCGGTTGCTTCGTGCTGCCGAACCCGTGGGACGTGGGCAGCGCGCGCTATCTCCAGAGCCTCGGCTTCAAGGCGCTCGCGACCACCAGTTCCGGGTTCGCCTGGTCGCGCGGCCACGCCGACAACAGCCTGCCGCGCGACGCGATCCTCGCGCACCTGCGCGAGATCGTCGCGGCCACCGACCTGCCCGTGAACGCCGACTTCGAAAGCGGCTTCGGCGCCGATCCCGAAGGCGTCGAAGCAAGCGTGGGCCTCGCCGTCGAGACCGGCGTCGCCGGGCTTTCCGTGGAAGACTCGACCGGCGACGACGCCGCGCCGCTGCTGCCGATCGAGGTCGCCGCCGAACGCATGCGGGCGGCGCGGCGCGCCATTGACGCGCGCGGCGGCGACACCGTGCTAGTTGGCCGCGCGGAGAACTTCGTGGCGGGCGTGCCCAACCTCGACGACGCCATCGCGCGCTTGCAGGCGTACGCGCAGGCGGGCGCGGATTGCCTCTATGCGCCCGGCATCCAGACACGCGAGCAGATCGTGGCCGTCGTCACCGCTGTCGCGCCGAAGCCCGTGAACGTGCTGATCGGCGCGAAGTCGGCCTTCACGCTCGACGATCTCGCCGCGCTCGGCGTGCGCCGCGTGAGCGTGGGCGGCGCGCTCGCCCGCACCGCGTGGGGCGCTTTCATGCACGCGGCGCAACGGCTCAATGAAGGGCGTTTCGACGGTTTCGAAGGGGCGGCCCCCGGCGCGACGCTCAATGGCGTCTTCCGCAGCGAGAGCTAATCACGCTACTTGCGTGGCGCGCGCGGCTTGCGCGCCGAACGACGAACACGCAGCGACGCCGGCGCCCGCGCGCCGGTGACGCTGCCGCCTTCGCCAAAGCACGCCAGCGCCCACGCCACGAACGCGCGCTGCTTGGGGGCCTGCGCGCGGCGATCCGCGTAAAGCAGATGCATGGGCCGCACCGGCGCGGCATACGCCTCGAGCAGCGGCACGAGCCGCCCCGCCGCCACCGACGGCGCGAGGTTCGGCTCGCCCGCCAGCACGATTCCCACTCCCGCCTCCGCCGCCGCGATCAGCGCGCGGGTGTCGTTGCTGCGCAGCTGGCCGCGCGGCTCGACTTCGATCTGCGTGTCGCCGTCCTTGAAGATCCACGTCTGGGGCGCCGGAAAGCTGTCGAACGCGTAATCGAGGCACACGTGCTGCGCGAGTTCGCGCGGGTGCGCCGGCGCTCCGTGTGCGGCGAGATAGGCCGGCGCGGCGCACGGCACGAGCCGATAGGGCGCGAGCGGCCGCGCGACCAGTTGCGAGTCGGGCAGCACGCCGATGCGAAACGCGACATCGAAACCGTCTTGCAAGAGGTCGAACTGCCGGTCGCTCAGCACGAGATCGACCTTCACGTCGGGGCAATCCGCGAGAAACGCCTTGATTTCATGTGCGAGCCGGAATGCGCCGAACGAGACGGGCGCCGTCACGCGCAGCGTGCCTTGCGGGTGGGCGGTCTGCGCGAGTGCGACGGCCTCGGCGGCGACCGCCTCTTCGAGCACGCGGCGGCAGGCTTCGAAGTAAGCGCGGCCGGCCTCCGTAAGCGCGTGCTTGCGCGTCGAGCGCTGCAGCAGGCGCACGCCTAGCGTCTTTTCCAGCGCGTCGACATGCTTGCCCGCCATCTGCGGCGTCATCGCGAGCATGCGTGCCGCCGCCGTGAACGAACCGGATTCGGCGGTCTTCACGAACACGGTCATGCTGGTCAATTTGTCCACGATTGGAAATCCACCGTTTCGAGTCTTTCACCTGGATGGCGGATTATCGCATGGGAGTTTCGGCGCTACGCTGGAGTCTCCATTGCAAACCACGGGGCTTCCCATGAACGAACATCGATTGGCTGTCGGCATTCTCGGCGCGGGCGAGATCGGCTCGACACTGGGCAAACTGCTCGCGCAGGCGGGGCATGAGGTGATGCTCTCGTCGCGCGATCCGAAGGCGCGCGCGGCAGAGGCGGCGGCGCTGGGCTGCAGGATCGGCTCGCTGGAGCAAGCCGCGGCGTTCGGAGAGATCGTGATCGCGGCACTGCCGCTGGCCGCGCTCGGCGAGATACCGGTCAAAACGCTCGCCGGCAAGGTCGTCATCGACACCATGAATTACTATCCGGCGCGCGACGGCGCCATTGCGGCGTTCGACGAACACCGCGAGGCGACGAGCGAGCGCGTTGCGCGGCAACTGGATGGCGCACGGGTGGTCAAGGCCTTCAGCGCGATTCTTGCGTACGACCTGCCGCGCGAAGAGCGTCCGGCTGTCGAAGGCGGACGGCGCGCGCTACCCGTCGCCGCAGACGACGAAGCGGCGAAGGCGCTCGTGGCCGCGCTGCACACACAGCTCGATTTCGACGTGCTCGACGCGGGTTCGCTTGCCGATAGCTGGCGTTTCGAGCGCGCGAAACCGGCCTATTGCATTCCACTGAACCACACGCAGCTCCTTGTCGCGCTCACCGCGGCAGAGCGCGACAAGGAGCTGCCACACGGCTCATGGCGACGCAAAGCGCGGCAGGATTGAGGTTCACCGATACCGGTGAAATCGCCTGGCATACCGAATCAAGCAGCGCGAAGCCGCCGCGATCCGACACCCGGATGAGGTCTAACTCAAGCAGGGAGGAAGTTACGCGCGGGCCAGAACGGCCCGGCGAGCGCCGCCGGATGCGGCGGCGCGAAATGACGAGGCGCAGCGGCGCGCTGCCGTTGCGCCCGGCAAACCGTGCTTAGTCGTAGTGACGGTGCTTGTGGTGCTTGCCGTGATAGCCGCGCGAATAGTCGTCGGCATACGAGTTCGAACGCGAGACATTGCCGCCGAGCGCCGAGCCTGCGCCGCCGCCCACGGCCGCGCCGATCAGGCCGCCCGTGCGGCCGCCCATGGCGTTGCCCGCCGCCGTGCCAGCGCCACCCCCGAGCGCGCCGCCGATGATGGCGCCCGTGCGCTCGCGACGGTTCGAGGTGACCGCGCCACCCGCGCCGCCGCCCACCGCGCCGCCGATCACCGCGCCGGTGCTGCCGCCCACGGCGCCGCCCAAAGCCGCGCCGGCGACGCCGCCGAGCGCGCCACCCAGTGCGTTGTTCATATCGCCGGCGAGCGCCGGCAGCGAGGCCGCAGCAGTCAGCGCGGCAACGGCAACCATCTGGATGATTTTCTTCGACATAGTTGTTCTCTTACGTTTTTGAGACGGAACCGAGTATAGCGGCCAACGCGAAAGGGCTTTGTAACGCCACAGGCCAAGCCCCGTAAGAGGTGTAACAAAATGGTCTGCCTCGGGGTCGCGCCCCGAAAACGCGTCGTGATGCCCCTCAATCCAGCCTGAACACCTTGACCGCGCTGGCGAGCAGCTCCGTCTGGCGATGCTGCTGCCTGACCTGCTCGACCGTGTCGGCGACATGCGCCGCGTTCTCGCGTATCGCCGCGTCGATGCCGGCGATGTTCTCGCCCATCTGGTCGATGCCTGCGCGCTGCGCGCCGGTGGCCGTCGCCATTTCGTGAACGATGGCCGACAGGCGCGTGACGCTTTCGAGCACCTCGCCCACCGTGTTGCCCGCGCTTTCGACGAGACCATTGCCCGTGCGGGCGCGCTCGACCGACTCGCCGATCAGCGCCCGGATCTCCTTCGCCGCCGAGGCGCTGCGCTGGGCCAGCGTGCGGACCTCCTCCGCCACCACCCCGAAGCCGCGCCCCTGATCGCCCGCGCGCGCGGCCTCGACCGAAGCGTTGAGCGCGAGAATGTTGGTCTGGAACGCGATGCCGTCGATCACGCCGATGATGTCGGTGATGCGTTCGCACGAGCGATAAATGTCGCCCATCGTCTCGATCACTGCCTTGATCGCCCCGCGCCCCTGGGTCGCGACCTCGCTCGCCGAGCCCGCCAGCGCGCTGGCCGCCATTGCGTGATCGACGCTCTCGTGCACGCTTTGCTTGAGCTGCTCCATCGCCGCGACCATGCTTTCGAGCGAGCGGCGCTGCTGCCCGGTCCGCTCCGAAAGGACAGCGTTACGCGCGCTAGTTCCTGCTACGGATTCCGAAACTTCACTCACGCTGTCGCGCACCTGCAGCAGCGTCTTGCGCACGGCCGCAAGCGTGGCGTGGAAGGCGCCGGCCACATCGCTCGCGGGCCGGCTCGCCTGCTCGCTCAGCGTGATGTAGCCCGAAGCCTGGCCGATCCCCTCCGACATGGCCGCGAGTTCACCCGCAACGTTCGCATCGCGCTCCTGGCGCGCGGAAATCGCCGCGATGAACAAGGTTTGCAGCCAGAGGAACGCCCAGTGCTGCGCCACGACGTCGAAGCCCGTTTGCGAAAAGACCCGGACCGGCCAGCCCCACGCCTGCAAATAGTTGAACGCGAGTTGCTGGACGGAGATGAAGCCGGTAGCGAGCAGCACGACCTGCACGTCGCGATAGGCGAGCAGCAGCGAGAGCAGGATGAATACGACGAAGTGAAACTCGTCCTGCCCGCCGCCCACGTCGATCAATAGGGCCGCGCCGCCCATGAAGGTGAGCGCGGAACCCATCCTGGTGAACTTGTGCCCAGGCAGGGCAAGTGCGAGCAGCGTGGACACGAGCGCGAGCGGCAATCCGACGACGAGCACGGGCGTGAGCGCGTCGAAATGCCAGCCTATCCCCAAGGCGGCCGCCAGAAGAATCCAGTTGACCAGCGCGCAAGCCCTGTCGGCTCGTTTGCGCGCGTTCATGAGCGGGCTTTCGACGGCCGCTCCCCGGCGAGCGGCATTGGCCGGGGCGTACGCCGCGCCAAACGGGGCTTCTGCGAAATTGCTGGACATGGAATTCCCGACTCCTGATTGACAATGCAACTTACGGCCAAGTCGAAGCAGACGGACCGGATCACATTCCGCAGTTATCGGCAGGTAAGCCGACAGCTAGATAAGGGAAATCCATTGAAGAATTATCGTTGACTTATCATCCAATGTCATTTTGGTGACAGCCGTTGTAACCGGAGCTAACAAAACGGCATCGGCCGAGGATGTTCCGCACAGCCGTTTTTGTGGCAGGCTTGGTCAATTCGACCGCGAAAAGGCCTTTACCATGTCCCGAAGCCCACACTCCATTTCTGCGTTGTCGTTCGCGCGTCCCACCTACGGCTTGACACTGCGCGTGCTGCATTGGCTGACCGCGCTATGCATGTTCGTGGTGATCCCGGTGGCGTGGTACATGACGACGATGGACCGTCATGACCCGTCGCACGGCAGTTGGGTGAATTTTCACAAATCGATTGGCCTGACTGTCCTGTTGCTCACGCTGATCCGCGTGGTGACACGGCTTGCGGGCAATGCGCCGCCGCTGCCGCAACGCATTCCGGCGTTCGAGCAGAAGCTCGCGCATATCGGTCATGGCTTGCTGTATCTGATTCTCTTCGCCATGCCGATCAGTGGATATATCAACTCGTATGGCGGCGGCCATCCGGTGAACTGGTTCTGGCTGTATCAGGTGCCTGCCGTCGTGCCGGTCGACAAGGCGCTCGGCCATCTCGGCTCGAAGATCCACTATTGGCTGGCGTACCTGACGTACGCACTGATCGCCGGGCACGTGCTTGCGGTGATTTACCATCAACTGGTGCAGCGCGTGGACATCCTGGGACGCATGACGGGGCGCGCCGGCAAACGCTGACGCGCCGTCACATCACAACGCGCGTTCGATCGCGGCGATCAGCGCCACCAGCACCCCCTCGATGGGGCGCGAAAGCCGCCGGTCTCGCATCGTCATCACACACAGGTTGCGCTGGTTGAGCGTCGGTTCGTCGAAGCGTTTCGCCAGCAGCGAAAGATCGTCCGCGAGGCCCGAAAGCGAGAGCCGGCTGCCGAGCGTGATCGCACCCGCCAGCGCGGCGAACGCATGCAAGGCGCTCGAATTGTTGCTGGTGAGAATGGGCTCGAGCTTGATGCCGTGCCGCGCGCAGCATTCGTCGAATAGCTGGCGCGCCGTGTTGCCGCGCTCGAGCAGCGCGACGGGATAGTCGCGCAGGTCCGCGAGCGTGAGCGAGTCGCGCTGCGCCAGCGGATGCCCCGGATCGAGCAGCGCGCAGACCGGCGCCTGTGCGCTGTACTGCACGTAGACCTTCGCAGGGTCTCCACTCGAAAACGCCAGCCCCAGGTCCGCCTCGCCCGTAGCCACCCACTGCTCGACCTGCGAAGGCGTGCCCGAGCGCAGATTGAAATGCACGTGCGGCGCGGCGGCGTGATGCTGCGCGAGCACGTGGGGCAGGAACGAGCGCGTAAAGCCCTCCGTGCAGCCGATTCGCACAATGCCGTGCCCGAGCGCCTTGGCCGTAGCGATCTCGGCGAGCACGGCGTCGCCCTCCAGCAGCGCGCGCCGCGCATGCTCGGCCAGCCGCTCGCCCGATTCGGTCAGCACCATCCCCCGCGGCATGCGCTCGAAGAGCGCCGTGCCCACGTCTTCCTCCAACTTGCTGATCTGACGGCTGATCGCCGAAACGGCGACGTGCAGGTTCTCGGAGGCCGCGGCCAGCGACCCCGTGCGCGCGACCTCGACGAAGTAGCGCAAGGCGATTCCATGAAGCATCGGTTTTTCCGTCCAGTGGGCGCCTGGTGCGTTGCCATTTCGGCAATGCTATCCGCAAAATTTGAAATTGTTGCGAATTTTTGACGTTCCTAGACTGCTTTCATTCCCCGCACCCAGGCACGAGAGGAGCCCTTTTGAACGAGACCCGACAAACCGCCATCGACCGCGCCGTGCGCGTGTACGATTCCGGCGCGTTCTTCACCGACCTCCAGCGCCGCGTGGGCTTTCGCACCGAGAGCCAGAATCCGGCGCAGGCCCGCGCGCTGGTCGCCTATCTCGCCGACGAGGTGATGCCCTCGCTCACGCCGCTCGGCTTCACATGCCGCGTGGTCGAGAATCCCGCGGGCTCCCGCGCACCGTTTCTGATCGCCGAGCGTATCGAAGACCCCGCGCTTCCGGGTGTGCTGACCTACGGCCACGGCGACGTCGTGCGCGGCTACGACGAGCAGTGGCGCGAGGGTCTCGCGCCCTGGAGCGTCACCGTGGAAGGCGACCGCTGGTATGGCCGCGGGACCGCCGACAACAAGGGCCAGCATTCCGTGAACTTCGCCGCGCTCGCCGCGGTGCTGGACGCGCGCGGCGGCAAGCTCGGCTACAACGTGAAGCTGATCTTCGAAACCGGCGAGGAAATCGGCTCGCCGGGCCTCGACGCCGTGTGCGCCGCCCATCGCGACGCGCTCGCGGCGGACGTGTTCATCGCCTCCGACGGCCCGCGCGTGCTGGCCGAACGCCCCACGCTGTTCCTCGGCTCGCGCGGCGGCGTGACGTTCGAACTGCTCGTCGATCTGCGCCGTGGCGCGCATCACTCGGGCAACTGGGGCGGCGCGCTGCGCAATCCGGCCATCGTGCTGTCGCACGCGATCGCGAGCCTCGTCGACCGGCGCGGCGCCATTGCCGTGGACGGGCTGCGTCCGCCGCCCGTGCCCGCGAGCGTGCGCGAAGCGCTTGCCGACATCGTGCTCGGCGGCGACGAAGACGCCCCCGCGATCGATCCCGACTGGGGCGAGCCAGGCCTCACGCCCACCGAGCGCGTGATCGCCTGGAACACGCTCGAAGTGCTCGCGTTCAAGAGCGGCAACCCCGACGCGCCCGTCAACGCGATCCCGCCCACGGCCAAGGCCACCTGCCAGCTGCGCTTCGTGGTGGGCACCGACGCCGCGCGTGTAGGCGAGCATCTCGAAGCGCACTTCGCGCGGCTTGGCTTTGACGACGTGCAGGTACGCGTCATGCAGACGTCCGCCGCGACGCGGCTCGACCCCGACGACGCCTGGGTGCATTGGGCGCTCGATTCGCTGCGAGCATCGACTGGCAAGAAGCCGGCGCTGTTGCCGAACCTCGGCGGCACGGTGCCGAACGACGTATTCGCATACACGCTCGGCCTGCCGACGCTCTGGGTCCCGCACTCGTATCCGGCCTGCGCACAGCACGCGCCGAACGAACACCTGCTCGGCTCCGTCGCGCGCGAGGCGCTCGCCGTGATGGCCGGACTCTGGTGGGACCTCGGCGACGACGCCGCGCGTCTCGCCGCAAGCCGCGCATCGGCGCAAGCGCAAGCACGCGCGACGCAACCCACCGACGCCCTCGCCTGACGACCCAAATAAAGGTGCCTGCCGCCATGTCCGCCAAACAACCCGTGAGCCTTGTGAGGCTCGTCATCGCCACCTCCGCCGGCAACGCGCTCGAATGGTTCGACATCGCCATTTACGGGTTCTTCGCGGTGTACATCGGCAAGCACTTCTTTCCGGCGGTCAACGAAACCGTTTCGATGCTGCTCACGTTCGGCACCTTCGGCGCGTCGTATCTCGTGCGGCCGCTCGGCGGCGCGGTGCTCGGCGCCTATGCCGACCGCAGCGGACGCAAGGCCGCGCTGATGCTCTCGGTCAGCCTCATGATGGTCGGCACGGCGATCATCGCGCTGATTCCCGACTACGCGGCGATAGGACTCGCCGCGCCGCTCGCGGTGTTCGCCGCGCGGCTCATCCAGGGCTTTTCGGCGGGCGGCGAGTTCGGTGCGTCCACGGCCATGCTGATCGAGCATGCGCCGCACCGGCGCGGTTTTCTCGCGAGCTGGCAGTTCGCCACGCAAGGCCTCGCCACGCTGCTCGCGGCGTCGTTCGGCTATGGTCTCGCCCGCCTCATGGCGCCCGCCGACCTCGCGGCCTGGGGCTGGCGACTGCCGTTTTTCTTCGGATTGCTGATTGGTCCGGTGGGCCTCTATCTGCGCCGCTTCATTGAAGACGCCGAGGACTTCAAGCGCGCCGCGCGCACCGAAACGCCCGTGCGCGAAGTACTGGGCCAGCAAAAGCGGCTCGTGCTCACGGCGATCGGCCTGCTGACCGTGTCGACGGCGGTCAACTATCTGCTGCAGTACATTCCCACGTTCGCGATCCGCCAGCTGCATCTGCCGGCGGCTACCGGCTTCGCGGCGACGATGGCGGGCGGCGTGATTCTCACCGTGGTCACGCCGTTCGCGGGGCATCTGTCCGACCGCATCGGGCGGCGCACGCAGATGACCTGTGTGGCGCTGCTCTTTCTCGCGAGCGCCTACCCCGGCTTCGCCTGGGCAACCAGCCATGAGAGTGCGGTGCCGCTCTTCGTACTGATCGCGTGGCTCGCGCTCCTCAAGTCGATCTATTTCGGCGCCCTGCCCGCGCTCATGGCCGAGATCTTTCCGGCCGCGACGCGCGCCACCGGCATGTCGATCGGCTACAACATCGGCGTGACCGTATTCGGCGGCTTCACCCCGGCCATCGTCACGTGGATGCTGAGCGCCACCGGCGACAAGAGTGCGCCGAGCTACTGGCTGATCGCGACCGCCATGATCAGTTTGTCCGCGCTGGCGTATGTGAGCCGCGTGCGAGTTGCGGCCACGGTTGCGCAGCAGGCGACGGCGTAGATCGAGCGAGGGGGTGCGCCGCCAACCCAGCAGCGCACCCGCGCGATGCAACGGGCACTGGCCCGCGAATCAACCGGCTCCCAAGCATGGCTTCCCGGTGTTTTGCATAGCGCGAGACCACGCAAAAGCGGGGAGGGAAAGCGCGATGTACCGACAACCCTATTGAAATCAGTGTCATCGCCCATATCGTAGAATCACGATATATGATTCGGACAGTTACGATGCAGCCGCGATGAAGCATTCCCCTACCACTCCCGCTCTAGACGTCGACGCGATCTGCAAGGCGCTCTCCAATCCGGTGCGCCGCGAGATTCTTGCGTGCCTGCGCGAGCCGCAGGTGCACTTCGGCGACCAGGAGCTGCCGCTCGAAAACGGCGTTTGCGCGGGCAAGATCGACGCGCATTGCGAGCTTTCGCAATCCACGGTGTCCGCGCATCTGGCCGTGTTGCAGAAGGCCGGGCTCGTCACGTCCAAACGCGTGGGGCAGTGGGTGTTCTTCAAGCGCAACGAACCGGTCATCGAGGCGTTTATCGCCCATATGAACGCGCAGTTGTGATTCTTCAGCGACGAAACATCTGCTGAATACGCATCGTCCGTTTCGATTCCCGTATCGCTTTTCAGCCCGCGGGCCGCGCCCGCAGACAAGGTGACCCTACACATGGCAATGGCAACGCTTTTCGACCCCATCCAGATCGGCGACCTCACGCTGCCGAACCGCATCATCATGGCCCCGCTCACGCGTCAACGCGCAGGTGAAGTGCGCGTGCCCAACGAACTCATGGCGAAGTACTACGCCGAGCGCGCCACGGCCGGCCTCATCATCAGCGAGGCGACCTCGGTGACGCCGCAAGGCGTCGGCTATGCCGAAACGCCGGGCATCTGGTCGCAGGAACAAGTGGCAGGCTGGAAGATCGTGACCGATGCGGTGCATGCCGCGGGCGGCCGCATCTTCCTGCAGCTGTGGCACGTCGGCCGTGTGTCCGACCCTGTGTTCCTGAACGGCGAGCTGCCGGTGGCGCCCAGCGCCGTTGCGCCGCAAGGCAACGTGAGCCTCGTGCGTCCGCAGCGCGGCTTCGTCACGCCGCGCGCGCTCGAAACCGAAGAGATCGCGGGCGTGATCGCCGCGTTCCGCCAGGGCGCCGTCAACGCGAAGGCGGCCGGGTTCGACGGCGTGGAAATTCACGGCGCGAACGGCTATCTGCTCGACCAGTTCCTGCAGGACAGCACCAACCAGCGCACGGACGCCTATGGCGGCTCGATCGAAAATCGCGCGCGCCTGCTGCTCGAAATCACCGACGCGTGTATCGACGTGTGGGGCGCGAATCGCGTGGGCATGCATATCGCACCGCGCGGCGACGCTCACACGATGGGCGATTCGAACCCGGCGGCGACGTTCGGTTATGTGGCGCGCGAGCTGGGCAAGCGCAAAATCGCGTTCCTCTTTGCGCGCGAATCGCTTGGCGACAACCGTCTCGGGCCGCAGCTGAAGGCCGAATTCGGCGGTCCGTTCATCGCGAACGAAAAGTTCTCGCTGGAATCGGCGCAGGCCGTGCTCGCGGCAGGCGAAGCCGACGCGGTCGCGTGGGGTCAGCTCTTCATCGCGAACCCCGACCTGCCGCGCCGTTTCGAACTGAACGCGCCGCTCAACGCGCCGAATCCGTCGACGTATTACGCGCGCGGCGAAACGGGCTACACGGACTACCCGTCGCTCGAAACCGCGGCGTAAAGCTGACATAAGCAGAACGCGTGCGGCCCATGGCCGCATGCCATCAGGCGGCCACGGCGCAGACATTCTGTCTCGCCGTGGCCGTTTTGCGCTGGAAGCCCTGAAAATACAGCGCTCGCGCGAGCAGGCGCCAAAGCTCAGACAGATCACGCCTGCGACCCGCTTGCGGCGTTTTTTGCCCGATAGGTGGATTCAATTGGTATCCCGCGCCCGGATGTCCTTGAATGGAAAGCCCCCCGCCAACCCCTCCTCGCTGACCGGAGCCAAGTCATGCCGAAGACCGCGGATGCTGCCGAGATCGTCCATACCATCGCCGAAGAAACCAACACGCCGGAGGAAACGGTCGCGCGCATCTACGCCGAAACGCTCAATGAATATCGAGCGCAAGCGCGCATCCAGGACTATCTGCCGCTTTTCGCCGCGCGCAAGACGCGTGCGACACTGCGGCAAAATGGCACGAAGCCGCACTAATCGCCGTCTGTCTGCTTGTCTTTGTGCCGACCATACGCAGGCCGGCCGCACACCCCGCCGCATTTTCCTGCATGGCGCAAGCCCGCATAGGGCTCGCGCCGCTCCATCCATTGGCCGCGCCGGTCACACCCGGGCCCCCATCGCCCCAGCCCCTCTCTTAAGGTTGGTTTAATTCTTTGCTGCAACCATAGGCTCAACCCCTGTTGAGCCGCCGGAACATCGGCGGCATTTTTTTGCGCGGCAAGCGTAGGAGGAGCGAGGTCATGGTTGAAGACGATGTGCTAGTGCACCTGCAGTCCCTGCTGCGCGACGGCGCCGCTTCGACGGTCGCGTCGTGCCGGGTCTCCACGCCGCTCCAGCATCCCTGGGGCCGCGCTTACCGCCTGGTCGAATGGACGACGCCGCTCGACGACAGCGCCCGCCGCCAGGTCGTGCCCGCCGAAAGCACGGCGCTCGATATCGCGCGCCTCGTTGCGCAGCACGTGCCCGGCCGCCGCATTCTGCTGAACGGCGAACCCGCCGCAGTCGAACGCCCCCGCACGCGCCGCCGCCGCGCGTCCAGCACCGCGAACGCACGCGCGGCGCGCTAGACGCGCCGCTTCCGGGCGGCGTACTCACGGCGGCACAAGCCGCAGTTTGTACTTCCACCGCCGCCATCTCATCCCGCCACGCGCGCTTCCCGCACGGGCAGCATCAAATCACGAGGCGCGCCAGCGACGCCTCCAGTTCACCGCTCACACGCGTCATCGGCGCGCGCAGTTCATTGCGGATCCGCCCGCACGCAGCCAGCCCCGCCTTCACCGGTCCCGGATTCGGCTCCGCGAACGCGGCGCGCACGAGCGGCACCAGCGTGTGCCAGATCGCGCGCGCATCGGCGAGACGCCCTTCCTGCATCGCACGCGCCATCCCCACGAAGCGCTCTGGCCGCCAATGCGCCGACGCCGCAATCGCCCCGCTCGCGCCCGCGCACATCGCGCCGAACATGTCGATGTCCTCGCCGCAAAGCACCTGCAAACGGCCGTCGAGAATCAGCGCGAGCGTCTTGTCGAGCGAGCCGCCGCAGTCCTTCACCGCGACGATGCGCTCGTGCGCGGCAAGTTCGAGCAGGCTCGGCAACTCGATGTGCACGCCCGTGCGCGCGGGGATGTCGTAGACGATCAGGGGCTTGCGGCTCGCATCGGCGAGCGCGGCGAAGTGGCCGATCACACCCGCCTGCGATGGGCGGATGTAGTAAGGCGCGGCCGCCAGCACGCCCGCGACGGGCCGCTCGTTGAGCGCCGCGATCCGCTCGCAGACGGCCGCCGTGTGATTGCCGCTCACGCCCGCCACGACCGGCAGCCCGCCCGCCGACGCCAGCACGGTGGCGAGCACGTCGTCCGCTTCCGCGTCGCTCAGCGCGGCGGGCTCGCCGGTCGTGCCGAGCGCGACGAAGCCGGCCACTCCGGCCTCGACGTAGTGGCGCACGAGCGCGTCGAGCGCAGCATGATCGACTGCACCGGCGTTGAACGGCGTGATGAGCGGAATCCAGATACCCGAAAACTCTGACATGACTTTCCCTTGAACTCGACCGTATGGAAGGTCCGTTCAGCGGTGCGCAGGAGGGAAGCAAGCCGGGAGTGGGGCGGAAGGCAGGGCGCCTTCGGCTGGCTGTTCCGTCGCACATCTGACGGAACAGCAGACTCCGGTCAGATGAGCGGCTGTTTTTTGGCTTTGGCTTTCACCCACACCGATGCGGCCTGCGCAAGTGACGACACCGCGCGCGTGGCGGCGGTGAAATTCGGCAGATCGTGGCGGAGCGGGTGACGTAGCATGTCGCGCAGTGTAACCGGGATCGCGCGGTTGCGGGCGGGCGCCACCAGGCGGCGTGCTGCGCGAGGGTACGCGCTCACTCGTGCCCGCAGGGTCTCTCGAGCGCTCTTCCGACAAAAGAACTTGACTTCTCGCGCCACCGAACTAATATACGCACCGCGTACATTAACCAGAAATCACGGGTGCCAGCATGAGCGTTCCGCAACAAGCCTTCCTCCGTGACGCCATGCGGCGTCTGAACATGACCCGCGACGCATTTGCGAGCCGCATCGGCGTGTCGCGTCGTGCGCTCGACACGTGGCTGCTGCCCGAAGAGTCGCAGGAATCGCGCGCCATGCCGGAGATCGTCGAGCGCTTCGTGTCGGAAATCGTCGGCAGCGGCGAGCCGCGCGAAGACTATACGCAAAGCGTAGACTCGCCGCGCTCGCTCGCCAGCCAGATGCAGTTCGAGGGCAAGCCGCAACTGCTTTCCGTGGACCAGTTCTCGCGCGACTCCGTCGAGGCCCTGTTCCGCGTGGCCGATATCATGCAGCCCATCGCGCGCCGCCGGAAAATCTCGCGCGTGCTCGAAGGCGCGGTGCTCGGCAACCTGTTCTTCGAGGCCAGCACGCGCACGCGCGTGAGCTTCGGCGCCGCGTTCTGCCGCCTGGGCGGTTCGGTGTGCGACACGACCGGCTTCACGTTCTCCTCGATGGCCAAGGGCGAATCGATCTACGACACGAGCCGCGTGATGGCCGGCTACGTGGATGCGATGGTGATTCGACATCCTGATCAAGGCTCGGTGGCCGAATTCGCGCGTGCAGTGAACATCCCCGTGATCAATGGCGGCGACGGTCCCGGCGAGCACCCGAGCCAGGCGCTGCTCGACCTCTACACGATCCAGCGCGAGTTCTCGCGTCTGGGCAAGATCGTCGACGGCGCACATATCGCGCTCGTGGGCGACCTCAAGTACGGCCGCACGGTGCACTCGCTCGTGAAGCTGCTCGCGCTCTATCGCGGCATCAAGTTCACGCTCATTTCGCCGCCGCAGCTCGAAATGCCGGCGTACATCGTCGACAAGATCTCGACCAACGGCCATGTGGTCGAGCAGACACACGATCTGCGCGCAGGCCTGCGCGGCGCGGACGTGGTGTACGCCACGCGCATCCAGAAGGAGCGCTTCGCCGACGAGTCGTTCGAAGGCTACACGCCCGAATTCCAGATCAACCAGGCAACGATGGACGAGTGCTGCAGCGCTGAAACGCTCGTGATGCACCCGCTGCCGCGCGATAGCCGCCCGGGCGCGAACGATCTCTCGACCGATCTGAACCACGATCCGCGCCTCGCGATCTTCCGCCAGACCGACAACGGCATTCCGGTGCGCATGGCGATTTTCGCGGTGCTGCTGGGCGTGGAAAATCTCGTGCAGCATTCGATGCGCGACGCCGTGTGGCGTCCGCCCGCGTACCTCGGCCCGGACGACGCCGTGTTCCACGGCATCGACTGAGCCTCGTTGCACTCGCAACGTCATCGGCCCGCAAGCGTCAAGTCGCGCTTGCGGGCCGATTTGCTGATGGCGTGCTCAAACGCCTGACGACGTGCAAACCGTCACGCAGGTCAGCCCTTGTGCCTTTTCCGCCGCGTCGATCGCGCTCTCCAGTGCATCGAACGCGTGGCGCTGCACGTCGATCGCATCGAGCGGCAATTGCCCGGACTGCACGAGCGCGATCAGCGCACGGTAGTCGGCTCCGCTGTACATGAAGTGGCCCATCAACTCCCAGTTGTTGATGAGCATCTCGCCATACTTGATCGGCAACTCCACCTCCATGCTGCCCATCAGCACCATGCGGCCGTTGCGGCGCAGGCTGCGCAGCGCGGCGAGCGTGGCGCCCGGGTCGGTGGCGTGGCCCACCATGTCGAAGGCGAGATCGGCGCCGCCGTTCGCGGCCGCGCGGATGGCCTCCAGGTCGCGCGCCATCTCGCCGCTGAGCGCGACGGTGACCACACGTCCGCCGCCGAGCTTCGCGAGCGGCGCCAGCGCCGCCGCGCGCCGCCCGAGCGCCACCACACGGCCCGCGCCGAGCGCGAGCGCATCGAGCACGGCCGCCGAGCCGAACGCGCCGGCCGCGCCGTTCACCACCACGGTTTCGCCTGCCGCGAGCCGGCCGCGCCGCAGGCCGCCGAACGGCACCACGAGCTTGCCGAGCGCCGCGAGCTGCGCCGAGGGCACGTGATCGAGGCCATCGAGCGGGAACACCGTCGAGGCCGGAAACTCGACCGCCTCGCGCAGCGTGCCGTGCGGGAAATCGTCGAGCATGGGCCCGCTGTCCGGGCTGATCGCCGTGAGCCCGAGCAGCGCCTGGGCGGGCTCGCGCAGCGCCTCGTCGGCGATCCAGTAGGGGCTCAGCGCCACGCGTTGGCCGACGCGATAGCCGTACACGCCTGCACCGACCGCGAGCACCCGGCCGATGCCGTTGGTGCCCGGCGAAAACGGCCCCTGCGGGTAGCCGTAGGGCAGCTTGCCCTGCACGTACTGGCGCGTATAGCTCAGGAGCGGCACGGCCTCCACGCCCACCAGCAGCGCGCCGCGGCGCGGTTCGGGTTGCGGCACGTCGCGCAGCGCGAGCGGCAGGCCGGGTTGATCGAGCATCCAGGCTTTCATGGCTTCTCCTAGTGGAAAGGGTGTGCATCTGACGGATTGAACTGTAGGCGAGCGAGACGTATTCTTGAAATCAATTGCCGACATTGCACCTATCATCGTGATTGATCTCTCTGGCGTCGACCTGAACCTGCTCGTGTCGCTCGACGCCCTGCTCGCCGAGTCGAACGTGACGCGCGCCGCCGCGCGCCTGAATCTCACGCAGCCGGCCGTGTCGGCGCAGCTCGCGCGGCTGCGCCAGCTCTTCGACGACCCGCTGCTCATCCCCGCCGCCAATGGCCGCGGCATGACGCCCACGGCGCGCGCGCTCGAGCTGATGGCGCCGCTGCATGCGGCGCTCGAGACGCTCGAAACGGTGGTGCGCCGCGAGCCGGCATTCGATCCGCTCACGGGTAAGCGGCGCTTCGTGGTCGCCGCGAGCGACCAGTGCGTGGCCGTGCTCGGCCTGCCGCTGATGATCGCGTGGCCGCGTCTGGCGGGGCCTGGGCTGCAACTGGCGTTCATCGCGATCGAATCCGGTTCGCTCGCGGAGCGCTTCGAGCGCGGCGAAATCGATTTGCTGCTCGGCTCCGCGCAGCAGGTGCCGCCAACGCTCAAGGCCAGAAAGCTCTATGACGAACGCTTCGTCGTGGCGCAGCGCAAAGGGCACCCGCGCGGCGCGGCGCCGTTCGACCTGGACAGCTATTGCGCGCTCGAGCACGTGCTCGTCTCGACCAGCGGCGCGAGCTTCTTCGGCTTCATGGACGAACATCTCGAAGCGCTCGGCCGCCGCCGCCGCGTGGCGCACTCGGTACAGCACTTCACGCTCGTGCCCGAGGTGCTCACGCGCACGGACTACGTGGCGACGCTGCCCTACCGGCTCGTCGCACGCTACCAGGACCGCGTGGACCTGTTCGAGCTGCCGTTCGAGGCACGCGGCTTTTCGATGCATGCGGCATGGCATCCGCGCAATCACGCCGATCCGGCGCTCGTGTGGCTGCGCGAGGCCGTGGCTGCGCTGGACACCGGTGGCATGGTTAGCGATCCTCTCGATTGACTCGCGCGCAATTCGTCAGTCGATTGATAAGGCGAATGTCCGCATGCGCACCGCCTATACTGCATGAGACGTCAAAAAAGCGGCCATGCCGCGCCACGAAAGTACGTTCCCGCGCCGTTGTCCCGTCGTCGTTTCCTGCGTTCCCGCTACGTTGCGAAGCCATGCTGACCACAGAAGAAATCCGCGCGGTCCCGCTTTTCTCCACGCTCCCCGAAGCCGAACTCGAACGCCTCGCGCACACCTGCGCCGACCTGCACCTGAGTCCCGGTGAGTACGCCGTGCACGAAGGCGGCGAGCGCGCGCTCTATGCCGTGCTGTCCGGCAAGATGGAGGTCGTCAAGCTGTTCGACGGCATCGAGCGCACGCTGGGATGGCGCTTGCCCGGCACGATCTTCGGCGAGG
This sequence comes from Paraburkholderia sp. EG286B, assembly GCF_040965655.1. Taxonomy (NCBI): domain Bacteria; kingdom Pseudomonadati; phylum Pseudomonadota; class Betaproteobacteria; order Burkholderiales; family Burkholderiaceae; genus Paraburkholderia; species Paraburkholderia sp. EG286B. The sequence goes on along the minus strand of NZ_JBFRCF010000010.1, from coordinate 308,191 downwards.
TGCCGCTCGCGCTCAGCTCGCCCTTTCCCGGCGCGTATCGCGCAGCCCTTCCCTCGCGCGTGATGCGCGTGGACGCGCAGCACTACTACGCGCTTGCTGCCGCCTCCCCGGACGTCGCCACGCGCATGGGCGCGCTCGCCCGCGAACGCATCGGCGGCTTGCAGGGCCTTTCCGCGGAACCGCCGAAAACACGCGTCACGCTCGTTGGCGCGCGCTGGGACCCGGCGTGCGCGAACCTGCGCCAGTTTCTCGCGCGCAACCAGATCAGCTGCGAGTGGATCACGCCCGACGCGCCCGAACTCAAGACACGCTGGAACGGCCCCTGCCCCGAAGAACAGCATTGCCCCACCTTGCGCCTCGCCGATGGCACCCTGCTGAGCCGCCCCGCGACGCGCGACCTGGCGGAGCGCCTGGGGCTGCAAACCCAGCCGCGTCTCGCGGAATACGACACGCTGATCATCGGCGGCGGCCCGGCGGGTCTTGCCGCGGCGGTCTATGGCGCGTCGGAAGGACTCCGTACCATCGTGGTCGAGCGTGAAGCACCGGGTGGCCAGGCCGGCACCTCTTCGCGCATCGAAAATTATCTGGGCTTTCCTGGCGGCATATCCGGCGACGAACTGGCGAGCCGCGCGCTGCAGCAGGCGAAGCGCCTCGGCGCCGAGATCCTCGTCACGCGCGCGGTTGCACGCGTCGATACCGCGGCGCGCGAAGTCCACCTCGACGGCGGCGACGTGGTGCGCGCGCACACGCTCATTCTCGCGACGGGCGTCACCTGGCGGCGGCTGGCGATCGAAGGCTTCGACCGCTTCATCGGCAAAGGCATCTATTACGGTGCGGCGCGCAGCGAAGCGAGCGGCACGCACGGGCTCGACATCTATCTAATCGGCGGCGGAAATTCTTCGGGACAGGCCGCGCTGTACTTCGCCAATCATGCGCGCGCCGTGACGCTCATCGTGCGCGGCGAGTCGCTCGAGAACAAGATGTCGCGCTATCTCGTCGAGCAGTTGGTGGGAAAGGAGAACGTCCGCGTCGAACTGAACTCGGAAGTCGTCGGCGTGTATGGAGAGACGCACCTCGACGCCATCGACGTGCTCAATACGGCCAGCGCAAGCGTGAGCCGGCGCGAATGCGGCGGCTTGTTCGTGTTCATCGGCGCGGACGCGGAGACGGGCTGGCTCCCGCCGGAGATCGCCTGCGACAAGCGCGGCTACGTGCTGACCGGCGACGATGCCGTGAAAGCCGGGCGCTGGTCGCACCGGCGCGATCCCTACCTCCTCGAATCGAGCGTACCCGGCATCTTTGCCTGCGGCGATGTGCGGCTGAGCCCGGTCAAGCGTGTCGCCTCGGCCGTCGGCGAAGGCAGCATGGCGATCGCCTTCGTGCATCGTTACCTTCAGGAAGACCGCTCATAGCGTACGCGTTGCGCGGAGCGACTCGTCGCACAACCATCTTTCAATACGCTTTTCCCTCGCGCTGCATTGCGTTTCTGTCCACGGCGTCAGCTTCGCGCCGGACTCGCGTCAGCCATGCGACAGCGTTGCGCCATCAAGCAATATGCAGCGAAAAATTCACATGTAAGCGCTTTACTTTCGTGTTCGAGAAGTGCAATTTGCAGTTCTGCGATGCCCGGCCGAGCAACCGCGGCACCGGAATTGCTTCACGAAAGAGGCGCGCCGCTGCGCGACGAAGCCCTGCGCAACCCCGCGCGGCCAGCGCCTGAAGTCCCGGATTACGTTCCGTCTTCATCCTGGAGTCCGCAGATCGCCATGTCCAACGAACGTCCCCTCGATGCGCCGTGCGATTGCGACGACGCCTCCCAAGCTTCCCCCTCCCGCGTGCCCGCCGACGTCACCCGCCGCCGCTTTCTGCAATCGGCCGCCGCCGCTGCCGCGTTGGGCGCGACGCCTCATCTGCATGCACAGAATGCGCCGCCTGCCACCGCCCCCACCGAAGCGCCGCCGCCCGCGCCCGCGCAACCGGTCAGGCTCGACATCAACGGGCGCGCTTACGCGCTGCATATCGAACCGCGCGTCACGCTGCTCGATGCGCTGCGCGACTATGCAAGCCTCACCGGCACGAAGAAGGGCTGCGATCGCGGCCAGTGCGGCGCCTGCACGGTGCTCGTCGAAGGGCGGCGCATCAACAGTTGCCTCACGCTCGCCGTGATGCACGAAGGCCAGCGCATCACCACCGTCGAAGGGCTCGCGGGCGTGGCAACGCTGAGTCCCGTACAGCGCGCCTTTATCGAGCACGACGCCTTCCAGTGCGGCTTCTGTACGCCGGGCCAGTTGTGTTCGGCCACGGCATGCCTGAGCGAATTCGCGGCAGGCGCCGCGAGCGCCGCCACACCCGACGTGCGCGCACGCCCCGCGCAACTCAGCGATGCCGAAATCCGCGAGCGCATGAGCGGCAACATCTGCCGCTGCGGCGCCTATGTCAACATCGTGGCCGCCGTGCGCGACGCGCACACGGCCGGCGCCTGAGCACGGAGGCACACAAATGGATGCCATCTCGTACCAGCGCGCCGCCGACGTGAACGGCGCGATTGCCGCTGCGCAGCGTCCCGGTGCCGTGTTCATCGGCGGCGGCACGAATCTTCTCGATCTCATGAAGGGCGGCGTCGCGCATCCGGTCACGCTCATCGACATCACGCGCATCGAAGCGCTCGATCAGGTTCAAACGCTGCCCAACGGCGGCCTGCGCATCGGCGCGCTCGTGCGCAACAGCGACGCGGCCAATCACACGCTCGTGCGCACGCGCTATCCGCTGCTCTCGCAGGCGCTGCTCGCCGGCGCCTCGCCGCAACTGCGCAACATGGCCACCGTGGGCGGCAATCTCATGCAACGCACGCGCTGTCCGTACTTCTACGACACCGCGTTCACCCAATGCAACAAGCGCGCGCCCGGCAGCGGCTGTGCGGCGATTGGCGGCTTCAACCGCATGCATGCAATCCTCGGCGCAAGCGCACAATGCGTGGCCGTTAATCCATCCGACATGAGCGTTGCCCTCGCGGCGCTCGACGCGACCGTGCAGGTGAGCGGTCCGGGCGGCGCACGCACGATCCCGTTCGCGTCGTTTCATCGCCTGCCCGGCGAGCGGCCCGATCTCGACACGGCGCTTCAGTCAGGTGAACTGATTACCTCGGTCGACCTGCCGCCACCGGTGTTCAGCGAGCACGCGCACTACCTCAAGATCCGCGACCGCGCGAGCTATGCCTTCGCGCTCGTCTCGGTCGCGAGCGCGCTGCAACTCGACGGCCACCGCATCCGCACGGCGCGCATCGCGCTGGGCGGCGTCGCGCATCGGCCCTGGCGCGCGAGCGCGGCGGAGCAACATCTCGCGGGAAAGACGCTCAACGCGTCGACGCTGCGCGAGGCCGCCGCGGCGGAACTCGCGCAGGCAAAGCCGTTGAGCGGCAATGCGTTCAAGGTCGGGCTCGCGCAACGCGCGATCGTCCGCTCGACGATGCTCGCCGCCGCCGGCACGCAAGGCAACAACACCGGAGATTTCGCATGAGCACGCTGACCGGACAACCGATGGACCGTATCGACGGCATGCTCAAGGTCACGGGCGGCGCCCTCTACGCGAGCGATTTCCCCGAAACGCGGCTCGCCCATGCCGTGCTCGTCACGAGCACGATTGCGAGCGGCACGATCACGTCGATCGACGCGAGCCGCGCGCAGTCCATGCCCGGTGTGCTGCTCGTCATGACGTACCAGACCGCGATGCGGCTGCCCAACGGCGGGCGCTCGCCGCTCAAGCCGCCGGCGGGACGGCACCTCACGCTGCTGCAGGACAACGTCGTGCGCTACAGCAACGAGCCGGTTGCGGTCGTGGTGGCCGACACGCTGGAACACGCCACCGATGCCGCGCGCCACGTCAGCATCGTCTACGCGCCGATCCAGGCCACGCTCGACTTCAACCGCGCGAAAGGCGACGCGCACGCGCCGCCCAGCCCGATGGGCCGCCCGGTCGAATCGACACGCGGCAACGTCGAAGCCGGGTTGCACGAAGGCGCGGTGCGCTTCGAGGCGGTCTACACCACGCCCACGCAGTTCCACAACCCGATGGAGCCGCACGCGACGATGGCGCACTGGGACGGCCCGGACCTCACGCTCTACGACGCCACTCAGGGCGTGAGCGGCGCGCGCAACGCGGTGGCGGCCGTGTTCGGCATCGCGCCCGACAACGTGCGCGTGATCTCGCCGTTCCTCGGCGGCGGCTTCGGCTGCAAGGGTTCGTCGTGGTCGCACGTGAGCCTGTGCGCGATGGCCGCGAAGCAGACGGGCCGCCCCGTGCGGCTCGCGCTCGCGCGGCCGCAAATGTTCGGGCCGGTCGGCTCGCGCCCGCACACGGAGCAGCATCTCTCGCTCGCCGCGCGCGCGGACGGCACACTCACGGGCCTGCGCCACGATACGCTCGCTCACACGTCCACGTTCGAAGACTGGCTCGAGATGTGCGGCCTCGTCACGCGCATGATGTACGCGGTGCCCAATTGCAGCACGAGCCATCGTGTCGTACCCCTGAATGTCGGCACACCGACCTTCATGCGCGCGCCCGGTGAAACCACGGGCTCGTTCGCGCTCGAATCGGCCATGGACGAGCTGGCGTGGCAACTGAAAATGGACCCGGTTGCGCTGCGCCTGAAGAACTACGCGGAAAGCGAGCCGCAGGACGGTAAGCCGTGGTCGTCGAAAGCGCTGCGCCAATGTTACGAGGCGGGCGCGCAACGCTTCAACTGGTCGCGGCGCGTCAACACGCCGCGCGCCATGCGCAACGGCAATACGCTCGTCGGCCTCGGCATGGCGAGCGCGACGTATCCCGCGAACCGCAGCGAAGCCGCCGCCGTGGCGCGCATCCTGCCCGACGGCAACGCGATGGTCGCGTCGGGCACGCAGGACATCGGCACCGGCACCTACACGGTGATGACCCAGGTGGCCGCCGACGCGCTCGGCTTTCCGCCCAACCGCATCCGCTTTGCGCTGGGCGATTCGACCTTGCCGGTCGCGCCGGTTTCGGGCGGCTCGCAGTCGGCGGCGAGCGTCTCGCCCGCCGTGCAGGCCGCGTGCACGGCCGTGCGCGACAAGCTCGTCGCGCTCGCGCGCGGCGATCGCGGCTCGCCCGTCTACGGACTCGCCGCGGACGACGTGACCGTGCAGGACGGCTGGGTCGTGAGCCGCAGCGACAGCTCGCGACGCGATCCCGCCGCGGCCGTCATCGCCCGCGCGGGCGGCCAGCCGCTCGAGGCGCAGGTCGCGACGAAGCCAGGCGCGGAGAAGCAGCAGTATGCGTTTCACTCATTCGGCGCCGTGTTCGCCGAAGTGCACGTCGATGCCGATACCGGCACGATACGCGTGGCGCACATCGTCGGCGCGTACGACGTGGGACGCGTGCTCAACGAAAAGACGGCGCGCAGCCAGTTGATGGGCGGCATGGTATGGGGCGTGGGAACGGCCCTGCACGAAGAGGGTCTCTTCGACACGCGCATGGGCCGCATTGCGAACAACAATCTCGCCGAATACCACGTGCCCGTGAACGCGGACATCGGCGAGCTGGACGTACTGTTCGTCGGCGAACCCGATCTGCGCTTCAATCCGCTCGGCGTGCGCGGCATCGGCGAGATCGGTATTACCGGCGTGCCGGCGGCCATTGCGAACGCCGTGTATCACGCCACCGGCGTGCGCGTGCGCGATTTGCCGATTACGCTCGACAAGGTCGTCCCGCAGACGAATTCGCTCGTGTGACCGAGGGTCTGCCGTGCAGGCTCTGCACAGGCACAGTGCATGAGCGGTCGCCAAATGCAAGACGAAGCAAGGCATATGCGGCGCGCGGGGCTTGCCTCACGCGCGCTTGCGCCGCACAATCACTGCTCACCCTCTTCGCGGGCGTACCACACCCATGGCCTATGCTTCGTTCGCCACCGGCGTGTTGCTCGCCGCCGGCACCGGTTCGCGCTTCGATCCCAACGGACTGCGCAACAAGCTCCTCGCCCCCCTCCCTGAAGGCACGTGCGTCGCGCGCGAGTCCGCGCAACGGTTGCTGCGCGTCGTACCCAAAGTGATCGCCGTGGTACGTCCCGGGGCCGAAACACTCGCGCATGTGCTCAACGACGCCGGCTGCGACGTGGTGTTCGCCCCCGACGCCGCGCGCGGCATGGGCGCGAGCCTCGCTGCGGGCGTGGAAGCCGATCATGAAGCGGAAAGCTGGATCGTCGCGCTGGCCGACATGCCCTGCATTGCCGTCGAATCGATCGAAGCCGTGGCGCGCACACTGGATGGCGGCGCATCGCTCGTCGCGCCGTTCTATCGCGGGCAGCGCGGACATCCGGTGGGCTTCGGCTACGCGCATCGCGCGGCGCTCGTCGCGCTCGACGGCGACGCGGGCGCCCGCGCCCTGCTCAACACCCACCCGCTGACGCGCGTCGAAGTCGACGACCCGGGCATTCTGCGCGACGTCGACACGCCCGCCGACCTCAACGGGCTCTGATTCGCGCGCACTCGCGACTCGCCCGCGGCGATTGTTCAATTGCGGGTGCCAGGCATGCAATCGATCGCCTACGCTATAGGGTGACGCGCACCACACGGCCGCACGCTAGCGCAAAAGGACCTCGCGATGATCTGCTCGCACACGAATCCGCTTCCCGATCCACTCGCCGATCCGACCCGGGACCCCGAACGCGACCCGCTCACCCCACCGGCACCGGGCCATCACAAAGACGAACCGCAGCAGCCCGAGGGGCCGCCGGACAAGGACCCCGTGTGATCGCACGCCCGGTCGCCACGGCCGGGCATCGCGTCTGATGGCTGTAGCGGCACTCGCGACGACGTCTCGCGAGCGCCGCGGCCGATTCTGCGCGTTCCGCGCTTCTTCCGCCCCCATATCCCCCCTTTCGCAAAGCTTGCGCCTTCGACGATCGATCCGTAGAATGCAAACGATTCCTATTTGCAGTATTTTTCAAGTTTGCCGTGAGCCCAATCGTGATCGCGTTCGCCCCCGCGCCCCGGCCGGCGAGCCGAGGTTTTGCATGAGACCGCTGCTGGTCCGCCTGCACCGCTGGTTCGGTCTTGGCACCGCGGCCTTCCTGTTCCTCGCCGGACTGACCGGCGCGGTGATCGCGTGGGACCACGAACTCGACGCGCTGCTCAATCCAACGTTCTTCCGTAGCGCGACGCCGGGCACGCCGCTGCCCGCGCTCGAACTCGCGAAGCGTCTCGAGGCCGCAGAACCGCACGCGGTCGTGACCTTCATGCCGCTTTCCGTCGAGCCCGGCCATACCTGGATCGCGCAGGTGGCGCCGCGCCTGAACCCTGCGAACCAGACGCCCTATGCGCTCGACTTCAACCAGGTCGCGCTCGACCCCGTCACGGGCGAGGAGCAAGGCCGCCGCATGTGGGGCAAGGCTTCGCTTGCGCGCCAGAACCTGATCCCCTTCCTCTACCGGCTCCACTACACGCTGTTCATGCCGACGAAAATGGGCATCGACTTCGGCGTCTGGACGATGGGCGTGGTCGGGATGGTATGGCTGCTCGACGGCTTCATCGCGATCGTGCTCGCCTTCCCGAGCCTGAAGAGCTGGCGCAAGTCGCTCGCCTTTCGCGTGAAGCGCGGCGGCTATGCGCTCACGTTCGACCTGCACCGCTCGGGCGGCGTGTGGCTCTGGGGACTCCTGATCGTGGTGGCCGTGACATCGATTTCGATGAACCTCGGCGCGCAGGTCGTGCGCCCCGTGGTGTCGGTGTTCTCGACGCTCGCGCCGGACCCGTTCCGCATCGTCGCGCCGGGCCCCGCGCTCACGCCCGCCGAGGCAGCGGCCGCGCGCGAACGCATCGTGGCCGAAGCCGCCGCGATGGGCCGCCGCGAAGGCATCACGGCGCCGCCGGGCGGACTGTTCGGGCTGCCCACCTCCGGCGTGTATGGCGTGGGCTACTTCGAGGCGGGCAACGATCACGGCGACGCGGGCCTCGGCAATGCCTGGCTCATCATGAACGCGCGGACGGGCCAGGTGCTCGGCAGACAGATTCCGGGCCGCGGCAGCGCAGGCGACATCTTCATGCAGGCGCAATTCCCCTTGCATTCGGGTCGCATCGCCGGGCTGCCGGGGCGCATCGCCATCAGCTTTACCGGCGTTGTCGTCGCGATGCTCAGCGTGACCGGCGTGCTCATCTGGCTCAAGAAAGCGCGTGCGCGGCGCAAGCCCGCGAAGCAGGCGAAGGCGGCCAGCACGATCGGCACGCGCGAGCGCGCCGCGAACTGACCGCCCGGGTCAGTCGATCAGAACTTGTGGCGGATGCCCGTCACCGCGAGGAACTGATTACCGTTGCTCGATGCGCCCGACGTCCCTTCGATCTGCGCCACGGCATTCGTCGCGCGCTGATAGATGAGGTCGAGATAGACGTCCGTGCGCTTCGAGAGGAAGTACTGCACAGCGCTGGTCGTCTGCCAGTAATGCCAGCTATCCTTCTGGCCGTTCGCATTCACGCCCGTCCAGGTCTCGCCGATGGCGGCATGAATGGACGGCGTGATCGCATAGCGCAGGCTGACTTCCGCGTTCTGATAGTGCTGGTACTGGCTTTGCGGCGTCAGCTCGAACGCGACGTTCGTGTACATCGCGCCCACGCCGAGATTGCCGAACGTGTAGACACCGCCCGCGCCCCAGATGCGCTGCTGCGTAATGCCCTTCAGGAACGTGAAGTAGTTGTCGGAAGGAATCGCGCCGGTCGTGTCCGTGGCCGGATGATCGAGCTGCACATACGCTGCGCCGAACTGCAGCGGCCCGCCCGCATAGCTCGCGCCCACGCTCCATGAACGGTTCGTCCCGAAGTTGCCCGCGTTGTTGCTGAAGCCGTACATCGAGTTGATCGTCAGGCCGTGGAATTTTGGCGTGACGTACTTGACGGAGTTGTCGGTGCGGAACGTGTTGTTCAGGTCGTCGGTGTCGAATGGGTGCGTACCGTACTGCGACGTCTCCACGGCCATTTGCAGCGGTTCGAGCGAGTCCTGCGCCGCGTTGTACTGGCGGCCGAACGTGAGCGAGCCCCAGCGGTCGCTCGCGAGCCCCACCCACGCCTGGCGGCCGAAGATGCGGCCGTTCGCGCTCGCGGTGCCGGTCTGCAGGTTGAAGCCGTTCTCGAGGCGGAAGATCGCGCGATTGCCGCCGCCCAGATCCTCGCTGCCGAGCAGGCCCCAGCGCGAGCCCTGCTCGCTGCCGGCCGTCGCCTGGAAGTTCGACTTGCCACCCTGGTTGCTCGTGTAGGTGAAGCCGCCGTCGGCGATGCCGTACAGCGTGACGCTCGACTGCGCGTTGGCGTGCGAGGCCGCGAGACCGAGACCGCCGATGACGAGTGCGAGGGTGCGCCGGGATGCTTGAAACATGCGTTTTTCTCCTTCTGGCATTCGATGTGCCGTGTATTGGTGTTGATCTCCAGATGCGCGCCGGGAGGTGCGATCTATCTTTTGCAATCCTGATGAAATGGCATCGCTGCGCGGCGCGGAGCAACGGCTACCCGCTTGCGCTCCCCCGTTGACGATGGCTTGCCTCATCACCCGCTTGTTTTATTGTTTAAAACAGCGTATTATTTATTATTCGGGTCGGCTTTCCGTCCCGTCAAGAAGTTGTCAAAAACCCGCGACACGAAGTGGGGCGTCGCGGCGCCCGCCAAAATCGCTGTAATCCGTTACAGCCGGTTCAATTCGCTATTTTTACCGCGCCATTCCAGGGGAAACCCCAATCGGCCCAATTTTTACCGCGCGCTACGCTATCTCTTGAAATTAAAACGCTGTTTTATTTACTAAAACATGCGGCAAGTAACTGACTAGCGATGACGAACACCAGCCCACTTTCCTCCCAGGCAGACGAACACGCGCCTTGCTTCACCATTGCGGCACAGGCCGAGCCGCTGCCGATCGTGTTCGACTCCCCGCATAGCGGTATCACGCTGCCCGACGACTTCGGCACCGTCGCGCCGCGCGAGGCGATCCTCACGTCGTGGGACGCGTTCGTCGACGAACTGTGGGGCGGCGTGCCCGCGCGCGGCGGCGTGCTGATCGGCGCACGCTTTCCGCGCGCGTATATCGACCCGAACCGCGCCATCACCGACATCGACGCCGAACTGCTCGCCGAGCCCTGGCCCGAGCCGCTCGCGCCCGAGCCGTACACGCGTCGCGGCATGGGCCTGATCCGCCGCTACGCGCTGCCCGGCGTGGCGCTCTACGATCGCAAGCTTTCCGTCGATGAAGTCCGGCACCGCATCGACGCGTACTACCGCCCCTATCGCGCGGCGCTCGCGCAGGCGGCCGAGGCGGCCTACGCGCAGCACGGCGCGCTGTGGCATGTGGACTGTCACTCCATGAAATCGCGCGGCAACGAAATGAACGTCGACTCGGGCGAGGCGCGCCCCGATTTCGTCATCAGCGACCGGCGCGGCACGACATCGGATCCGGCGTTCACGCAATGGGTCGCCGATCACTTTGCGGCCACCGGCTATCGCGTGCAGATCAACGAGCCGTACCAGGGCGGCGACCTGCTGCGCGCCGTGAGCGATCCGGCGCGCAACCGCCACAGCATTCAGATCGAACTGAACCGCGCGCTCTACATGGATGAGGCCGCGTTTTCGAAGCATGCGGGTTTCGACACGCTCAAGCGCGACCTCGACGCCTTCGCCGACGCCCTCGCCGACTGGGTGCGCGCGCGACTCAACGCAAAGTGAGCTTAGCCATGACCTATATCGTCGATGCCGTCGACAACGCGCTCAAACTGCTCAGCTATGTGGCCGAGCATCCGGGCCTTGGCGTCACGGAACTGTCCACGCAGCTGGGCATCAACAAATCGCGCACCTATCGCATGCTCTGCACGCTGGAGCTGCACCGCTATGTCGTGCAGGACGCACAAACCTCCACCTACGCGCTCGGTCCGCAAGCCTTCGTGTTGGGCGTGGCGGCCACGCAGCAAAACACGCTCGTGCGCTCGGCCTCGCGCCACATGCTCGCGCTCAACCAGGCGATCAACGAGACGATCGTGCTGCGCGTGCGCGAGGGCCTCGAGACGGTTTGCGTCGCGCGCTGCGAGACCACGCACCAAGTGCGCGCCGTGGGCGCGGTGGGCAACCGCCGGTCGATCAATCACGGCGCTTCGGGCAAGGTGCTGCTCGCGTTCGCACCGGGTGCCGTACGCACCGACTATCTCGCGCGCATGAAGAAGATGCCCGAGGCGCCGGACCTGATCGCGCTCGTCGAGGAACTCGATGCGATCGCGCGCAAGGGCTATGCCGTGAGTCTCGGCGAAGTGACGGCAGGCGCGGTGGCGATCTCCGCGCCGGTGCGCGATATGTCGGGCGCGACGGTGGCCGCCGTCGCCATTTCGGGGCCGGAAATGCGCATCGGCCGCGCCGAGATTCCCGACTACCTCGAACGCCTGCAGGCCTGCGCCGATGCGATCTCCGCCGAACTCGGCTATACAGGCGCACGCGCCGCGGCGCTTTCCGCCTGAGCACGCATGGAGGATTCCTGATCATGATCGTCGCTCCGCCCTCCTCCCCGCGTGAAGACACGCCACCCGCAGAAGGCGAAAAACAGGAAACCCGGCCGCACGGCAAGATGCTGCACCCTGTCGTCATGATGCTCTGGGTGCTCGCCGCCGCATTGGCGATGACCTGGTTCGTCGACGCAGGCCGCTTCGAGCGCCACGACAAGCTCGTGATTCCGGGCACTTACCACGTGGTGCCGAAAAGCGGCGATCTCGCCACGCTCGTCGCGCCCGCAGTGACGAAGAGCACGCCGGACCATGCAGCGCCCGCGAGCCTCGTCTCGGTGTTCGTCGCCATCCCGAAGGGGCTTATCAAGAACGCGCCGCTCATCGTCATGGTGATGTTCGTGGGCGGCATGTTCGGCGTCATGAAGCGCACGGGCGTGGTGGACGCCGGCATCGACCGCCTGCTCCAGCTCACCGCCGGCAACGTCTACCTGCTCGCGCCGCTGCTCATGATCCTGATCGGGCTCGGCAGCACCCTGCTCGGCTTCATTTCGGAGTACCTGGTCATCATTCCGATGGTGATGCTCCTCGCGAAACGGCTCGGGCTCTCGAATCTGTTCGCGGTGGCGCTCGTCGCGATTGCCGCGAAGATCGGCTATATCGCCTCGGTCACGAATCCGCTGTCGCTCGCGGTGGCGCAGCCCATCGTCGGCGTGCCGCTCTTCAGCGGCCTGGCGTTGCGGCTCGGCGTGTTCGTGGTGTTTCTGACGATCGGTGTCACGTATCTGCTGCTCTATGTGCGTCGCAGCGGCTATCGGCGCGAGGTCGCCGTCGAGGCGCTGCATGCGCCCACGCCGCTCTCGCGCCGCCACAAGGCGACGCTCGTCATCCTCGCCGTCGCGGCCGCCGCACTCGTGTTCGGCACGCGCGAACTGAGGTGGGGGAACGTCGAGCTTTCCGCGTTCTACGTGGCGATCAGCATCGTGACGGCGCTCGTGGGGCGGCTCGATTCGCGCAGCGCGTCCGAGGCCTTCGTCGACGGCATGAAGGGCATGGTGCTCGCGGGTCTCCTGATCGGGCTTGCGGCATCCGTCGAATTGATCCTCCAGAACAGCTTCGTGCTCGACCCGCTGATCGACTACTTCACGCGCCTCGCGCACGGCCGCTCGAGCGTGTGGGTCGCCAACGGACTCATGGCCGTGCAGATGCTGCTCGACGTGTTCATTCCTTCGGTGTCGGGCAAGGCAGCGGTGAGCATGCCGATCATCGGGCCTATCGCACAGCTTTCAGGTGTGAGCGGCCAGACCTCGGTGCTGGCATTCGTGCTGGGCGGCGGCCTCACGAACATGGTCACGCCCACCTCCGGCATGCTGCTCGCGTATCTCGCCACGGCGCGCGTGGGCTTTGGCGAGTGGCTACGCTTCATCCTGCCGCTCTTTCTCGTGCTGCTCGTGCTGTCTTCGGCAACCCTCGCGTTCGCGGTGCTCACGGGCTATTGAAACACGGCCGCAAAAGCAAACGGGCGGCCGAAGCCGCCCGCCAATTGCTTTCGCACTCTTCGAAATACGCCCTTAGCGCGTCACTTCATCGAACGCCGCCAGCAAGCGTTCGACGTCGGCGGCATGAATGTCGCCCATCGTCGAAATGCGGAACAGTTCCGCCGACAAGCCGCCCTGCCCCGCATAGATCACGAAGCCGCGCGCCTTGAGCGCGTCATGCAGCGCGGGATAGTCGACGCCCGCGGGCAAGCGGAACGCGCGCAGCACCACCGACGACTCTTCCTTCGGCAGCACGCTCTCCATGCCGCGCGCGGCGAGCCCTGCACGCACCTGCTCGGAAAGCGCCGCATAGCGCGCGTGACGCGCCTGCCAGCCGCCTTCGTCGGCGAGTTCGCGCAGCGCCTCGACGAGTGCGTAATAGGCGTGCACGGAAGGCGTGAACGGCGTATTGCGCTGATCCTGCAGCGTGGCAAGACGCTTGAGGTCGAGATAGTACGTGCGGCTATGCGCTTGCGCGAGCGCGGCGCGGCGCACCACCACGAAGGCCGCGCCCGGTACGCCGTGCAGGCACTTGTTCGCCGTCGCCGCCACCGCCGCGATGCTCGCGTCGCCGAAGTCGAGCGCTTCGGAGCCGAAGCTGCTCACGCCGTCCACGAGCATTTGCACGCCGCGCGCGCGGCACGCTTCGCCCACTGCGCGCAGATCGTTCAGGCGGCCCGTGGTCGTTTCGTGATGAATGATCGCGACGTGCGTGACCGCCTTGTCGGCGTCGAGCGCGGCCGTGATGCGCGCGAGGTCCGGCGCCTGCATCCAGTCGTGCCTGACGACCTCATGCGCGATGCCGTACTGCTTCGCGATCGCGGTGATGCGCTCGCCATACACGCCGTTCTCGACGATCAGCAACTTGCCGTTCGCGGGCACGAGCGTCGAGATCATGCTTTCGACCGCAGCCGTGCCGGAGCCCGTCATGAGCACGGCCTGCCATTGCGCGGGGTCGAGATCGTAGACGCCCACGAGACGCGTGCGCGCCTCTTCCTGTACGTCGAAGAACTCGCTTTCGCGATGGCACAGGTCTTCCTGGAGGAGGCTCTGGCGCACGCGTTCGGTGAGCGTGACCGGGCCGGGATTGAGCAGCAGCATCGGTAGTTCCTTATTTGGCGGACGTGTCGGCAGCGGCGCCGATGTGGCGCATGAGGCGCGTCTTGACATCGGGCGGCGTGATCGTGGGGCGCGGCAGGCCGTCGGGTGTGCCGCGGCGAATCGTCAGGCGTACGAAGCGCGTGCCTGCGACACCCGAGGCGCCCTTCGCGCGTTCGCGCGCGGCGGCGAGCACGCTGTCGAGCACGGCGACATCGTCGCCTTCCGCGGCGTCGGCGTAACCGCACGCGGCGGCCACGTTGGCGAACGACACCTGCCCCGACACGGTCGCCTGGCCACCCGTCGAATCGTGTGCGCCGTTGTCGAGCAGCACGTGCGTGAGGTTCGCGGGGCCGTAGGCGCCGAGCGTGGCAAACACGCCCATGCGCATGAGCGCCGCGCCGTCGCCGTCGAGCGCGACCACGTTCAGGTCGGGCCGCGCGAGCGCGAGGCCGAGCGCGAACGGCGTGACGCAGCCCATCGAACCCACCATGTAGAGCTGGTTCGAGCGGTCGTCGAGCGCGTAGAGTTCGCGGCCGCAGAAACCCGTCGACGCGACGACCACCGTCGACTCGGCAGGCGTCGCGGCGATCACGCGCTCGAGCGCCTGCTGGCGCGTGGGCAGTTGCTCAGGCGACCGTCCGGTCCACTTGGCCTGCGCGACCGGCAGCGCGTGCTTTGCCGGCATCGCGCCGCCGCCCTCGAGTTCGTACGGCGCGACGCTGCCCTTCTGCATGACGAGCGCGTACGGGCGGCCCGTTTCGTCCATGTGCCTGATGGCGCGATCGAGCGCCGCCGCAATCTGGTCGGCTTCCGTGGGGAACGTCTCCCACGGAATCTCCATCGTTTCCAGCATCTGCGGCGTGACCGGGCCCATCAGCGCGTGCTGCGGCTCGTCGGGCACGCCCGGCTGGCCGCGCCACGTCACGATCAGCAGTTGCGGCAGGCGGAACGTCCACGTCAGCGAGGTGAGCGGGCTCACGGCGTTGCCGAGGCCCGAGTTCTGCATCATCGTGATGCCGCGCTTGCCCGCGAGCGCCACGCCCGCGATGACCGCGACCGCGTCGCCTTCGTTGGCCGCGCTCACGTAGTGCAGCGAGTCGTCCTGCAGCACGTAGTTGATGAACGGCGTGAGGTACGAGCACGGCACGCCGGCGTACCACTCGAAGCCGCGCGAGCGCGCCGCTTCGACGAACTGTGCGGCTTCGATCATGCCTGGCCCTCCGCGCCCAGCGGCGTTTGTGCGTGGGCAAAGTCTCCCGCGCGGCGGAAGTCTTCGAGGTCGTTCACGCCGCGCCAGTGGCCGTGCACGTATTGCACTTCGATTTTCTCGCCGTCTGCGATCAGCGCATTGAGCAGCGCCGGCATGTCGAGCGTGTCGAAGTCGGCGCGCGTTTGCAGCTGCGCGAGCTTCTTCGCGAGCTTCGCGCGGCCCGCGCCGCGCACGTTCACGAGGCCGATCCAGCGGCCGTGCGGGGCCGCGCCGTTCGCGGCCGGATCGCTCGCCACACGCTCGAGCAACACCTTGCTGCCGAACAGATCGCGCTCGTCGGCGGCCGAGCACCATGCGAAGTCGCGCGTGCTGCTGTTCTCCGGCTCGGGCGACGAATCCACCACCACGCTGAAGTCCGCTTCGCTTTCCACGAGATCGCGCAGGATATAGCTGCGGAACACCAGGTCGCCGTACGAGATCACCGTGTCGTTATCGAGCGCGCCGACCGCGCACGCGAGCGAAGCGAGTTCGTTCGTCTGCGCGAAACGCTCGTTGCGCACGAGCTTGATGCCCGCCGTGTCGATGGCTTCGGCCTTGTAGCCGCCCACCACGGTGATGTCGTTGACCGACTGCTTCTTGAACGCATCGACAAGCCAGCGCAGGAGCGGCTTGCCCGCCACCGGCAGCATGACCTTGGGCTTGTCTTCCGTGTAGGCATCGAGGCCCGAGCCGCGGCTCGCGGCCAGCACGATCGCCGAGCCTGCGCCGCGCGACGAAGCGGAAAGATAGCGGTCTTCGGCTTCCGAGTATTCGTCGGCGTCCTGCAGACGGAAAATTTCGTTGACCGTAGCAATACGGTCTTCGACGTCGACGAGCGTTTGTGTTTCGTAAATCGTCCTGGTGACGGCCTGCATGGCCGAAACGGCCGCGCGGATCTGGTGGTTCGCCCAGATCACCGTGCTGATGCCCGCCTTGCGGAACACCTCGGTCGGCGTGCTGTAGTACTTGGTCGGCACGATCACAAGCGGGCCGCGGCCCGCCCACTCGCGCGCGAACGTGAGGATCTCGTCAGCTTTCGAAAGCTTGCTGTGGATGAGGATCGCGTCCGCGCCGGCCTGGCGATACGCTTCGGCGCGCTTGAGCGCTTCGTCCATGCCCCAGCCCGCGATCAGCGCCTCGACGCGCGCGACGATCGAGAAGTGCTCGTCGGTCTGCGAGTCCTTGCCGGCCTTGATCTTGCCGCAGAACTCGTCGATGTCGGCAAGCGGTTGCGCTTCGCCGCCGATGAAACTGTTGGTCTTCGGGAACACCTTGTCTTCGATGCACACGCCCGCAATGCCGCGCTGCTCCAGCTTGCGCACGAGCCGGCGCACGTTGTTGAAGTTGCCGTAGCCGGTGTCGCCGTCGAGCAGGATGGGCAGGTCGCTCGCGTCGGCCATGAACTCGAGGTTGTCGACCACCTGGGTCCAGCTCGCCTCGTTGTTGTCGCGCACGCCGAACTGCGCGGAGATCGACAGGCCCGAGCCCCAGATCGCCTTGAAGCCCGCCTCGCGCGCAATGCGTGCGGAAAGGCCGTTGTGCGCTTCCATCAGGAATTCGAGTTCGTTGCTGGTCAGCATCTGGCGCAGCCGCGCGCTGCGCGATGTGGCAAGAGCGGCGGGGACCAGGGCGGGTTCGCGTGCGTTCATTCTTGTTGCTCCAGTGGACGTCATGGGGGCGGCAGCGGGGGCCGCGCCGTGTGCGTCGCATCGTTGGGAAAGGTCCTTCATCCCGGCTTGATCGCAGGCCTCGAAGTCGGGCCGGCCGGGGGCAAAGTCGCGACTATATCGGAAATGATTCCTATCCGCAGTCGATCCCTGCAAACAGTGGCAAATCATGGAGTTACTGTGAAATTTGTGGCTTTTGTCGGCGCGTTCGCGGGCGTTTCAGCAGCGCGTCATATGCGCTAGATCAAGGGCTTTGTTTTGTATGAAGAAAAATCTGCCTAAGCAGGGTTCGCCCTGGGTCTCGCGCGCGTTTGCGTGGGCCGTAAACACAGTCTGGCGGCAACGCATCGCCAGTCGTACCGCTCCAGCCCTGTGAATTACCCGACCGACCATGCAGAACATGACCCTCAACAAAAAGCTCCGCTCGATGATCGCGATCCTCTGGATCGGCCTGCTGTTGATCGTCGCCTTTGGCGCCTGGCAAAGCCGCGAAGCGATGATCCGCGAGCGGCGCGCGCAGCTCACGGCGCTCGTCGACGAAGCGACGAGCATCGCCAACTACTACTACGGCCTCTCGCAACGCAACGTCATGCCCGAAGCCGACGCCCAGAAGCAGGCGCTCACCGTGATCGGCTCGATCCGCTACAGCACCGACGGCTATCTGAGCATCAACAACTCGCAGTCGGTCATGCTGATGCACCCGATCAAGCCCGAGCTCGACGGCAAGAACCTCAGCGACTTCACCGACCCCGCGGGGACCCACGTGTTCACCGGGCTCGTGAACGCCGCGAGCGGCCCGAACGGCGGCTTCCTCGACTACCTCTGGGCCAAGCCCGGCCACAGCGAACCCGTTCCCAAGCTGAGCTTCGGCCGCCGCTTCGTGCCGTGGGACTGGGTGATCGTGACGGGCATGTACATGGACGACGTGCGCGCCGAGTTCTACGACAGCCTGCTGCGCTGGCTCGGCGTGACCTTCCTGCTGGGCGGCGCCGCCACGGCCGTGATGGCGCTCGTGGTGCGCAGCGTGCGCAGCAGCATCGGCGGCGAACTGGAAGGCGCGGTGGACGCGGCCAATCGCATCGCCCAGGGCGACCTCACCTTGCGCCTGCAGGTGCAGGGCACGAACGAGACCAGCCTGATGCGCGCGCTCGCCACGATGCAGACAGCGCTCGTGCAGACCGTCTCGCGCGTGCGCAGCGGCGCGGAGAACATCAACGTGGGCGCCAACGAGATCGCGGCGGGCAACACGGATCTCTCGCAACGCACCGAGGAACAGGCGGCGGCACTCGTGCAAACGGCGTCGAGCATGGATCAGATGACGGCGAACGTGCGCCAGAACGCGGATAGCGCCCAGCATGCGGCGTCGCTCGCAAGCCAGGCCGCCGACGTCGCGACGCGCGGCAGCGCCGTAGTCGACGACGTGGTGCGCACCATGGGCGACATCACGACGAGCTCGCAGCAGATCGGCGACATCATCGGTGTAATCGACGGCATTGCGTTCCAGACCAACATCCTCGCCCTGAACGCCGCCGTCGAAGCGGCGCGTGCGGGCGAACAGGGCCGCGGCTTCGCGGTGGTGGCCGCCGAAGTGCGCAGCCTCGCGCAGCGCTCCGCCACCGCCGCCAAGGAGATCAAGGCGCTGATCGAAAAGTCGACCGGCACCGTGACCGAAGGCCAGCATCTCGTGACCAACGCGGGCTCGACGATGACCGAGATCGTGCAGTCGGTGCGACGCGTGCACGAGATCCTCGAGGAGATCAGCAACGCGTCGCGCGAGCAGAGCGCCGGCATCGAGCAGGTCAACCGCGCCGTGGGCGAGATGGATCAGGTGACGCAGCAGAACGCGGCGCTCGTGGAACAGGCCGCCGCCGCCGCCCATTCGCTCAAGGATCAGGTGAGCGGGCTGCGCGAGTCGATCGCGAGCTTCCGCTTGCCCGCGCACGCGTAACGCTGTCGCCATACCGGCTCACCGCCGGTCTGCATGTCTCCCCGCCGGGCCGCATTCGCGGCCCGGTTCGCTTTGCGCCTCTCCCCGCTCCCCTGCACGGCTCGCGCCGCCTGACGGCGTGCACCGCGCGCCCTATTGCCTCGCGGCCGTGCGCACCCAACATTTCAATTCAATTACATCCTGTTTACAATGTGACTCTGCCCCGCCATCCCGCCTTGCCGATGATCCGTTCCAGGAAACCGCCGCGCGACCCGCACGCAGCCGCGACCCGCCACCCGATGCTTGCGCCGCGCCTGCCCGCGTGGCGCTCGAAGTTCATCGTGTTCATCACCTTCGCGGCCTTTGCGGCGCTGGCCGGGCGCGCGTTCTGGATTCAGGTCGCCAATCACGGCTTTTACGTGAAGCAGGGCCAAAAACGCTACCAGCGCACCTTGGAGCTCGACGCCATGCGCGGGCGCATCGTCGACCGCAACGGCGCGCTGCTGGCCGTGAGCCTCGCGACCTTCGAGGTCTGGGTGAATCCGCGGCTCCTCGACGCCGCCGCGCACACGCCGCTCGCGCGCCTGCTCGACATGCCGCTCGCGGAACTGGAGCGGCGCGTTGCCGGCGACCGCTCCTTCGTGCTGCTCAAGCGCCAGGTCGATGCCGAAACCGCCGCGCACATCGACGAGATGGGCGCGGGCGGCATCACCCTGATCGCCGACTCGAAGCGCTATTACCCCGAAGGCGAATCGGCTGCGCACGTGGTGGGCTTCACCGACGTCGAAGACGCCGGCCAGGAAGGCGTGGAGCTTGCCGCGAACGCGCGCCTGCGCGGCACGCCGGGCCAGCGCGAGGTGATCCGCGACCGGCTCGGGCGCGTCGTTTCGGAGCCGAGCGAGCGCGTGCAGCCGCGCAACGGCGACACCGTCCAGCTCACCATCGACCGCCGCGTGCAGCAGCTCGCGTATACGCAGCTCAAGGCCGCCGTGGCGAAGAATCATGCGGAAGCGGGCAGCGTCGTCGTGCTCGACGCCCAGAACGGCGAAATCCTCGCGCTCGCGAACTGGCCGTCGTTCGACCCGAACGACCGCGCGCGGCTCACGGGCAAGCAGTTGCGCAACCGCGCCGTGGTCGACACGTTCGAGCCCGGCTCGACCATCAAGCCTGTGGTCGTTTCGCTGGCGATGGACCTGCACAAGGTCAACGCGAACACCCTCATCGACACCGCGCCGGGCACGTACCGCATCGGCCCCGCGACGATTCACGACACCTCGAATCACGGCCGCATGACCGTGGCGGAGGCCATCCAGAAGTCGAGCAACATCGCGCTCGCCAAGCTCGCGCTGAACCTGCCCGCGCAAACGATCTGGGACAAGTATCAGGAGTACGGGCTCGGGCAGCGGCCCGGCGTCACGTTCCCGGGCGCGGCGCCTGGCCGCGTGCGGCCGTGGGCGCGCTGGCGCCCCATCGAGCAGGCGACGATGGCCTATGGCTACGGCCTGTCCACCTCGCTTTTGCAGATGGCGCAGATCTACACGGCCTACGCCGGCGACGGCACGCTGCATCCGGCCGCCCTGCTGCGTGAAGCGCCGGGCGGCGCAGGCGGTGCCTCCGCGTCGGCGGCGCGCGTGGTCACGACGCCGGCCACGGCCGCCGCGATGCGCAAGATGCTGGAAATGGCGACGAGCGACGGCGGCACGGGGCGCGCCGCCAATGTGGAAGGCTATCGGGTGGGCGGCAAGACCGGCACCGCGCGCAAGCAAATCGGCGCGGGCTACGCGAAGAACCGCTATCGGGCGCTGTTCGTCGGCATGGCGCCGATGAGCGCGCCGCGCGTGATCGTCGCGGTCATGATCGACGATCCGGCGGGCAAGGCGTTCTATGGCGGCACGGTCGCGGGGCCGGTGTTCTCGGGTGTGACGGCCGGCACGCTGCAGTTGCTCGGCGTGCCGCCCGACGTCGCCGCCGGCCCCGAGAGCGCCAGGGGTGCCAGCGGCACCCGGGGCGGCTCAGGGCGCGGTTAGCGCCTCAATCAATGGTGGCGATAAGCGGGCGGCGACTCACTGCCCGACACGGCGGGCGCACCCGCTTCACCGTTCTGCGCGGGCGGTGCGCCGTAGCCCGATTGCGCGACCTGCTCCTGCGCCAGGCGCGCTTCGTTGGCGCGCTTTTCGGCAAGCCGGCCCATGGCGCGCTGCACATCTTCCGGATAAGTGGCGTCGTTCGACGAAGCCGGGTTGTACCCCACCGACTCCAGATCGACCAATTCCTGAAGCACCTGGGCACGCGTTACCGGGCCGTTGTGCGTGCCGGCGGATTGGGCAAACGACACCGCCGGAACGATCGCCATCATCGAAACCAGCGCCGCGCGCAGCATTGCGTTTTTCACCTTGCTCTCCTTATGTATTCGATGAGCAAAGTCTACGCAGCACGGCCACGCCTAAAAACCGGCTCGCGGGGGAGAGAGTCTTCTATACCTCGCAAGATTGATAAGGGTTCTGCGATCCTCAGATCTGGTCGCGGCCAAACGCGCGCAGCCCGTCGAGATCGAGCACGTCCACGCGGTTGTACGAGAGCGCGACGAGCCCCTCGCGCTCGAGCGTCTGCAGCGCCTGGTTGATCCGTTGACGCGACGCGCCCGCCAGCATGCCGATCTCCTCCTGGGAGATGTCGAGCGCACGCCCCGTCTCGGGATAAAGATAGGGATTGAACATCTGCGCGAGCGACTGCGCGACGCGTGCATCCACGTCGAGCAAGCGGCTGTTCTGGATCAACGCGATGAATTCGCCCATGCGGTTGTTGAGCTGATGAATCACGAAGCGGTTGAACGGCAGGCTGCAGTCCATGAGCCGGTGGAACGTCTCGGTGGCGACGGCCATGACGAGCGACGGCTGCAGCGCGATCACGTCGTACTTGCGCGGCTCGCGCTTGATCACGCTCCCCTCGCCGAACCAGCCCCCGTGCGGCACGCCCGAAAACGTGCAGCCGCGCCCCGATGCATTGAAGATCGCCAGCTTCACGAGGCCGGAACTCACGCCGAGCCACCAGTCCGAGGGCGCTTCGCGTGCGGCGACGATCGCGCCCGCGGCATAGCCCTGCGCATGCGAGGACGCGAGCACCCACTCGCGATGCTCGGGCTCGAGCGCGCGGAACCAAGCGCACCGCTCGAATAGCGCCGCCAGGCGCGCGGCGTTTGCGGCGTCGATGCGCTCGCCTTCGCGCCATGAATCGCGGGCGGGCGGTGTCCCATCCGGGGGCATAATGGATTGCGACATCGCGCTTTCCTGGGTTAGGTCAATCTTTGGGTCGATCTTGTCGGGCACACCGTGCGTCGCGGCCCGCTCTGTCGCGCCGGCGACAGACTGGCATGCGCGGCCCTGCTACGGTAGCGCGAATCATATCGACAAACCCATAACCGTTCGGAGACACCGCCATGTTGCACCCCTACGAAGAAGGGCTCGCGCAACGCGAGGCCAATTATGTGCCGCTCACGCCGGTCGATTTCATCGCCCGCGCCGCCGAAGTCTATGGCGACCGCCTGGCCGTGGTCCACGGCGAGGTCCGCCGCGACTGGCGCGAAACCTATGCGCGCACGCGGCGGCTCGCGAGCGCGCTCGCGCAGGCGGGCATCGGCCGCGGCGACACGGTGGCGGTGCTGCTGCCCAACATCCCCGCGATGGTCGAAGCGCACTTCGGCGTACCCATGCTCGGCGCGGTGCTCAACACGCTCAACACGCGACTCGATGTCGCAACCATGCTGTTCATGCTGCGCCATGGCGAAGCGAAGGCGTTGATCGTCGATACCGAATTCGCGGCGCTCGCGCAGCGCGCGGCGCTCGAATTCCCCAACCTCAGGATCATCAGCGTGGCCGACATCGCGGCCGCCGACCCCGAGTACTTCCCGCGCGCCACCGACTACGAGGCGTTCCTCGAACAAGGCGATCCCGAGTTCGCCTGGGAGCCGCCGCGCGACGAATGGGACGCCATTGCACTGAACTACACCTCGGGCACGACGGGCGACCCCAAGGGCGTGGTCTATCACCATCGCGGCGCGTACCTCAACGCAGTGAGCAACATCCTCGAATGGGACATGCCCAAGCACGCCGTGTACCTCTGGACGCTGCCGCTCTTTCACTGCAACGGCTGGTGCTTCGCGTGGACCGTCGCCGCGCGTGCGGGCGTGAACGTGTGCCTGCGCAAGTTCGACGCGAAGCTCGTGTTCGATCTCATTCGCAGCGAGCGCGTCACGCACTATTGCGGCGCGCCCATCGTGCAGGGCGCGCTCGCCGACGCCCCCGCGGAGTATCGCGAAGGCATCGCTCACACGGTGTGCACGATGGTGGCAGGCGCCCCGCCCGCGCCGGCCGTGATCGCGAAGATGAAGGCGATCGGCATCGAACTCACGCATGTCTATGGTCTGACCGAGGTGTACGGCCCCGCTGCCGTATGCGCGGTGCAGGCGCGCTGGCAGACGCTGCCCGACGAGGAACAGGCGCGCCTCGCCGCACGCCAGGGCGTGCGCTATCACCTGCAAAGCGGCGTGAGCGTGCGCAACGCGCAGACGATGGAACCCGTGCCCGCCGACGGCGAAACGCTCGGCGAGATCATGTTCCGCGGCAACATCTGCATGAAGGGCTATTTGAAGAACGAGCGCGCGACCGAAGAGGCGTTCCGCGGCGGCTGGTTCCACACGGGCGACCTCGGCGTGATGACGCCCGACGGCTACGTGCGCATTACCGACCGCAGCAAGGACATCATCATCTCGGGCGGCGAGAACATTTCGAGCATCGAGGTGGAGGACACGCTGTATCGCCATCCGGCCGTCGCGCTCGCCGCCGTCGTGGCGATGCCCGACCCGAAGTGGGGCGAAGTGCCTTGCGCGTTCGTCGAACTGCGGCCCGGCGCGAGCGCCACGGCCGAGGAAATCATCGCGCACTGCCGGCTCTTTCTCGCGCATTTCAAGGTGCCGCGCGCCGTGCGCTTCGGCGAACTGCCGCGCACGGCCACGGGCAAGATCCAGAAATATGAGTTGCGCGCGCAACTAGGTTCGCAAAGCGCGATCGATGTGGCTGGTGCAACACCCGCGCCGAAAACACCTCGGTAAGAACGACAGCGGGGCCTGCTGGCCGGTACACGTGACGCATTCGGGCGGCCCGCGCCGCCCGAATGTAACGTCAGTTGACAACCCGACCCTCTACGGCCTGTTCCCGATTGTCAGGTACGGCGCTTAATCCTTTCTGCATCAAGGGCCAACTGTCAAAGCGGCCTTTCTTGCATGAAGAATCGTATGAAACGAAAGCTTACAAGTGGTCACGTTTTCCTCCGCTTCTGGCCGATAAGCTTTGAACCGTGGTCGCGACACAAAGGCATCCCGATGCCGCGTGACTGACGACGCAACCAACGAGGAGGTAACTCATGAACACGAAGAGCTGGAAGACCCCCGCCCGCGCCATCGCCGCAGCACTGATCGCCGGCGGCGCATTGATGGGCGCCTCGAGCGCCTTCGCTCAATCGGCTCCGTATGGGCTGCGTGCCGAATCGGCGCCGCAATACGGTCAACCGCACATGATGCCGGTGGACGCGCACGTCTCGATCGGTTGGCACGAGAACCGTTATTACGACGGCCACCGCTATTGGGAACACGACGAGTGGATGCACCATCACCCGCACGATCCGGGTCCCCCGCACTACCGCGACGACGACCATCGTCCGCCGCCCCCGCCGCGTTACTGATCCGCGTGACGCACGCGTGATCCAGGGGCCGCCTTCTCTGGAGGCCCCTCAAGCGGCACACCGAGGCCGGTCTTCCCCCTGGGGAGACCGGCCTCGGCGCATTTCAGCGCCTTACTTCGCCGCGCGCGTGCGGGCGCGCGAATATCGTTCGCTATGCGAATCAAATTGACCGCAACGCCCGCCACACGGCGGATCCGGCCTGCCGCGCCGCACGCCGGGCGCATCCGGAAAGGCAGACGTTAGTAATTGCAGGTAATGCGGAAGTGTTGCCGCCCGCACGCCCCGCGGGTAACGTTGATGGGCGTTTCGTTCCCCGGAGCGCACGGTGTATTCTCATTGCCCGGCCAGAGATGGCCGGGATTTTTTTTGCGCGCGAATGAGAACACTAGCGCCCTTCGGGTGCCAGGCGCACCAGGTTTTTTTTCCGATTGCGGACGCAATTTTGCGGACGTAAGGTGGGATTGCCTCTTGAGAACAGGCGAGCCTTGTGACCCCCGGTCGTGACACCGTCCGACCGGGGATTTTTTTGGCTTCTGTGCTTCTGGAGAATCGCGTCTGCCGGAACGGTGCAGCGGCGCCGCGAGAGAAGAACTATGACGGATCACCGAATGAGGAGTTCGGCTTCGCTCCAGCCAGAGCTAGATCCGTCACGCCGTGCATTATCCGGGCTCAAGGCCGGGGCGTCACTAGCATCTGACGCAAAGAACCATTACGCAAACTGGCAAGATATGGGGACTGACGTCGAAAGCCGACCCATGAGCATCGGTTAACATGGGGGTTTCGCCTGCAGTGCCACCCCGCTTGTGCCAACTTTCACGCTCGCCCATCCCGTCACGGCGGAACTCGATATCCGCAAGAGCCGCTTCATCGCGCACGCCCTTCCCGTTGCCGACCGCGAAGCGGCCATGGCTGAAATCCGCCGCCTGCGCGACGAACATCCCACCGCCACGCATGTTTGCTGGGCGCTGCTAGCGGGCGGCCAGTCCGGCATGTCCGACGACGGCGAGCCCTCCGGCACCGCCGGGCGCCCGATCCTCGAAGTGCTTCGCCATCACGACCTGGACGGCGTGCTCGCCGCCGTGGTGCGCTACTACGGCGGCGTGAAGCTCGGCGCGGGCGGCCTCGTGCGCGCCTATACCGACGCCATTGCCAGCGCCCTGCATGGGGCCGAGCGCGTCGAGCGCATCGCGCAGGCGCGCCTCACGGTCGAACTCGGCTATCCCGACGAAACCCGCGTGCGCCACTGGATCGACCAGCAGCAGTTCACGCTCGTGGAGAGCCAGTACGCCATGACGGTCCGCCTCACGATCCAGTTGCCCGCTACCGCCTTGGACGCTGCGCGCCACACGCTGACTGATCTCACGCAAGGCCGCTCGGGCTTCCCCGAGCACGTTTGAAGCGGGCGGCTGGCTGCCGCCGCAGTACCGATCCTGTACTTTTCAAAAACTTTTCATTTCTTTCATAAAGTTTCATGAAAGCTTGCCGTAATGAAAGCATGGCCGCGCATTTGCGCGTTCCGTCGACTCGACGCACCAGAACGAACGGACTTCTTTCATGGCAAGCACGATCACGAACACCACGACCGCCAGCGCCAACAGCGCGCTGAGCGACGCCGCCCAGTCGATCATCAGCGGCGCGACCAACTCCACGCTCGACGTCAACCAGCTCGTCAAGGCGCTCGTCAACGCCAAGATCGCGGGGCCGAGCGCCATCCTCAGCGCGAAGCAGACCGCCAGTAGCACGACACTTTCGGCGCTCGGCACGCTGAAGTCGGCGCTCGCTTCGCTCCAGACCGCACTCGAGCCGTTCAAGGATGGCGCCGCGCTGCAACGCTTCACCGTCACGACGAGTGAGAAGGACAAGGGCTTGAGCGCGGTGGCCGGCAAGAACGCGGTGGCGAGCAGCTTCACGGTCGAAGTCGATCGCCTCGCGACAGCGCATAAGCTCGCCTCGGACAGCTTCGACACGGGCGAGACGCTCGGGGAAGGCAGCCTCGACATCTCGATGGGCGGCAAGTCCATGCATCTGACGATCGCTGCGGGCAGCAACAAGCTCAGCGACGTCGTCGCGGCGATCAACCGGGCGAAGGACAACCCAGGCGTCACGGCGTCGATCGTCAACGGCGCCGACGGCCAGCACCTCGTGCTGACCGCGAACAAGACCGGCGCGGCCAACGCGATCGACGTGCAGGCGGGCGCGGGCGTCGACACGCGCCTCGCTTCCTCGCAGATGCGCGAAGTCGAGGCAGCCAGCGACGCCGAGCTTCGCATCGACGGCACACGCGTCACGAGCGCGAGCAACACGCTCGAGGGCGTGGTGAGCGACATCACGATCAAGCTCGCAAGCGCCTCGGTGGGCACGAAGCAAACGCTCACCATCGCGCCCGACACCGAAGCGACGGGCACATCCATCCGCGACTTCGTGAAGGCGTACAACAGCTACGTGGATGCCCTGAGCGGGCTGACCTCCTACACGGCCGCGACCGGTTCGACGAGCGCGCAAGCGGGCGCGCTGCTCGGCGACTCGATCGCGCGCACGCTCGCGGCGAGTCTGCCCGCGGTCGTTTCAGCGGGCGTGAAGGGCAGCGACGGCGTGACCCATTCGCTGGGCGAGATCGGCATCAAGCTCGACAAGAGCGGCAAGCTCGAGATCGACGACGAGACGTTCAAGAAAGCGCTGCAACCGGGCAACAGTGCGATTGCGGCGCTGTTCGGCAGCGGCGGCATGACCACGAAGCTCAACAGCGCCATTACGCCCTACGTGCAGTCGAGCGGCATCATCGAGCGGCGCAGCACAGCCATCAACAAGGAACTCGACGACATCAAAAAGCAGTCGTCGATGCTCGATGTGCGCGCAACCCAGCTCACTGCGCAATTCAACCGCCAGTTCACCGCGCTCAATAACCTCATGTCGATCATGAACAACAACCAGCAATATCTGACACAGCTCTTTGGCGGCGCAAACAGCGCGGGCGCCCTCGCGACGAATCACAAATAAAGGCGTGAATGTGCGGTGATCGACGCTAGCAAACGTCGACGGCAGACGAAAAAAAGGCCGCCGAGTGAATCGGCGGCCAACAGGGGACGTGAAGAACAACCGCGAATCGAACTATCGAATCGACCCGACCGCTCCATCATGGCGAGCCAAAATTAAGACAAACTTAAACGCGCGCAAAAAACGCTCGGGAATTCCGGCGCACCGGGGCGCAGGCAATTGAAAGAACGCGTAATAATGGGCTGGCTATACTTGATCTGGTCCGGGCCGCGCATTCATTCGCGCCCGCATGACCGTCTTCTACCCAACCCGGAAGAGCCGCCATGTTTGATCGACTGCATCGGTTTATGGAAGGCGCAGGTCCCGAGCGGCGCCATCGCGTCTGGAGCAAGGTGCGCATTTTCGTGGCCGCAATGGGCACGCTCGGCTCTGCCGCCGGCATCGCCATCGCAGTGGTCGGCCTCATCAACTTCGACCACCAGAAGGTGATTGCCGGCGTGGCCGTCATCATCGTCTGCACGGCAATCTACGTGTCGATCCTCGTACGCGACCGCAATCGCGCCGACTAGCCACGCCGCCCAGCGTTACTGCTTCACTGCAGGTTCTGGCCGTCGCGCGTGACATGCACGGCCGTCGCGCCCACGTAGTCGGCGCGAATGCTGTCGCCCACCTTGATCGATTCGAGCGGCACGTCCGGCGGCGCCACCACCACGACCGTGCGGTTCGGTCCGCGCAACGCGACCTTGCGGCTCTTGCGGTCGATCTTCTCCACCGTCGCGATCACCTGCACGCTGCGCGCCGTTGCCGTCATGCCGCCGGAAGCGGGCGTGGTAGCGACCGTATCGACGCGCGAGCGGATGCCCCGCGTGGCCACCTTTTCGGCGCGCAGCAGCAACGCCTCCTTGTAGAGGATGTTCACATGATCGCCGGGCTTGAGCTTGCTCACGTCGCCGACCGCGGGATCGACCGCGACCGTCACCAGGTTGCGTCGGGCGCCGCGCAGCGTGACCGAATTGGTGGCCGCGTCGATGCTCACGACCGTCGCCGTGGTCTGCACCTCGCCGATCTGTAGCGTCGCGTTGGGCGCACTTTCAGGCGCGGCATCGGACGCCGTCTGCGCAAACAGCGGCACCTGCGGCGACACGCCGAGGGCAAGCACGAGTATGGCGCCGAGCAGCGGCGCCGAAGAACGGTAGCGTGTGGACATGAAGCCTCCTTGTGTGGATCGTGAATGGCAAGAGAGCGGCATGGCGCCGCCCGCACGCATCAAGCGCTGGTCATGCAGGCTTCTTCGGCCGCACAGCGCAGGTAATGGGCATAGACACGCTCGCGTTCCTCGTTGGCGAGCTGGCGCTTTTCGGCAAGCCGCAGCATGCGATGCCGGTCCGCGCCGAGCGTTTCGTAGTAGCGCTCGGTATGCAAGCGCTTGAAGCGTGTATAGAAGTCCGGGCCGGGCAGGCCCGAATCGGTCGAGAGCAGCGAGGCATAGTCGGCCTCGCGTGGCTCGCACAACGCGGCCGCGGCCGCCTCGAGCTTTTCGTAACGCACCCGCAACGGCACGTCGCCCGCGAACAGGGCATGAAACGCGCCGTACGGCACGAGCGAGCGCCGGCTCGCAGCGCGGCGCAGCAAACGACCTACCTTTTCATCGAGTTCTTGATTCATCCGCAGCGGCCAGAAAGCGGGCCGCCGCCCATGCCGCGCATCGTTTGACGAAGCGCACGGACGCATTTGGCGGCCCGCGGGATTCAGGGACCCGTTTCGCCACACGATACGCTGCGCGGCGAATCCGGCATTCTGCATTCGTTCATTCGAATCCAATCCGCATTGCAATCGATTCGAAATGTTTGCGAAAACATTCTGCACAAAAAAAGCAAATCACTCCCTGAAATTGCCCCATAGCCGTCATCACCCTGCCGGATCAGGCTAACTTTTACGGCACAGATCGAAAACGCTAACAAACATCTAAAGGTGCGACCGGCGTCATTTAATTCATATTGAATAAGACTGGCTCACTTCAATCCATGCTGAATACTGAATTAGTCATACAAAACAACGCAGAGTGTTGCTTTTCAATGTTGAGCAATTAAGTCAGGTTAACTGGCTGAAATAGGAGCAAACTTCGGATTGCCTGAGCGGTGCGAAATGGCGGCGCGCATTGTTGACCCACGCGAGTCGGTTGTTTTTTCTCATTAGTTCAGGATTATCCACAAGTCAAGCAGACTATTTTTCCGCTAGCTATACACATTCCCTACAAAAACAATTATTAATATCCGCTGCGGAACACCGAGGCGTTTCGCAACAAGCGCCCTTCACCGGGCGTCGATTTCGCCGTCCGTCATGGTTCCCGCGTCACCGCACCGGCGCCGGATCCATGGCAAGCGACAAGACCCGCTTGCAGGAAGGGTTACAGGAGCGGCACATCCGCATTGCCGCGTGTCCGGAATCTTTCGTCGACGAGTGAACACATGCTTACCCGAACCGAGAACCTGCCGAGCGTCGCGAGAAGAATGGCCGCCGGCCAGATGTTGATGGAAGGCGCGACCGTGAATAGCGTCGCCGACTCACTCCACCTTTCCGCCCAGACGGTGAGGCGCTACAAGTCCATCGTCGAAGACGGCGGCCTTGCAGCGCTCCAGCAGATGAGCGTGGGTGGCCGGCCTTCAGTGCTCGATCAGGCCGCACTAGGCTGGATCGCGAGCGCCCTGCACGGCTCCGCGCGAGAGCATGGCTTTGCGAGCGATGCGTGGACCAACAGCCGCGTGCGCGAGCTGATCGGCCGCCAGTTCGGCGTGCACTATTCGCGCGTCTATACCTGGCAGATCGTCTCGAACCTCGGCCTCGGCCACCGGCTGTCGAAGTCCGCGCGCTGAACGGCATGGCGGCCGTCGCGCGCCGCACGCAAGCCGGCGCGCCTCAGCCTCGCGTTGCGGGTGCATCGCGGCCTCGGCTTCCGGCTTCGGAATCCACCAGCGGCTGCGCCCCCTCGCCCGTCCATTGCTGCGACCGGACCTGATTGCGGCCCGCTTCCTTGGCCTCGTAGAGCAGGCGGTCGGCGGCGGCCAGCAGCTTCGCGCCGCTGCCGCCGTCCGGCGGATTGCAGCTCGCACACCCCGCGCTCACCGTCACGCACCCATGGTGCGTACCACTCAGCGTGAGATTGTCCGACTCGATGCGTTTGCGGATCTTCTCCGCCATGCGCGTCGCGGCGTCGAGCGCCGTGCCCGGCAGCACCACCGCGAACTCTTCGCCGCCAAAGCGCGCGGCGAGATCGGTTGCGCGCCGCGATCCTGCAGCGATGCGCCCGGCCACGAACACCAGCACCTCGTCGCCGGCGGCGTGTCCGTAGGTGTCGTTGAAGAGCTTGAAGTGGTCGATGTCGAAAAACAGCACGGAAAGCGGCGTGCGTTCGCGCACCGCGTGATGCCACTCCTCCGCGAGACGGCTGTCGAGCGCGCGGCGGTTCGCGAGACCCGTGAGCGGGTCGGTGACGGCGAGGCGCAAGAGCTTGCCCTCGGCCACCACCTTGTCGCGCAGCGCGAAGGCGAGCATCCAGGACACCGCAACCCATGCGCCGCCGAACACCGTGGTCATCACGAGCGCGATATAGCTGCGCCGCCGCCAGCCGGCGAGCACGTCCCCCACGGCGGGCGCGACGACGACGATGAACGGCGAGTTGCCCACATGCGCAAAGGTGTAGATGCGCTCGACCCCGTCGATTGCCGAGTGCAGCGTATAGGTGCCGGCGTCGCGACGCGAAAAAAATGCGAAATTCGGCAGGTCCGCGTAGCTCGAGCCGGCGCCGCGCGTCGAGGGCGGCTTGCTCGCGAGCAGCGTGCCGTCGCGCATCAGGATGAAGAGGTGGCCGCCCGGGCCCAGGTCGATGCGCTCGAGCAGTTGATCGAGATAGTCGAGGCGCACCCCGAGCAGCGCAACGCCCGCGAACGAGCCGTCGGGCGCGTTGATGCGGCGCGTGAGGCCGATCGTGAGCGCGCCGCCGCGCAGGCGGGAATGGAACGGCTTCGAAAAGAACAGGCCCACATGCGGGTCGCGCTGCTGCGCGACGAAGTAATCGCGGTCGGCGAACGAAATGCCGGCGGGTGAAGTGTCGAAGGCGTTGCTGCGCGAGGCTTTCACATGGCCCGTGGCGTCGATCACATAGGCCCCGCCGAGCCTCGACGCCGCCGTCGCCCGGTCGAACAGCACGCGCTGGCGCAGCGACTCGGGCATGCTCCAGGTCTGCGGCTGCTGCGCCGCCTGAACCACGGCCTGCAGCGACAGGTCGTAAATCTCCACGTTGCGGGCAATGTCGTTGCTGATGAGCTGCACGAGGTTGCGCGAGTTCTCCTGCGCGTGGCGCAGCTCCTCGGCGCGCCCCTCGTAGAGCGCCGCGTAGGTGAGGATCGCCATCACCGTCGCGACGAGCGTGCCGGAAAGCCCCGCGAAGAAGGGATAGTTGCCGATCAGGCGCGTCGCCGCCTTCGCCCGCGCGTGGGCCCAGCGGTGCACCAGAAGACGCAGCGAAAGAACCCGTTTTGGCATCTGCGCAATCCTCTTGCTGACGGCGCGATTCGATGGGGCGCCGGTCTGTCGGGCATGCATCGGGCATGGCTGGCACGAATCCGTCATCAAACGGACACCTGGGCGGTTCAGGATCGGAGGCGAAACCTTTGTCCACTCCCTCCCCCAGGAGCCCGCCTGCCATGCCAGAATTTTCCCTGTCACCGCAACCGGGCACGGCCCCCGCACGCGGGCGCAACGCCAGCCTGCTCGCCTTCCTCGTGGTCATCGCCGCAGGCGCCGTGTACGTGGGGATGCATCTCGCCGACGACCTCTCGCCGGTGCGCGAAAGCTCGGCGATGCCCTGGATCCTGCTCGGCATCGCGCTCCTGATCGCGCTCGGTTTCGAGTTCGTGAACGGCTTCCACGATACCGCGAATGCGGTCGCAACCGTCATCTATACGCACTCGCTTTCGCCCAATATCGCCGTGATATGGTCGGGCGCGTGGAATTTCCTCGGCGTGCTCACGTCCACCGGCGCGGTGGCCTTCGGCATCCTGCAACTGCTGCCGGTGGAGCTGATCCTGCAGGTAGGCAGCAGCGCGGGTTTCGCCATGGTGTTCGCTCTGCTCATTGCCGCGATCATCTGGAACCTGGGCACGTGGTACTTCGGCCTGCCTTCGTCGAGCTCGCATACGCTGATCGGCTCGATCATCGGCGTGGGTCTCATGAACCAGCTCATGCACGGCGCGAACGGCACGAGCGGCGTGGACTGGAGCCAGGCGCTCGGCGTGGGCAAGTCGCTGCTCTTTTCGCCGATCATCGGCTTTCTGCTGGCCGGCCTGCTGCTGCTCATCCTCAAGGCCGTCGTGCGCGTGCCCGCCCTCTACTCGGCGCCGAAGGGCAAGGAGCCGCCGCCGTTCTGGATCCGCTCGTTGCTGATCCTCACCTGCACGGGCGTGTCGTTCGCGCACGGCTCCAACGACGGCCAGAAGGGCATGGGCCTCATCATGCTGATCCTGATCGGCACGGTGCCCACGGCCTATGCGCTGAACCGCGCCGTGACGGCCGAGCAGACGCAGACCTTCATCGCCGTCGCGCACGACGCCACGCGCGCGCTCGAGCGCTACACGAACGGCGTGGCCGCGCCCGCCGATCCGCGCGCCGAAGTGGAACGCTTCATCGGCCGCCGCACGCTGTCGAGCACGACGGTGCCCGCGCTCGCCGCGCTCTCGAACCAGGTGACCGAACAGGTGCGCAGCTACGGCTCGCTCGCGGCAGTGCCGCAATCGGTCGTCGATAACGTGCGCAACAACATGTACGTGGTTTCCGAAGCGATCCGCCTGCTCGACAAGCAGAAGGCGGTGCCCTTCTCGGCCGACGACCTGAAGTCCATCAACAACTTCCGCAGCCAGATCGACCACGCGACGAAATTCATCCCGACGTGGGTGAAGGTGGCCGTGGCGATCGCGCTGGGGCTCGGCACGATGGTGGGCTGGAAGCGCATCGTGGTGACGGTGGGCGAGCGCATCGGCAAGCAGCACCTGAGCTACGGCCAGGGCGGCTGCGCGGAGGTCGTGGCGATGGTGACGATCGGTGCGGCGGACGTGTACGGTCTGCCGGTCTCGACCACGCACGTGCTCTCCTCGGGCGTGGCGGGAACGATGGCCGCGAACGGCTCGGGCCTGCAATGGAATACGGTGCGCAGCCTCGTGATGGCGTGGGTGCTCACGCTGCCCGCTTCGATCGTGCTGGCTGGCGCGCTCTATTGGGTGTTCAAGCACGTGTTCTGAGCACGAAAGGACCAGAAAAAAGCCGCGCTCCCTGGGAGGGGAGCGCGGCTTATTTGATTGATTGCTGCGAAAGCGGGCAACCCCTCAATAAATCTCCGGAATGAACATGTCCTGCGGCACCGGCTGGCGAATGTAATCCGGATGATGCACGCGCGCCGGCAGTGTGACTTGCGGGTGCTCGATCTCGTGATACGGCACCTGGCTCAGCAAATGGTTAATGCAGTTCAGGCGCGCGCGCTTCTTGTCCACGCCCTGCACGACCCACCACGGCGCCTCGGTAATGTGCGAGCGCTGCAGCATCACTTCCTTCACGTGCGTGTAGGCCTCCCAGCGGCGGCGGCTTTCGAGGTCCATCGGCGAGAGCTTCCACTGCTTGAGCGGATCGTCGATGCGGCTCTGGAACCGCACTTCCTGCTCGTCGTCGGTGATCGAGAACCAGTACTTGACGATCTGGATGCCGCTTCTCACGAGCATCTTTTCGAACTCGGGCACCGAGCGGAAGAACTCTTCGTATTCGTCGTCGGTGCAGAAGTTCATCACGCGCTCCACGCCCGCGCGGTTGTACCAGCTGCGATCGAACAGCACCATCTCGCCGCCCGCCGGCAGATGCTGCACGTAGCGCTGGAAATACCATTGCGTGCGCTCGCGGTTGTTCGGTGCGGGCAGCGCGGCCACGCGGCACATGCGCGGGTTCAGACGCTGCGTGATGCGCTTGATGACGCCGCCCTTGCCCGCCGCGTCGCGTCCCTCGAAGATCACGATGAGCCGGTGACCCGTGCTCACGATCCAGTCCTGCATCTTCACGAGCTCGCCCTGCAGGCGGATCAGCTCGCGGAAATAGACGCGGCGCAGCGCACGCGCCTCGTCGCTGATCTGCAGACCGCTTTCCTGCAGCCGGTCGTCGACCTCCATTTCGAGCTCTTCGTCGTAAGCGTCGATGAGCTCTTCGTTCAGACGCCGGCGGCGATGCAGTTCGGCTTCCTGCAACTGCGCATCCGTATGTTCGGCGTGCATCGTGCGGTCCAGTTCATTCATGGCGACTCTCTCCTTGGTCGATATGCTGTCAACTCGCGCCACTATCGGCGCAGCGAGTGTCACGAATATTTCAAATGCATTGTGGCGGCTCAGGTGAGCGGCCTGGCGAAGCTGAGCTCGTGGCCGTCCGGGTCGACGAGATGAAAATAGCGTTCGCCCCACGGCGCGTCGCGCGGCGCGAATTCGGGCCTGGCGCCGGTCGCCAGCGAGTGGGCGTAGAAGGCGTCCACGTCGGCGACGTAGACGATCACGCGGCCCCAGCCGTTCACCGCGCCGTGCGGCCCCTCCAGCAGGTTCAAATAGCAGACGCCGGCCGCGCCGCCCAGTGCGAACGACGCGAAGCCCGCCACCGCCGGCCCGGCTCGCTGCACGAAGCCGAGCGCCTCGTAAAAGGACACCGACCGCGCGATGTCGCTGACGGTCAGCGTCACGGCGCTCAACGCTACGATTTGCGCGGCGCGTTCGTTCATCTGTTCCTCCTGCTCATGCGGCCGGGTACGGCGTACGGCCCGGAATGAGGCCGGTCGGCCCGATCAGCCGACTTTAGCAGCGTTCGCGCGCCCGGCGCGAGCCGCAGGCTTTTCCTTTGCGCTGAGAGGCGCCTTGCGCGCGGCTTTGCGCGCCGGCTTACCCGCTTGCGCTGCCGCAGCCGCTGGCGAGGCGCGCGGCGCATCGTCACTGGTCGGACCACTTTCCGGCCAGCCGATCTCCTCTCCCACCCGCGTGCGCACGAAGTCGATGTGCGTCTGCATCGCCGTGCGCGCCTCCTCGGGGCGCCGCGCGACGATCGCGTCGCACAGCGTGCGGTGCTGCAGCAGCAACTGGTCCGGCGCGTCTTCGTTCTGCACGCGCAGACCGGTGCCGTTGATGGTGATGTGCTCGCGCAGCACCCCCAGCACGCTCGTGTGCAGGTGCAGGAACATCGCGTTGTGCGAGGCCTGCGCGATCACTTCGTGCAGCTTCGCATCGGTGTCGGCTTCGGCGGCCTTGTCGTCCACTTCGCGCGTGCGCTCCAGCTCCTGCATCAGCGCGCGAATGCGTGCGAGATCCTCGTCGCTCGCGCGCAGCGCCGCAAAATACGCGGTCGCGCCTTCCAGCACGCGGCGAAACTCGAGGATGTCTTCGCGCAAGGCCGGATGATCGGCCACCAGTTGCCCCCACGGCGAAGCAAAGCCCGTGCGCAGCTGGTCGGTGACGAACACGCCCGCGCCCGGCCGGCTCTGCACGAGGCCGCGCGCGGCCAGCCGCTGGATCGCCTCGCGCACCGTGTTGCGCGCCACGTCGAATTCCAGTGCGAGCACGCGCTCGGAAGGCAGCTTCGCTCCCGCGCGCCAGGTGCCGTCGAGCAGCGACGTCTCCATCTGACGCATCACGGTCTCCACGCGCCCGCGCGCGCCTGCCCTGTCCCTCATTGTCATACCCGAGTCTCGTTCTAGCCTGCGGCAAGTGGTCCAACCAGTTTGAACCGTTCGCCCGAAGCGGGAATTATGCGCCCAAACCAGCGCTCGTCTCCAAGCTGCCCGGCCCCGGTCCCTGGGGAAGGAGCACGAAAGCGCGCCAAGACAACGAGCGAGACATGAAGCCACGGCAATACCCCACCGAGCACCCCACCGACGTCTATCTGTTCGCCACCTGCCTCGTCGACCTGTTCGTGCCGCAAGCCGGCCTCGACGCGGTGAAGCTGCTCGAACGCGAAGGCCTCACGGTCCATTTCCCGCGCAGCCAGAGCTGCTGCGGCCAGCCTGCGTACAGCAGCGGCAACCCGCGCCAGGCGCGCGAGGTCGCGCTCGCGCAACTCGGACTCTTCGAAAAGCCCTGGCCCGTGATCGTGCCTTCGGGTTCGTGCGCGGGCATGATGCGCCACCACTGGCCCACGCTGTTCGATGGCGACGCCGCCAACGGCGCGCGCGCCGAAGGACTCTCGGCGCGCGTGTACGAACTCACGGAATTCCTCGTGCGCGTGCTGGGCGTCGATTTCAACGCGTATGGCGCGCAGGGTGCCGTCCGCCAGCCCGACGAGCGCGTCGTGCTGCACACCTCCTGCGGCGCGCGGCGCGAGATGGGCACGCGCGTGCACGGCGTCGAAGTCGTCGATGCGCTGCCGGGCGTCACGCGCATCGAGCACGAACGCGAATCGGAATGCTGCGGCTTCGGCGGCACGTTCTCGCTCAAGCACCCGGACATTTCCGGCGCGATGGTCGCCGACAAGATCGCCTCCGCCTGCGCCACGGGCTGCGAGCGCCTCGTTTCCGCCGACTGCGGGTGCCTGCTCAACATCGGCCACGCGGCGGCGCACAAAGGCGCGCCGCTCGCCGTCGAGCACCTCGCTTCGTTCCTCTGGCGCCGCACCGGCGGGGAGGCCGCATGAACCTCGATACGATGAGCGCGCGGGCGCGCATGCTGCAACGCCTGCGCGGCCATGCGCCCGACGCGCCCGCCACGACGCTCGAAGCGCTCGACGCACGCATCGACGCGCATTTCAACGGACGCCGGGCGCTCGCCCCGCTAGTGCTGAACGAACGCATCGCGCAGTTCCGGCGCATGCTCGAAGCCGCGCACGCCGAGGTGATCTGCGCAAGCGCCGCAACGTGGGCCGCCGATCTCGCTGAACGCCTCGCGGCGGCGGGCGTGCGCAACGTGCTGCTCGACACCGCCTGCGCCGAAGGCCAGGCGCTCGAAGCGGCACTGCCTTCCGTCGTGCAGGCGCGCAGTTACGCGCAGCCGATCGAGCAGTGGAAGGCCGAACTGTTCGACACCATCGACGCGGGCTTCACGGTCGCGCGCTCGGGTCTTGCGGCGACAGGCACCCTCGTGGTCGTGCCCGACGCGAACGCGCCGCGCACGGTCTCGCTCGTGCCGCCGCTGCACGTCGCGCTGATCCACGCGCGCACGCTGCACGCCGACCTGCACGCCGCCGTAGCGGCGGAGCGCTGGCGTGACGGCATGCCCACCAATCTCGTGATGATCTCGGGGCCTTCGAAGACCTCGGATATCCAGCAGACCACCGCCTATGGCGCGCATGGCCCCCGCGCCCTGTGGGTCGTCGTCGTGACCGATGACGATAGCGAAACGCGAGCGCAGCACGGAGCCGCCGAATGAGCACGACCACGCAGACATCTCAGGAAAACACGCTCCATTTCGTCCCGACTGCGGAATTCCGCCAGCGCGCACGCACGGCGCTCGACGACCCGCAGTTGCGCAAGAGCTTTCGCGGCGCGATGGACTTCCTGCAAGGCAAGCGCGCCGCGCAGTTCCCCGAGGCGGACGAACTCGAAGCCCTGCGCGACCTCGGCGAAGCGGTGCGCCAGCATGCGCTCGCGCGCCTGCCTGAACTGCTCGAGCAGCTGGAAACGACGCTGCGCGCCAACGGCATCCAGGTGCATTGGGCCGAGACCGCCGACGAGGCGAACCACATCGTCCACGCCATCGCGCACCGTCACGCGGCCACGCGCGTGATCAAGGGCAAGTCGATGGCGAGCGAGGAAATCGAGCTCAACCATTACCTCGCGGAGCGCGGCGTCGACTGCATCGAATCGGACATGGGCGAGTACATCGTGCAGCTCGCGGGCGAGAAGCCCTCGCACATCGTGATGCCCGCCATTCACAAGACGAAGGGCGATATCGGCCACCTGTTCGAGGAGCACATTCCCGATACGCCGTTTACGGAAGACGTCGATACGCTCATTCAAACGGGCCGCCGCGCGCTGCGCCGCGCCTTCGTGGATGCGCAGATCGGCCTTTCCGGCGTGAACTTCGCCGCCGCCGACACGGGCACGCTCTGGCTCGTGGAAAACGAAGGCAACGGCCGCCTTTCCACCACGGTGCCCGACGTGCATATCGCGATCATGGGCATGGAAAAGGTGGTGGCAAAGCTCGAGCACATCGTGCCGCTTTCGAGCCTGCTCACGCGCTCGGCCACGGGCCAGCCCATCACGACGTATTTCAACCTGATCAGCAGCCCGCGCCGCGCAGGCGAGAAAGACGGCCCGCGCGAGGTGCATCTCGTCCTGCTCGACAACGGCCGCAGCCAGGCCTACGCCGACGAGCAATTGCGCGCCACGCTGCAATGCATCCGCTGCGGCGCGTGCATGAACCACTGCCCGGTGTACACGCGCATCGGCGGGCACGCGTATGGCACGACCTATCCGGGGCCGATCGGCAAGATCATTTCGCCGCATCTGCTCGGACTCGACGCGACCGCCGAGTTGCCCACCGCCTCGAGCCTGTGCGGCGCATGCGGCGAAGTCTGCCCGGTGCGCATTCCAATTCCGCAGCTGCTCGTGCGCCTGCGCACCGAGGCGAACCGCGACCCCGAGGAAAGCGTCGCGCATCCGTTGCGCGGCCAGGGCGCGAATCACAGCCGGAGCGAGCAGTTCATCTGGCGCTTCTGGAGCGGCGCGTTCGCGCATCCGCGCGCCTACCGTGCGCTGCGCTGGGCCGTGACGCGTCTGCGCGGCCTCGCGCCCTCGCAGCAAATGGGCTGGACGCAGCATCGCACGCCGCTCAAGCCCGCGCCGCGCAGCCTGCACGACCTGCTGCGCGAACGCGATCAGCCGCAATAGCGTTCATCTCGTCAGACGTGCGAAATAACGCTCATAGCAAGCCTGACGAGATCACATAATTTTTCTACCCGCATCATCGGAGGAGACCGTAGTGCAACCCTGGTACCAGATCTACACACCGCTCGGCAGTCTGTGGCTGTCCGCCCTCGTGGCCGCCATTCCCATTCTGTTCTTCTTCGTCGCGCTCGCCGGCCTGCGCATGAAGGGCCATGTCGCTGCGGCGATCACCCTGCTGCTCGCGCTCGCCGTGGCGATCTTCGAATACGGCATGCCCGTGCGCCAGGCGCTCGTTTCCGCGGGCTTCGGCTTTGCCTACGGCATCTGGCCGATCGCGTGGATCATCGTCACCGCGGTGTTCCTCTACAAGATTGTCGTGAAAACGGGACAGTTCGAGATCATCCGCGCCTCGGTGCTCTCGATCACCGACGACCAGCGCCTGCAGCTGCTGCTGATCGGCTTCTCGTTCGGCGCGTTCCTCGAAGGCGCGGCCGGCTTCGGCGCGCCGGTGGCGATCACCTCGGCGCTGCTCGTCGGCCTCGGCTTCGAGCCGCTCTACGCCGCGGGCCTGTGCCTCATCGCCAATACCGCTCCGGTCGCGTTCGGCGCGATGGGGATTCCCATCATCGTCGCGGGCCAGGTGACGGGCATCGATCCGTTCCTGATCGGCGCGATGGCGGGCCGCCAGCTGCCGCTGCTCTCGCTCTTCGTGCCGTTCTGGCTCGTCTTCATCATGGACGGCAAGCGCGGCGTGAAGGAAACGTGGCCCGCCGCGCTCGTGGCCGGCGGCAGCTTCGCTGTTACGCAGTACTTCACGTCGAACCACATCGGGCCCGAGTTGCCGGACATCACTTCGGCGCTCGTGAGCCTCGTCGCGCTCGCCGCGTTCCTCAACGTGTGGCAGCCGCGCCGGGCAACGCAAGGCACGAGCGTGAAGGTGAGCGGCGGCGCCGCTGCGCTGGGCGGCTTCGGCGGTGGCAGCTCGCGTGCGGCGGCTTCGAGCCGCAAGGCGTCGCCGTACAGCATCGCGCAGACCGTGCGCGCATGGTCGCCGTTCATTCTGCTCACGGCCATCGTGACCGTGTGGAGCGTCAAGCCGTTCAAGGCGCTCTTCGCCGCGAAGGGTCCGCTCGCGGGCACCATTCTGAGCCTGCACGTACCGGGCCTCGACCAGCTCGTGGTGCGCACGGCGCCGATCGTCGCCTCGCCGAAGCCGTACGAAGCCGTGTTCAAGCTCGACTGGCTCTCGGCCGTGGGCACCGCGATCATGATCACCGCGGTCCTCTCCGCGATCCTGCTGCGCATGAAGCCGCGCGCCGCCGTGGCCGCGTTCTGCGAGACGCTCGGCGAACTGCGCCGCCCCGTGCTGTCCATCGGTCTCGTGCTCGCCTTCGCGTTCGTCGCGAACTACTCGGGCATGTCGTCCACTCTCGCCCTCGCACTTGCGGGGACCGGCGCCGCCTTCCCGTTCTTCTCGCCGTTCCTCGGCTGGCTCGGCGTGTTCCTCACGGGCTCCGATACGTCGTCGAACGCGCTGTTCTGCTCGCTGCAGCACACCACGGCGCACCAGATCAACGTGTCGGATACGCTGCTCGTCGCGGCCAACACCTCGGGCGGCGTGAGCGGCAAGATGATTTCGCCGCAGTCGATCGCGGTGGCCTGCGCGGCAACCGGCCTCGTCGGCAAGGAGTCGTCGCTGTTCCGCTTCACCTTGCGTCATAGCCTGTTCTTCGCGGCTGTCGTGGGCGTGGTGACGCTGATTCAGGCTTATGTGCTGACCGGCATGATTCCGCAGTGATGGCGTAGTCGCGGTCGCAACGCGCCGTCATGCAGTGACGAAGGCCGTCTCCCGCCGCGCGCGGGCAACGGCCTTCTTGCATGTGGGCGCGAAAAGCGCGGGCTTTAAGCGGCCGCTATGTGGTCACCGCGAGCCACGCCGGCAACACGGAGCGGCGCACGGTGGACATCGGCAAAACGACCCGCGCTCACGAAACCTTCGTCTGGCCGATGTGAAGATCGTCGACGCGCCCCCCTGGCCGGAGGACCTGACGCAGGTTTCTTTCGTATGACACCCCGTGGCCGCCTCGATGCCACATGAATGAACTCCGTCCCCGTTTGCGGCTATGATCGTGAACTGCGGCGCGGCGGCTCGGCGCCCTGCCGGATCCACGGGGAGTGTCGAATGGCAATGGGGTGGCTCGTCGTACTACCGTTCGTCGCCGCGGCGCTCGTTGCGTTCGCGGGGCCGCTCGCCGGACGCTGGGCGTCCGCCTCCGGCACGTGGATCGCATTCGCGGCCGCGCTCTTCGGCCTGGGACTGCTGGGCAG
This sequence comes from Paraburkholderia sp. EG286B, assembly GCF_040965655.1. Lineage (NCBI taxonomy): Bacteria > Pseudomonadati > Pseudomonadota > Betaproteobacteria > Burkholderiales > Burkholderiaceae > Paraburkholderia > Paraburkholderia sp. EG286B. The sequence continues at coordinate 266,297 of NZ_JBFRCF010000010.1, read as the reverse complement.
CGAACGCGTGGGCATGGCCACCCATGGCGTGCTGCACTGGCAAGCCGACTGGATCCCGCAGCTCGGGCTCTCGTTCGCACTGCGTCTGGACGGTCTTTCGTTCATGTTCGCGCTGCTCGTGCTCGCGATCGGTCTGCTCGTCTTTATCTACGCGCGCTACTACCTCGCGGGCAGCGAGTCGCTGCCGCGCCTCTACGCGCTGCTATTGCTCTTCATGGGCGCGATGCTCGGCGTGGTGCTGTCGGACAACCTGCTCCTGCTCGTGATCTTCTGGGAACTCACGAGCATCGTGTCGTTCCTGCTGATCGGCTTCTGGCCGTCGCGCCCCGAAGCGCGGCGCGGCGCGCGCATGGCGCTCACCATCACGGGTGCGGGCGGCCTCGCGCTGCTGGCCGCCGTGCTGCTGCTCGGCCACGTCTGCGGCAGCTACGACCTCGACGTCGTGCTCGCGCACGCGGGCCTGGTGCAGCGCAATCCGCTGTATCCGGCGATCCTCCTGCTCGTGCTGTTCGCGGCCTGCACGAAGTCGGCGCAGTTCCCGTTCCACTTCTGGCTGCCGCATGCGATGTCGGCGCCCACGCCCGTTTCCGCGTATCTGCATTCGGCGACCATGGTGAAGGCGGGCATCTTCCTTATTGCGCGCTTTTACCCCGTGCTCGAAGGCACCGACTGGTTTTTCTACGTGACGAGCCTGATCGGCCTCGTCACACTCACGGGCGGCGCGGCCATGGCGCTCGTGCAGCGCGATCTCAAGGGGCTGCTCGCCTATTCCACCATCAGCCATCTCGGGCTCATCGTGCTGCTGTTCGGCCTCGACACGCAGCTCTCCACCGTCGCCGCGCTCTTTCACATCTTCAATCACGCGGTATTCAAGGCCTCGCTCTTCATGGCGGCGGGCATCATCGACCATGAAACGGGCACACGCGACCTCGGCCGCCTGCGCGGCCTGCGCCGCTTCATGCCGCATACCGCCGCGCTGGCCGCCGTGGCATCGCTCGCGATGGCAGGCGTGCCGCTGCTCAACGGCTTCCTCTCGAAGGAGATGTTCTTCGGCGAAACGCTCGCACAAGGACTGCTCGGCGACTTCAGCTGGATCATTCCCGGGCTCGCCGTCATCGCGGCGGGGCTCTCGGTCGCGTACTCGCTGCGCTTCGTGTGGGGCGTGTTCTTCGACGGCGTGACGCCGCACGACCTTCCGCACTACCCGCCGCACGAGCCTCCGCGCTTCATGAAGCTGCCCGTCGAGATTCTCGTCGTCATCTGTCTGCTCGTGGGCCTCGTGCCGGAGCAGACCATCGGCAGGATGCTCGAGTCCGCGGCGTGGTTCGCGCTCGGCGGCAGCGTGCCCACGTACAGCCTGAGCTTGTGGCACGGCATCAATCTGCCGCTCCTGATGAGCTGCGTATCGTTCGTGGGCGGCGCGCTGCTGTTCTTCTATCGCCGCGACGCGTTCCGCCATCATCGTTCGGTGCTTTCCGAAATGAACGCGAGCGAAGGCTTCGACCGCCTCGTGCAGCAGCTCGAAAAAGCCGCGGGCGTCGCGGTCAATCTCTTCGAAACGCGCTCGCTGCCGGCGTATCTCGCGTGGATGATCGCGGCGATGCTGATCGTGCCCGGCGCGGCGCTCCTCGCGCTCGCTTCGCTGGACGGGGCCTACCGCTCGGCGCCGCTCGATGCGATGACGCTGGTCGGCCTCGTGCTGATGGCGCTGATGGCCGTGGGCGTCGTGCTCGTGCGCGCCAATACGCTCTATGCGCTCGTGATGCTGAGCACCTGCGGGCTGCTCGTCACGCTGGCGTTCGTGCGCTTTTCCGCGCCCGACCTCGCGCTCACGCAGATCTCCGTGGAAGTGGTCACGGTGCTGCTGCTCGTGCTCGCCATCTACTTTCTGCCCGTCGTGCAGCGCGCGCAGGAGCCACCCGCCGCGCGTGCCCGCAATGCGGTGCTCGCGCTCGCGGGCGGCACACTGATCGGCGCCGTGGCGTATGCGGTAATGACGCGCGCCCCCATCGACGGCGTCGGCCAGTTCTTTCTCGCGAACGCGCTGCCGGGCAGCGGCGGCCACAACGTCGTGAACGTGATCCTCGTGGATTTCCGCGGCTTCGATACGATGGTCGAGATCAGCGTGCTGGTGGTGGCGGGGCTCGCCGTGAAAGCGCTGCTGCGTGGCCTGCGCCTCAAATCGCCCGACACGGGCCCGGGCGGTCTGCCGTGGTCGTCGCAGTCGCATCCGCTGCTGCTCGCCATTCTCGCGCGCCTCATGCTGCCGCTCACGCTGCTCGTTGCCGTGTTCATCTTTCTGCGCGGCCATAGTCTGCCGGGAGGCGGCTTTATCGCCTCGCTCGTGATCTCCATTGCACTGCTGTTGCAATACGTGGCGAGCGGCGTGCTGTGGACCGAGTCGCGCATCCGCATCAACTACCGCGGGCTCGCGGGCCTCGGCATTCTCGTCGCGGCCACCACGGGCGTAGGCGCGATCGTGCTGGGCCAGCCCTTCCTCACCAGCGCGTTCGGCCATCTGCACCTGCCGGTGATCGGCGAAATCGAACTGAGCACGGCCATGCTGTTCGACCTCGGCGTGCTGGGCGCCGTGGTCGGCACGACGCTCACGATCGTCTCGCACCTCGGCGTGCGCGACAAGGACATGCAATCCGTGGAGAAAAGCTGATGGAAGCCGCCTTCGCCATTACGCTCGGCGTGCTCTGCGCGAGCGGCCTCTACCTGCTGCTGTGCGCGCGCGTGCTGCCGGTGATCCTCGGCATCACGCTGTTCTCGTATGCGATCAACCTGTTCCTGCTCGGCATCGGCCGGCTCTCCACCGGCAAGCCGCCCGTGATCACGCCGGGCGCGCAGTATGCCGACCCGGTGCCGCAAGCGCTCGTGCTCACTGCGATCGTGATCGGCTTCGCCATGACGGCCTTCACGGTCGTGCTCGCGCTGCGCGCGCTCGCGATCGACGGCACCGATCACGTGGACGGCGACAACCCGCAGCGCAGCGGCCTGGAGATGCGCGGCGAATGAATCACGCTCTCATCCTCCCCATCCTGATTCCGCTCTTCGCGGCCGGCGCAATCGTTGCGCTGCCGCTGCGCGCGAAGCGCCTGCAGCGTGCCATCAACGTGATCGCCACGCTCGCGCTGCTGCCCGTCGCGGTGGCGCTCGCCGAATTCGCGGCGCAAGGGCAGATTGCCAGCTATGCGCTCGGCGCGTGGCCCGCGCCGTTCGGCATCGTCTTGCAGATCGACCGGCTCGGCGCACTGATGCTCGTGCTGACCGCGCTGCTCGCGTGCTGCTGCCTGCTCGGCACCACGAGCGCCGATGTCCGGCGCGGGCGCTACTATCGCGCGCTCGTGCAGTTCGAGCTGATGGGCCTGAACGGCGCGTTTCTCGCCGGCGATCTCTTCAATCTGTTCGTCTTCTTCGAACTGCTACTGATCGCCTCCTACGCGCTGCTGCTGCATGGCGGCGGCCGCCGCCGCGTGCGCAACGGCCTGCACTACATGCTGTTGAACCTCGTCGGCTCGTCGTTCTTCCTGATCGCGCTGGGCGTGCTGTACGGCCTCACGGGCACGCTCAACATGGCCGACGCGGGCGAGCGGCTCGCGCACCTGGACCCCGCGTCGCTGCCGCTCGCGCAGTTCGCGGGCGCGACGCTCATGCTCGTATTCGGCCTCAAGGCCGCGGTGTTCCCCATGTCGTTCTGGTTGCCACAGGCGTATCGAAGCGCAATCGGGCCCGTGGCCGCGCTGTTCGCGATCATGACCAAGGTGGGGATCTACGCGATGCTTCGCTGCGACGCGCTCGTGTTCGGCGCGGCGGGCGGCGTGCTCGACGCGTTCCTGCATCAATGGGCGTGGTGGCTCGCCATTGCGACAATCGTCTATGGCGCGCTCGGCGCGCTCGCGGTATCGAGCCTCAAGACCACGACCGGCTTTCTCGTGCTGGTCTCGGTCGGCCTGCTGATTGCGGCCGTCACGCTGCAGACCGTGCTCGCGTGGAGTGCGCTGCTGTACTACCTCATCAGCACGACGCTATGCACGGGCGCGCTGTTCATGCTCGCCGATACACTGGAGTCCGAAGCAAGCGAACCGGCGGTCGCGCCCGCGGCCCCCGAAACACGCGAGCCCGCCTCGCTCGAATCGCTCGACGACGCCAGCGCGCCCGCCATCACGCCCGAAGCGGACAGCGAGCCGGTCGCAACGCTTCCCAAGGCAGCGGACCCGGAAAAAACGCCCAAGCCCTGGCCCTCGAACCTCGCCGGCGTGCTCTATCTCGCGGCGGCGGTTGGCGCCGTCGGCCTGCCGCCGCTCTCGGGTTTTCTCGGCAAGGCCATGGTGCTCGCCGCCACGCCGCTTGCGCAGGCCGTCGTGCTCTGGCCCGCCGTGCTGGTCGCGGGCCTGCTGTCGATCGTCGCGCTCAGCCGCACAGGCACACGCCTGCTGTGGGCGATGCCCGCGGCACGCGCCTACGACGGCGCACCCGCCATTGCGCCGCGCGGCAGCCGCGCCAGGCTCGCCGCGTGTGCGCTGCTGCTCGCGGGCGTGGTGGCGGCAACGGTGTTTGCCGGCCCGCTCAAGCAGTATCTCGACGCCACCGCGGCGCAGTTGCTCGACCGCGCAGCCTACGTTCACGCGATCCTGCCCGCGCAGGCCGCGCAAACGTCACCGGGCGGAGGAAGCTGACATGCTCAAGAGGCTCTTTCCGCACCCCTGGCTCACCGTCGTGCTGCTCGTATGCTGGGTCTTGCTGATGAACGACGTGTCGCCGGGCAACCTGCTCCTTGGCTTCGTGCTCGGCACCGCGATCGCCTACCGCGTGGGCGAAGGGCTGTGGCTCGCGCCGGTGCGCTTCGGCAAACCGTGGCTGCTCGTGCGGCTGCTCGGGCACGTGCTCTACGACATTCTCGTGGCGAACCTCGAAGTCGCGTTGCTCGTGCTCGGCCCGACGCAGCGCCTGCGCCCCGCCTTCATCGACGTGCCGCTCGACAGCACCCACGAAATCGCCCTTTCTGCGCTCATCAGCATCGTCTCGCTGAGCCCCGGCACACTGTGCGCCGAGCTCTCCGACGACCGCCGACGCCTCGTCGTGCACGTGCTCGATCTCGAAGACGAAGCCGCGCTCGTCGCCTTGATCAAGTCCCGTTACGAAGCCCCGCTCATGGAGATCTTCGCATGCTAGCCATCGCCATTCCGGTGTCGTTCGCGATCCTCGGGCTCGCGTTCCTGCTCACGCTCGTGCGCCTCGTGCGCGGGCCTTCGCTGCCCGACCGGCTCGTTGCGCTCGACACGCTCAACGTCAACGCGATCGCGCTGATCGTCGTCTACGGCATCATGCTGCGCTCGACGGTTTTCTTCGAAATCGCGCTGCTCATCGCGGTCATGGGGTTCGTGGCGACCGTCGCGTTCACCAAGTACCTGCAGCGCGGCGACATCATCGAACTGAACTAGGGCTTCGCCATGCAAACCGTCATCGAAGCAATGGTCTGCGTGCTGCTCCTGCTCGGCAGCGCGTTCACGCTGATCGGCGCGATCGGCCTCGCACGCTTGCCCGACTTCTACATGCGCCTGCACGGACCGACCAAATCGACCACGCTCGGCGTAGGCGGCGTCGTGCTCGCTTCCGTCGTGTACTTCAGTGCGCACAACAATTTCGCGAGCCTGCACGAAGTGCTGATTCCGGCATTCCTGTTTCTCACCGCGCCCATCAGCGCGCATATGCTCACGAAGGCCGGGATCCAGCAGCGCGTCGCCGTTTCGTCCGTCACACGCGGACGGCCGAACGCCGCTAACGCGAGCGCCAGCGGCGAGCGTGCGCAAGACGCGAACCTGGACAACGAGGGCGCACAGGACTCTTGACTATCGGCGCGGCGCTTCGCGCCGGTAAAAGCTGCCATCGAACGCCGTAACGCTCGCGCGCGCCGGGCCTCACACGCGCTCCGGGCCCCATCGCCCCCCTATCCTCATCCCGTTGCGCACACACGCATCGCGCCGATCGCCACGCACGGCACACCAATTGCTGATCGTGCTCGCCCCCATGCAGCATCGCGCCGCCGTCCCGGCTCGCGATGGGGGCAATAACAACGCGCGGCCGCAAACGAGGCCGCACACCGTGCAGCCTGAACGAAACGAATGAGGTCAACAATGAAGACGATACGCACCCTGCTCGCGTTTGCGAGCACGGCAGCCCTGCTCACGGCATGCGGCGGCGGCAGCAGCAGCAACGACGTCGGCAAGGAAATTGGCGTGCAGAACCCCGAGATACATTTCGTGCATGCCCTGCCCGGCGGCCCGAACGTCGATTTTCTGGTGAATGGCAGCGCCCTGCAGACGAACGTCGCGTACAAGCAGGTCACGAACTTCGCCAACATCAACACCGGCAACACCAACGTCTCGTATGCGAGCACGGGCACGACCACGCCGATTGCAAGCGGCGCCTTCGCCGACGTGGCGAAGGGTCATGAGTACACCGTGCTCGCGTTGCCCGCGCTCACGGGCGGCGACATCGGCCTGATCGATGATCCGTTCGACAAGGGCCTGCTTTCCAGCAGCGCACGCCTGCGCGCGTTCAACGCCACCGTCAATGCGCAGAACCTCGACATTTACATCGTCGCACCCGGCACGGATATCAACGGCGTGCAGCCGACCTTGCCGGCCGTGGGCTACAAGAACGCCGTGCCCGCGAGCGGCCAGGACTCGATCTACATGAACGGCGGCAACTACGTGGCGATCGTCACGGCAGCGGGCAGCAAGACGGCGATCTACGAGTCGGCCTCTTTCAACCTCGCGAACAATGCGGACTGGCTCATTACGACCGTGCCGATCTCGGGTACGCTCTCGCAACTCCTGCCGGGGCAGATTCACCTGCTCGTCGCGCAGGGCGGCAACACCTCGCAGCCCGCCGTGGAGTACAGCAACACGCTCACGGGCCAATAGGCCGTTGCGCAGGCAACCGGCGCGGCCAGTGGCGGCGGCTACCTGCGCCGCTCACGCGGCCGCGCCGCGCCCGGTCTTGCGGGCCTCGCCCAGCACGTAGTCGATGAAGGTGGCCGCCGCCCGCGTGTGGTGGCGGTTCGGCATGTAGAGCATGTACATATGCGTGCCGAAAATGCTCAGGCGCCACGCGTCGAGCGACGTGACGGCCGCGCCCTGGCGAATGTCGTCGTGCATTACGTAGTCGGGCACGATGCCCACGCCGAGTCCCGCGAGAATCGACTGGCGCAAAAACAGGAAGTTTTCCGAAATAATCGACGGCTCGAGCAGCACCTCGTGCCGGTCCTCGTTTAGATAACCCGCAAGGCGCAATTGCCGCCCCACCACCGTTGCGGTGATGACGGGCGCGCGTGCCAGATCCTCCAGCGTTTGCGGCATGCCGTGCTTTTCAGCCCACTCCGTGCACGCACACGCGATGTACTTCACCGGCCCCATATCGCGCGCCACGAGATTCTGCGGCGGCTCGTGCATCACGCGCACGGCAATATCGACTTCGTCGCGCAGCAGGTCTTCCACGCGGTTTTCGAACATCACGTCGAGCACGATGCCGGGATACATCCGCTTGAACTGGATGAGCCAGTCCGACATCACGAGCTGCCCGTAGCCGCTCGGCACGGAAAGCCGCACGCGCCCCTGCAGGCTCTGGCCAAGGGTGGAGACCGATTCGCGCGCGGCGAGCAGCGCGTTCTGGATCGCGCGGCCGTGCTCGTAGAGCTTCAGTCCGATTTCGGTCGGCTCGACCCGGCGCGTCGTGCGGCGCACGAGCTGCAGGCCGATCGACTTCTCCAGATGGTTGAGGTGGTAGCTGACGTTCGCGCGGCTCATCTTGAGCCGGCGCGCCGCCTCGCTGAGGTTGCCCGCATCGAGAATCTCGACGAGCAGGGTCAGCGCGTTGACGTCCATGGCACATCCACTGTCAAAAATACTTTGACAGTCTGTCAACAGGAGATGGGATTGTCAATTGCCGCTGGCGCGCCGAGAATCGACGCGAACATGAAACATTGCCGTCTGGCCCGCCAGTCCGGCCCTCTTTTGGAGACAGCATCGCCATGGCATCCGATTCCGTGAACGCCTCCCCCGTCACTCATGAACTGCGCGGCAAGGTGCTGCTCGTCACCGTGGACAATCCGCCCGTCAACGCGCTGGGCGTGGACGTGCGCCGCGGCCTCGCCGCCGCCATCGAGCATGCCGAGGCGAACGACGCCGTGCAGGCCGTGCTGATCGTCGGCGCGGGGCGCAATTTCATTGCCGGCGCGGACATCCGCGAGTTCGGCAAGCCGCCGCAGCCGCCCGCGCTGCCCGACGTCTGCAACCGCATCGAGGCCTGCCACAAGCCGGTGATCGCCGCCATTCACGGCGCGGCGCTCGGCGGCGGCCTCGAAGTGGCGCTCGCGGCGCACTACCGGCTCGCCGTGGCGGGCGCGAAGCTCGGCCTGCCCGAAGTGCAGCTGGGCCTGCTGCCAGGTGCCGGCGGCACGCAACGCACGCCGCGCCTGATCGGCGCCGAAGCGGCGCTCTCGCTGATGCTGAGCGGCCGTCACGCGAGCGCGCAGGAAGCGCATAAGCTCGGCCTCGTCGACCGCGTGGGCGCGAGCGACGACATTCTCGCCGAAGGCCTCGCCTATGCGCAGGAACTGCTCGCGGGCCATGCGCCGGTGCGACGCACGCGCGACGCCCAGGCGCTCGCCGATCGCGCCCAGGCGCAAGCCGCGATCGACGCCGCGCGCGCCGAGACCGCGAAGAAGTCGCGTGGCCTGTTCTCGCCGCTGAAGATCGTCGATTGCGTGCAGGCCGCGCTCGATCTCTCGTTCGACGAAGGCTTGCGCTTCGAGCGCAAGCAGTTCCTCGAATGCCTCGAAAGCCCGCAGCGTGCGGGTCTCGTGCACGCATTCTTCGCCGAGCGCGAAGTGCAGAAGGCCCCTGAAACGAAGAGCGCGATGCCGCGCGCGATCGACACCGTCGGCGTGATCGGCGGCGGCACGATGGGCGCGGGCATTGCCGTGGCCGTGCTCGACGCGGGCCTGCCGGTGACGATGATCGAACGCGACGACGCCTCGCTCGCGCGCGGCCGCGCCCACGTGGAAAAGGTCTACGACGGCCTCATCGCCAAGGGCCGCATGAAGCCCGAAGCGAAGGCGCAGATCCTCGCGCGCTTGAGCGGCAGCACCTCGTACGACGCGCTCGCGAACACCGATCTCGTCATCGAAGCCGTGTTCGAGGACATGGCCGTGAAGCAGGCCGTGTTCGCCGAACTCGACCGCGTGTGCAAGCCCGGCGCCGTGCTCGCGACCAACACCTCGTATCTCGACATCGACGCCATTGCGGCCAGCATCCAACGCCCGCAGGACGTGGTGGGCCTGCACTTCTTCTCGCCCGCCAACATCATGAAGCTGCTCGAAATCGTGGTGCCGAAGCGGGTGAGCGCCGATGTCGTGGCCACGGCATTCGAGCTGGCGAAGAAGCTGCGCAAGGTGCCGGTGCGCGCGGGCGTGTGCGACGGCTTCATCGGCAACCGCATTCTCGCGGTGTTCCGCACCGCCGCGGATCATCTGATGGAGGACGGCGCTTCGCCGTACCAGATCGACAAGGCCGTGCGCGACTTCGGCTTTCCGATGGGCCCGTACCAGGTGGTCGATCTCGCGGGCGGCGACATCGGCTGGGCCACGCGCAAGCGCCGCGCCGCCACGCGCGACCCGAAGGCGCGCTACGTGCAGATCGCCGACCGCATCTGCGAGCGCGGCTGGTTCGGCCAGAAGACGGGCCGCGGCTTCTATCTCTACCCGGAAGGCGCACGCACGGGCACGCCCGACCCCGAAGTGGAAGCGATCATCCGCAGCGAGCGCGAACGCGCGGGCGTCACGCCGCGCAGCTTCAGCGACGAAGCCATCATGCGCCGCTACATGGCCGCGATGATCAACGAAGGCGCGAACGTCGTGCATGAAAAGATCGCACTGCGCCCGCTCGATGTGGATGTCACGCTGCTCTATGGCTACGGCTTCCCGCGCTATCGCGGCGGTCCGATGAAGTACGCCGATACCGTGGGCCTCGCCAACGTGCTCGCCGATATCCGCGAGTATGCGAAGGAAGATCCGCTGTTCTGGCGTCCTTCGCCGCTGCTCGTCGAACTGGTCGAGCGCGGCGAGAATTTCGCGAGCCTCAATCAATCGGCCTGAATGTGCCCTGAAGGAGCTTTTCACAATGGACCTGAAATTCACCGCCGAAGAAGAGGCGTTTCGCAGCGAAGTGCTCGCGTTCCTGAACGAGCGCCTGCCGCAGCGCCTTGCCAGCAAGGTGAGCAACGGCCGGCACCTGACGCGCGACGACATGGCGCAATGGCATGCGATCCTCCACGAAAAAGGCTGGCTCGCGAATCACTGGCCGCAGGCATACGGCGGCCCCGGCTGGAGCGCCGTGCAGAAGTTCATCTTCGAGAACGAATGCGCGATTGCAGGCGCGCCGCGCATCGTGCCGTTCGGCGTCAACATGCTCGGGCCCGTGCTCATCAAGTACGGCAGCGAGGCGCAAAAGCGCTACTGGCTGCCGCGCATTCTCGACGGCTCGGACTGGTGGTGCCAGGGCTATTCGGAACCGGGCGCGGGCTCGGACCTCGCCTCGTTGCGCACGACTGCCGTTCGTGACGGCGACCACTACGTGGTGAATGGCCAGAAAACGTGGACCACGCTCGGCCACTACGCGAACATGATTTTCTGCCTCGTGCGCACCGCCACCGACGTGCGCAAGCAGGAAGGCATCAGCTTCCTGCTGATCGACATGAACACGCCGGGCATCGAGGTTCGCCCCATCGTCACGCTCGACGGCGAACATGAGGTTAACGAAGTGTTCTTCACCGACGTGCGCGTGCCGGTGGCGAACCTCGTTGGCGAAGAAAACCGCGGCTGGACCTACGCGAAATATCTGCTCACGTACGAGCGCACGAATATCGCGGGCGTGGGCTTTTCGGTGGCGGCGCTCGCGCGCCTGAAGCGCGCCGCGCGGAACATCACGCGCAACGGCAAGCCGCTTGCAGAGGATCCGCAGTTTGCGGCGCGCATCGCGAAGGTCGAGATCGATCTGGAGAACATGAAGACGACCAACCTGCGCGTGATCGCTGCGGTGGCGGGCGGCGGCGTGCCCGGTGCGGAAAGCTCGATGCTCAAGATTCGCGGCACCGAGATCCGCCAGGAGATCTCCTCGCTGCTGCGCCGCGCGATGGGTCCGTATGCCGCGCCGTTCGTCGAGGACGCGCTCGAAGAAGGGTATGCGGGCGAGGCAATCGGGCCCGACGATGCCGCCAGCGCCGCGGCGCAATACTTCAACAACCGCAAGCTGTCGATTTTCGGCGGCTCCAACGAAATTCAGAAGAACATCATCTCCAAGATGATTCTCGGGCTTTGAGAGGCACGCCATGGACTTCCAGCATACAGAAGACCGCCGCATGCTTGCGGATACGCTCAATCGTTTCATCACGGAGCAATACGGTTTCAATACGCGCGATACAATCGCGCGCTCCGAGCAAGGCTTTAGCGCAGACATGTGGCAGCGCTTCGCCGAACTCGGCGTGATCGGCGCGCTGTTCGACGAGGCCGATGGCGGCTTTGGCGGCGCGGGCTTCGATGTCGCCGTGGTGTTCGAAGCGCTCGGGCGCGGACTCGTGGTCGAGCCGTTCCTCGACACGCTGATCGTGGGCCGCGCGCTCGCGCACGCGGGCAGCGAGGCGCAGCGCGCGCGCATCGCCTCGTTCATCGACGGCTCGCAAATCGCCGCGCTCGCGCACGACGAGCCGGGTTCGCACTACGAGGACGCACGCGTGGCGACGCGCGCAGAGAAAAGCGGCGATGGCTGGGTGCTGCAAGGCGCGAAGGGCGTCGTTCAGCATGCCGAACACGCCGACGTGCTGCTCGTTTCGGCGCGTACTTCCGGCGAAGAATTCGCCGAAGCAGGCATCTCCCTCTTCGTCGTGCCGCGCGATGCAGCGGGCGTGAGCCTGCGCGGCTACCGCAAGATCGATGGCGGCCGCGCAGCGGAAGTGGCGCTCGACAACGTGAAGGTGCATGCCGATGCGCTCATCGGCGCGCAAGGCAGCGGCTTCGCGACGCTCGAACATGCACGCGGATACGGCATCGTCGCGCTCGCATCGGAGGCCGTGGGCGCGATGGAGATCGCACGCGACTTCACGCTCGAATACCTGCGCACGCGCAAGCAGTTCGGTTTGCCCATCGGCAGCTTCCAGGCGCTGCAGCATCGCATGGCGGACGTGCTGCTCGAAATCGAGCAGGCGCGCTCGGCGGTCATCAACGCGGCAGCGGCGATCGACGCGCCGCGCGCGCAGCGCGAACGTGCGCTTTCGGCCGCCAAGTACACGATCGGGCGCATTGGCGCGCGCGTGGCCGAAGAAGCGATCCAGCTGCACGGCGGCATCGGCATGACGTGGGAATTGCCGCTCGCGCACTATGCAAAGCGGCTCGTGATGATCGATCATCAGCTTGGCGACGAGGATCATCATCTCGCGCGCTATATCGCCTTGGGGCGCGAGGCGGCGTGAGCCATGAAGGGGCGGCTGCGTTGCCCCGACAACGAACCAGGAGTACCAGTTGATGCAGACGGACAACAACAGCTTGCCCCTGGCGGGCGTGCGCGTGCTCGATCTTTCGCGCGTGCTGGCCGGGCCGTGGAGCGCGATGGTGCTCGGCGACCTCGGCGCGGAAGTCATCAAGATCGAGCATCCCGACCGCGGCGACGACACACGCGACTGGGGCGTGCGCGTCGGCAAGACGGAGACTGCGTACTTCAACAGCGTGAACCGCAACAAGCGTTCGATCACGCTCGATCTGCAAACGCCCGAAGGCCAGCAGATCGTGCGCGACCTCGCGAAAACCAGCGACATCGTCGTGCAGAACTTCAAGTTCGGCGGTGCGGAAAAGCTCGGGCTCGGCTATGAGCAGTTGAGCGCGGAGAATGCGCGTCTCATCTATTGCTCGATTTCGGGCTACGACCGTACAGGACCCGAAGCGAAACGCCCTGGCTACGACCTCGTCGTGCAGGGCGAAACGGGCCTCATGGCGATGAATGGCGAAGCCGACCAGCCGCCGCTCAAGTTCGGTGTGGCGGCCGTGGATCTTTTCACGGGCATGTATTCCGCACAGGCGATGCTCGCCGCGCTCTACGAGCGCGAGCGCACGGGTCGCGGGCGCCACATCGAGATGGCGCTGTTCGACTGCGGCCTCATGATTACCGCCTACTACGGCCTCGAAGCGCTGCTGATCGGCGAGGACCCGCCGCGTTACGGCAATGCGCACCCGTCGATCGTGCCGTATGGCGTGTTCGATGCGGCCGATGGTCCGCTCGTCATCACCGTGGGCAACAACGCGCAGTTCGAGCGCTTTTGCCGCGAGGTGATCGAGCGCGCCGACCTCGCCGACGACGCGCGCTACAAGACCAACATCCTGCGCGGGCAGAACCGCGAGACGCTCGTACCCGAACTCACGCGCGAACTGGGCAGCCGTCCGCGCAAACTGCTGCTCGAACGGCTCGCGGGCGCGGGCATTCCGTGCGGCGAAGTGGCCGGCCTGCGCGAGGCGCTGCTGTCGCCGCGCGCAACGCGTGGCGGCCTCGTCACGCAGCAGCCGCATCCGCATACCGAAAGCGGCACGACGCCGGTGCTCGCGCCGCCGTGGCGCTTCGACGGCGAACGCCTGCCCGTGCGGCACGCGCCTCCGCAACTGGGCGAAGGCACGCAGGAGGTCCTGCAGTCGATGCTCGGTTATTCGGCGGAACAACTGGCCGGGTTGAAGGAGAAAGGGGTTATCTGAATCGGGTCCCGGTCGTAGCCGGACTTGCGGGCGCAAAATCCGCCGCCCCCCCTTCCGCGTCGCCGCCGCGCGACGCGGCCCCGCCTTCGCCCCCCTCGCTGCGTCCCGCCCGGCCTCGCGTCGCACGTAGTTGCGCGCGCCCGGTTATATTGCGCCTGATGGTCCCGCACGCCGCTTGCGGCTAGTTGCGAACGGCCGGTGCGGACCGGCACCCGCCCGATCTCGCGCCCGTCCCGCGAGCCCCAGCAAACGAACCCGCCCCGCTCATGGAGCACGCCTACGATCATTTGCTGCACCTGCTCGCCGCGCACGCGACGTGGACGCTCGCCTTTGTCGTGGTCGCCGCTTTCCTCGAATCGCTCGCGTTCATCGGCACGTTCATTCCCGGCAGCACGGCGATGTTCATTGCCGGCGCGTTCGCCGCCACGGGCACGATCAACCTCGGCTGGCTCTTCGTCTGCGCGATTGCGGGCGCCGTGGCCGGCGACGGAGTCAGCTTCTGGATCGGCCATCGCTACCGCGGCTCGCTGGCCCAGATGTGGCCGTTCAGCCGCCATCCCGCCATTCTCGAGCGCGCACACGCCTACTTCGTGAGCCACGGCACGCGCAGCGTGATCCTCGCGCGCTTCATCGCGCCGCTGCGCGCCGTGGTGCCGATCGTCGCGGGCATGGCCGGCATGAAGCCCATGCGCTTCTTCATGATGAACGTGATTTCCGCGCTCGTCTGGGCGCCCGCGCATATCGTGCCGGGCGTCGTGTTCGGCGCCTCGCTCCAGCTCGCGGGCGCGGTGTCGTTCCGGCTGGTGGTCGTCATCGGCATCGTCGCGCTCGCGGTCTGGCTCATCTGGCGTTTCGTGCGCATGCTGCTCCTGCACATCGACAACTGGGCCGGCGCGTCGCGCCGCAGCGCGGCGCAGTGGGCGGCGCAGCATCCCGGGCGCGCCTCGAAGCGCATCGCCCGCCTGCTCGACCCGGCGCAGCCTGCGCTCGGCCCCGTCATCGTGATCACGGGCCTCGTGCCGGTCTGCGCGGCCGTGTTTTCCTATGTGCTCGGCAACGTGCTGCGCGGCGCGCCGCTCGTACAGATCGACCAGTCCGTGCGCCAGTTCCTGCAGTCGATCCGCACCACCTGGGCCGACGAGGCCCTCGCGCGCGTCGAAACGCTCGGCAGCACCTGGACGCTCGCGGCGCTGATCGCGACGGTAGGCATCTGGATGGTGCTGGAGAGGCGTTGGCGCACCATCGCCTACTGGATGATTGCGGCGGCCGTTTCGCAGTTGCTCATCCTGATCCTGCGCTTCGTGATCCACCATACGTCGCCGGGCGGCGGCCAGGCCGTCGAGGCCTATGTGTTCCCGAGCGACCGCGTGGCGTCGATGGTGATCGTCTACGGCTTCGTGATGTTCCTGCTCGTGCGCCGCGCGAGCATGCTGGAGGCCGCGCTGGTCGCCGCGCTCGGCAACGGGATCATCGTGGCCGTGGCGTTCGCGGGGCTCTACTTCGACCGCTTTCTGTTCTCGGACGCCATCGGCGGCGCGGCCTTTGCCGCCATCTGGGTGGCAATCGTCGTGCTCACGTCGCTCTGGCGCTACCCCAAGCGGCCGCCGCAGCGCACCTACGTGCCGCCCATCGTGCTGATCGTGCTGGTCGGCGCCGTTCTGCTGCAGACGGCCGGGCGCATGCCCGCGCCGCCCACGACCGCGGCGGCGCCGCCTGTCGTCCTCTCGCAAATGCAGTGGAGCGATTCGCTGTGGAGGACGTTTGCGTGCTATCGCTTCGACATGAAAGGCGCGCGCCGCGAGCCGATGACGATCCAGTGGGCCGCGAGCGCCGACGATCTGCGCGCCGCACTGCGCGACGCGGGCTGGGCCGAAGGCCCGCAGATTTCGGTGAGGAGCGTGCTATCGCTCGTCGCACCGAACGTGGACGTGATGTCGCTGCCGCTGCTGCCAAAGCTGAACAACGGCCTGCCCTCGCCGCTCGTGTTCGCCCGCGCGCGCCTCGCCGCCAAACCGGGCGAGGCGGCAGAGCCGGGCAGCCGCCGCGACGTGCTGCGCTTCTGGCCTTCGGGCTACGCGCTGGCGCCGCGGCGCAATGGAAACGGCACTGGCGATGGCCACGCGAGCGACGGGGAACCCACGCCGATCTGGGTCGGCTCGCTCGTCCACGAGCGGCTGCGGCGCGGGTCGTGGCCGTTCAACGTGGTCACGACCTATCCCGACGACGTCGCCGAACTCAGCGCCCCCGGCCAGCCGGCAGGCTGGCGCACGCTCGCGCTGCCGGGCGAGGTGAGTTGCGAAGGGCGGCCCGTGAAGCTGATCGTGCAGGGCGGCCGCTGAAAGGGAAAACGAAGGCTCAGGCCGTGCTCTCGGCCCAGCTTCCCGTGGCGTGGAAGCGGTCGATGCGCTTGCGGGCGTCCGCGTAGGCGGCGTCGAGCGCGGCGTCGGGGCCGGTGTAGTTGCGCATCATGTCGTGAAAGCGCACGCTGCGCCCTTCGACATGGGCGTCCGCGCCGTGGCGGCAGATGTAGCCGCTGTAGTGGAACAGCGGCTCGGGCGCACGCGGCCCGAACGCCGGAATCGGCAGCACCCAGATCTCGAAGCCTTCATGCTCGGTGTGGTCCCACATGGTGTGTCTCCTGTCGATCCGGAGTTAGTGCTTTAGCACTTACTCCGGTCCCATGCAAAGCTGTCGATCCGGAGTTAGTGCTTTAGCACTTACTCCGGTCCCATGCAAAGCTGTCGATCCGGAGTTAGTGCTTCAGCGCTTACTCCAGCCTGCCCGTCAGGGCACGTCGATATCATGATGAGTATCCTCGCACGGCACCCCTCTCGCCTGCAAACGGCCGTTTTCCCCGAGTTTGGCTAAACTATGCGGGCGCAGCAGAACCCAAACCCGACTCTGGACTCACGAGCGATACCCCACATCATGACGCCGGCCTCTCTCACGCAGGAACCGCAGTCCGTCTCCAGCGCCGTCACACGCAATGCCTTCTTCATCGTCGCGACCGTCAACGACGACGCCGCGAGCCGCGCCACCGTGCGCGCCTGGTGCGCCGACGTCGCCAACCTCGTGCGCGCGGTCGGCAAGCGCGTGCCCGCCGGCAATCTGTCGTGCGTGGTCGGCTTTTCATCCGACGCATGGGACAAGCTGTTCGGCGAGCCGCGCCCGGCCGGCCTGCACCCGTTCCGCGAATTCGGCACGGGCGAGCGCAAGGCCATCGCCACGCCCGGCGACATCCTGCTGCACATTCGCGCCGACGAAACCGACCTGTGTTTCGAACTCGCCACCCAGTTCATGACGCGCCTGGAAGGCGCGGTCACGACCGTGGACGAAGTGCACGGCTTTCGCAACTTCGACATGCGCGCGATGATCGGCTTCGTCGACGGCACCGAGAATCCGACGGGCAACGAAGCCGTCCATTTCACGGTGATCGGCGAAAACGAAGACCCCGAGTTCTGCGGTGGCAGCTACGTGCTCGTGCAGAAGTACATGCACGACATGAAAGGCTGGAACGCGCTATCCGTGGAGGCCCAGGAGCACATCATCGGCCGCACCAAGCTCCAGGACATCGAACTGGACGAAGCCGTGAAGCCGAGCTGGTCGCACAGCTCGCTCACCACGCTCGAAGACGACGCGGGCAACGAGATCAAGATCCTGCGCGACAACATGCCGTTCGGCCGGCCCGGCTCGGCCGAATTCGGCACCTACTTCATCGGCTACGCGCGCTCGCCCGAGCCGATCGAACAGATGCTCGAAAACATGTTCGTCGGCCTGCCGCCCGGCAACTACGACCGGCTGCTCGACTTCAGCCGCGCCGTCACGGGGGGCCTCTTCTTCGTGCCGTCGCAGACGCTGCTCGAAGCGCTCGCCGAAGTCGACCCGGGCGCCGCACCCACCATCGAGGTGGGCGCCGCCGATTCATCGGAAACAGAAACCGAGCCTGCCGCCGTGCCAAACGCAGACGGCTCGCTCGCCATCGGATCCCTCAAAGGAGCACCCCGGTATGAATAACCTCCATCGCGAGCTGGCGCCCATTTCCACGGCCGCGTGGTCGCAAATCGAAGAAGAAGTTGCGCGCACCTTCAAACGCTCGCTCGCGGGCCGCCGCGTCGTGGACGTCGAGGGCCCCGGCGGCCCGGCGCTCGCCGCAGTCGGCACGGGCCACCAGAACGGCATCGAAGCGCCGCTCGAAGGCATCCGTGCGCGGCAGCGCGAAGTGAAGGCGATCGTGGAACTGCGCGTGCCGTTCGAACTTTCGCGCGACGCCATCGACGACGTCGAGCGCGGCGCCGAAGACTCCGACTGGCAGCCGGCCAAGGACGCGGCGACGCGCCTCGCGTTCGCGGAAGACCGCGCGATTTTCGACGGCTACACGGCCGCGCAGATCACGGGCATCCGCGAAGGCTCGTCGAACCCGATCCTGCCGATGCCGGCCGATATCGCCGATTACCCCACGGTCATCGCCAAGGCGCTCGAACAGCTGCGCCTGCAGGGCGTGGACGGCCCGTACGCAGTGCTGCTCGGCTCCGATGCCTACACGGCGGTGAGCGAAGCGAGCGACATGGGTTATCCGATTCTCGAGCACATTCGCCGCCTCGTGAACGGCGAGATCATCTGGGCGCCGGCCATCGAGGGCGGCGCGATCCTGAGCACGCGTGGCGGCGATTTCGCGTTCCACCTCGGGCAGGACCTGTCGATCGGGTATTCGTCGCATGACGACAAGAGCGTGAAGCTGTATCTGCAGGAGAGCTTCACGTTCATGATGCTGACCTCCGAGGCTTCGGTGGCGGTGAAGCCGGAGTGAGCCTGCGCTGATTCCTGCAGGCGATGAAAAAGGGGCGCTTCTTGCGGGTGCCCCTTTTTTCATGCCTCGTCGAAAGCGGCGTTAGCGGCGTGCGCGATCACTGATAGAAGTTCACCGTCACGACCGCCGAGCGGCCCGGCGCCCAGGTTGCGTAGATCGGGTACGCGCTCTGGTAGTACTCCTTGTCGAAGAGGTTGTTCACGTTGAGCTGCAGATCGATCTTCTTCGACACACGCCACGTCGCCGCAGCATCGAAGCGCGCATAGCCCGGCGTCCACTTGCGCGATGTCGCCGAAACCGATGCATACGTCAGGCTCGAAACCGTTGCGCCCGCACCCACCGTGAGCTTCGGCAGCACGTCGTAGCTCGTCCACAGCGTGAAGTTGTGCTTGGGCACCATCACCATCGGCAAGCCGGAAAGCGCGGGGCTGGCCGGGCCGGCATCGGTCGTGATCGCATCGAGGTACGAATAGCCGCCGAACACGGACCACTTGTTCGTCACGTTGCCCGCGAAGCCGAACTCGAAGCCGCGCACGCGCTGCGATCCCGCGTTGATCGTGCCGCCCAGGCCGTCGCTCACGCGCGCGTTGGTCTTGTCGGTCTGGAACAACGCCGTGGTGAGCGAGAGGCGCTGCTCGAGCACGTCCCACTTCGCACCCACTTCGATATTGCGCGAGCGCTCGGGCGCGAGGTCCTTGTTCGTAGCCGTGATCTGGTCCGTGCCGCCGCCGAGACCCGAATTCGAGCCCGGCGGATTCGCCGAGGTGCCGTACGACGCATAAAGGCTCAAGGTCGGCACCGGCTTGAACACGAGGCCGAACTGGTAGCTGAAGAGATTCGACGTGTTCGACAGATCGGCCACGCCCGCCTGCTGCGCGCTCACGTCATAGCGGTCGAAGCGCAGGCCTGCGTTGAAGATCCAGCGCTCGGAAAGCTGCACGCTGTCGAACATGTACGCCGAAGCGATATTCGTCTGCGTATGCGTGGCAGGCCCCGGGAAGCCCTTGTCGCCATTGAGGACGATGCTGCCCGTCCACGGATTGTTCGGGTTCCAGTTGTTGATCGACGCGCAGTTGTACGCAACCGAGCACGGGCCGCCCGAGCGGATGTTGTTGCCCGCCGAATCGCTCACGAGATAGCCCTCGTACAGGTCCTGCTCGTGGCTGAATTCCACGCCCGCCGTGAACGTGTGGCGCATACCGTACAGGTCGAACTTGCCGTTCGCCTCGGTCTGGTTCGCGACGCTGTTGGTCGCGTACTTGCCGCTCTTGGCCTGCAGGCTGAGAATGTTCGAGGTCGCGCTCGTCAGCTGCGGATTGGTCGCCACGTAGTCGAGCGTCGAGCGGCCGAACATCGTCGTGTTCTTGATCTTCCACGCGTCGTTGATGCGGTGCTCCACCTTCACTTCGCCCGTATCGGTCTGGCCGTAGCGGTAGTCGCGCGTGTTCAGGCCGTAGAACTGGCCGCGGTTGGACGACACCGGCGTGCCGCCCGTCGAGCGGAACGGCACGCTGAAGTCGGGCATGTCGTAGGTGTTCAGGTGGTAGTAGCTCACCGTGACCGTGGTCGGCGTGTTCAGGCCAAACGCGATCGAGGGCGCCACGCCCCAGCGTTTGTTGTACACGTCGGTGCGGCCCGCCTGGTCGGCGTCGTGGCCCATGGCGTTGAGGCGGAACGCGGTGGTGTCGTTGAGCGACTGGTTCCAGTCGATGGTGGCGCGCCTGTAGCTATCGGTGCCAAGGCCCACGCTGCCGTTGATGAAGTTGTCGGCCTGCGGCGTTTTCGTCGTGATGTCGATGCTGCCGCCGACCGACCCGCGCCCGGCATACACCGAGTCCGGGCCCTTGATGACGCTGATGTTCTGCACATCGAAGGTTTCGCGGTTCTGCACGCCCGAGTCGCGCATGCCGTCCACGAAGATCGAGTTGCGCGACTCGAAACCGCGAATCACGGGCCGGTCCGCAGACGGATTCGCCGCCGCGTCGCCGCCGAGGAACGTGATGCCGGGCACCGTGCGCAGCGCGTCCTGGAAGGTCGTGACGTTCTTCTCCTTGAGCACCTGCTCCGGAATCACCGTGATGGAGCGTGGCGTGTCGATGAGCGGCGCCGTGAACTTGTACGACTCGAGCGTTTTGGTCTGCATGTCGGAAGGCGCCGAAACGACCTTCACGGCGGGCAGCGTGCTTTCGGCAGCCGCGGTGGACGATGCAGGCGTCGCCGCCGCTGCACTCGCGGCGGCGGGGCTATCGGCGGCGGGCGCGGTCTGCGCGTGTGCGAGAGACGAGGCGAAGAAACTGGAGCAATAGAGCGCAGCGACGGAGGCGATGGCGCGCATCCGCGTCGGGAAATGGACGGACATGAGTGAGCGTGTTGGTCGGCGAATTGTCGTAATTGCAAATGCAGATGATTCTCATTTGTGATAGCGATTGTAATAACTCGTCATTTGTTTGTAAACATTCAATTCGCAATTCGTATGGCAGCAGGGCGATGCCATGCGCCCGCCGCGCCCGACAGCCGGTATGATGGCGGCCTCGCCCCGGACGACGCGTCGTCCCGGCGCCCGGTTCCATTCACGAAGACAGAGGAAGACCGCCATGACGGCAGCAGCACAATTCGACCAGGTTTCCGTAATCAAGCGCGCCAACGTCTACTTCGACGGCAAGTGCGTGTCGCACACCGTGCTGTTCGCCGATGGCTCGCGCAAGACGCTAGGCGTGATCCTGCCGGGCACGCTGAACTTCGGCACTGACGCCGCCGAGCTGATGGAAGTGCAGGCCGGCCAGTGCCGCATCCGCCTGGAAGGCACCGACGAGTGGAAGACCTACAGCGCCGGCGAGTCGTTCTCGGTGCCGGGCAAGAGCCGTTTCGACATCGAAGTGGTCGAGACGCTCGACTACGTCTGCAGCTACCTGTAAGCGCTGCGTCGATTCGAACGCCCGCCGCGGGACGCGCGGCGGGCGTTTTCGCTTCTGCCGGGCGTTGGGCGGAAGCGCCGGCGCGCTGAACGTGCTCGACGCGCCGCCCCCCTGCCCTCGCTACAATGGGCGCCAGCCCGTCGCCTGGCGACTCCCACGCCTGTCTTCCCGCCGTGTCATCCCTCACGCCCCAACCCTCGCCGCGCTCTCGCGCCAACGCCGATCGTCCGCCTCCGCGCAGCCCGCTCGTCACGTTGGCGCTCGTGACCGTGCTCACCGGCATCGGCGCGGGTCTCTCCGGCATGCTGCTCGCGCTGCTGCTGCACGCGATCCAGCACGTCGCCTATGGCTACGGCGCGGGGCACATCATCGGCGAGGAGAGCTTTCTGCAGGGCGTGACCGATACCGCGCCCTGGCGGCGCGTAGCGGTGCTCGTGGCGTGCGGGCTGATCGCCGGCGGCGGATGGTGGGCGCTCTATCGCTACGCGCGCCCGCTCGTGAGCATCAGCGCGGCGATCAAGCCAGGCGGCAAGCGCATGCCCATTTTCGCGACCACCGTGCACGCGCTGCTGCAGATCGTGACCGTCGCGATGGGTTCGCCGCTCGGGCGCGAAGTCGCACCGCGCGAGATCGGCGCCGCGTTCGCGAGCTGGCTCGCGAAGCGCACCGGCCTCACCGCCGCGGAGCGCCGCGTGATGATCGCGTGCGGTGCGGGTGCGGGGCTCGCGGCTGTCTACAACGTGCCATTGGGCGGTGCGATGTTCGTGCTCGAAGTGCTGCTCGGCACGTTCGGCTGGTCGGTGGCGGTGCCGGCGATCAGCACCTCGGCCATTGCGGCCGTGATCGCATGGACTGGTCTCGGCGACGCGCAGCAATACCACGTGCCCGGCTATGGCATCAATGCGCAGCTCGTGGTGTGGTCGGTGCTCTGCGGGCCGCTGTTCGGCGCGGCCGCGCATGCTTTTTCACGCGTGACGAGCCGCGCGCGCGACGCCTCGCCCAAAGACTGGCGGCTGCCGCTCTACACGCTGGTGAATTTCGCGGCCATTGGCCTGCTGGCCATCTGGTTTCCGCAGCTGCTCGGCAACGGCAAGGGCGCGGCCGGCCTGAGCTTCGACGACAATCTCGGCATCGGCCTGGCGGCCACGCTGCTCGTGCTGCGCGTGTTCGTCACGACGACCACGTTGCGCGCGGGCGCGAAGGGCGGCCTGCTTACGCCGGGGCTCGCGAACGGCGCGCTGCTCGCCATCGTGATCGCCGGGCTCGTGAATCACGTGTGGCCCGGCCTTTCGCCGGGTGCATTTGCGATCGTCGGCGCGGGTGCGTTTCTCGCCTCTTCGATGCAGATGCCGATCACCGCAACCGTGCTGATTCTCGAGTTCACTCACGCGAATCACGATCTTGCGATTCCGCTGCTGCTCGCCGTGGCAGGTTCGGTCGCGACGCTGCGCATGCTGACGCGGGCGCAGGGTCCTTCCCACGGCGCGCCGGCACTCGGCGCCGAACGTGAACTACGGCTCGCCGCACTGCGCGAGCCGTCGGCACGCGAGTCCTCCGACTGAACCGTTAGGCGCCGAGGTCCGCCAGCGGATGCGCCTCGCCGCGCCACGGCGACGCGAGGAAATGCTGCACGCGTTCGGTCCGCACCTCGACGAGCGTGGCGGGCGCCCAGCGCGGCTTGCGGTCCTTGTCGACGAGATGCGCGCGCACGCCCTCGCAGAAGTCGCCTTCCTCGATCGCACGGCCAACGATGCCAAGCTCCATGCGGAAGCACTCGGCGAGCGTCATCTGGCGGCCGCGCAGCAGCGCTTCGCGCGTGACTTCAAGCATCGTCGGCGAATAGTGCGTGAGCGCTTCGAGTGTAGCTTCGAGCCACGCTCGTTCGGCTTGCGCGTGCTCGCGTTCGAGGTCGGCGCGCAGCGATGCGACGATCTGCTCGACACGCAGATGGCGGTCGAAGTGCCGCACGATGAGCGGCGTCAACGAAGCAAGCGCGCCGTCGTCAGCCTCGTGACACGGCGCGACGAATACTTCGCGTAACGAAGCATGCACATCGCCCGACCATTGCGCTGCCAGCAGACGCACCTCGTAGCCATCGAGCCATTCGCCCGGCACGCAGGCGTCGGCAAGGCCGCATTGCAGCGCATCCGCGCCGCTGAGCATCGCGCCGGTCAGACCCACGTAAAGCGCCGTCTCCACCGGCAGCTTCGCGAGGAAGTGCGTCGCACCCACATCGGGCAAGAGCCCGATGCGCGTTTCCGGCATCGCGATCTTCGTACGCGAAGTCGCCACGCGCAGCACGGCCGCCTGGCCGAGACCCATGCCGCCGCCCATCGTCACGCCGTCGAGCAGCGCGACGAGCGGCTTGGAAAAGGTATGCAACGCGTAATCGAGACGATATTCGTCGACGAAGAATTGCTGCCAGCCATTCGCGCCTTCGCGCGCTTTCTCGCGGGCGAGCCGATAGATCGCGCGCACGTCGCCGCCCGCGCAAAAGCCCTTCGGGCCTGCACCTTCCAGCACGAGCGCGACGATGCCGTCGTCCGTGCGCACGCGTTCCAGCAGCACGGCCAGCTCGCGCACCATGGCGTGCGAGAGCGCATTGAGCGCAGCCGGCCGGTTGAGCGTGACGATCGCCACGCGATTGACCACGCGAAACAGCACGTCCTTTTCGGCTTCCGTTGCAGCCTGGGCGGAAGCGGGTGTTGCATTCATTGCCTAGTTCTCCGTTTCAATATGCCAGCGTGGCTTGCGCTTCTCCAGAAACGCGTTGACGCCCTCGCGCTGGTTGGGCGAATCGAACAGATCGACGAAGCGCTCGCGCTCGACGGCGAGCGCGGCGCCGCGCGGCACGCCGTTGCGCGCCTGATGGATCAGCGACTTGCTGAAGGTGACCGCTTGCGGGCTCAAGCCCGCCACACGCGCGGCCATGGCGAGCGCGGCCTCGCGCGCGCCGCCCGTCGCCACGACTTCCTCCACGAGACCGATGCGCAGCGCCGTTTGCGCGTCCACGCGTTCGCCCGTGAGGATGATGCGCTTGGCCCAGCCTTCGCCCACGAGCCAGGGCAAGGTCTGCGTGCCGCAGCCAGAGGGCAGCAGCCCCACGGCAGGTTCGGGCAGCGCGAGTTGCGCATGCGCCTCTGCAATGCGGATGTCGCATGCGAGCGCGCACTCGAGGCCGCCGCCCATGGCATAGCCGTTGATCGCCGCGATGACCACGGGCCGCGCCTTCTGCAGCGCCTCGAATGCCGCGCCGAACGCGCTCGCCGCCGTGCGTGCGACCTCGCGGTCGCCGCTGGCGAAGGCATTGAGGTCGGCGCCCGCGCTGAAGAACTTCGGCCCGCTGCCGGTGATGACGACCGCGCGCACCTGCGGCTCTCGGTCGAACGCCTCGACGACCTGCTGGAGCTGACGCAAACCGTCGATCGTAAAAGCATTCGCAGGCGGCCGCGACAGCGTGAGCAGGGCCACCGCGCCCTCATGCGCGTACTCGAATTCGATCATTTCGGACTCCGTGTGGATATCAGCGCAGCTCGGGGAAATCCTCTTCCCAGTACTCGTCGGGCTGGCGCGGGGGCTCGGCGCTGCGCTCCATTTCGCGTCGGCGCAGCTCCACGCGGCGGATCTTGCCCGAGATGGTCTTGGGCAGGTCGCTGAACTGCAGGCGGCGAATGCGCTTGTACGGCGCGAGCTTTTCACGCGAGAAGCGGAACACCTCGCGTGCGAGTTCGGGGCCCGCCTCGAAGCCCTGGCGCACGATGACGAAGGCTTTCGGCACCGAGAGGCGCAGCTCGTCCGGACTCGGCACAACCGCCGCCTCGGCGATCGCCTCGTGCTCGATCAGCACGCTTTCCAGCTCGAACGGGCTCAGGCGGTAATCGGACGACTTGAACACGTCGTCGGCACGGCCCACGTAGACGTAGTAACCGTCGTCGCGACGCAGGGCGACGTCGGACGTGTGGTAGTAGCCGTTGCGCATGGCGTATTCGCTCGCCTTCGCGTTGTTCGCGTAGCCCGTCATCAGGCCGAGCGGACGGTGCATGAGCGGCAGCGCGATTTCGCCTTCGCTCGCGGGCTGATCGTCGGCATCGACGAGTTCCACGCGGTAGCCAGGCAGCGGCCGTCCCATCGAGCCCGCCACCACGGGCTGGCCCGGAGAATTGCCGATCTGGCAGGTCGTTTCGGTCTGGCCGTAGCCGTCGCGGATCGTAATGCCCCACGCGTGACGCACGCGCTCGATGACCTCGGGATTGAGCGGCTCGCCCGCGCCCACGATCTCGCGCAGCTTCACCGCATAGCTTGCGAGCGGCTCCTGCACGAGCATGCGCCACACCGTGGGCGGCGCGCACAGGGTGGTCACACCGCATTGCACGAGTGCGGCGAGCGTGTCTTTCGGCACGAAGCGCGCATAGTTGTAGACGAACACGCAGGCCTGCGCGTTCCACGGCGCGAAGAAGCAGCTCCACGCGTGTTTGGCCCAGCCCGGCGAACTGATGTTCCAGTGGACGTCGCCGGGCATGAGGCCGATCCAGTACATCGTCGAAAGGTGGCCTACGGGGTAGCTCTCGTGCGTGTGTTCGACGAGCTTGGGCTTCGAGGTCGTGCCCGAAGTGAAATAGAGCAGCAGCGGGTCGGTGGCGCGTGTCGGGCCGTCGGGTTCGAACGCGGGGCTCGCTTCGTACGCGCGCGAAAGGTCGATCCAGCCTTCGCACGCACCGGGCGCCGCGCCTACCGCGATGCGCTTCACGCTCGGGTCGAGTGCATCGAATTTGCCGAGTTCGGCGGCATCCACGACGACGTAGCGCGCGCCGCCCGTTTCCACGCGCTCGCGCACGTCGTCGGGCGAAAGCTGCGTCGTGGCGGGCAGCACGATGGCGCCCAGCTTCATCGCCGCCAGCATCACGTCCCAGAGTTCGACGCGATTGGGCAGCATCAACAGCAAGCGGTCGCCACGCGCCACACCCTGCTCGCGCAGAAAATTCGCCATGCGCGACGAGCGCTCCGACATCTGCGCGAACGAATAGCGCGTGCCGCCGTCCGCGAGGTCGTCGACGATCCAGAGCGCCGGGGTGTCGTTGCCGCGCGCCATCACGTCGAAGTAGTCGAGCGCCCAGTTGAACGTGTCGAGCTTCGGCCACGCGAATGCTTCGTACGCGCGCGCGTAGTCGGTACGGTGACGCAGCAGCAGCTCGCGTGCGTCGATGAAGGCCTGCGCGGAAGGGTTGAACCCGGTCATCGTCGTCTCCTGTCGAGCCGGAGTTAGTGCAAAGCACTGACTCCGGTCCCATGCATAGCTATGGCGCATACGCGCTCGCTTATTATTGCTTCGTTTTCCTCACTTCATTTCAAAGCTGCCGTGCAATCACCATCCTCTGCACTTCGCTCGTGCCTTCGTAAATCTGCGTGATACGGGCATCGCGGTAATGGCGCTCCACCGGATAGTCGTTCAGGAAGCCGTAGCCGCCATGAATCTGAATCGCATGGGAGCACACTTCCTCGGCCATTTCGGAAGCGTAGAGCTTGGCCTGCGAAGCCTCGGAAAGACACGGCTTGCCTAGCGTGCGCAGCCGCGCCGCGTGATGCACGAGATGACGCGCGGCGTTGATGCGCGTATGCATGTCCGCGAGCAGGTTGGCCACGCTCTGATGCTTGATGATGGGCTCGCCGAACTGCACGCGTTCGTGCGCATAGGCACGTGCCGCATCGAAGGCCGCGCGCGCGATGCCCAAAGCCTGCGCGGCGATGCCGATGCGCCCGCCTTCGAGATTCGCCAAAGCGATCTTCAGGCCCTCGCCGCGCGCGCCGAGCAGATTGCCTTCGGGAATCGCGCAGTCCACCAGCGAGATCGGGCAGGTGTCCGAAGCGCGGATGCCCATCTTTTTCTCGAGCGGCCCGACGTTGAAGCCCGGCGTTTCGGTCGGCACGATGAACGCGGAAATGCCGCGCTTGCCGGCGTCGGGATCGGTCACGGCAAACACGATGGCAATGTTCGCGCGCGAGCCGTTGGTCACGAACTGCTTGTTGCCGTTGAGCACCCACTTGCCGTCGCACAGCTCGGCGCGCGTGCGCAGGTTGCTCGCCTCGGAGCCTGCCTGCGGTTCGGTCAGGCAAAACGCGCCGATCAACTCGCCGCTCGCGAGCTTGACGAGCCAGCGGTCCTTTTGCGCATCGGTGCCGAACTGCAGAATCGGCCCGCAGCCCACTGAGTTGTGCACGCTCACGAGCGTCGCGCACGAGGCGCAGCCGGCCGCGATCTCCTCCATGGCGAGCGCGTAGGCCACGTAATCGGTGTACGAGCCGCCCTGCTCCTGCGGCACGATCATGCCGAGAAAACCCAGTTCGCCCAGTTGCTTGACGACCTCGTCGGGCAGCCTGCCGTCGCGGTCCCATTGCGCCGCGTTCGGCGCCAGTTGCCCGCTCGCAAAGTCGCGCGCGGCGTCGCGGATCATGCGCTGGTCGTCGGTATAGAACTCGTCCATGTTTGTCCCCTTCCTGTGTCTCTTGCCCTTGCCTTCCACTGTGGCGCGATGCGGCCCCGGCTGCAAGGCTTGCGAAAAGTGTAGGCACGCGAGCGGCCGTATTCGATGCCCGCCACGCTCAAAGTCACTGATCGGATTTACCATATTGGCCGTGACAGCCCCCACGGGAAAAGGATCCATGCAACCGGCGAGAACCCAGACACTGAGCGAAAAAGGCACGATCTCGATGAGCCTCGTGAACGAGACGCTGGCGCTGGCGCGCGCGGGCGGCCTCGAAACCGCGCCGCTCACCGATGCCGCCGGCATCGCGCCGGCCGTGCTGCGCGAGCCCGGGGCGCGCGTGAGTGCGGCGCAATACGGCCAGTTGTGGTCGGGCATCGCGCGCGCGCTCGACGACGAATTCTTCGGCCAGGATTCGCACGCGATGAAAAGCGGCAGCTTCATCGCCATGACGCACTCGGCGCTCGGCGCCAGCACGGGCCGCCAGGCGCTGCAGCGCGCGGTGCACTTCATGCGCCTCGTGCTCGACGACCTGTCGGGCGAGATCGACATCGACGCCACGCGCGTGCGCGTCACGCTCTCGCATCGCGCGGACAAACCCACGCCCACCATGTTCGCGTACGCCACCTGGTTCATCTTGGTCTACGGGCTCGTGTGCTGGCTCGTGGGGCGGCGCATTCCGCTGCTCGCGGCGCGCTTTCGCTGCCCGCAGCCCGCCGCCGCGCACGAATACCAGCTCATGCTCTGCGACGACATGGCGTTCGATCGGCCGGCCACCTGGTTCGAATTCGCGCCGGGCTTTCTCGAACTGCCCGTGATCCAGACCGCCAGCTCGGCGCGGGCGTTTCTGCGCAACGCGCCCGGCAACTTCGTCGTGAAGTATCGCAATCCGGGCTCGTTCGCCGCGCGCGTGCGACGCGCGCTGCGCGCCCTGCCCGTCAATGCGTGGCCCGATGCCGACGCCATCGCACAACGGCTGAACGTGGCGCCCGCCACGCTGCGCCGACGGCTGAGCCAGGAGGGCCACAGCTGCCAGTCGATCAAGGACGAACTGCGCCGCGACCTGGCGATTGCGGCGCTGCAGGAGCCGGGCCGCTCGGTCGCCGACGTCGCCGCCGCGGTCGGGTTCGCGGAGCCGAGCGCGTTTCATCGGGCGTTCCGCAAATGGACCGGACAGCGCCCGACCGACTACCGCACGGCAAACGCCCGCAACGACTCTTCGAAGCCTCGCGGGTAGCCCGGGAAGCCCTCGATCCCCTTTGAGTTAATGAGATAGCGCCTATACTTTTAAGGGATATCCCTAATATGAAAGGCCTTGCCATGAACTCACTTTCGCGTGTAAAGCTCGGCGCCCTCGCAGCAGCGTGCTGCTTCGCGTCGGCTGCGGCGGTGGCCCAACCGTACGATCCCTCACAACCGCTGACTCGCGCCCAGGTCCGGGCGGATCTGATCGAATGGCGGCAGGCGGGCTACGATCCGCTCGACTGGATCGACTACCCCGAAAACGCGCAGCGCGCGGGCGCGATCGTCGCGCAGCGGCGTGCGGCGCGCGGCGGCGCCGGCTATGGCGCTCCCGCCGGTCAAATGCAGCAGTAATCGCTTGATTGCAGGACGGCCGCAGTAACCCGGCACCGGGCGAAGCAACGCCCGGCGCCCGCGAGCGGTCGTGCCCGTCTCTCCCCCGCCACAGGCGCAACTCGCCGCGCCCTCTCCCGCTTGCTACCGCAACGCGCGCTGTTGTACCCGTTCCACGCTCACGACGGCTTTTCTGCGCTCGACGGACAATTGTTTACAATCGCGCCCGTAGCCGCGCGCTGCGGCGCGCGCGTGCATGGGTACGTCAAGGACCTGTCGCGCCGGCTATACGCAAGACACCACACCAACAAGCAGCGAACAACCCGCTCGACTCTCAAGGGCCCGATCTTCATGGACGCCATCAAACGCTATTTCGGTTTCGAAGAAGCAGGCACCAACCTGCGCACCGAACTGCTCGCCGGTATCACGACTTTCCTCACGATGGCTTACATCATCTTCGTGAATCCGGCCATTCTCGGCGACGCCGGCATGCCGAAGGAAAGCGTATTCGTCGCCACCTGCCTCGTCGCGGCGCTCGCCTCGCTCGTCATGGGCCTCTACGCGAACTACCCCATCGCGCTCGCGCCCGGCATGGGCCTGAACGCCTATTTCGCCTATACGGTCGTGAAGGGCATGGGCTTCACGTGGCAGGCCGCGCTCGGCGCGGTGTTCATCTCCGGGTGCCTGTTCTTCATCGTCACGCTGCTGCGCGTACGCGAAGCCATCGTCAATGGCATTCCGCATTCGATCCGCGTGTCGATCACGGCGGGTATCGGTCTCTTCCTTGCCATCATCTCGCTCAAGACCTCGGGCGTGGTGGTCGGCAGCCCGGCCACGCTCGTCGAGCTCGGCAACCTGCACGATCCGCACACGATCCTCGCGATCATCGGTTTCTTCGCGATCGTCACGCTCGACGTGCTGAAGGTGCGCGGTGCGATCCTGATCGGCATCGTGGGCGTCACGATTCTCTCGTTCTTCTTCGGCGGCAACCAGTTCCACGGCATCTTCTCGCCGCCGCCGTCGATCATGCCGACTTTCGCGCAGCTCGACATCAAGGCGGCGCTCTCCACGGGCGTGCTCAACGTGGTGCTCGTGTTCTTCCTCGTCGAGCTGTTCGATGCGACCGGCACGCTGATGGGCGTGGCCAACCGCGCCGGCCTGCTCGTGCACGGCAAGATGCACCGCCTGAACCGCGCGCTGCTCGCGGACAGCACGGCGATTCTCGCGGGCTCGGTTCTCGGCACCTCGTCGACCACGGCGTATATCGAAAGCGCATCGGGCGTGCAGGCAGGCGGCCGCACCGGCATGACCGCGCTCACCGTGGCCGTGCTGTTCCTCGCGTGCCTGTTCGTCGCGCCGCTCGCGGGCGTCGTGCCGGGCTACGCCACAGCGCCGGCGCTGCTCTACGTCTCGTGCCTGATGTTGCGCGAACTCGCCGATCTGCCCTGGGACGACGCCACCGAAGTCGTGCCCGCCGCCCTCACGGCGCTCGCCATGCCGTTCACCTACTCGATCGCCAACGGCGTGGCGTTCGGCTTCATCTCGTATGCGGGCCTGAAGCTCCTCACCGGCCGCGTGCGCGACGTGAAACTGATCGTGTGGATCATCGCCGCCGTGTTCCTGTTCCGGTTCTTCTATCTCGGCAACGCATAAAAGCAAAAGGGTGGCTTCGCGCCACCCTTTTTGTTTTGATTCGCCGCCGCCCCCCTCCGCATCAAACTTCCCAGCCGCACAACCGCCCCGCCCGGCGCGTTCTCCTTATCATAGGGAACTATCGTCAGATTCCCCGCACACAGGAGCCGCCACGTGGCAACTTACCCCGCCGCAACCGAACGCTACACGAAGCCCGCCATCTTCTTTCACTGGGTCATCTTCCTGCTCGTCGCGCTCGCCTGGCTGGCGATCGAGGTGCGCGGCCCCAAGGGCACGGACAGCCGCGTGTTCTGGAGCAACGTGCACTTCTGGGCGGGCTCGCTCGTGCTCGCGCTCGCCGTGCTGCGCCTCGCGTGGCGTCTTTGGCGCGGCGCGCCCGCGGAGATCGACTCGAATGCGCTGCTGTCGTTTCTATCGCGCCTCGTGCATCTCGCGCTCTACCTTTTCATCTTCGTGCAGCCGCTCCTCGGCATTCTGATGATCAACGCCGGCGGCCATCCGGTCACGCTCGCGGGGTTCAACCTGCAGATCACGCTCATCGGCCCGGACCCGGCTGCGCGCACGTTCCTCAAGGACGCACACGTGCTGATCGGCAATCTGTTCTATTGGGTGATCGGGCTGCACGCGCTCGCGGCGATCGCGCATCACGTCGTATTCCGCGACAACACGCTGCGCCGCATGATCTAGCGGCAAGGCGGCGCACGCGTAAACGAACGCCGCGCCCCAACGGGCGCGGCAAGCAAACTCAGCTGAACGGAAAGCGCCCGCGTCCTGCGGGCGCTTTTTTGTTGACTACGCGTTAGCGTGGGCCTGCACGAAACGCACGTAGCCGCTGCGCAGCACGAGGCACTGCGCACGTGTTTCGGAGAGCAAGCGGCGCGCGCAGGCCTCGATGCGGTCGCGATGATGGTCGAACGCGCTGAGCATGTCTTCGGCGCGCGGCGAAGCCGCCCCGAAGTGATCTTCCAGCGCCGCCGCCGTGATCAGACACTCCACCCGCTCGCCATCGATCATCGCCGGAAACGCCAAGGTCAGGTCTGGGCCCGAGTACTCGGGCACCTCATTCGGAAACATGATCTGCATGGGGGTCGCCTTTGGTGGAGGGTGAAAAGGCCGCGTTCATCCGTCGTCGGGCTGCCCCAGCCTGGTGCCTGGGAACACCCCGATCCGGTTCGCGCGGATCAACACCAACCCTGGCGAACCACACGTTCGCGCAGGTTGATTTGATTCACTGTAGACGACTTCCTGCCGCCCGCAAGGTCGACATTGTCATACGCCTGAAATAGCCAGCGGCCTACTCGTCCGAGCCCTTTTTCGCGGGTGCAGCAAGCGCGTGCGCCGTTGCGCGCACAAACACTCTCCTCCCCGGCCCTGCGCCAACGCGCCACGCCGGTTGCCGCATCGCACCATGCGCGCCGCCCGGGCGCGTCAGGATTCGCGATGCCGGTGCTGATCGAGATCTTCGAGGTCTTTCGGGTGCAGGGTGAGCATCACCACGAACGCGACGATCCCAAGGGCCACGGTCACCATTCCGGAGAGCACGACGTTGTTCTCGTCGAAGATCAATCCGTCAATCGCATACCCGAGGCCAAAGAGCGCAACGAACGTGGCGAGCACCGCCACCACGATCCTCAATTCGCCGTGCACCATGACGAACTCCGCTACTCAGCGGGGGCGCGACGCAAACGCGCCCTCACCTTCATCATGGCACCCGCGCCCGTAAACTCAAGGCGCAGTTGAGGCGGAGCGACGCGGCTGCAACCGGCTGCAACCCGGCTTCAACCCGAATTGGCAACCGCCGCGGATCCTGTACCATGAACTGCCCCAGAGGCGCCGCTCGCATAGCCTTGCTGCGCCGCAGCGTAGCGCCCAAAACGACTGGAGACACGAGTGACCCGACGCCCCGTCACGCCGCACGACGCGGCCCGCGCGGACGCCATCGCGCAGGCTCACGCGCGCTCGCGCGCACTCGGACTGCGCGCCACCGAGGCGCCCGACTTCGACGCGCTCGCCGCCGTCGACTTGCGCGAGCTGATCGACACGAACCGCACGCTCTATCACCAGGCGCGTCCCGTCATGGACGCCTTGCACGCGCAGATCGTCGATACGCAGAGCATGGTGCTGCTCACCGATCGCAACGGCGTGATCCTCCATAGCTGCGCCGACAGCGACTTCGTCGAGAAAGCGCAGCGCGTCGCGCTGCGCCCGGGCGTTTCGTGGGCCGAGCAGCATCGCGGCACGAATGCCATCGGCACGGCGCTGGTGGAAGGCCAGCCGACCACGGTGCATGCGGGCGAGCACTTTTTGCGCGCCAATCACATCCTCACCTGCTCTTGCGCGCCGATCGCGGATCCGTACGGCCGCACGCTCGGCGCACTCGACGTGAGCGGCGAGTCGCGCGGTTTTCACAAGCACACGCTCGCGCTCGTGCGCATGTCTGCACAGATGATCGAGAACCATCTGTTCAACACCGAATTCGCCGATGCCATCCGGCTCCAGTTTCACGCGCGCGCGGAATTCATTGGTACGCTCTACGAAGGATTGGCCGCATTCTCGGCAGATGGCACGCTGCTCTGCGCAAACCGCAGCGCCCTGTTCCAGTTCGGCGCGCCGCTCGCCGATCTGCAGCAGCGCGAGTTCGCGGCGCTCTTCGGCCAGCCGTTCGCGGCGTTCATGCAGCAGCTCATGCGCGCGAGCGGCGAGCCGCTCACGCTCGCCCTGCCAAGCGGCGTGCGCGTGATCGCGCGCACCACGCCCGGCGCGCCCACGTCGGGCGTCGGAACGTTCGCGCGCAGCGCCGTACCTGAAGCCTCCCGCTCGCCCTACACGCCCGCGCCCGCCCAGGCGAGAGCGCCCCACGCCGCCGACACCGCGCCGCAGCCCACGCTCGCCGAACTCGATACCGGCGACGAACGGCTCGCCGCCGCCCTGCAGCGCGTGGCGCGCGTGCGCGGCCGCGACATTCCCGTGCTCGTGCTCGGCCGCACCGGCACCGGCAAGGAATGGCTCGCACGGGCGCTGCATCGCGATTCGCCGCGCCGCGACGGGCCGTTCGTCGCGCTCAATTGCGCAGCGCTGCCCGACACGCTGATCGAAGCCGAGCTGTTCGGCTACGAGGACGGCGCGTTCACGGGCGCGAAGCGCCGCGGCAGCGCCGGCAAGATCGCGCAGGCGCATGGCGGCACGCTCTTTCTCGACGAGATCGGCGACATGCCGCTCGCGCAACAGGTGCGGCTCATGCGCGTGCTGCAGGAGCGCGCCGTCGTGCCGCTCGGCGGTACGCGCGCGGTGCCGGTGGATTTGCGCATCGTCTGCGCGACGCACCGCGACCTGCGCACGATGATCGCCGAAGGCACGTTCCGCGAGGATCTCTACTACCGCATCAACGGCCTCGTCGTGACGCTGCCGGCGCTGGCCGAGCGCACCGACCTCGACGCGCTCGTCGCCCGCATGCTCGAGATCGTGCGGCGTGAAGTGCCTGGCGCGCCCGCGCGTCTGACGCCGGCCGTTCGGGCGTGCTTTGCGCGCTGCCGCTGGCCGGGCAATCTGCGTCAGCTCGCGAGCGCGCTGCGCACGGCGGCGATCATGGCCGAAGGCGAAGACGCCATCGACATGGCGCATCTGCCCGAAGACCTCATGCACGATTGCGACCCCGCGAGCGACTGCGCGCAGCCGTGCGCCGATGCCACGGCTGAAGACCAGGCGGGCGACACGGAACGCGAGCCCGCGCGCCTGTCCGTCTGGCAGTCGCGGCTCATCGAAGAGACCCTCGCGCGCCACAGCGGCAATGTTTCGGCGGCGGCTCGCGAACTCGGGCTCGCGCGCAACACGGTCTACCGGCATCTGCGTCAGCGCCGCTGAGCGCACCGGCCAAGGCGGGCGTCGAAGCGGCTTCTGGCCGCGGCGGCGCCAGGGTAAGCTTGGCGGATCGCTTCCCGCACAGCGCCCCATGGCCTCCGCTCAGGAAATCAACCGCTTCCGGCGCAATCTCGCCGACGAACTCGACAGCGCCGCCGTCTACGACACGCTATCCGCGGTCGAGAAAGACGACGAGCGCCGCCGCATCTTCGCCGAACTGGCGGCCTCCGAGCGCGAGCACGCGAGCGTCTGGCGCGAGAAGCTCGCGGCCAACGGCGTCACGCCCCGGCCGCATCGGCGCAGCGCAAAAACCCGCCTGCTGCAAACGCTCACGCGCACGTTCGGCCCTTCGCTCGTGCTGCCCACCGTCGCCGCCGCCGAATACGCCGACCGCGACCGCTACGCGCGCGAACCCGGCGCCGAGAAGCTTTCCGCCCAGGAACAGCAGCACGCCGCCATCGTGCAGGCGATCGCCGCGAAGAAGCGCGAGCCCGAACACGGCCACGGCGAAGCGATCGGCGCGGCCGAATCGTGGCACAAGGGCGCGACGTCGGGCAACGACCTGCGCGCCGCGGTGCTGGGGGCGAACGACGGGCTCGTCTCGAATTTCTGCCTGATCATGGGCGTAGCGGGCGCGGGCAGCGTCAATCGCACGATCTTGCTCACGGGGCTTGCGGGTCTCGTGGCGGGCGCCTGCTCCATGGCGCTCGGCGAATGGCTCTCGGTGACCAACGCGCGCGAGCTTGCGCGCACGCAGCTGGCGAAGGAAGCCGACGAACTCGAACACACGCCGGACGCCGAGCGTCACGAGCTCGCGCTCATCTATCAGGCTAAGGGCATCGATCCCGAAGAAGCGCGCCGCGTGGCCGCCCAGATCATGCGCAACAAGGACGAGGCGCTCAATACGCTGGCGCGCGAGGAGCTCGGCATCGACCCGAAGGAGCTGGGCGGCAATCCGTGGTCGGCCGCCGCTGTCTCGTTTTGCCTCTTCTCGCTCGGCGCGGCGTTTCCGACCGCCCCGTTCCTGTGGGCGCACGGCGTCACGGCCATCGCGCAGTCGGTGGCGCTGAGCGCATGCGGGCTCGCCCTGGTCGGCGTGTTCACCTCGCTCTTCAACGGGCGCAGCGCAACGTTCTCGGCGTTCCGGCAGATCGTGATCGGGCTTGCCGCGGCGGCGTTCACGGCGGGCGCGGGGCGTCTGCTCGGGGTGTCGCTTTCATGAGCGACAAGAACCACGAAAGCGTGCAGGACGGCGACGGCTCGCCGCGCGTACCCGTCGTGCGCGTGGAGCCGCTCGGGCGCAGCTTCGAAGCGCCGCCCGAGCTGACCTTGCTCGAAGCGGCGGCGTTCGAGGGCATCCGTCTGCCGCGCATGTGCCGCAACGGCACCTGCCGCGCCTGCCTGTGCCGCGTGGTGAGCGGCGAAGTGAGCTTCACGATCGAGTGGCCCGGATTGAGCCGCGAGGAAAAAGCCGAGGGCTATGTGCTCACCTGCGTGGCAGTCGCGCGCACGGATCTCGTGCTCGACGTGCCCGAGGCGGAAGCCATGTAGCGGCACCAAAACGCTGCGCTGCGCCCAAATGCGAAACGGCCCGCGAATCGAAATCGCGGGCCGTTTTTATCTGCTGACTGCCGACAGGCCTACTGCCCGCCGAAGTACACCGATTGCGGACCGGTGCGTGCCGCTTCCGACACATAGCGAGCGCCCGCAACCGACGTCGAGTTGCTCACGCCGCCGAACGAACCATCGGTCTGGGCGACCGGCGCGGCCGTCTGGGGAGCGACTGCAGCCTGGTTGCGGCTCGTTTGCTGGAATTCGACGAGTTGCTGGCGCACCTGCTCGCGGGTCAGACCTTGATCGGCCTGGGCGAAAGCGGCCAGAGGAGCAGCCAGAGCAACGGTAAGGGCAACAGCCTTGAGAAGCGACTTCATGATGACAACCTCCGGAATTATTTAGCGTCGATGCGCAACGACGGTGCATACCCTGTCGTGCTCGGCCGGCTCGCTGCGATTCGCCGCATCGGCTGGCTGTGAGTGGATTCTAGGCAAGCGCCCCGGCCGGATACAGACCGATTCAGGCGAATTGGAATTACGGATTTCGCAATAATCCGGCGAGATTTCAGGGCCAGACGATCTGCGGCCTTCCCGCCTTATTGCAAGCGCGCGGCGCAATACTTCAGAAGATTTCGACGCCGATTGTTGTCGTCAGAAAAACACTGAATTCGTTTTCTAGGTATTTACCCTGACCCTCCGACCACATACATTGTCGGCATGGACCACGCCGATGCGATGGCTCCCCACAAAAAATATCGGAGGTTAGTCATGAATTCGTTTCTGAAGGCAGCAATGCTCGCCGCCATCGTTGCCGTGCCCGCCGCCGCGTTCGCGCAGGCACAACCCCAGCAACAACCCGTGACCCGCGCCGAAGTCCGCGCCGATCTCGCGCAACTGCGCGCCGCCGGCTACGATCCGAGCGACTGGATGCACTACCCGGAAAACATTCAGGCTGCCGAAGCCAAGGTCGCAGCGCAGCGCGCGACGGCTTACGGCCCGTCGACGAACGGAACGTCGCAGTCGAGCCAGTAAGTTTCGCGACAACCCCGGCTGTGACGCTGGGTTCTCGTGCAAAGCATCAGGCCCGCCCTCGTGAGAGAGGCGGGCCTGATTCGTTTTGCAACGGATTTTCGGCTCGGCGCGGATCAACGGCCGCCCGGTCCGCCGCCACCGTGACCGCCACCGCCGTGGCCTCCGCCACCATGGCCGCCTCCATGACCGCCGCCCGGCGGCCCCCAAGGTCCGCCGTGGCCCCCACCGTGACCACCCGGACCGCCACCGTGCGAGCCACCGCCGCCGCCGTGCCAGTCGCCGCCGTGATAATCGCGACCGCCGCCACCGCCCCAGACGCCGATGTTCACACTGCCATAGGTCGGCGCATAGCCCGGCGCGTAGCCGCTGTAGTAACCGGTGGAGTACGGCTGGCCATAGCCGCCGTAACCATAGTCGTAGCCCGGGGCCACCGCACACCCGGCAAGGAGCGCGAAAGCGCCCACCGTGAGAACGAACTTGAACATAGCTGACTCTCCTTTCTATTTGTAAGAAAGAAGAATCAGCGTTAAGTTCTTATTGAATTGTGAGCACGGGTTACCGTTGTAACGCGCAACGCGCCTCTGCACGGCGCGTAGACGCCCGCTCCAGGATTTAGCCGCGGCGGCCGAGCGCGTCCTCTATTTTCCGGTCGGTCTTGAACTGGCTGAGCGAATACACGGCCCAGATCGCGGCCGGAATCCAGCCGATCAGCGTGATCTGCAGGATCAGGCAGACGATGCCCGCAATCGGACGCCCAATGGTGAAGAACAGGAGCCAGGGCAGGATCAGCGCAATCAGTAAACGCATTCGGCGAAACCTCTAAAGCGTGGAAGAGACGAGTGTGAAAAGAATCAGTTGACGGGCGCGAAGCGCGGCACGAGTCCGCCTTCATACTCGACGAGTTCGAAGAACACATTGGAGGGCCGCGTCCAGATCGTACCGTTCGCCGCGCGATACACGATCATCGTGACGGAAGGATCCGATTCGAGCGTCGCCTCGCAAACCAGTTCGTAAATGCCACCCTTGTAGTGCCTGTAGCGCACCATCGTGTTCCCCTCTTCGAGTGCGCAAGCCGTCCCTGCGCGACTGCGCCAGTGTAACAAGGGAAAGCGACGTGAGGGCCCGCGTAGCGGGCGCCGGCAGCAACATTCAGCGTGATATCACTTCGCGCGCCGCCGCGCCGGACGCGCATCGGCCGCAGCCGGCGCTTCGCCGCAGATCAGCGCGACGCCCGCCACCGCCATCGCGCGCAGCGAGGCCCGCGAATCGCCGGCCCGCGCGCGCAGCGCCATGCTGTGCAAGAGCGCGGAGGCGAGGCGCGCGAGCATCGGCGCGCTGGCATCGGGCGGCAGTTCGCCTTGCGCGAGCGCCGCGCGCAGGCGCCGCTCGAACGCCTTGTCGAAGGTGCGCAATCCCGCGGCAAGACGCTCGCGTACCGCCTCGTCGTTGACCGCTTCCACCGCCGCCGTGCCGATCAGCAAGCAGCCTCGCGCCGCGTCGTGCGCCGGCAAATACCAGCCGAGCGCGCCGTCGAATACGCGCATCAGCGCCTCGCGCAGCGGCACTGCGCTGTCCAGCGCGGACTCCATCGCCATACGCCCGGCTTCCACGTAACGCTCCATGGTTTGCAGATAGAGCGCGTGCTTGTCGCCGAACGCGCCATAGAGGCTCGGCCGGTTCATGCCGGTCGCCTCGCTCAGGTCGTCGAGCGATGTGCCTGCATACCCATTGCGCCAGAACGTATCGCGCGCGCGGGCGAGCGCCTCGTGCGGATCGTAGGCGCGCGGACGCCCACGCGGGCGGCTATCCTTTTTTGTACTGGATTGCATAGAAATATTGGATCGGCGATTTTTGTTCACTATAGTACAAAATTCGAAAAGCCCGATAGCCCGCAAAGGAGGATGACGATGGATCTGTATTTCGCCCCGCTGGCGTGCTCGCTCGCCACGCGCATCGCGCTCTACGAGGCAGGCGCGCAGGCCCGCTACATCCAGGTCGACACGCTCACGAAGCAGCTCGCCGAAGGCGGCGACTTCTTCGAGGTCAACGCACTCGGCCAGGTGCCGGTGCTGCGCGAGGACGATGGCTGGACACTCACCGAAAACTCGGCGGTGCTGCCGTGGGTGGCCGACCGTTTTCCCGAGGCGCGGCTCGCGCCGCCAGCGGGCACGCGCGAGCGCGCGCGTCTGCAACAATGGCTAGGCTTCATCGGCACCGAACTGCACAAGGCCGTGTTCGTGCCGCTGCTCGGCAAGGACGTGGACGAGGCCGTCAAGGCCTATGCGCGCGGCAAGATCCCGCGCCGCTTCGACTTGCTCGCGCATCATCTCGAATCGCGCACCTTCCTGCTCGACGAATTCAGCGTGGCGGACGCCTATCTCGTGACCGTGCTGAACTGGGCGCCGTACGTGGGCATCGATGTGTCGCAATGGGAGGCCGTCGCGACCTACGCGCAACGCGTGCGCGAGCGGCCCGCCGTTGCGAGAGCCTTCGCCGAGGAGTACGAGATCTTCAGGCGCACGCGACACTGAAGCGCGCTTCGCGTGGTATTTTTTCTCGCCCGGCAAGCGCTTTTTTGTCGTGCGATAACGTTGCGGTCGCCACATTCGCCGGAGCCGCACCATGGCCACGCTCGAAGCCTTGCGCATCGTCCTCGACGACCCGCATACGCCCGAAATCATCCGCAATCACGTCATCGACTCGTTGCAGTACGCGCTGCGCAATCATGGCCAGGTGTTCGCCGCGAAAGAGATCGAATGGCTCGCCACGTGGGACGATGCGCGCATCCCGCTCGCCGCTTCGAAGGAGTTGCGCCGGCGCGTAGATCAGGGCTGATGCGCGCCTTGCGCGTTCAGCCGTTCGCGAGATCCGCGAACACCGTCTTGAGATCGCGCCCGGCGCGCGCACGCGCCTGCTGCACCACCCGTTCCTCCAGCTCGCCCAGGTGCGCACGCATCGTGGCGAGCGCCGCCGCGAGGTCCCCCGCCTCGAGCGCCTCGATGATCTGCGCGTGCTCGTCGGGCGCGCACATCGACGCCTTCGACGGATCGAACAAGGCCTTGTAAAGCTCCGTTTTCGCGACCAGTTGCGCCAGCGCTTCGACGAGCGCGGCACCGCCCGCCTGCTCGGTCAGCAGCAAGTGGAACTGCCCCGCGAGGCGCACCGCTTCGTCCACGCGCGCCTCGCGCAACGCCTTCTTCTCGCTGCGCACGTGGGCCGCGAGCTTGCGCCGCATCGCGGCGTCGAGCGTGCCGCACAGGCTCACCATCACGCCCGCCTCGGCCACCTGGCGCGCGCGGTACACGGCGCGGATGTCGTCCTCCGAGGGCGACGGCACGAACGCGCCGCGATTGGGTTCGAGCACGAGCTTGCCCTCGTAGCCGAGGCGCGCCAGCACCTTGCGCAACGCGCCGCGCGTGCAGCCGAACGCCGCCGCGAGTTCGCGCTCAACCAGTTGCTGGCCCGGCGCGAGCTTGCCTTCGAGCAGCGCGGAAGAAATCGACGCATAGACATGCGCTTCGACATCGGACGGTTCGTCGGTATCGCGGGGCGGAGCGAGGCGGGAGGATTGGGCCATGGGCAGGCGCGCTAGCTGGGTCGGGTCGCTGGGTCAGGTCGCATTGTAGCGAGCGGCATGGCGAGGCGATATAGACCTGCGCCCATACTCGATCGCCCATGCCGGAGATAGCGAGCGTCGCCATATTGTTGACAATTATTTCGTATAATGGTCAACCAAATAGCTGTAAAAAGGTTGACCGCATTGAACCCTCAAAACCGCTCCAATCATTCCCAGACGCCGTCCGGCGGGTCGGCCAGCGCGCTTGCGTGGTACGCCGCGATCGTCGCGATCGGCCTGAATCTGCGGCCGCTGCTCACCTCGATCAGCCCGCTCATGACGACCATTCGCAACGACACCGGCCTGAGCTTCTACGGCGCTTCGCTGCTCACGAGCCTGCCCGTCGTCGCGATGGGGCTCGGCGCGTTCGGCACCGGCTTGCTCGCGCGCCGGCTCGGCGAAACGCGCGGCGTCGCGCTCGGGCTCGTGGCGATTGCCGCGGCATGCGCGGCCCGCGCGTTCGCCGCCAGCGGCGGCGCGCTCATGCTCACGGCCGCCGCGGCCGGCGCGGGGGTCGCGGCCATCCAGGCGCTGCTGCCCGCCGTCATGAAGCAACGCTTCGCCGCGCAGGTGCCGCTCGCAATGGGGCTGTTCTCGGCGTCGATCATGGGCGGCGGCGGGCTCGGCGCGAGCCTGAGCCCGCTCGTCGCGCGGCTCAGCGGGTCGTGGCATGCGGGGCTGGCCGTCTGGGCATTGCCGGCGCTGGCCGCGCTCGCGATCTGGGGCGTGTTGAACGGCGGGTTCGGCGCAGGCCGGCGCGCGCAGCACGCCGCCAGCGCGCCCTCGCAGGCGCATGCCGACGCGGTAGCGGTGCCGGTCTGGCGCAAGCGCCGGGCGTGGACGCTCGGTTTGCATTTCGGCCTCGTCAACGGCGGCTATACGAGTCTCGTCGCGTGGCTGCCCGCCTACTATCAGCAGCACGGCGCGAGCGTCGAAGCGAGCGGCTCGCTGCTCGCCGCGATGACCGTGTTCCAGGCCGCCAGCGCGCTGCTCCTGCCGCTCGCCGCGGCGGCGTTCACGGACCGGCGTCCGTGGCTCGTTCTGGGCCTGTGCGGCCAGCTCGTCGGCGTGATCGGCCTAGCCGCATGGCCCGACGCCGCGCCGCTGCTGTGGGTCGCGGCGGCCGGCGCAGGGCTCGGCGGCACGTTCTCGGTCACGCTCGTCACCGCGCTCGACCATTGCGCGGACCATCGCCTGGCCGCGCGCCTCGTCGCCTTCGTCCAGGGTCTGGGCTTCGTGATCGCCGCGCTCGCCCCCATCGTGGCCGGCCGCGTGCGCGACCTCACGGGCGGCTTCACGGGCGCGTGGATCATGCTCGCCGTATCGATCAGCGCGATGATCGTGCTCACGCTCGCGTTCTCGCCGCGCAGCTACGGGCGCTGGCTCGGCGCACACGGCCCGGCCGCGAACGGCGCGATCGCGCAAATCCGGGCGACGCTCGACGCCTGAACCGCCCGCACACGCCAGATTGAGCGTCGGCGCAAGCCCCGCAGGGCCGCGGCGCGCCCATGCAACACATGGCCCGCCGCACGTCGTGAAACGTTTGCATAAGCGCCTGTATGAATGTACAGTGCGTGCAGCCGGCCGTTCGTGCCGCCCGGTCGCCGTACCGGGTTACGCCGCCCCATCGCGTCCCGGCGCATGGCGCGGCCCCGGCCTGTACATCGAAACGGAGAACACGACGTGCGATTCTTCATCACGGGGACCTTGCTGGGCGTCCTCGCGTCCACCGCGATCGCCGGGGAACACTACATCGAGATCTGGAATCCGCCGGAAGCGCGCACGCCCTCGGCGCATGCGGGCAATGCCGGCAAGAAGGCGCATCACGGCACGAAGCACAAACTGGCCTCCGCCGACAAGCTCACCACCCGCAAGGTCGCCGAACCGGCCGTGCGCGCGCCCGCGCCCACGCTGCCGGTCACGCCGGGCGCCCCCGTGCGTACCGCGCCGGGCAAGGGAACCCTGCCGGAAATTCCGCCGCAAATCGGCCCCGACGGCAACGTCCTCACGGTTTGAGCTAGCGCGTAGCCGCAGTCAGCGGCGCAAAGCACGTCACACAACGCGGCACGCAGCTGCTGCCGCGATCACGGCCTCGAAGACCTCGAAACGCCGCCCATTCCCGTCTCCAGAAAAAAACAGCCCCGTCACCGGAGAAGTGCGGGGCCGAATCCCATGTCAAGGAGATGTCATGGAGGAGACGGCTTCATCTTAGCCACGGCCCGCCTCGTGTCCAACCAATGGTTTCGCATATGCATTGCGGGCCGCATGGCGCAGCGCAACGTAGCGCCGCCGGCATATGGATAGAACAAAAAGTCGTTTCGCGCCGTGCGGCGCGCTCTCTAAGATGACCCTTTCCAGCCTGCCAGGCTTCGTGGCTGCGTAGCCCGATCCCGCACGAGCCAGGTCTCATCGCAATTCAGGGAGTTCCGCTTGAGCATTTCCGATTCGCATCGCCGCCCGCTCGTGGTGGGCATCGGCGGCACGACGCGCGCCGCCTCGTCGACCGAGCGCGC
Source organism: Paraburkholderia sp. EG286B (assembly GCF_040965655.1). Classification (NCBI taxonomy): domain Bacteria; kingdom Pseudomonadati; phylum Pseudomonadota; class Betaproteobacteria; order Burkholderiales; family Burkholderiaceae; genus Paraburkholderia; species Paraburkholderia sp. EG286B. Next base: position 222,498 of record NZ_JBFRCF010000010.1, on the reverse strand, counting down.
GCTCGCTTTCGCGCTGCGCGGCGCCGAAGACGCCGGCGCGCGCACGCAATTATTCGGCGGCACGTTCCTGCACACGCTGCCGCATTACGCACCCGAAGACCCCGTTCGCACCGACGCGCAGCTCGAACTGATCGAAGCCGTGCGCGCCGCCGACGCCGTCATCATCGCGACGCCCGGCTATCACGGCGGCGTATCGGGGCTCGTGAAGAACGCGCTCGACACGCTCGAAGAACTGCGGGCCGACGACCGCCCTTATCTGGACGGCCGGGCAGTGGGCTGCATCGTCACGGCCTATGGCTGGCAGGCCGCGGGCTCGGTGCTGACCTCGCTGCGCGCGATCGCGCACGCGCTGCGCGGCTGGCCGACACCGTTCGGCGCGGGCATCAACACGCTGGAGACACGCTTCGAGAGCGCGCAGCAGTGCTCCGACGCCAAGGTCGCCGAACAGCTCGCAACGGTCGGCCGCCAGGCGGCGCAGTTCGCGCTCGCGTTCGGTGGCCAGGGCCAGGAACACTACGCGGCGCCGCTGGCGAGCGCGTTGAACAGCGTCGGCGGCGCACAGGCCGCCAACGCGCCGCGCACCGAAAAGCGCCTGAGCCTCGCTGTCTGAGACGCTGCCCGACCTCTCCCGCTCGCCCAACCGCACGCCGTCGAGTGCGTGGAGCGGGAAACGTTCCCTAACCCACATTGCCGGCGTCGCGCGGCGCACATCGCGTGCGCCATCCCACAGACGCCGCATATCGTCCGGTCCACATTGAAGCCGGATGCACCCCTCGCCTCATCCGGATCATTCTGCTGACCGTTCCAGGCCACACGTGATTTGCTTGCGACGAATGATTGGTTCCATCGACACATGGCGGCCCGTACGCTGGTCCGTGTCGGCACAGTGAGTGGGCAGCAAAACACACGCGCCACCGAGAACGAGAACCCGGGCAAATCAGCAGAAGATCAGCAGGAAGCGCGGCCATGAACACTCCACTACGCTACAAAGGCTATGTCGTCGCCCCCAGCGCGCGGCAGCTCCCGAACGGCCTTTTCGCCGCCAATCTCACCATTGGCACGCAACCGGGCGCGCAGCATTCGTTCGACGAACTCGATTATTTCTTCGAAGAAAGGCACGCGCTCGCCTACGCCTGCCGCTGGGCGCGCATGTGGATCGACCAGCAGCGCCGCTGCGCGTGAGCGCGCATGCTTCCTTACGGTTGTGACAGAATAGGAGTCATACCCCCTTCAGATTAGATGCTCATGTCCGAAACCCTGACGCATCCGGACGAAGGCGCAGCCTTCCTCTCCGACCAGGACGCCGCGCTGCGGCGCTGGACTCACGGCACGCCAGGGCCCATCAGGATCGGATCGGACGAACACCGCAAGATGTTCTGCCGGATGCTGCTCGACACCCACGACCCGTACCGCCCCGCCGTGCTCGACTGGCCGAAGCTCGAGCCCGACGCGCTCCACCGCCTCACATCGCTGCCGATCTGGGACATGGCGGTGCAAACCGAAGGCCGCGCCTCCATCCGCGTGCTGACTTATGCGCAAACCCTGTGCGACCCGCTGCTGCGCGAAGCAATCGAAATGGATGCGGCCGAGGAAGCGCGCCACAAGGTCGTGCTCTCGCATCTCGTGCAGGCCTACGGCATCGAACTTGCGCCTGAACCCGCATACCCGCCGCCCAGAAAGGCGGAATGGGCGTGGATGTTCACCGGCTATAGCGAGTGCATCGACAGCTTCTTCGCGTTCGGCCTGTTTCGCTCGGCGCAGCGCTCGGGCTTTTTCCCGCCAGACCTCGTCGACACCTTTGAACCGGTGATTCAGGAAGAGGCGCGCCATATCCTCTTCTTCGTCAACTGGGTGGCGTGGTATCGCAAGACCATGCCCTGGTGGCGCAGGCCGTGGCATTCCGTGCGCGTGGCCGCCATCTGGTTCATGCTGGTGTGGGAGCGGCTTGCGATCGCGCGAGGCATCGACGCCAGCGGCAACGCGCGCGACTCGAACTTCCTGCCTGCGAACCGCGAGGTGCTGGGCGACTCGCTCGAACCGCGCGAGATGATCGAGCTCTGCCTCGAAGAAAACGACGCGCGCATGAGCGGCTACGACGCGCGCCTCTTGCGGCCGACGCTCGTGCCCACGCTCGCACGCTTCGCGCTGCGCCTCTTGAAGAAGTAGCGCCACAACGCAAAACGCGTGCGTTGTTAGCATGGCTGTATAGCCGCACGAGGAGAACGCTGCATGACCTGGACTGTCGACCAGCAACTTGAACTGAGCGCGACCGAAGCCGTCGAGGCGATCCATGCCGGACAACTGAAGGCCGCCGACTACGTCGCGACGCTGCTCGCGCGCGCGCAGGCGCTCTCCAACCTCAACGCGCTAACCGTGCTCGACGTGGAAGGCGCGCTCGCCGCCGCGCAGCGCATCGACGCGCTCGGCGCCAGCGAGCGTGCGCGACTGCCGCTCGCCGGACTGCCCGTGGTCGTGAAAGACAACATCAATACGCGCGGCCTGCAGACCTCGGCGGCCACGCCCGCGCTCGAAGGCTTCGTGCCCGCGCGCCACGCGCCTTCGGTGCAGCGCCTCGTCGATGCCGGCGCGATCCTGCTCGGCAAGGCCAATATGCACGAACTGGCGTTCGGCATCACCAGCACGAATCTCGCGCCGCATGCGGGGCCCGTGCGCAACCCCTGGGATCCCGAACGAATTCCGGGCGGCTCCTCCGGCGGCACCGCAGCCGCCATTGCGGCGCACATCGTGCCCGCCGGACTCGGCACCGACACCGGCGGCTCCACGCGCATTCCCGCCGCGCTGTGCGGCATTGTCGGCCTGCGCCCGAGCGTGGGCGACGGCGGCACGCAACGCCGCTATCACGACCCACAGGCCGTCGTGCCGATCAGCCATACGCGCGACACGGTCGGGCCGATGGGGCGCACGGTAGCCGATGTCGCACTGCTCGACGCCGTGATCACCGGGCACGGCCCGCTCTCGCCGGCCGCCGTGACGAATCTGCGCATCGGCCTGCCCGCGCCGCTGTGGGAAGGCCTCGAAGCCGCGCTCGAAGACGTGGCGCGCGCCGCGCTCGCGAAGCTCGAAGCCGCAGGCATCACGTTCGTACCGGTCGAAATGAGCGAGCTGCTCGCGCTGAACGACCGAGTGAGCTACGCAATCGCATTGCACGAGCCCATCGACGATCTCGCCGCATGGCTCGTTGCGAACCACGCACCGGCGCAAACCGTGGCCGAAGTCGCCGCGCGCATTGCGAGCCCCGACGTGCGTGCGGCCTACGACGCGGTGCTCGCCGACGCGCGCCGCGGCGACTATCACAGCGCAATGACGGTGTGGCGGCCGCGTCTGCAGCAGCTCTATGCGCAGACTTTCGCGGCCAGCGGCCTCGACGCGCTGCTCTTCCCCACGACGCGGCTCGCCGCCGTGCCGATCGACGAACTAAACGGATCGTCTCGCGTGTCGATCGACGGCGCGGCGCCGATCGACGAGATGGAGGCGTATCTGCGCAACACCGATCCGGCGAGCAACGCCGGCATTCCGGGCCTCGCGCTGCCCGCGGGCCTTGTCGACGCGCGCCTGCCAGTCGGGCTCGAACTCGACGGACCGGCCGGCGGCGACCGCAGGCTGCTCGCGATCGGTCTCGCGTTCGAAGCGATTCTCGGGACGCTGCCTGCGCCGGAAATTTGAGCGCACGGGCCACCCTGGCAACGAGCACGCCGCGCGGCGCATGCTTGCCGCGCCGATCGTTTGATTAGCGATCCGGAATAAACCGCCTTCGCGCCGGACACCGCGCGCAACTGCGGCACATGAGCGCACGCGCCGCCGCTACCCCGCGTCGGCCGCGGGTTCCCCGCCCACCTCGACGGACCCAAGGCGCATTTGCCGCCACAACGACCGCGCTGCCGCTACAATGAGAACGGTTCTCATTCGTTGTAAGCAAGCCCTCCACCTATGCGTCTGACCGATCTGTCCAAAGGAGCGACCGCCCTCGTTGAGCGTGTCGAGGATATCCATGCCCCCGACCCGATCGCGCAGCGTCTGCGCGACCTCGGCTTCGTTGCGGGCGAGCCCGTGCGCGTGGTTGCGCGCGCACCCTGGGGCGCGGACCCGCTGCTCGTGCAGATCGGCTCGACCCGCTTTGCCCTGCGCCGCGCGGAAGCGCAGCGCGTGAGCGTGACGACGAACGGGGAGACCGCGCAATGAGCCTGGTCCCGGTTACGCCGCTGCGCGTGGCGCTCGTCGGCAATCCCAACTGCGGCAAGACCGCGCTCTTCAATCTGCTGACCGGTGCGCGCCAGAAGGTCGCCAACTACGCGGGCGTGACGGTCGAGCGCAAGGAGGGGCGCTTCGCTACGCCCTCGGGGCGCAAGGTGCAGCTGCTCGATCTGCCGGGCGCGTACAGCCTCAATTCGACGAGCCCCGACGAGCGCGTGACGCACGACGTGCTGCTCGGCCGCTACCCGGGCGAGGCCGCGCCGGATCTGATCGTCTGCGTGGCCGACGCGACGAATCTGCGCCTGCATCTGCGCTTCGTGCTCGAAGTGCAGCGCATGGGACGCCCGATGGTGCTCGCGCTGAACATGATGGACGCCGCCAGGCGCCGCGGCGTCGAGGTGAACGTGGCGGAGCTTGCGCGCCAGCTCGGCATGCCCGTGGTCGAAACCGTGGCCGTGCGGCGCGGCGGCGCGCAAGCGCTCATCGAGCTGATCGAGCGCACGACGGCTGAAACACCGCAGACGCAAGCAGCAGCGGCCAACGACGACCTGCACGGCACGGTGCGCGCCATCCTCGCGAGCGCCGTGACGATGCCGCGCGCCACCGACGCGCGCGACGACGCCATCGACCGCTTCGCGCTGCACCCCGTCCTCGGCCCGCTGATCCTCGCGTTCGTGATGTTCCTCGTGTTCCAGGCCGTGTATTCGCTCGGCAAGCCGCTCACCGACGCCATCGGCGACGGCTTCACCTGGCTCGGCGCGGCCGCCGGCGCGGCGCTGCCCGACGGCCCGCTGCGCAGCCTCGTGACGGACGCGCTGTTCGGCGGCGTCGGCACTGTGCTCGGCTTTCTGCCCGAGATTCTGGTGCTGTTCTTCTTCATCCTCGTGCTGGAGGAGTCGGGCTACCTGCCGCGCGCGGCCTTCCTGCTCGACCGCATGATGGTGGCGGTGGGTCTCACCGGGCGCTCGTTCATCCCGCTGCTGTCGAGCTTCGCGTGCGCGATTCCCGGCGTGATGGGCACGCGCAGCATCTCCGACCCGCGCGACCGGCTCGCCACGATCCTCGTCGCGCCGCTCATGACGTGCTCGGCGCGCTTGCCCGTTTATGCGCTGCTGATCGGCGCCTTCATTCCGCACCGCATGATCTTCGGCGTGTTCAACCTGCAGGGCCTCGTGCTCTTCGCGCTCTACGCCGCCGGCATCGTCGGCGCGATGGCGGTGGGCTGGGTCATGAAGAAGCTGCGCCGCGACCACCGCGAACACGCGCTGCTCATGGAGCTGCCCTCGTACCGGCTGCCGCGCGCACGCGACGTCGCCATCGGCCTGTGGGAGCGCGGCGCAATCTTCCTCAAGCGCCTCACGGGCATCATCCTCGCGCTCACGGTGCTGATGTGGTTCATCTCCACGTTCCCCTCGCCGCCCGCAGGCGCGACGCAGCCCGCCATCGATTACTCCATCGCCGGCTATCTCGGCCGCGCGCTGCAATGGCCGTTCGCGCCGCTCGGCTTCAACTGGCAAATGAGCCTTTCGCTGATCCCCGCGTTCGCCGCGCGCGAAACGGCGGTGGCCGCGCTCGCCACGGTGTACTCGGTGGCGGGCGGCGACGCGGATACCGCCGCGCTCGGCCACACGCTCGCGCAGAACTTCTCGCTCGCCAGCGCGCTCTCGCTGATGGTGTGGTTCGCATTCGCACCGCAATGCATGTCCACGCTCGCCGTGATCCGCCGCGAAACGCGCTCGTGGCGCGCCGTCGTGGTGTCGTTCGGCTACATGTTCGTCGTGGCCTACGCGGCCTCGTTCGTCACGTATCAGATCGCGAGGCATTTCGTATGAGCGCCGGACTCGTCGCGCAATATGCAGTGATCGCGCTGCTCGTGGCCGCGAGCTTCGTCTATACGCTGCGCAAGCTCGCGCCGAAAACGGCTACGCGCGTGCAGGCCGCCATGGCCGCCGCACTGTTGCGCCCGCAACGGAGTGCATTCATGCAGCGCCTCGGTCGCTTCGTGCAGCCCAAAGGCGCGACCGGCGATTGCGGCGACGGCTGCGGCACCTGCGGAACGTGCGGACCGACGCCGGCGGCAACGGACGCCTCGAACACGCAACCGGTGACGTTTCATCCGCGCCGCAAATAAGCCGCGCCAACCGCGCACAAGCGACTGTCACGGGCATTGCGCTACACTGCGCGCTGCGTCGCGCCGCGACGTGTACAGGCTTCGCAGCGCGGCGCGTTTGATCGAGTGAACCCAGACACTTCGTGCCGATGCGATCCTTGCGCCTTGCCCCTTTCATGCGGATGTCCCGGCTTGCCGTCGCCACGGCGGCCGTCGTTGCGCTCGCCGCGACCGGCGCCTGTGTGCGCCTCTCCGCGGTCGATTCCAACGGTCTCTGGAAGGTCGTCGGCGGCCAGTGCGTGCCGAACATGCGCGACAAGGGCCAGCCCGGCCCCTGCACCACCGTCGATTTCCAGAAGCGCTATGCCGTGCTCAAGGACATCGCAGGGCGCGCGCAGTATCTCGTGATTCCCACCGACCGCGTGGCCGGCATCGAGAGCCCCGAGATTCTCTACGGCGGCGCGCCCGAATACTGGGTCGGCGCATGGGGCGCGGGACGCTTCGTGGAGGCGAAGGTCGGCATGCCGCTCGCCGGCGACCAGCTCGGCCTCGAGATCAATTCCTCGGAGCGCCGCACGCAGAATCAACTGCATATCCACGTCGATTGCATGCGCCCCGACATCACGAAAGCGCTCGCGCCGTATGGCGGCATCGCGCCGGGCACGTGGCGCTGGACCACGCTCGACGGCTCGCGCTACCGCGTCACGCGCGTGACGAGCCTCTCGGACAACAACAATCCGTTTCGCGTGGTCGAGCGCGATCTCGGTCCGCAACAGACCATGGCCGTGCAGACGATACTCGTGACGGGCGCAGGCCCCGATGCAAAACGCGACGGCTGGCTCGTCGTCAACAGCGGGCTCGATGTCGATGGCGGCACCGGCACGGCGGAAGGCCTGCTCGACCATGCGTGCAGCCTCGCGCAAACGAAGGGCGCTACGCAGTAACGCGCAGTCGCGCGCGGCTGCATTCAGCCCGCGTCGTCCTCGCGTGCGACGCTCACCAGCCAGCGCCTTATCACCTGCTCCTCTTCGGCCGTGAAGCCCGCGGCCATGCGCGCCTCCAGTTTCTTCACGCGCGCGCGGCACTGCCTGAGCAGCGCTTCGCCCGCATCGGTCACGTCGATCTGCTGAATGCGCCCATGCACCGCGTGCGGGCGACGCACGATCGCGCCGCCACGCTCCAGATTCGCGACGATCACGCTCACCGTTTGCGGCGTGAGCGCCGCGAGCCGCGCGAGATCGGCGCCCGAAATGCCGGGGTAGGCGGCCAGCATGGTCAGCACGACGAATTGCGGCGGCGTAATGCCGAGATCGTCGAGCGCGCGTTCCATGCGCAAACGGTGCGCCCCGCCCGCCTGGCGCAGCAGGTAGCCGAAATAGCCCGCCTCGCCGCGCTTGCCCTCGCCGACCGCCGGAATGGCGCTCGTGGGTCCGCCCCTTTCCAAAGCCGGGTCTTTCTTCGCCGTCTTGCGCATGATGTCAGAGTTCGAATATGATGTTCGTGCTCTGATATTAACGGCCAAACTTCGCGAGGTCCAGTCATGTCCAGCACGTCTACCCGCATTGCTTACGAAACCTTCGTACGCGACGCCGCCCCGGTGGCCGCCGCGCTCTCCGCCATGAGCAAGGCGGTCGACGCCTCGGGGCTCGAAAAGCCGCTCACCGAGCTGCTGAAAATCCGCGCCTCGCAAATCAACGGCTGTGCGTTCTGCATTCAGTACCACCTCAACATTGCGCGCGAGAAAGCCGTGCCGCGCGTCAAGCTCGATCTCGTGGCCGCATGGCACGAGGCGCCGGAATACTTCAGCGAGCGTGAACGCGCCGCGCTGGCTTACACGGAAGCGCTGACCGCAAAGCTCCATGACGGTGTGAGCGACGCGCTCTACGAGGACGTGGCGCGCCAGTTTCCCGGCGAGCAGATGGCATTCTTGACCGCCGCCGTGGCGAATATCAATGCATGGAACCGCATTGCGGTAGCGCTGCGCTTCGCGCCGCCGGTGCGCGACGAAGCAGCCTGAGGAAAGGAAAAGTAAGGATTGCACGCATTCCTTACCTGAACTCTTTCCTCGAATTACAAAGCCGCCCCCCGCGGCGAAAGACGACATACGATTGCGCCGACTGAGTGGCCAGACCAGCCGTCTCGGTCGGGCATCGACCATATCGCACATTCACCGGGGGGTTAAACATGTCGATAAGCGCGTTATCCAGCTCCAACTCACTCTATTCGACGTGGGCCGCTTACCAGGCTGACGGGCAAAACACGAGCACCAGCCAGCTGTCGGGCATGCCCATGGCTTCGGACGCCTCGTCGGACTCGAACAACGTCAATCCGCTTGCCGCCGCCATTGCCTCGGCGCTCTCGTCGCTCGGCTTCACCACGGACAGCACGGCCAGCGCGTCCGCGAGCACCGCCAGTTCCGATTCTTCTTCCAGCTCCACCGATTCGACGTCCAGCACGTCGTCCACCTCGGCCGATGCGCTTGCCGCCGCGCTTCAGCAATTCCTCGGCGCGCTGTTCCAGGCCGCCGCACAACAGAGCGGCGTCACCACGACGGCCACGGACGACAGCAGCAACGGCAGCGCGGTGTCGTCGGCAAGCGCGACGTCGGCGACGTCGGCTTCCAGTTCCAGCACGTCGTCCACGTCGAGCGATACGAGCACGACGACCACTGCGGCAGCGATGATGCCCCCGCCGCCGCCTCCGCCGCCCTCGTCGGCAGGCGGTTACGGCAGCGATCTCGCCTCGGCGATCTCGAACCTCGCGCAGTCGCTTTCGTCGGCTTCGAGCAGCACGTCCTCCGATTCGAGCACGGCAAGCAGCAGCTCATCAAGCAGTAACAGTTCGGATAGCGAATTGACGTCCGACTTCCAGAACCTGTTGGCGGCCATGGGCGCCTCGTCGAGCAGTTCGTCGAGCGGCACGACGTCCGAGCTTCAGCAATTCCTCACGACGCTCGCGAGCAACCTGCAGCAGCAGGGCTCGGGCGCCGCGAGCGGCCTGTTCGTCAGCACGACGGCCTGACCACGACGTCCACGAGCGCCCGCTTTTTCAAGCGTTGGCACGTTTGCGCGCCGGTCCGCGAGGGCTCGGCGCGTTTTTTGTGGTGGCGTATCAGCCGTGGGCGACAGGAAAGCTGAGCTGCACGAGCAAGCCGCCATCGGGGTGGTTCTTGACGTCGCATTGGCCGCCGCTATCGCGCACGAGCCGCGCGACGATGGCCAGCCCAAGGCCGCAGTGGCCTTCGCCGCCGCGCGCCGCATTCAGGCGCACGAACGGCCTCATGGCGGCGGGAATACGCTCGGGCTCGATGCCGGCGCCGTGATCGCGTACGCGTATCTGGAACGATCCGCCTTCGATCGCCGTCGAGATTTCGACCGGCGGGGCGCCATACTCGAGCGCGTTATCGACCAGATTCGTGACGAGCCGGTCCAGCGAGACCTGCGGCAGCTTGAACCGGCGACCGGCACGCAGATCGAGCACGAACAGCGGCCCGTTGCCGCCTTCGATTTCGTCAGGATTGCCAAACTGGCTTTGCAGAAACCCGTCGACGCTCAATAGCCTGCCCGCGTCGGGCGACTGCTGTGCGAACTCCAGAAACTGCTGGACGATGTGGGTGAGCGAATCGACGTCGCGCAGCATGCCGTTGCGCTCCGCCTCCTCGGCCATCAGGGTCGCTCGCAGCTTGAGCCGCGTGAGCGGCGTCTTCAGATCGTGCGCGATGCCGCTCAGCATCACCACGCGGTCGTCTTCGGCCTCGTTCACGCAGCGCATCATGTCGTTGAACGACGCACTCACGTCGCGCAGTTCGCGCGGCCCCTTGCCTTCGAGCGGCGCAATGCGCTCGCCGGTGCCGAACCGGCGCGCCGCCTGGGCGAGGCTCGCGAGCGGCTTCTGGATCTGCCAGGCAGCGAGGAACGACAGCGTGAGCGCCGCCAGCAGCATCGAAATCCCTTCGATGACGAAGCGCGGCGGCGGCGGAATATCGACCGGCACGACGACCCAGCTCGTGCTGCCCGGAAAGCGCACCCACAGTTGCGGCGGCCGCGCGTCGTCCACGGCGAACTGCGTGCCGGGCGGCAACTGTTCGCGCAGATGACGCGTCAAGTCGACGAGCGGCCTGCGCTTCGGTTCGTGCAGATGTACGTCCTTGGGCACGTTCCACACCGGCACGCGGTGCACGCGCAACACGTCGCTCAGGTCGCCCCCCCTCGGTGGCTCGAGCGAACCGCCGAGGTGCACCGGGGGCGGCAGCGTGCCGCCGCCGACGTGCTCTTCGCTCGCCACGCGCAGCGCGAGCAGGACACCACGGGCGAAGCCATCGACTTCATGGCGTGGCGGCTGGCGGGCAAGCAGCAAAAACCAGCCGAGCTGCATGGAAAGCAAAACCGCCGCCGAGAGCAACGCCATGCGCCCGAACAGCGTATTCAACGGACTTCTCACTGAATTGCTGCGCCGTGCGCCTCCGAATAATTCGCCGGATCCGGCACGAATACGTAGCCCTTGCCGCGCACGGTCTGGATATGGCGCGGATTCGACGGATCGGCTTCGATCACGCGGCGCAGACGCCAGATCGGCACGTCGAGGCTGCGTTCGTGGAACTCGCGCTCGTCGCGATGCACGATATCGTGGATCAGCGTGCGCGAAAGCACTTTGTAGGGATGCGTGGCGAATACCTTCAGCAAGGCGAATTCGCTCTCTCTCAGCGGGATCTGCGTGTCGCCGCAAGAGAGCGTGCGCATCGTGAAGTCGAGCTCGAAGTCGCCGAACCGGTAGCGCCGGCGCGCCTCCGGTGCGCTGGCGGTGGACGGGCCGCGCCGGCGCAGGATGTTCTGGATGCGCACGAGCAGTTCGTGCGGATCGAAGGGCTTGGGCAAATAGTCGTCCGCCCCGAGCGAGAGCCCGCGAATGCGGTCGCTCACGGCGCCGCGCGCGGTGACGAAAATGACGGGAATGTCGTCGCCGGCCGCGCGCAGGGCGGCTATGGCCTCGAGGCCGTCGGTCTCCGGCATCATGATGTCCAGCACCACAATGGACGGACGTTCACGCTCGAGGCGGCGCTGGAGGTGGACGCCGTCGTGCAGCACGGCCGTATCGAAGTTATGCGAGCGCAGGAAGCGGCTCAGCAGATCGCGCACGACGGGATCGTCGTCGACAATGAGGACGCTGGGGTTCATGCCGCGATTTTAAAGCAGTGCGGCGGGCGGAACCTTGCACGGTTTCTTACCAATCCTTTCTTCACATCGCCTTGAAAAAGGGTGGAATCGTCAAAACGATGTCATCGAGGTTGCTCGCTCGCGGCTAACATTCAATTCTCCTATGCAAAGGCATGGCTTCAATGCGCGAGCCCAGGCGCGACCGGCGCCGGTTGGCTCAGCATCGAACCCGCTGCCCACGCATCCAGTTGCGCCGCGCCAATGCGCTCGCGCAGCCACGCATCGAAGGTTTCCTGCAATTCCGCATGCCGCAGGGCGAAGTCGACCGTCGCCTGCACATAGCCGAGCTTGGTGCCGCAGTCGTAGCGCTTGCCAACGAACTCATAGGCCAGCACCTGCTCCTCTTCACGCATTGAATGAATAGCGGGCGTGAGCTCGATCTCGCCGTTGGCATCGGGTTTCAGCGCGCGCAAATGGTGGAAGATGCTCGGCATCAGCACGTAACGCCCAGCCACGCCAAAGCTCGACGGCGCCAGTTCGGGCGTCGGCTTTTCGATGATGCGGCTCACGCTGATCACGCGCTCGTCCCAATGCCGGCCGTCGATCACGCCATGACTCGTCGACTCGCACGACTCGAATTCCTCCACGGCGAGAACCGAGGAATCGTAATGGCTGAAGATATGGACCATTTGTGCGAGAACGGGAGGCTTGCCGTCGAGCAGATCGTCGGCGAGCACGACCGCGAACGGTTCGTCGCCAATCAGCTTTTCCGCGCAAAGTACGGCGTGCCCGAGACCGAGCGGTTCGGCTTGCCGAACATAGACACACTCGACATTCGCCGGCTTGATGCTCTGCACGAGTTCGACGAGATTCTGCCTGCCGCGCGCCCTAAGCACGTGTTCCACCTCGTAGGACCTGTCGAAATGATCTTCGATGACGCGCTTTCCGCGGCCCGTCACAAAGATCAGCTCGGTAATGCCTGCACCGATGGCTTCTTCAACGGCATATTGAATGAGCGGTTTGTCGATGACCGGCAGCATTTCCTTCGGGCTCGCCTTCGTTGCCGGCAGAAAGCTCGTATCGATTCCCGCCACCGGGAACACAGCCTTACGAACACCAAGCATGATGACCTCACCTGTCTGGTAGCGGGGCGGTACGGCCATGGTGAAGGACGCTGGGATTTGCATTCCGACCCCAGATCCATCCATGAGACGGATCAGCTCGGCGACAAGTCCAGGGTTCGGCCGGAGAGGTCTGCCGAAAGCCAAGCTCAATGATCGCACTGTTTTTGCGCGAAGTGCGCGCGAGTGGAGGTGGCCGTACGCGGCGCGCGCAATGCCTGTGCTGCGCGGCGATTACATGGCATGTAATTGGCGAGCCGCGCATGAGCGCCTATTCTCAACACATGATCGAGTCCGCATCCAACCAGGAGAATCGATGAACCCCACGCGCCCCGACCTGAACGCGCCGCAAAGCGAACTCGGCACCCTGCTGCGCTACTGGCGTGATGCGCGTGGCGTGAGTCAACTCGATTTGTCGCTGGACGCCGGGATTTCCCAGCGGCAAATCAGCTTCATTGAGAGCGGGCGCAGCGTACCGGGCCGCGACACGCTGCTGACCCTCGCACAGACGCTCGACGTGCCCCTGCGCGAGCGCAACGCCCTGTTGCTCGCCGCCGGCTACGCGCCCGTCTATTCCGATGCGCCCTGGAACGCGCAGGAAATGCAGCATGTCGTGCGGGCGCTCGAGCGGGTCATTCGCCAGCACGATCCGTTTCCGGCCATCGTCATGGACCGGCACTGGAACGTGCTGATGGCCAACGACGCCGCGCCGCGCTTCTTCGGCCACTTCATCGACATGGCGGCGCACCCAGCCCCACGCAACTTGCTGCGTTTGATGTTCGACCCTCAGGGCATGCGCCCATTCCTCGCGGACTGGGAGAACGTTTCGCGAAGCCTGCTGCAACGTGTGTATCGCGAAGCGGTCGGCCGCGTGATCGACGAAGAAACACGCACACTACTTGATGAATTGCTCGCGTTCCCCGGCGTGCCGGGCGACTGGAAAGCGCATCATGGGTCGGCCGGCACGCCCACCATGCCGGTCATTCCACTGAGTTTCATCGACGACGGCAGTGTGCTGCGCTATTTCTCGATGGTGACGAGCGTGGGTACGCCGCAAAACATCGCTGCCCAGGAATTGCGCCTCGAATGCATGTTCCCCGCCGACGACGCCACCGAAGCGCGGCATCGGGAACTGCTCGCCGCGCATGCGCAGGAACATTGAGCGGTTCTCATCCACAAGCGCGAAAAAAAGGGCGCTCCGCTTTAGCAGAGCGCCCCAGGGCAAAACTCTCACGTCGTTCTCCGGCTACAGGGGAAGCCGGAAGGGACCGATTGGCCCTGCAAGTCAAACCGCCTCAAGCAAGTTCAAGCGGGTTCAAGCAAGTTCAAGCGGCTTCGAGCACGAGCAATTGCGCGCCGTCGGCCACCTGGTCGCCTACGCCATACAAGACTTCGGTGACCTTACCGGCCGCAGGTGCGCCGATCGTGTGCTCCATCTTCATCGCCTCCATGACGATGAGCGGTGCGCCCTTCTCGACCACGGCGCCCGGCTCGACCAGCACGGCGATCACCTTGCCCGGCATGGGCGCGGTCAGACGGCCCTCGCCGTGCTCCGCATCGGCCGCATGCGCGAGCAGGTTCTGCCACTCGAACGCCATCGCCGTGCCGAGGCAGAACACATGAAACACGTCGCCGTCGATGAATACGCGGCCCGTCACGCGCCTGTCGCCGATGGTCGCGCCATATTCGTCGGCGCCCTCGCCACGCCACCACGTGTAGCGCGCCGCGTGCCCTGCATAGGCGAGGGTTTCCTCGCCGCCGTCATGCGTATGCGCCACCGTGAACGCGGTATCGCTTTCGACCTCGCGCCAGGAGAGCGATTGCGCGAAGCCGCTATTCAGGCGCCAATGCGAAAGCGCGTGCCACGGCGACGCACCATGCGCCGCGCCGCCCTCACGGCCCAGCAGCGCCGCACTCGCGAGCGCGAGCGCTTCGCGCACCGGCTTCTGCTGCGGCGAGAACAACGCGTCATGGTTACGCTCGATCAGGCCCGTGTCGAGATCGGCATTCGCAAATGGCTCGCAGGTCACGAGCCGCTGCAGAAACTCGACGTTCGTATGCGGCCCCACCACCTCGCACGCTTCGAGCGCACGCTTCATGCGCGCAAGCGCGTCCTCGCGCGTGGCGCCGTGCACGATCAGCTTCGCGATCATCGGATCGTAGAACGGCGTGATGGTGTCGCCTTCGCGCACGCCGCTGTCGATGCGCACGCTCGCGCGCTGGCCCGCTTCGCCGAGCCGGAACTCGACGCCCTCCGGCATGCGCAGATGCTTGAGCGTGCCCGTGGAGGGCAGGAAGCCGCGCGCCGGATTTTCCGCGTAAATGCGCGCCTCGAGTGCATGGCCCGTGATCGAAAGCTGCGATTGCCCGAGCGGCAGCGGTTCGCCCGCCGCCACGCGCAACTGCCATTCGACGAGATCGAGGCCCGTGATCATCTCCGTCACGGGGTGCTCGACCTGCAGGCGCGTGTTCATCTCCATGAAGTAGAAGTTAGCGCCCGTCATGATGAATTCGACGGTGCCCGCGCCCTCGTAATGCACCGCGCGCGCCGCGGCCACGGCCGCCTCGCCCATGGCGCGGCGCACCTCGTCTTCGAGGCCCGGCGCGGGCGCTTCTTCGAGCACTTTCTGGTGACGGCGCTGCACCGAGCAGTCGCGATCGAACAGGTAGACCGCGCCGCCATGCTTGTCGGCGAACACCTGGACTTCGACGTGACGCGGCCGCGTGAGGTACTTCTCGATCAGCACGCGGTCGTTGCCGAAGCTGCTGGCCGCCTCGCGCTTGCACGAAGCGAGCGCCGCCACGAAGTCCTCGCTGTGCTCGACCACGCGCATGCCCTTGCCGCCGCCGCCCGCGCTCGCCTTGAGCAGCACGGGGTAGCCCATTGCATCGGCTTCGCGCTGCAAGAGCGCGGGGTCCTGGTCGTCGCCGTGGTAGCCCGGCACGAGCGGCACGGCCGCCGCGTGCATCAGCGCCTTCGCGGCCGCTTTCGAACCCATGGCGGCGATCGCCTCGACCGGCGGCCCGATGAAGACGATGCCGGCCGCCTCGCACGCGCGCGCAAAGTCTTCGTTCTCGGAAAGAAAGCCGTAGCCGGGGTGAATGGCTTGCGCACCCGTGGCGCGCGCGGCTTCGATGATGCGCTCGTAGCGCAAATAGCTTTGCGCCGCAGCCGCTTCGCCGATATGCACGGCTTCGTCGCAGGCCGCGACGTGCTTGGCGTTCGCGTCGGCGTCCGAGTACACGGCCACGCTCTTTACGCCGAGCCGCCTGCAGGTCGCCGCGACCCGGCATGCGATTTCGCCGCGGTTGGCGATCAGGATTTTGTTGAACATGTGCTGTCCTCGCTTCGTTTCCTGCTTCTTGCCTTATTGATCGCGCCAGCGCGGCGTGCGCTTTTCAAGGAACGACGACACGCCGTCGCGCCCTTCTTCGCTCGCGCGAATACGCGAGATGCGAACGGCGGTATCTTCGATCAAGGCGTCGTCGATCGTCTGGCCGGCGATGTCCTGCACGAGCTGCTTGCACTCGCGCACGGCATTCGGGCTGTTCGCGCAGAGCGTTTCGGTGATGCGTTGCACGGTGGCGTCGAGGTCTTCGGCGCTCACCGCTTCGCTCACGAGGCCGAGCCGCTGCGCGGTGACGCAGTCGAAGGCTTCGGCCGTAACGAAGTAGCGGCGCGAAGCCTGCTCGCCCAGCGCGCGGATCACGTAAGGCGCGATCGTGGCGGGCATGAGACCGAGGCGCGCTTCGGAAAGGCAGAAGTGCGCACTTTCCACGGCCACCACGATGTCCGCCGCACACACGAGACCCATGCCGCCCGCATAGGCGTCGCCATGCACGCGGGCGACTACCGGCTTCGGACAGCGGTAGACCGCCGAGAGCATCTGCGCGAGACGCATGGCGTCCGCGCGGTTCTCCGCGTCGGAGTAGCCGGCCATCTTGCGCATCCAGTTCAGGTCCGCGCCTGCGCAAAAAGCCTTGCCGCTGCCGGCGAGCACGATCGCGCGCACGTCGTCGCGCGCGCCGAGCGCGGTGAACGCGGCCGTGACGTCCGCGATCATCGCTTCGTTGAACGCGTTGCGCACTTCAGGGCGATTGAGCGTGACGGTCGCCACGTGTCCGGCAACTTCTACGGTGAGCGTTTCGTATTGCATTGTCTGGTCCTCAATGCATCACATGCGGAACACGCCGAAGCGCGTCTCTTCGATCGGCGCGTTCATCGTGGCGGAAAGGCCCAGGCCGAGCACATCGCGCGTTTGCGCCGGGTCGATCACGCCGTCGTCCCACAGGCGTGCGCTCGCGTAATACGGATGGCCCTGCAACTCGTATTGATCGCGAATCGGCTGCTTGAACGCGTTTTCTTCTTCGGCGCTCCACGTGCCGCCCTTCGCTTCGATGCCGTCGCGGCGCACCGTGGCGAGCACGGATGCGGCCTGCTCGCCGCCCATCACCGAAATGCGCGCGTTCGGCCACATCCACAGGAAGCGCGGCGAATACGCGCGGCCGCACATGCCGTAGTTGCCCGCGCCAAACGAACCGCCAATGATGACCGTGAATTTCGGCACCTTGGCCGTGGCCACGGCCGTCACCATCTTCGCGCCATTGCGCGCAATGCCCTCGTTTTCGTACTTGCGGCCCACCATGAAGCCCGTGATGTTCTGCAGGAACACCAGCGGAATCTTGCGCTGGCAGCACAGCTCGATGAAGTGCGTGCCCTTCAGCGCCGACTCGGAAAACAGAATGCCGTTGTTCGCGATGATGCCGACCGGGTGGCCCCAGATGTGCGCAAAGCCGGTCACGAGCGTGGTGCCGTAGCGCGCCTTGAATTCGTCGAAAGCCGAGTCGTCGACGATGCGGGCGATCACCTCGCGCACGTCGAAGGGCTTGCGCGTATCCACGGGAATCACGCCATAGAGGCTTTTCGCGTCGAAGCGCGGCGGCAGCGGCTCGCGCAGCACCACGGGCGGTGTCTTCGTGCGGTTCAGGTTGCCGACGATCGAACGCGCAATGGCCAGCGCATGCGCATCGTTCTGCGCGAGATGGTCGACCACGCCGGAAAGACGCGTATGGACGTCGCCGCCGCCCAGGTCCTCGGCGCTCACTTCCTCGCCCGTCGCCGCTTTCACGAGCGGCGGGCCGCCGAGGAAAATCGTGCCCTGGTTCTTCACGATGATCGACTCGTCGCTCATGGCCGGTACATACGCGCCGCCCGCCGTGCACGAGCCCATCACCACCGCGATCTGGGGAATGCCCTGTGCAGAGAGATTCGCCTGGTTGTAAAAGATGCGGCCGAAGTGATCGCGGTCCGGAAACACCTCGTCCTGGTTCGGCAGGTTCGCGCCACCCGAATCGACGAGATACACGCAAGGCAGGTTGTTTTCCTGGGCGATTTCCTGCGCGCGCACGTGCTTCTTCACCGTGACCGGATAGTACGTGCCGCCCTTCACCGTGGCGTCATTGCAGACGATCACGCATTCCTGCCCCGCAATGCGGCCAATGCCCGTGATGATGCCCGCGCCCGGTGCGTCGTCGTTGTACATGCCGTAGGCCGCGAGCTGCGAGAGCTCCAGAAACGGCGTGCCCGGATCGACCAGTTGCGCGATGCGATCGCGCGGCAGCAGTTTGCCGCGCGAAAGGTGCTTGTCGCGCGAGGCCTCGCCGCCGCCCAGTGACAGCTTCTGGATCTTCTCGCGCAGGTCCGCGACGAGCGCTTCCAGTGCCGCGGTATTGGCCTTGAAGTCTTCCGAACGCGGGTTGAGCTTCGATTCGATGACCGGCATCCCGTCCTCCCTTCGTTACCGTGAGTTGCTCAGGATTACATGGTTTCCGCGAACAGCTCGCGGCCGATCAACATGCGGCGAATCTCGCTCGTACCCGCGCCGATTTCGTAGAGCTTCGCGTCGCGCCAGAGACGCCCGACCGGATACTCGTTGATATAGCCATTGCCACCGAGGATCTGGATCGCTTCGCCCGCCATCCACGTGGCTTTTTCCGCGGTGTAGAGAATCACGCCCGCGCAGTCCTTGCGCACCTGGCGCACGTGGTCCCGGCCGAGCGTATCGAGCTGGCGGCCCACCGCGTAGAGATACGCGCGGCACGCCTGGTAGGTCGTATAGAGGTCCGCGACCTTGCCCTGGATGAGCTGGAATTCGCCGATGGCCTGACCGAACTGCTTGCGGTCGTGGATGTACGGCACGACCGCGTCCATGACCGCGGCCATGATGCCGGTGGGACCGCCCGCCAGCACGGCGCGCTCGTAGTCCAGGCCGCTCATCAGCACCTTCACGCCGCCGTTGAGCTGGCCGAGGATGTTTTCTTCGGGCACCTCCACGTCCTGGAACACCAGCTCGCCCGTGTGCGAGCCGCGCATGCCGAGCTTGTCGAGCTTCTGCGCAACCGAAAAGCCCTTCATGCCCTTCTCGACGATGAACGCCGTAATGCCGCGCGAACCCGCTTCAGGGTCGGTTTTCGCGTAGACGACCAGCGTGTCGCAATCCGGGCCGTTGGTGATCCACATCTTCGTGCCGTTGAGCACGTAGCGGTCGCCCTTCTTTTCGGCGCGCAGCTTCATGCTCACGACGTCCGAGCCGGCGTTGGGCTCGCTCATGGCGAGCGCGCCGACGTGCTCGCCGGAAACGAGCTTCGGCAGATATTTGCGCTTTTGCGCTTCGGTGCCGTTACGGTGGATCTGGTTCACACACAGGTTCGAATGCGCGCCGTACGACAGGCCGACCGACGCAGACGCGCGCGAAATTTCCTCCATCGCGACCATGTGCGCCGTGTAGCCCATGTTCGCGCCGCCGTATTCCTCCGAGACCGTCATGCCGAGCACGCCCAGGTCGCCGAACTTGCGCCAGAGGTCCATCGGGAACTGGTCGGTGCGGTCGATTTCGCCCGCGCGCGGTGCGATTTCCTTCGCCGCGAAGCCAGCGATGCTGTCGCGCAGCATTTCGACTTCTTCGCCAAGCGGGAACTGCAAACCGGGTACGTTGCTCATGTGTGTCTCCAGGGAATCTCGAACCGGGCGTAGCTTCGCCCCATGGACGCACATTTCACGCCAGATTTACGTTAACGTCAATAGGTATTTCTGAGTGACGCTCAAGTTGTCATGTAGATGAAATTTCCTTGTCTGGCGGCGTTTTTTTCGCGGATAATTCATTCCATCCTGACGTAAATTGAATCAAGCTCAATATGGAAGCCGTTGCCCCGAAAGCCGTCCTGCCCGCGTCGCGCCGCCAGCCGGCGGGCCGCAAGTCGCAGCAGCGCGTGCGCGAGATCCTGCAGGCGGGGCGCGAAGTGTTCTCGGAAAAAGGGTACGCACGCGCCACCACCGCTGAGATCGCCCAACGCCTCGGTGTGTCCGAGGCGACCGTGTTCAGCTACTTTCGGGGCAAACGGGAGTTGTGCGCGCGCGTGATCGGCGACTGGTATGACGAATCGATCGCCGCGATCGAAGGCGGCCTGCCGCGCGACGGCACCGTGCGCCAGCAGTTCGCATTCATCGTGCGCATGCATCTGCAGTTGATGCTGGAGAGCGGCACCGGCATCTGCGAACTGGTGCTCTCGGAAGGCCGCACGCGGCACCACGATCTGAGCGAAGCGCTCGTGGAAATGCAGCGCCGCTACACGGCGCCGCTCATGCGCGTGCTCGCGCGCGGCCAGGAGAGCGGACAGATCCGCAACGACCTGCCGCTGCGGCTGCTGCGCTCGCTGGTCTTCGGGCCCATGGAGCATGTGCTGTGGGACGCGACGCTCGCCAACCGCCGCACGGACATCGACGCCACGGCCGAGCGCCTCGTCGATGCGCTCTGGTCGGCGCTGCAGCCGCCCAACCTCGAACTCGCCGCGCTCGCGCAGTTCAGCCAGGACGTGGGCGAAGCCGTGCGCCGGCTCGAGCGCGAACGCGCCGCGCGCTAGCCGGCGCGCCCTGGCCGGGGATCAGACGGCCGCTTCCTCGGCAACGCGCGCGCTATCTTCGGCCGCCATTCAGGCAGCAACTGCTTCAGATCGACCACGGAAATCAATGTGGCGCGCTGGTTGAAGAGCCCGAGCCGATACGGCGGCGCGAGCGGGACGGCCGCCAGCGTCTCGGGCGGATTGATGACTTCCTGCAAGCCGGCCACCGGCAGCGCACCCGGCACGGGCCAGATGGAACGAGCCGTACAGTTCGACGTTCGGACCGGCGGCAAGCGCAGTCCACCGACGAGGCCAGCAGCATCGCGACAAGACAAGCAAGCATTTTATTCATGTCGCAATCCTTATTAATTATGAAAGGACGCCGTGGCGCGCCCTGGCGGTGAGGCGCGCACGGTCTACGTCACTCTGACGAAGGGCGTGTGCCCGGAAAATCGATACGGCGTCTTGATTTGTGATGGCGAGGAGAGCCGTCCACGTCGTATCGAGCACAGGCGGCAAGCGCATCGATATCCAATTATTACAACCGGTCGAGGCACGCTCGCACCTCATTGCACGCATTTCTGGGAAAAATGGAGCGCGAAGCGAGCCGTTGCGCGCCGAACGCACTCCGGGGGCCCTTTGCGCCCTGCCAGCCCGGCACCTTCTGTAACAACTCGAAAAATCGGTGCAACTCGCGTAATTGCATTGGTTCCGGCAATGTCATAGCGTTCGATAATTGGCTGGCGCGCGCCGTTGCTCCCGCCTGCCCGTTTCTGGAGATCGTGTGTGAGAAGGTCGAAACTGTTTCTCGGGGCCGCTGCGGCCGCGCTGATCGGCGTGTGCGGCGTAGCACAGGCGGCGCGCGTGGGCGTGTATTTCGGCGCCGGCGTACCGTATTACTACCCGGTCGCGCCCGCGCCCTACTACTACGCGCCGGCGCCCGTCATCGTCGCGCCGCCGCCGCAGGCGCCCGACTACATCGAGCAGGGGCAGGCCCCCGCGATGGACCCGCAGCAAGGCCCCGTCAACGCCGCGCCAGGCGATGCGGCGGGCGACCAGCAGGCAAACCCCGACACCTGGTATTACTGCGACGAGTCGAAAACCTACTATCCATATGTGAAGCAATGTTCGTCGGGCTGGCGCGCGGTTCCCGCCCAGCCGGCGCCGTCGAACTGAACACCTTGAAAATATCGAGCCGCACATGAAATACACGTATCTCGCGCTACTCGCCACAGCGGGGCTGCTGAGCGCATGCGCCGTGACGCCCACGGGGCCGAGCGTGATGGCCCTGCCTGGCACGGGCAAGACTTTCGATCAGTTCCGTGCCGACGACGCGAACTGCCGCCAGTTCGCTTTCCAGCAGGTAGGCGGCGTCACGGCGAACCAGGCGGCAACCGGCGCCGGCGTGGGCAGCGCCGTGGTCGGTACGGCGCTCGGCGCTGCCGCGGGCGCCGCATTTGGCGGCGGCCAGGGCGCGGCCATCGGCGCGGGCGCGGGCCTGCTCGCGGGCAGCGCGGTCGGCATGGGCAACGCACAGGGTTCCGCATGGGACGTGCAGCGCCGTTACGACTACGCTTATCTGCAATGCATGTACGCCACCGGCAACCGCATCCCGGCGCCCGGCAACATGACGATGTCGCAGCCTCAGCAGTTCCAGGCGCCTCAGCAGCAGTTCCAGACAGCGCCGCAACCGCGCTATTTGCCGCCGCCCCCGCCGGGGTCGCCGCCTCCGCCGCCGAGCGGATACTGAAGCTGAAGCGGATATAAACCGCATAAAGAAGAACGCGAGACCTGGTGCATCTGCACCAGTCTCGCGTTTTGCTTTGGATTCCGAATAATCAGTGCGCGTCGTCGAATTCGAGCCCCTTGCCGTTCCACACCACACGGCGCATTTCGCCCGACTGCGGGTCGATGAGCGTCATCTGCTGCGCGGCGTGGACAGGATCGGTTTTCTCATCGCGGTCCGTCGCAGACCTGGATTCGAGCAGCGGCTGCAGCACCGGCGCGAGCGACTTCAGCAGTTGCACCGACAACGCGCTCGTGAACGTATAGCGCGCCGCGTACGGCTCATGCACCCATGCCGTGAGCGTGCCGTAGAAGCGGTTGCCGATCACGAACACGAAGGTCGCGCTGCGGTTCACCTTGCGCGATTCGATGAGCCGCGCGCCCGGCGCGTACACGTTGAAGCGCTGGTCGCCGGTACCGGTCTTGCCGTACACGGGCAGCGTCTTGCCGTCGGGGAGCGTCATGCCGTCCGCGAGGCGCTTGGCCGTGCCGCCCTCCACCACCGACGTCAGCAGCTCGCGCACCACCTGCGAAATTTCCGGCGAGATCAACGCCTGCGGCTGCGCGGACGCATGCACGAAGTGCGTCTCATACGGCGTGCCGCGCGCGAAGTCGAGCGACTCGAAGCTATGCGTCGGCAGCTTTTCGCCATTGCTCGAAATCAGGCCGATGAGTTGCGCGAGCGCCGCGGGCCGGTCGCCCGACGCACCGATCGCCGCGCCATAAGAAGGCGTGATGCTGTCGAACGGATAACCGACCGCGCGCCATGACTTGCCGATCGCGTCATACGCCCGCAGCTCGATCATGTGGCGAATGCGCCGGTTCTGGGTCGCGTGATACTTCGTCTTGAAGAGCCAGCTGTAGGTGTAAAGGCGCGTGTCGCGGCTCTCCTGCTGGACCTGCGCGAGCGTCGCATCCGGGTGCACGCGCATGTAATTCAGCAGCCACAGTTCGAGCGGATGAATGCCCGCAATATAGCCGCGGTCATTGAGGTTGAATTTGTCGATGGCGTACTTGTCGTAGTAGTGCGCGAGGTCTTCGTCGTCGAGCCACTGGAACTTCGTGTTCTTGAGTTGCGCGCGCATCTGTGCATCGAACCACGGCAGCTTGCCGTCGGGTTTCACGCTGCGCAGCACGGTCGCAATGCGCGCCGGGCCCTTGCGCGTGTGCTGCAGCAGGATCGCCAGCGCTTCGTCGTTGCTCTTGCCCGCATAGCGCGTGTAGAAGCGCTTCATATAGACCTGGCTCTCACCATCGGCAAACTGCGTGAGAAAACGCGTGCGCACGACAGGATCGTCGAGCCATTGCGCGGGCGGCCCCGACGTCTGGATCATCTCGTAGTGGACGATATCGCGCATGAGCCGCACGAATACCAGATTCACCGAATGCTGGAACGCGCGGTGCACGGTCAGAATCTGCGCGTTGTCGCTCGACTCGAAATTATTGAAGCTCTGCGCGCCGCCACCGGTGTAGAACGTCTCGCCCGGGCTGGCCGAGTACTTGCGCTCGACGGCCGCTTCCAGCATGGAATGCAGCGAGCGGTCGGACGTCTTCGAAAGATAGTCGATCGCCCAGCGCGTGAGTGCGTCGCTCGGATCGACTTGCGGCAGCATCGCGCGCAGCGACTTCGCGTCGTCGGCCGCGTAGCGCGCGTGCAGCGCGCTCACGATCTGCAGATACGTCACGAGCGTGCGCAGCTTGGCCGTCGACCCCAGATTGAGGCGCGCGCCCGAATTGATGTCGAACGGCTGGTTCACGCTGTCCGTTTGCACGCGCACGAGGTTCTCGCCGCTGCTGCGCTCGAACAGCGTGAAGCTATACGCGATCTTCGAAGGATCGTCGGCGGGACGCAGCATCTCGAAGCCGACCAGACCCGCCTGGCGCGCGCCGTCCTTGGTCGCGGCGTCGGCGAGGCGGTCGCTCACGGCCTGCTGCACGCTGTCGACGAGCGTGGCCGTGGCGGTCAGATCGAGGCGGTCGAGGTCGTAAAGCGTCTTCAGCCCCAGCGCCTGCATGAGCTGGGTGCGCAGCGTCAGCACCGCCTTGCGCTCCACGAAGGAAACCGGCACGCGCTGCGACGGCTTCGAGCGGTCGAGCGTGAGCTGCGTGCCGAGCGCGGCGTCGCGCAGCGCCGGCGTAATCACGCCGCCGGCGCCGAGCAGGCGGATATAGCTGTCGGTCAGCTTCGCGAGCGCCTCGTTGTTCTTTTGCAGGAAGTACGAAGGCGCGCGCTGGGCGATCAGCAGCGAGAGCACCTGGCGGAACGCCAGCGCCTGCGCGTCGAGCGTCTCGGGCGTCAGCGGCGCGCGCAGGACGCGATTGACTTCGCGGAAGTCGCGCCCATACCAGGCGGCGAGGCCGTCGCCGAGACCGTTGACTTCGCCCACACCCGGCTTGGCGGAGAGCGGCACGGAATTCAGGTAGTGCACGAGAATCTGCTGGCGCGCAGGCATGGTCTGCGGGCCGTCCAGATACGCGCGCAGCGACGCGGACGCGATCTGGCGCAGCTTCTCCGGCGGCGTGGAGGTGCGGCCGCCTGTCGAGTGCCGGAACTTCTCGATCTGCGTGGCGAGCGTGCTGCCGCCCGGCGTTTGCTGATGCTGGTTCACGAGGCGCGCACCCTGATCGACGAGCGCGCGGCTAAAGCGTCCCCAGTCGATGGCGGGATTGCGGTTCGGCTGGTCCTGGGCCAGCAGGTATTTGTCTTCGATGAAAAGCAGCGAGTCGCGCACCACAGCCGGCACCGCGTCGAAATTCTCGTATGCGCGCTGCGGATATCGCGTATGAAAGAGCGTCGCACCGGAAGCGTCGCGCAGTACGATGCCGGCCTGATCCTTTTCTTCGAACGGCAGAAAAAGCCCCTCGTCGGCGACGGCGATCATGCGATCTGAATCGCGCGCCTGCGCGGCAATCGCGAAACCGCGTTCCGCAAGCCGGTTCTCGAAGGTGGGCAGTTGCGCATAACCGAGCCGCACGTCGTACGGCCCGTTCGCGGTGGGAAAGCGGATGTTGTGGCTCGGCCCGTTCTCGACCGTAAAACCGATGTCGCGCGTGAGTTCGGAGAGATAGCGCGCCTGCAGGCGCGACGTGTCGATTTCGATCTGAACGATGCGCGCGATGATGACGAGGGCAGCCAGAAACGCGACGACGAATCCCCACTTGACCCACCTGAAGAGTGAGCCAGCGCCAGCGGCGCGAACAGGAAAGCGTACCGATGGGCGGTTCATGCGTATTCTCCTGACGTCACGTCAGATTTCCAGACGGCACCCCTTAAATAGTCTATCTCGCTCCGTAGGTTCTTGCGCGCCAGTATGTAGGGCTTCGCACGCACGTCGCACTGCCGCAACACCGATGCCCGGCGCGTGACAGTTTTGCGGCATTTTGCGCCGGCGCCGTGGCACGGCACATGCTCCCGATATAATAATTGACTATTTCGTTGGATACCGGGAAATATGAAGAAGCTTGCCGTGCCCCTTGCCCTTTCGCTCACGCTCGGCGCGTGCGCGTGGTTTCAGAGCAACCCGGACGCCGGTCAGCCGGTCATCGATTCCACAACCAACCGGTCGGTCCAGGACGTCATCTCGTGCCTGACCGTCGAAGCCTCGCGTCACGGCGCCAGCTTCACCACCTCGCCGCTGCCGCAAGGCCAGATGCTCGAATTCGGCGACTCGAACGTCATCAAGGTTCGCACCGACAACGGCGCGACGACCTACCGCTATTACGCCGGCAAACGCCACGCCTCGAACCTGTGGATCGAGGGTGCGAGTAAAACCTGCGCGCCTTGAACATTTGACAGGCCGTTTTTGCCGGGCCGCCGTCGCGCGGCGTTTCGCGGCGCCCTTCGCGCCCTTTCTATTACAGCCTTTTACATCGATGCGCGCCGTGTAGCGCGCTGACACATTTTCGGCGGGCGTTTTAAGAATCGCTTAAGTCTTCGTCCGCATCATCGCTTCATCTAGAAGAAACGAACGCTGCAGGAGGTTCCGTGAAACAGCAAGACCCGCAAATCCAGGCGACCAGTCAGGTCGACAGCGAGGCCACGCCCGGCGCGAAGCCCGCTCGCCGCACCTTGTTGCGCCGGTTGCTGAGCCACCACGAGCTTGCGACCCTCCTGTTGCTGCTGCATGCGCCGATCGACGCGCACGCCAAACCGGAGATTCCGATGCTCAAGGAAGCCGGCCTCGTCGAGCAGGTGCAGGACGACGCCGGTGACCCGCGCATCCGCCTCACGACGGAAGGCAACGCCGTGCTGCAAGGACTCGGCCTCGCGCGCTGAGGTTGCCGCGCGCGGCGCGCGACGCACCAGACAAGACGGCGGCACGCCATGCGTGCCGCCGTCTTTTTTTATCGAACTACAGAATGAATCGCAGCGCTTCGCCTCAAGCCGACTCGAGTTCCGCGTCTTCGGCGGCGAGCGCCTCATTTTCGTCCTGCAGGCACAGCAGCCGGTAGCCGCTCTTGTAGACCGGCTGCAGCCGAAAGCCGTTCGGCGTGTCGATCTCCAGCAGCAGACGCAGCCGCGACACGTGGCTGTCGATCGTGCGGGTCAAGGTCTGCAACTCGCGCCCCCACACCATCGCGTAGATGTGATCGCGCGAGAGCACGCGCCCGATATTCGAGAAGAACAGCGCCGCCAGCCGGTATTGCGTGGTCGAGAGCAGCACAGGCTTGCCGTGGACGCTGACCGCCTGATGCCGCAAGTCGAAGTGATAGGCGCCGGCGTCGATCGTCAGGTTCTCGAAGCGGTCGGGAAACGCGCGGCGCAGGAGCGCGTGCACGCGCGCGCGCAGCACCGAAGGACAGACCGGCAGGCACACGTAGTCGTCGGCGCCGATAGAAAACGCTCGCACCACGTTCTCGTCGGAAGCGTCCTCCGAGACGAACAGCACCGGTATCTGGCTACCGTTCACGGCCCGCAAGGTTTTCAGCAGCTCCGCGCCGGCGATTTGCGAGCCCTGCCAGTCGAGCAGGAGCATATCGACGGTCGAGGCGGCCAGCGTCCTGGCAAGCAAGAGTGCGTCGCCGGACGCAACGCAGGCGTGACCGCATTGCGTCAGCACGCGCTCGAGCTGCTGGCGATGGTCAGCGTCGCGCTGGAGAATCGCGATGCGCATGGTGGGGGCCTCTGATGGATCGATGATGAAACCGGGCAATTTTGTGGATATGTGCAAAATCTGCCCATCGGACGAGTCCGAATTCGAGAGCGCTTCACCGTTTTCCCACAGCGGCGCGGCAGCGTCCCGACGGGTCGCGCAGCGGGCAGCTCGCAGGCTTCCTGTAGAATCGCGCTCTGGCCTGAAGTCGTCGCACGTCCGCCCACCCTCGCGGACGCGCTGTTGCCGTGCCCCACCCTTGCGCCCGCCTATCCGACGACCGCCGCCCCGCGCCACGCGCGCACCAGGCAAATTCGGCCATCACGGACGTCCACACGCGTTCCGCACGCGCTACATACAACGTCGTACATAACAACACCCTGGTTTTTCGGAAATGCAAGCAACAGAAATTGGCGTGCGCACGCCTGCCGCTGCGCGCGCGCTCGCCCGCAGCGACTACAAGACGCTCGGGCTCGCCGCGCTCGGCGGCGCTCTCGAGTTCTACGACTTCATCATCTTCGTGTTCTTCGCGCCGGCTATCGGCCAGTTGTTCTTCCCCGCAACGATTCCCGACTGGCTGCGCCAGCTGCAGACTTTCGGCATCTTCGCGGCGGGCTACCTCGCGCGGCCGCTCGGCGGCATCGTCATGGCGCACTTCGGCGACCTGCTCGGCCGCAAGCGCATGTTCACGCTCTCCGTGCTGCTGATGGCGCTGCCCACGCTCGCCATGGGCTGCCTGCCCACTTACGCGACGATCGGCGTGCTCGCGCCCGTGCTGCTGCTCGCGCTGCGCGTGCTGCAAGGCGCGGCCGTAGGCGGCGAGGTGCCGGGCGCGTGGGTGTTCGTCTCCGAGCACGTGCCGCGCCGCCATACCGGCTATGCATGCGGCACGCTCACGGCGGGCCTCACGTTCGGCATCCTGCTAGGCTCGCTGATCGCCGCGGCGGTCAATCATCACTACGCCCCGGGCGACATCGCCGCCTATGCCTGGCGCATCCCGTTCCTGATTGGCGGACTGTTCGGCATGTTCTCGGTGTATCTGCGCCAGTGGCTGCACGAAACGCCCGTGTTCGCGGAGATGAAGGCGCGCAAGTCGCTCGCCGACGAAATCCCGCTCAAGGCCGTGCTGCGCGATCACGGCCGCGCCGTGATCGTCTCGATGCTGCTCACGTGGATGCTTTCGGCCGCCATCGTCGTCGTGATTCTCATGACGCCGCCGCTCCTGCAGAAGCAGTTCCATCTCGACGCCACCACGTCGCTGCTCGCGAACTGCGTCGCGACGCTCTTCCTCACCGTGGGCTGCGTGAGCGCGGGCGCGCTCGCGGACCGCTTCGGCGCGCGCCGCGTGCTCGCCATCGGCGGCATTGCCCTCGCCATTGCCTACTACACGCTGTTCCGCCAGATCGCCGTGGACAGCTCGATGCTCATGCCGCTCTATGCGCTTTGCGGGCTGCTGGTCGGCACGATCGGCGCGGTGCCCTACGTGATGGTGAATGCGTTCCCGCCCGTGGTGCGCTTCTCGGGCATCTCGTTCTCGTACAACGTGGCGTACGCCGTGTTCGGCGGCCTCACGCCGATCGTCGTCGCGCTGCTGATGAAGTCGGCGCCGCTCGCGCCCACCTACTATGTAGCCGCGATCTGCGTGCTCGGTGCGATCACGACGCTGTTCTTCAAGGACCCGCAGCGGGAGGACTAAGTGCGCCGCGGTGCGCACTGAATGCGCACGGGACGGCCGCCACTGATCCGGCACCTTTTTGCCGCCGGCTTCGATGTTTCACCTCGCGCTGAAACGTCGAAGCCGGCGAGCGCCCTACCATGGGCGCATGAATACCTCACACCCCACCCCCGTCCATTTCACGCCCGCGCTCACGCGTATCGTCGCGACCGTCAGCGTCGGGTTCGTCGTCACGCAGCTCGACGTCACCATCGTCAATATCGCGCTCGCGCGCATTGCAACCGATCTCCATGCGAAGGTTGCGGGCCTGCAATGGATCGTCGACGCCTATACGCTCGCCTTCGCCGTGCTGATGCTCTCGGGCGGCGTGCTCGGCGACCGCTACGGGGCGCGCCGCCTCTACGCCATCGGGCTCGTGGTGTTCGCGCTCGCCTCGCTGGCCTGCGGGCTCGCGGCCAATCCGGTCATGCTGATCGCCGCCCGCGCGCTGCAGGGCGCGGGCGCGGCGGCCATGCTGCCCAATTCGCTCGCGCTGCTCAACGAAGCATGCCGCCACGACCGGGCGCTCAGGGCGCGCGCAGTGGGTTTCTGGACCGCCGCCGGCGCGATCTCGATCGCCGCCGGCCCGGTGGCGGGCGGTCTGCTGATCGCGGCGTTCGGCTGGCGCAGCATTTTCCTCGTGAACCTGCCGCTGTGCGCGGCAGGCCTGTGGGCCGCGCTCGCCTGGATTCCCGCGCCGCGCCGCCCTGCGCACGATGCCAGCGCCGCCGGCGCGCCCGCCGTGCGCAGCCTCGACGTGCGCGGCCAGCTGCTCGCCATCGTGGCGCTCACGGCCTTTGCGGGCGCCGTGATCGAATGGCGGCCGCTCGGCTTCACGCACTGGGCGGTGGCGGGCGGCTTTGCGCTCGCCCTCCTCGCAGGTTTTGCGTTCGTCTCGCTCGAAGCGCGCACACACGACCCCATGGTGCCGCTCGGCATGCTGCGCAACCGCACGTTCAGCGCGGCGGTGCTGTTCGGTATCTGCGTAAATCTCACCTATTACGGCACGGTGTTCGTGCTCGCGCTCTATCTTCAGCATGCGCGCGGCGAGACGCCGTTGCAGGCGGGCCTCGCGTTCCTCCCGCTCACCGGCGGCTTCCTGCTCTCGAACCTCGTGAGCGGCCATGTGGTGGCGCATTACGGCACGCGCCGGCCGATGATCATCGGCGCGCTGATCGCGGGGGTCGGCTACGCGCTCTTGATCGGCGTGGACGCCTCGACGCCGATCGCCTTCGTGCTGCTCGCCTTCCTGCTGATTCCCTCCGGCATGGGCCTGGCGGTACCGGCGATGACGACGGCCGTGCTCTCCTCGGTGGAGCCGGCGCGTGCGGGGACGGCCTCGGCACTGCTCAATACGGCGCGTCAGGCGGGCGGTGCGGTGGGGGTGGCGGCGTTCGGCGCGCTCGCGGGCGGGGCGGGCGCGGCGCAGGTCGTGGCCGGCCTGCGTGCGGAAAGCGCGGTCTCGACGGCGCTCCTGCTCACGGCGGCCGGGCTGGCCTGGTTCGTGAGGACAGAGCCGGCGCATGCGGGCGTGCGCCACGTCGCGCCGGCGCGGGTGAACGAATCGGAATCTCGCTGAGACAACCGCGAGCCGGCGTGCGGCACTACAGCGACGCTTCCTGGATCGCGCCGGAGTCGATTGCGCGGGCGATCAAGCCATCGTTCTGTGCCTTGCGGATGGCGTGAGCGATCAGCTGGTCGGGCTCCTCGAGCTCGGCCTTGAGCGTGCCGATAAGCCCGGAGGCGTCGAGGATCACCAGCGTCTTCGCGGTATCCGCCTCGCTGATGAACACGCGCCGCGTGCCGTCTTCCGCAAGACTCGCGCAGAACTGCCCGGTCTTGCCTGCCACGTTGAAGTCGAAGTTCTGTATCAAGGCCTGCTCCCTCTACACCCGGTTGCCCGGTGGTTGCAAATCGACACTCGCGCCTCGCCACGCGAAGGCGTCAGCCTCGCAGGCCGCCGCCGCCGCGCGGCGCGCGCAGACCATCAATGGAAGCACGTCCCGCGCCCGTCACGGTCAGCAGCAGGAAACCGCCTGCAATCGCCACGTTCTTCCAGAAATGAATGACCGCCTCCTGTTGCGCCGCGGCCTGGGTCATGTTCCAGAAGTCATGCCCGAGTATCGCCGTGACGATAGCGTACACGGCCAGCAGGAACGCAACCGCGCGGGTGCGCACGCCCAGCACGATCGCAATGCCACCGAGCAGTTCGACGGCGGTTGCGACGATCGCACCGTACGAGGCATACGGCACGCCCTTCGAGTGCAGGTAGCCGACGAACCCCGCGTATCCCAGCAGCTTCATGGCACCGCCCCAGAGAAACAGAATGGCGAGCGCGATGCGGGCGATGAAGACGATGAAGGAATCAGCGGGACGGGTCATGGAGGGCTCCGGGATGCAATATCGGAATGACCGCGGGGCGCACGCTCAGTTCCCTCGACGTGAGGCGGCAGTGGCAGACGATGCGGCACGCGGAATGGCGTGCCATGCGCTGGAGCGAAACGAACTAACTCGGGAGTTGATTCGGAATGCTATGGAATTTGCCTGGCGCACCGTGCCGCGATTCGTTCGCGATGCCCCCGAGCGATTGCGCAAACCGACGCGGTGCTGGCACGCTCAATGCTTGTGATGCATGCCGTGCGGCCGATGCGCGTCGAGCCAGCGAGTCAGGCGCGCTTCGAGCGTGCCTCTGCTGCGGCGCGACACGGCCCACATGGCCGCACACACCAGCAACATGACGCCTGGTCCGAGCAGATAAGCAGCAACGGTTTCCCTCATGGCAGTCTCCTCTGCGCGACGCCACAGTCCTGAGAATTTTTATTCTAGGCGATAGCGCGGCACACGGTAAACGTCGTCCACGAATGCAGCAGGGGCGTAAACCCGAGGTTTTCATATATCCGTTGCCGGCCGCTTCTTTACCTCAGACGTAATCGCCTTGCTCACGCGTTTCGCTAGAATCGCCAGCATGAACACGCTCGCTTCCCTCCTCCCCGCCGCGCCGTCCGGCGCCGGGCGCCCCAGCGTCGGCGAGATGCTGCGCGACTGGCGCATGCGCCGACGCATGAGCCAGTTGCTGCTCGCAACCGAAGCCGAGATTTCGACGCGCCATCTGAGCTTCGTCGAATCGGGCCGCGCGCTGCCGAGCCGCGAGATGGTCATGCATCTGGCCGAGCAACTCGATGTGCCGCTGCGCGAGCGCAACGCACTGCTCGTGGCGGCGGGCTATGCGCCGCTCTATCGCGAGCGCGCGCTCGACGACCCGCAGCTCGCCGCCGCGCGCGAGGCGGTCGATCTCGTGCTGCGCGGTCACGAGCCCTATCCCGCCGTGGCCGTGGACCGCCACTGGAATATCGTCGCGACGAACGGTGCGCTCGCGCCGCTCATTGGCGACGCTTCGCCTGCGCTGCTCGCCGCGCCCATCAATGCGCTGCGGCTCTCGCTGCATCCCGAGGGCATGGCGCCGCGCATCGTCAACTGGCATGCGTGGCGCGCGCATCTGCTCACGCGCCTGCAACGTCAGATCGACGCAAGCGCCGACCCCGCCCTCGCCGCGCTGCACGAGGAACTCGCAGCGTATCCCACGCCGCCGGGCGTAGCGAGCGCGAGCGCCGAGCCGATCACGCATCACATTGCCGTGCCGCTGCGCGTGCGCACGGTGCTTGGCGAACTGGCGTTCTACAGCACGACCACTGTGTTCGGCACACCGGTCGACATCACGCTCTCCGAACTGGCCATCGAAGCGTTCTTTCCCGCCGATCCGCACACCACTCAGGCATTGCGCAATCACTCGCCTTGACGCGCGGAAAGCAGCCGCGCCGGGTGCGTCGGATAATAAGTCGGGGGCGTGAAACGACCGGGAAAAATCATTCTAGATTCATGCGCACGCAACGATCGCGCCATTCTTCGCGTCGCAAAGTATTAGATCGACGCGAATCTCAATCAATTACAAAAAAATCGCGTGTCCTTTTGCACCTGATTTACGCCTCATTTCCAGCTCGAAGATGCAATCGAGAGAAAGCCACACTCCGCTCTACCGCACGATTCACCCATGAATTCATGGGGATTTCCTTCATCGACTGAAAACTTTAAAACACGGGTCGTTTTCAAACATTTCCGCGTGATAACGTGCATTTTGCATAACCGACGTTTTGCCATCAGCCCGACAAATAGTGCAAAAAGTAGTTATATCCGCTCAAATACATCGAAAGCAATTACATTCATCCCCTTTACATCTTCTTGTTCCTACTTTTAAATACGGATGTCCCCGACGCACACACAAGCTGGAGATGCCATGAGCCATTTTCTGGATCGTCTGCGTTACTTCACGGCGGCACGAACACAATTCGCAGACGGTCACGGCGCCGTCACAGACGAAGACCGAAAATGGGAGGAGGCGTACCGCACACGCTGGCAGCACGACAAGATCGTGCGCTCCACACACGGCGTGAATTGCACGGGCTCCTGCTCGTGGAAGATCTATGTGAAGGGCGGCATTGTCGCGTGGGAAACGCAGCAAACCGACTACCCGCGCACGCGCCCCGACATGCCCAACCACGAACCGCGCGGCTGCTCGCGCGGCGCATCGTATTCGTGGTACCTCTACAGCGCCAATCGCCTCAAGTATCCGCTCGTGCGCAGCGCGCTCGTGAAGCTGTGGCGCGAGAAGCGCCGCACGCTCGACCCCGTTGCCGCGTGGGCCGCCATTGTCGACGACGAGGCCGCGCGCAAAAGTTATCAAACGCGGCGCGGTCTTGGCGGCTTCGTGCGGGCAGACTGGAGTGAAGTGCTCGAAATAGCGGCCGCAGCGAACGTGCACACCATCAAGCGCCACGGCCCCGACCGCGTGATCGGCTTCTCGCCCATTCCCGCGATGTCGATGGTGTCGTACGCCGCCGGCTCGCGCTATCTCTCGCTCATCGGCGGCGTTTGCCTATCGTTCTACGACTGGTACTGTGACCTGCCGCCCGCCTCGCCGCAAACGTGGGGCGAGCAGACCGACGTGCCCGAGTCCGCCGACTGGTACAACTCGTCGTTCATCGTGATGTGGGGGTCGAACGTCCCGCAAACGCGTACGCCCGACGCGCACTTCATGGTGGAAGCGCGCTATCGCGGCGCGAAGATCGTGTCGATCTTCCCCGACTATGCCGAAGGCGCGAAGTTCGGCGATATCTGGCTGCATCCCAAGCAGGGCACCGACGCGGCCCTCGCGCTCGCCATGGGCCACGTGATCCTCAAGGAGTATCACCTCGCCGGCAAGAGCGCCTATTTCGCCGACTACTGCAGCCGGTTCACCGACATGTCCTGCCTCGTCACGCTCGTCGAGCGCGACGGCCAGTACGTGCCCGACCGCTATCTGCGCGCCTCCGACTTCGACGGCGCGCTCGCGCAGGACAACAACCCCGAGTGGAAGACCGTGGTGATCGACAGCGCGACCCACGAGTTCGCGGTGCCACTCGGCTCGGTGGGCTTTCGCTGGGGCCAGCAGGAAGGCGCCGATCGCGGCAAGTGGAACCTGCGCGAGGAAAGCGTCAATGGCGCGCCGCTCAAACCCGCGCTCTCGCTCGTGGAAAAGCACGACGATGTGGTGGACGTGCTGTTCCCCTACTTCGGCAACGTCGCGCATCCGCATTTCCCGCACACCTCGCACGGGCCGGTGCTGAGCCGGCGCATTGGCGTGCGGCGCGTGGCGACGCCCGCCGGCGAGCGGCTCGTCGCTACCGTCTACGATCTGTTCGTGGCGAACTACGGGCTCGACCAGGGTCTGGGCGGCAAGGACCTCGCGCACAGCTACGACGACGACGTGCCCTACACGCCCGCATGGCAGGAAGCGATTACGGGCGTGAAGCGCGCGGACGTCATCAACGTCGCGCGCCAGTTCGCCGAAAACGCCGACAAGACCGAAGGCCGCTCGATGGTGATCATCGGCGCGGGCATCAATCACTGGTTCCACATGGACATGGCGTATCGCGCCATCATCAACTTGCTCGTGATGTGCGGCTGCGTCGGCAAGTCCGGTGGCGGCTGGTCGCATTACGTTGGCCAGGAAAAGCTGCGCCCGCAAACGGGCTGGACCGCGCTCGCGTTCGCGCTCGACTGGAACCGGCCGCCGCGCCAGATGAACGCCACCTCGTTCTTCTACGCGCACACCGACCAGTGGCGCTACGATCCGATGAACCCCACGGACCTGCTTTCGCCACTCGCGAACAAGGCCGACTACCACGGCGCGCCGATCGACTACAACGTGCGCGCCGAACGCATGGGCTGGCTGCCTTCGGCGCCGCAACTCACGAGCAATCCGCTCGAGCTTGGCCGCTCGCTCGAAGACCCCGCGAAGGCCGGCGCCGAAGTCGCGCGCCGCCTGAAAGACGGCAGCCTCAAGCTCGCCTGCGAGGACCCCGACAGTCCCACCGTGTTCCCGCGCAACCTGTTCGTGTGGCGCTCGAACCTGCTCGGCTCGTCGGGCAAGGGGCACGAGTACTTCCTCAAGCATCTGCTTGGCACAACGAACGGTGTGCAAGGCGAGGAAGTGGTGAAGGACGGCGTGCCGCGTCCCGAAGAAGTCGTCTGGCACGAGGAAGCGCCCCAAGGCAAGCTCGACCTGCTCTGCACGCTGGACTTCCGCATGTCCACCACCTGCATGTACTCGGACATCGTGCTGCCCACGGCCACATGGTACGAAAAGGACGACATGAACACGTCCGACATGCACCCGTTCATTCACCCGCTTTCCGCTGCGGTGGACCCCGCGTGGCAGGCGCGCAGCGACTGGGAAATCTTCAAGGCCATTGCGAAGCGCTTTTCCGAGCTGAGTGTCGGCCATCTCGGCGTGGAGCGCGACGTGGTGCTCGCGCCCATCGCGCACGACGCCGCGGGCGAACTGGCCCAGCCCTTCGGCGTGGACGACTGGAAGCGCGGCGAATGCGAGCCGGTTCCGGGCAAGACCATGCCGGGCGTGGTCACGCTCGAGCGCAATTACCCCGAGACCTATCACCGCTTCACCTCGCTCGGGCCGCTCATGGACAAGCTCGGCAACGGCGGCAAGGGCATTAGCTGGAATACGGAGGACGAGGTCCACGAGCTCGGCGCGCTGAACTACCGCGACCAGTCCGAAGACGCCGGCGACGCGAAGGGCCGCCCGCGCATCGAGACCGCGCTCGACGCCGCGGAAACGATCCTCTCGCTCGCGCCCGAAACGAACGGCGCGGTCGCCAGGAAGGCATGGGAAGCGCTGTCGAAGTTCACGGGCATCGAGCACGCGCATCTCGCCGACGCCCGCGCCGACGAAAAGATCCGCTTCCGCGATATCCAGGCGCAGCCGCGCAAGATCATTTCGTCGCCGACATGGAGCGGCATCGAGTCGGAGCACGTGTCGTACAACGCGGGGTATACGAACGTGCACGAGCTGATACCGTGGCGCACGCTGAGCGGCCGCCAGCAGCTCTACCAGGACCACGCGTGGATGCGCGCGTTCGGCGAGGCGCTGTGCGTGTACAAGCCGCCGATTGACACGGGCAGCTACGAGAAGATGACCGGCACGCGCTCGAACGGCAACCCCGAACTTGCGCTGAACTTCATCACGCCGCACCAGAAATGGGGCATCCACAGCACCTACACCGACAACCTGCTGATGCTCACGCTCTCGCGCGGCGGGCCGATCGTGTGGATTTCGGAGAAGGACGCGGCGCAGATCGGCGTGGTCGACAACGACTGGATCGAGTGCTTCAACGCGAACGGCGCGCTTTGCGCGCGCGCCGTGGTGAGCCAGCGTATTCCGCGCGGCATGGTGATGATGTACCACGCACAGGAAAAGATCGTGAATACGCCGGGGTCCGAAATCACGGGCACGCGCGGCGGCATTCACAACTCGGTGACGCGCATTTCACTCAAGCCCACACATATGATCGGCGGCTATGCGCAGCTCGCTTACGGCTTCAACTATTACGGCACGGTCGGTTCGAATCGCGATGAATTCCTCATCGTGCGCAAGATGAAGAACGTCGACTGGCTCGACGCAGAGGAAACGCCCGTTGGTCCCTTGCCTGCCGCTGTCGATGCGGCCGTGAAACCGGCCGTCCGCGAAGGAGAGAGCTCATGAAAGTGCGTGCGCAGATCGCGATGGTGCTGAACCTCGACAAGTGCATTGGCTGCCATACGTGTTCGGTCACCTGCAAGAACGTCTGGACGAGCCGCGAGGGGATGGAATACGCGTGGTTCAACAATGTCGAGACGAAGCCCGGCATCGGCTACCCGAAGGAATGGGAGAACCAGGAGCGCTGGCGCGGCGGCTGGGTGCGCAAAGCCGACGGCCAGATCGAGCCGCGTCTGGGCGGCAAGTGGCGCCTGCTCGCGCAAATC
Source organism: Paraburkholderia sp. EG286B (assembly GCF_040965655.1). Classification (NCBI taxonomy): domain Bacteria; kingdom Pseudomonadati; phylum Pseudomonadota; class Betaproteobacteria; order Burkholderiales; family Burkholderiaceae; genus Paraburkholderia; species Paraburkholderia sp. EG286B. Next base: position 185,056 of record NZ_JBFRCF010000010.1, on the reverse strand, counting down.
TTCGCGAATCCGCATCTGCCGGAAATCGACGACTACTACGAGCCCTTCACGTTCGACTACGCGCATCTGCAGGAAGCGGGCAACACGAAGGCCACGCCGGTTGCGCGGCCGCGCTCGCTCGTGAGCGGCGAGCGCATGGAGAAGATCGAGTGGGGCCCGAACTGGGAAGAAATTCTCGGCGGCGAGTTCGAGAAGCGTTCGAAAGACTATAACTTCGAGAACGTGCAGAAGGAGATCTACGGCGAGTTCGAGAACACCTTCATGATGTATCTGCCGCGCCTGTGCGAGCACTGCCTGAACCCGGCGTGCGTGGCGGCGTGCCCTTCCGGATCGATCTACAAGCGCGAGGAAGACGGCATCGTGCTGATCGATCAGGACAAGTGCCGCGGCTGGCGCATGTGCGTTTCTGGCTGCCCGTACAAGAAGATCTACTTCAACTGGAAGAGCGGGAAGGCCGAAAAGTGCATTTTCTGCTATCCGCGCATCGAGGTGGGCCAACCCACCGTGTGCTCGGAAACCTGCGTGGGCCGCATCCGCTATCTGGGCGTGCTGCTCTACGATGCGGACCGCATTCAGGAGGCCGCCAGTGTCGCCGACGAAAAGGATCTCTACCAGGCGCAGCTCGACGTCTTCCTCGACCCGTTCGATCCCGCCGTAATCGAGCAGGCCACGCGCGACGGCGTTCCGCAGGCGTGGATCGACGGCGCGCAGCGCTCGCCCGTGTACAAGATGGCGATCGACTGGCGCATCGCCTTCCCGCTGCACCCCGAGTACCGCACGCTGCCGATGGTCTGGTACGTGCCGCCGCTCTCGCCCATCAACGCGGCCGCCAATAGCGGCGAGCTCAGCATGAACGGCTGGCTGCCCGACGTGCATTCGCTGCGCATTCCGCTGCGCTACCTCGCGAACCTGCTTACCGCCGGCGACGAAAAGCCGGTGCAGGTCGCGCTGGAGCGTCTGCTCGCCATGCGCGCGTTCATGCGCGCGCGCCAGGTCGACCGCGTGGACGCCCCGCAGGTGCTCGCGCAAGCAGGGCTCTCGCTCGCCCAGGTCGAGGAGATGTACCGCTATCTCGCGATCGCGAACTACGAAGACCGCTTCGTGATTCCCACCACGCACCGCGAGTACGCGGAAGACGCCTTCGACTTGCGTTCGTCGTGCGGCTTCACGTTCGGCAACGGCTGCTCGGACGGCAAATCGGAGGCGAGCCTGTTCGCGCCGAAGAGTGGGCATCGCAAGATTCCGATTCAGGAGATCTGACCATGTTCGCGGCTCGTCCCCAGCCCATGACGTACCGGCTCGTTGCGTCGCTGCTCGAGTATCCCGATGCGCAGCTCATCGAGGCCGTGCATGAACTGCGCGCGATGGTGCGCAGCGAGCGCGCGTTCGGCGCCGATGCACGTGAGAAGCTCGAACGCTTCCTCGACTATCTCGGTTCGCGCGATCTGCTCGCACTGCAGGAGAACTACGTCGCGTTGTTCGACCGCGGCCGCGCAACGTCGCTGCATCTGTTCGAGCACGTGCACGGCGAGTCGCGCGATCGCGGCCAGGCGATGATCGACCTCGTCCAGACCTACGAGAAGCACGGCATGCTGTTGCAGCCCGGCCAGTTGCCCGACTACCTGCCCGTGTTTCTCGAATACCTCTCGATTCTGGAGGCGAACGACGCGCGCGCGCTGCTGGGCGAAACCGTCGCGATCCTGCAGTCGATCACCGACGAACTGAGCCGGCGCAACAGCCATTACGCGTATGTGATCGGCGCGCTGCTGCCGCTTGCGGGCGCGGGCGGCGCCGACCTGCCCGAGGCCGCGCACGACGACGACGCGGGCAAGCCGCACGACAAGGAGCATCTGCGGGCGCTCGACGCGGCCTGGGCCGACGAGCCCGTGCAATTCATGGGCGCCGAGCGCCCGGCCGTCGCGCCCGTGGCGTTCCACCCGCGCCGCGCGCCGCGCTGAACACCGCAACACGCTAGCTAAGTACGCCGTTCGAACACCGCAAGCAAGGAGCCGTCATGGGCCAATACTTCCATCAGTTTCTGTTCGGCATCTATCCGTATATCTGCCTTGCGGTGCTGCTGTTCGGCTCGCTCGTGCGCTTTGACCGCGAGCAGTACACGTGGAAGAGCGACTCCTCGCAACTGCTGCGGCGCGGCGCGCTGCGCCTTGGCAGCAACCTGTTCCACTGGGGCATTCTGGTCGTGGTGATGGGTCACTTCGTCGGCTTTCTCGCGCCGCACTGGCTCGTCGCGCCGTTCATCTCGGCCACCGTGCACCAGTTGCTCGCCATGGTCGCGGGCGGCGTGGCCGGCAGCTTCGCCATCGTCGGGCTCACGATCCTGATCGTGCGGCGGCTCGGCGACACGCGCATTCGCGTGAACAGCAAGGCGTCGGACATCCTCATCGTGTTCATGCTGTGGGTGCAGCTCGCGCTTGGCCTCGCAACCGTGGTGCTCTCGTCGCACCACATGGACGGCCTGATGTTCGAGCAGCTCACCGATTACGTGAAAGGCGTCGTGACGTTCCGGCCCAATATCGCCGGGCTGCTCGACGGCGTGCCGCTCGTCTATCAAACCCATATCGCGCTCGGCTTCACGATCTTCCTCGTTTCGCCCTTCACGCGCATGGTGCATATCTGGAGCGGCATCGCTTCGGTGTTCTATCTGATCCGTCCGTACCAGCTCGTGCGCAAGCGCTAAATCGCACCAACCGGAACCAGGAGCGCCATCGATGATGAATGCGGTCCCCAATCAAGACCAGCCAGGCCTGCCCGCCCGCGTGAACGACGTCGAGATCGGACTCGCGGCGATCGAGGCCGAACGCGGCAATCACGCCGACGAGCCGGACCCCGCGCTCGCCGCGCGGCGCACGCTCGTCGTGCACGAACTGCTGCGCCAGCGCGCCGTGGCGCTGGACCTGCTGGCGCCCGACGCCGAACTCGACGACAGCGCGATGGATGCGCTGCTGGAACGCGAGCTGCGCGTGCCCGAGCCCACGCGCGATGACTGCGAGCGCTACTACACGCAGCACGCAAAGCGCTTCGTGCGCAACGAACTCGTGTATGCGAGCCACATCCTCTTCGCCATTACCGACCGCGTGCCGCTCGCGCTGCTGCGTCAGAAGGCCGAAGAGACGCTGCGCGAATTGCAGCAGGCGCCGGATACCTTCGAGGCGCTGGCGCGCCAGTTCTCGAACTGTCCGTCGGCGGGCGTGGGCGGCAGCCTCGGCCAGCTCACGCGCGGCGACACGGTGCCCGAATTCGAAGCGGCGCTGTTCGACTGCGCCGACATCGGCGTGCTGCCGCGTCTCGTGCGCACGCGCTTCGGCTTTCATCTCGTGCGTGTGGACCAGCGCGTGCCCGGCAATCGGGCGCCCTACGACGAAGTCTCGGGCGACATCGCACGCTTTCTCAGCGAACGCGTGCGCCATAAGGCCATCCAGCAGTACGTATCGATCCTGGCTTCCGAAGCGACGCTCGAAAACGCGGCGCTGGAAGCCGCGACGAGCCCGCTCGTCCAGTGAAGTCGACGTGCACCCCCATGCGATGGAGGCAACATGAATCTGCGTAGCGAACCGGCGCGCCCCGTAGCGAGCGCAGCCCAACCCGAGAAAGTCGGCGCGAAGGCATGGTCCGTCCTGCTCGTCAGCACGCTCGCGTTTCTCGTGTGTTTCGTGGTGTGGATGATGTTCGGCGTGCTGGGCGTGCAGCTGCGCGAGGAGCTCCAGCTCAACAGCACGGAGTTCGGCCTGCTCACGGCCACGCCCGTGCTGACGGGCGCGCTCATGCGCCTGCCGCTCGGCGCGTGGACCGACCGCTTTGGCGGACGCATCGTCATGACCACGCTGCTCGTGGTCTGCGCCGTGCCCGTGTACATCGTCAGTTACGCGAGCGAGCTGTGGCAATTCCTGCTCATCGGCCTCTTTCTCGGTTGCGTGGGCGCCTCGTTTGCGGTGGGTACGCCGTATGTGGCGCGCTTTTTCCCGCCCAGCCAGCGCGGCTTCGCCATGGGCTTTTTCGGCGCGGGCACGGTGGGCGCCGCCGTCAACCTGTTCGTCACGCCGCAGCTGGAGAACCTCTACGGCTGGCGCTTCGTGCCGCGCGTCTACGCCGTCGCGCTGGTCGTGACCGCCGTGATTTTCTGGCTCGGTTCGGCGCGCGACCCGGGCGCCGGCAAGTCGGGCGGCTCGCTGCTCGACTCGTTCAAGGTGCTGGCGGACCCGCGCGTGTGGCGGCTATGCCAGTACTACTCGATCACCTTCGGCGGCTTCACGGCGCTCTCGCTGTGGATTCCGCAATACCTGAAGGCCGAATACGGCATGTCGCTCGTGATGGCTTCGGCCTTCGCCGCGGGCTTTTCGCTGCCGGGCTCGATCCTGCGCGCCGTGGGCGGCGTGCTCGCCGACAAGCTCGGCGCGCACACCGTCACGTGGTGGGGCCTGTGGGTGGCGTGGATCTGTCTCTTCATTCTCTCGTACCCGCCCACCGACTTCGTGATCCACACGATCGACGGCCAGGCGGCGCTGCATATCAGCATGCCGGTGTTCGGCTTCGTTGCCGTGGCCTTCGTGCTGGGCGCGGTGTTCGCGTTTGGCATGGCCTCGACGTTCAAATACGTGGCCGACGACTTTCCCAGCAACATGGGCGTCGTGACCGGCATCGTCGGGCTGGCAGGCGGCCTGGGCGGCTTTCTGCTGCCGATCCTGTTCGGCATCCTGCTCGACTGGCTCAAGATCCGCTCGAGCTGCTTCATGCTGCTCTACGGCATCGTGTGGGTCTCGCTGATCCTGCTTTATATCTCCGAGGTCAGGCGCACGCCGATTCTTGGCGAACCGAGCGCCTGAGCGCACAGCAGTTACATTTGCTTCACGTCGCCTCTGCGGCGGCTCAGGCCGCCGCTTTCGCGGGCTCCGGGTCCGCCGCGGTAACGACCAGCACGCTGCACGACACGCGGTCGAGCAGCAGGCGGTCGTCGCGCCCATCCCACCAGCGCTTGAGCGGTCCGCGCCGGTGGTGCGCCACCACGATGAGATCGGGCTGGAGTTCCGCGCAGTAGCTTGCGATCACGTCGATCGGCCGGCCCACCACGAAGTGCCCGGTTGCCACGAGCCCCTTGTCCTGCAGGCACGCCACCCCGTCACGCAGAATCTCGCGCGCCGCCTCTTCCGCGGCTTCGAACGGCACGGCGGAGGCGATGTCCGTCCCCCATTGCAGCGGCGCCTGGTCGAGCACGGCCAGCAAATGCGTTTGCGCGTGGCATTCGCGCGCAAGGTCGGCGCCCTCACGCAAAGCCCGGCGGCCTTCGCGCGTTGCGTCGTAACACAGCAGAATCCTGTTGAACGAGGCCATGATCCCTCCCCCGATGATTTCCAGCGCCGGGCGGCCGAACGCGCCATGCCCGCAACGCCGCCTTGATTATTTCAGTTATATCACGTCGTGATATAACTGGCACATCGGCAGTCGCTGTATACGGTATAGAAGGTGCGACGGTTATCGACAACGACTTTGAAATCGCCAGGCTGCCCTTCACCCGCGTATCGTCGGCGCGCGGGCTGGTCTGTTTACTGGGCGCCGCCCTCATCGAAGCAGTGCCCTGGCTGACCTGAAGCGGCAAAAAAAATCGCCTCACCCGGATTGCGTCTCGACAGCGGCTCGCAAACGTTTCACAAGTGCGATCTTCGCGCAATATCCAGCCTGCATATTTTCCAGAAACCAACGGTGTGTCCCACCGTCTGCACTCGTAACATCTTAGTTACACATTGCCCTGTTACAGGTCGTCAGGGTCGAAACATCTGTTACAAACTCAATAGTCATAGGTATTAATCCGCAGAGCCGTATTTTTTACCTGTCAACCCAACTCCTTTCTAAACGTTTATTCCACCGGGCGGCGTTTTTCGTCCTTCGGCGATTCGTTGCGCAGGCCCCGTCGATCTGGCGAAAACCCTGATAAACCAAGGTGCTACGGCCTGTTTGAGCGCCCCCGCCAGTGTCGCGAGGGCGCGTCGCCAGCCTGGTATCAAATTGCAGCAAAACTTACCGAAAATAATTTACAACAGTACGATTATTTTTGATCCGAGGGATTGATTTCTGAGATAAGCCCTCATACAATTCCCTCCAAGGTTGTTACGAGATGTAACAACCTGTATCAAAGAGTCAGATCGAGCCAAAGAGCGAAGATCGACCACAAGACCAGAAAAGATACAACGGCGAAAAAGCCGGGGGGTTAAATTCGGGGCTTCGGAAACTAGAGAAATGGACCGCAGCAGCGAGACGCTGGAATCTATCCGCGAAATTAATTTGTCGTATCTGATGCTCGCACAGCGCATGCTGCGCGAGGACAAGCCAGTCGGCATGTTCCGACTGGGACTGTCGTCGGAACTGGCCGATCTGCTTGGCGCTCTGTCGCTCGCGCAGATCGTCAGGTTGGCCTCTTCCGACCAACTTCTCTGTTTTTTCCGCTTCGACGATCATGCGATGTTGTCCGCGCTCACGCAGACTTCCAGGCATGCCGACGTGGCGGCTACCCATGCGGCCATCCTGCTTGCGGGACAGCCGGCTGGTCAATTCGCCTGAGGGTGACGTCCATGACTACGCGGCGCAGCCTCACCGAAGACGCTCAGGAAGTATTCCGCGCGATCGCACTGATCGAGCTGGGCGCACGCATGCAGGTGCTCGAAAGCGAACTCACGCTCTCGCGCGATCGCATGATCCGCCTGTATCGCGAGATCCGTGGCGTATCGCCGCCCAAAGGTATGCTGCCGTTCTCGGCGGACTGGTACATGACGTGGCTGGCCAACATCCACGCCTCGCTGTTCTATAACACGTACCTGTTCCTCAAGAACGAAGCGCGTTGCTCGCATCTCGACGCGCTCACCAAGGGGTTCCGGCTGTATCTGGAACACTGCCGCCACAGCGGGGCCGAGCCGGCGCTCGACCTCACGCGTGCGTGGACCCTGGTGCGATTTTTCGATGCCGATATTCTGCAGTTGACGCCTTGCTGCCGTTGCGGCGGTAAGTTCGTCGCGCATCGCCACGACCTTCAGCACAACGTCGTGTGCGGCGCATGCCAGCCTCCTTCGCGAGCCGGCAAGACGAAAAAGGCGGCTGCAGCGCGACGGGGCGCCGAGCAGACCGAGAGCGACCTTCCGGTAGTTGTAACATCGGATGGCATTGCCGAGGCTGCGTAAGCGTAGGAGAGCAGATCCGGACTAACCGGACGCGAGACCAAGACGCGAACCCGTCCGGTGCCTGAGCGCACCGGACGGCGAAGCGCTTTCTGATTGCCGCCGTTGCTTGCCGCCTGCATGGCGCGCGCCTGTTACACCTTTCCCTTCTTTAGCTTCCGCTGAACGTCTGCCAGACGAGCCACAGGTTCGCCGCCGAGATCACGACGAACAGGAACCACGCCAGCAACCGCGTGGGCAGCCGGTTCACGAACTCGCCCATCAGCGCACGATCGTTCGTCATGCGAATGAGCGGCCACAGCGCGAACGGCAGCTGCAGACTCAGCACCACCTGGCTTGCCACCAGCAGCTTGCCCACCGCGCCGTTGCCGAGCAGCGCGACGCCCGCGAACGCGGGAATCAGCGCGAGCACGCGCGTAATGAGTCGCCGCTGGTAGCACGGAATCTTCATCCTTAGGAAGCCTTCCATGATGACCTGGCCCGCCACGGTGCCCGTGAAGGTCGAGCTTTGCCCGGAGGCAAGCAGCGTGATCGCGAACAGCACCGCCGCCGCGCCCGTGCCGACGATCGGGGCGAGCAGCTTGTAGGCCTGTTCGATATCGGTGACCTGGGTGTGCCCGTTGGCGTGAAAGGCCGCCGCGGCCAGTATCAGGATGGCCGCGTTGATGAGCAGCGCGATCAGCAGCGAGACGATCGTGTCGAGGCGCGACAGGCCGATGGCCTGTGCGAGGCTCGCACGGTCGCGCTTGACGGCGCGCGTCTGCACGATCGACGAATGCAGGTAGAGGTTGTGCGGCATGATGGTCGCGCCGAGAATGCCGATCGCCAGATACAGCGGCTCCGCCGAGGAAATGGCGTGCCACGACGGCACCGCGCCCGCGAACACCGACGGCCAGTGCGGCTTCACGAGCGCGAGCTGGATCACGTAGCCCAAGCCTATCGTGGCGATGAGTCCGGCCATGATCGCCTCGAGCGAGCGGAAGTTCTTGCCCTTCAAGCCCAGCACGATGAGCGTGTCAAACGCCGTGAGCACCACGCCCACCATCAGCGAGCAGCCCAGCAGCAGGTGGAACGCGAGCGCGCCGCCCAGCACCTCGGCAAGATCGCAGGCGATGATCGAAAGCTCGGCGAGCACCCACTGGCCGAGCACCACGGGCCTTGAATAGCGCTCGCGCGAAAGCTCCGCGAGATCGCGCTGCGTGACGATGCCAAGACGCATGGAAAGGCATTGCAGCGCGATCGCCGCGAGGCTCGAGAGCACGACCACGAACAACAGGCTGTAACCGAAGCGCGAGCCCGCCTCGATGTCGGTGGCCCAGTTGCCCGGGTCCATGTAGCCGATCGACACCAGCAGGCCGGGGCCCGCGAATTGCCAGAACTTCTTCCAGAACGGCGCACGCGGCGAAAACTCGATGCTGCCCTGCACTTCGGACGGGCAGAACGGCGCCGTCGCCGTAGTCGGTAGTCGGAATTCCAACGCTTCCATCCTCAAGGGTTGACGCGTCGCGGCACGTGACGCGATCGGGCCCTCAAGTGTACAGCGTCGGCTGCGGCACTTCTCTCAAGAGCGTATAGCGGCCCACGTCGCGCAGGCGATAGTCGAGCGGATCGTGCAGCGTATGCACGCGCGCATTGCGCCAGAAACGGTCGAGTGCGAGCGCCGCGCCCGTGGCGCGCGCGCCGCACGCCTCGAAGAGCTGCTCGCCGCCCTGGAGCGCGGCGCGGTGCGCGACGATCTTCGCCTCCGAAATCGCGAGCGAGACTTCGGCGCGCGTAATCGTGCTCAACGCCTCGCCTTCGTCCCACGCGGCGTCGAGCAGTGCGCCCGCACGATCGGCCAGCACCGCCGCCGCGAGCGACTGCACGCGCATTTCGCCGAAGCGCTGCTGCAGAAACGGGTCGTCGGCCACGTGCTGCACGCCCGAATTGACCCACGGGCGGCCGTTCGCGAGCACGTAGGCGCGCGCTTCCTCGAGCGCGCCTTCGGCGAGGCCCACGAACAGATTCGTCAGCACGCCTTGCGAGATCAGCGTGCGCAGCGTGGCGCGCGGCGTGTCGGGGCGCTGCAGCACTTCGGCGGCGCGCACTTCCACATTCTCGAACGACACCGTGCCGCTATCGGTCTGACGCTGGCCAATCGGGTCCCAGTCGTCGTGCACCGTGATCCCGGCGCGCGTGGTGGGCACGACCGCGAACACCGGGCTGCCCGTGGCAGGATCGTGCGCGCTCACGGTCATCATCTGCGAACCGTAGGTCCCCGAACAGAATCCCTTCCTGCCATGCAGACGCCAGCCGCCTTCCCTGTCCGGGTGCGCGACGAGCCGCGTGTCGATGGGATTCACGGCATTGCCCCACCACCAGCGATGCTCGACGGTGCCTTGTAGCCAGGTCGCGCGCTGCGCGGCGCTGCCCCACAATGCGACGCTCGCCACCTGCAGGCACTGAAAGCCGAGCAGATGCGCAAGCGCGCTGTCGACGCGAGCGAGCGCGCGGATCGTCGCGTAGATCTCGCTCCAGCGCACGCCATCCCGACCGAACGGCCCGCCGAATTCGCGCGGCACGGCGAGCGTGAGCAGCCCGGCATCGGCAATGCGCTGCTTTTCGGCGGCTGCGTGGCCGCCTGCGAGATCGCGTTGCGCCGCGTTCGCGCGCAGCGCTTCGAGCAGCGCGGCGAAACGCGCGTCCTGTTCCTGCCCGCGTGGGCGCTGTGCTTCGTTCATACCCATAGTTCCCGAATGTGATGCCCGAAAAGCGAAGCGCGCAGCAAGCGGGCTGCGCGCGTCATGTCGAACGGCTCGCGCCGCTCAGGTTCGCCGCAAAAGACGCCGCACCAGCGCGTCGCCCGTGAACTGCACCACCGCGACGATCGCGATCAGCAGCACGATCACGGTGACCATGACCGTCGTGTCGAAGCGCTGATAGCCGTAGCGTATCGCGAGATCGCCGAGACCACCCGCGCCGACGGCGCCCGCCATCGCCGAGGAGCCGATCATCGCCACCACGGTGATCGTGAAGCCGCCGAGCATGCCGGGCAGCGCCTCGGGCAGCAGCACATGCCATACGATGTGGCGGCGCTGTGCGCCCATGGCCTGGGCCGCCTCGATCAAACCGCGATCGACTTCGCGCAAGCTCACCTCGGCCACGCGCGCGAAGAACGGAATGGCCGCAATGGAAAGCGGCACCACGGCGGCCCACACGCCGATCGTCGTACCAACAAGGAAGCGCGTGAGCGGCAGCAGCGCGACCAGCAGGATGATGAAAGGCGTGGAGCGGAACGCATTGACGAGCGCCCCCAGCGTGGTGTTGAGCGCGGGCCGCTCCAGGATGCCGCCGCGCGCGGTCGTGACGAGCAGCAACGCGATGGGAATACCGATCAGGAGTGCGAATATCGCCGATACGCCGACCATCAGCAACGTGTCGCGTATGCCTGCGAGGAGTTCGGTGATCCACACGTCAGACATAGCCCAGCACCTCCACGCGGCTCGCATGACCACGCGCGCGCTCGGCAAGCGAAGCGGCCTCGGCGGCGTTCTGCGCCGGCGCGCTAACAACTAGCCGCCCTTGCGCACGCCCCTGGATCCGCTCGATACCGCCATGCACGAAGCGCACGCCCTGCGCGCCGAACGCCTGCGCGAGCGTGGCGAGGTCGGGCTCTTGCGCCTCGTCGCCGGTGAAGCGCACTTCGAACAGTGCGTGCGCGCCCGCTTGCGGTTCAGCGTGAATACGCGCCGCCAGATCGTCGGGCAACTCGTGGCCGGGCGTGTGCAGGAGCGCGCGCGTCGCTTCGTGCCGGGGATCGCCGAACACGCGCCACACGGGCCCCTGCTCCACCACCTCGCCGCGCTCGATCACCGCAACCGTGTCGCAAACGTCGCGTATCACCTCCATCTCGTGCGTGATGAGCACGATCGTGACGCCGAGCCGCCGGTTGATGTCGCGCAGCAGCGCGAGAATGGCGCGCGTGGTTTCCGGGTCGAGCGCCGAGGTCGCCTCATCGCAGAGCAGGATATCGGGCTCGTGCACGAGCGCGCGTGCAATGCCCACGCGCTGTTTCTGGCCGCCGGAAAGACGCGCCGGCCACGCGTCGCGGCGTTCGCTCAAGCCGACGAGATCGAGCAGCACGTTCACGCGCGCCTCGATGTCGACCTTCGGCACACCCGCGATTTTGAGCGGCAGTGCGATGTTGTCGTGCACGGTCTTGGCGGAAAGCAGATTGAAGTGCTGGAACACCATGCCGATGCGCCGCCGCAGCGCCACCAGAGCGCGCTCGTCGAGCGCACCTACGTCCACGCCGTTCACCCGTACGCCGCCGCTCGTGGGCTTTTCGAGCCCGTTCACGAGCCGCAGCAGCGTGGACTTGCCCGCGCCGCTGCGCCCGATGATGCCGAACACTTCGCCGCGCGCCACCTGCAAGCCGACGCCCGCTAGCGCCGCCTGCACGCCTGGCGCATAAGTCTTGCCGACGTTTTCGAATACCACCGCAGGCTGCGATGCATCGGCATTGCTCTGCCCCTCCCCCGCCGCCGGCCCCGCCTCGATAAAGCGCGCCGCTCCGAACCATTTCATCATCGCTGCTCCTCGTGCGTGAATTGCGCGCGTTACCAGGCGACCGCGTAGAGGTTGCCGAAGGCCTTGTCGAGTTCCTTGCGCACGGCCGGCGAATGCTGGTAGATGTCGATGAACTTGCGGATGCGCGGATCGTTCACGCTCTCGGGCCGCACCACGAACTGGATCGCGAACGCCTTGTTCTCCACGCCATCGAAGAGCAGCGCGCTATTCGGATCGGTGGTGCCCGCGAGCTTGATGAAGCTCGGGTAGCCTTGCGCGAGATCGACGTCGTCGAGCGAGCGCGCCAGTTGCGACGCTTCGAGCTGCACGATCTTGAGGTGTTTGGGATTGGCAACGATGTCGAGCGTCGTGGCGCGATAGTCCACGCCCGGCTTGAGCTTGATGAGGCCCGCGCGCTGCAGCAGCAGGAGGCCGCGGCCGCCGTTCACGGGATCGTTCGCGATGGCGACCGTCGCGCCATCCTTCAGGTCTTCGAAGCGTTTCACCTTCTTCGAATACAGGCCGATCTTCATGATCGTGCCCGGCGCGATGGCGACGAACTTGTAGCCGCCCTGCTGTTCGGCGTTTTCCAGAAACGGCTTGTGCTGGAAGTAGTTGGCGTCGATGTCCTTGTTCGCCAGCGCGGCGTTGGGCGTATTCCAGTCGGTGAATTCGATGATCTTCACGTCTACACCCTGCGCCTTCGCCTCGCGCGCCGCTTCCTGGAGCGCGGGCGTTTGCGGCGTGGTGGCAATGCCGATCTTGAGCGTCGCAGTGTCGGCGTGCGCGTCGAGCGCCGCTGCCGCAAGCGACACGGCGATTGCCGTCAGCAGACCGAAGCGCTGGAAAAAGGAAGGGCGCCCCACGGCGCGCACGGCACGGATCATCGCTTTCCCCGGATGGAAGTTGGACTTCGTTCAGTGAGGAGCGACGCGATGAGGGCCCATCGCGTTGGCTCCAGATGGGTCCAGACGATAATAGAGGCGCGGCGGGGCCGGGTCTACGAAGCGATTGCGCAAAGGAAATCGCCGCCTGCGATATGCACAGGCGGCGAGCGTTTTGGCTTCTTACGCGGGGTTAGCGCACGGTTCAACGCGGTTTAACGCGCCGCGAGCGGCGCCGGCGGTGGCGGCGTACCGTCGCCGGGCTTCGCGTCGCCCCAGCCGCCGCCCAGCGCGCGGATCAGGTTGACGGTCGCCACGGCCTGCGAACCCTGCAGATGGCTGGCCTGCAATTGCGACACGAGCACCGTCCGTTCGCTGTCGATCACGTTCAGATAGCTGACCTCGCCTTCTTCATACTGCGTACGCGAAAGCGACGCCGACTGCTGCGAGGCGCTCACCGCGTCGTTCTGCTCGCGGATCTGGTCGTCGAGCAGGCGCAGGTCGGATAGATTGTCCTCGACATCGCGGAACGCCACGAGCACCTGTTGGCGGTATTGCGCAACGTCTTCGTCGTACTTGGCGCGCGCCTGTGCAAGATTCGCCTTGCGCCGGCCACCGTCGAACAGCGGCAGCGTGAGCGCCGTGCCCGCGAGCGGCCCGAGCAGGAACGCGCGGCTCGACCACATGAACAGGTCGCCGAGCGTGGCCGACTCGAAGCCAGCTGCACCCGTGATGTTGAGCTGCGGGAAGAACGCCGACTTTGCGAGACCCACGCGCGCGTTTGCGGCCGCCATCGCACGCTCGGCCGCGGCGACGTCAGGGCGGCGTTCCAGCAACGTGGAAGGCAGGCCCGGCGGCACTTGCACGAGCACGGGCGCGAGCGGCGTTTCGGGGAACGTGAAGTCGGCGGGCGCCTTGCCGAGCAGGATTGCGAGGCTGTGCTCCGAAGCCGCGCGCTGACGCGCGACGCCCACCGCGTCGGCACGCGCGCTCGCGAGTTCGTTGCGCGCCTGTGCCACGTCCAGCGCGCTGATGTCGCCTTCCTTGAAGCGGCGCTCGACGAGCTTGAGCGCGTCTTCACGCAGCGTCACCGTGCGGCGGTACAGATCGACGTCCGAGTCGAACTGGCGCAGCTGGAAGTAGTTCTGTGCAACGTCGGCCTGCAACGCGAGCAGCACTGAGAGGTACAAGGCTTCGCTCTGCTGGGCGTCTGCCTGGGAGGCGTGAACGTTCGAACTCACGCGGCCGAACAAGTCGACTTCATAGCTTGCCGTAGCCTGTGCGCGCCACAGCGTTTGAGCGGGCACGTTGTAGTTTTGCGGGAAATACAGCGAAGCCGGCGAGGCACGCTGATACGTCGGGCCGAAGCCCGCATCGATCGACGGGAACCACGAGGCGCGCGCGGCCTGCGTCACGGCGCGCGCCTGCTGCACGCGCGCGGCGGCCGCCTTGAGGTCCTGGTTCGCTTCGAGCGCCTGTTGCTCGAGCTTGTCGAGCGTCGCGTCGCCGAACACCGTCCACCATTCGCCGCGATGGGTGTCGTCGGCGGGCTGCGCGGGCGTCCACGTGCCCACGTCGTGCGGATTCGTGCTCTGCGTTTGCTGCGGCGTTTCCTTGTAGGCCGCTGGCACGGCGGCGTCGGGCACTTTGTAGGTCGGCTCGACCGAGCATGCCGCGAGCCAGGCAAAGAGCGCGACGCTCGCCGCGATTCGGGTGATACGCGCGAGATGCCCGCCTCCCGGCGCGGCATTCGCGCTAGAGCGCAAGATGGATTCGTTAGTCATGTTGATCATTTTCCCTTGTCGCTTTACGCGTCGACCATCGACTGCGGCTTGCGCGCATTGTCCTTCTGCGCGACGTGAATCTTGCCGCCCGCGAGCGTGCGCAGCACCACATAGAACACCGGCGTCAGCAACAGGCCGAACGCGGTCACGCCGAGCATGCCGAAGAACACGGCCACGCCCATTGCATGACGCATTTCCGAACCCGCGCCGCTCGAGAGCACGAGCGGCACCACGCCCATGATGAACGCGATGGACGTCATCAGGATCGGGCGCAGACGCAGACGGCTCGCCTCGATGGCAGCGGTAAGCGGCGTGTGTCCGTCATGCTCCAGCTCGCGCGCAAACTCGACGATCAGGATCGCGTTCTTCGAAGCGAGCCCCACCAGCACCATCAGGCCGATCTGCGTGAAGATGTTGTTGTCGCCCTGCGTGAGCCACACGCCCGTCAATGCACACAGCACGCTCATCGGCACGATCAGGATCACGGCGAGCGGCAGCGTCAGGCTCTCGTAGAGCGCCGCCAGCACGAGGAACACGAGCAGCACGCTGATCGGGAACACCCAGATGCCCGCATTGCCCGCCAGCACCTGCTGGTACGTGAGGTCGGTCCACTCGAACTTCACGCCGCGCGGCAGCACTTCAGCCGCGATGCGTTCCGCCGCTGCCTGCGCCTGGCCCGACGAATAACCGGGCGCCGGGCCGCCGTTGATGTCGGCCGCGGTGTAGCCGTTGTAGCGCACCACCATCTCGGGGCCATACGTGGGCGTGACCGTGACGAGCGACGAGAGCGGCACCATTTCGCCCGCGGCGTTGCGCGTCTTCAGTTGCAGGATGTCGTCGGCCCGCTGGCGGAACGGCGCATCGGCCTGCACGCGCACCTGATACACGCGCCCGAAGCGGTTGAAGTCGTTCACGTAGAGCGAACCCAGATAGATCTGCATCGTGTCGAACACGTCCGTGACCGGCACGCCGAGCTGCTTCGCCTTCGTGCGGTCGAGATCGACGTTCAGCTGCGGCACGTTGATCTGATAGTTCGTGAACGTCGGGCCCAGCTCCCGCGTTTGCGCCGCGCGCTTGACGAAGTCCTGGGTCGCACGGTTGAGCGCCTCATAGCCGAGCGCACCATGATCCTCCAACTGCATCTTGAAGCCGCCCAGCGTACCGAGGCCGAGCACCGGCGGCGGCGGGAACACGGCGATGAACGAATCCTTGATGCCGGCGTACTGCTGGTTCAGCGCACCCGCAATCGCACCTGCGGAAAGCGCCTTGCCCTTGCGCTCCTTGAACGGCTTGAGCGTGACGAACACGATGCCCGCACTCGAACTATTCGTGAAGCCGTTCACCGAAAGGCCCGGGAACGCCACGGCGCTTTCCACGCCGGGCTGCTTGAGCGCGATGGCGCTCATGTCGCGAATCACGTTCTCGGTGCGGTCGAGCGCGGCGCCGTTGGGCAGTTGCGCGAACGCGATCAGATACTCCTTGTCCTGCGCGGGCACGAAACCGCCCGGCACCACACGCGCCATCAGCACCGTGGCGGCGATCAGCACCACATAGACCGCGAGCATCGCGCCCTTGTGGCGCAGCACGCCGTTCACGCCGCGCCCATAGCTTTCCGAGCCGCGATGGAACACCTGGTTGAAGCGGCGGAAAAAGCCGCCCAGCACGAGGTTCATCCCACGCGTGAGCCAGTCTTCCTTCTCGCCGTGACCGCGCAGCAGCAGCGCCGAAAGCGCGGGCGAAAGCGTGAGCGAGTTGAACGCCGAGATCACCGTGGAAATCGCGATGGTCATCGCGAACTGCTTGTAGAACTGGCCCGTGAGACCGCTCATGAACGCGAGCGGCACGAACACGGCCACGAGCGTGAGCGCAATGGCGATGATCGGTCCGCTCACCTCCTGCATGGCCTTGTACGTCGCGTCGCGCGCGGATAACCCGCTGGCGATATTGCGCTCCACGTTTTCCACCACCACGATTGCATCGTCCACCACGATGCCGATGGCGAGCACCATCCCGAACAGCGATAGCGCGTTGATCGAGAACCCGAACGCGAGCAGCAGCGAGAACGTCCCGACAATCGACACCGGCACCGCGATCAACGGAATGATCGAGGCACGCCATGTTTGCAGGAACACGATCACCACGATCACCACGAGCGCGATCGCTTCGAGCAGCGTATGCACCACGGCTTCGATACTGGAGCGCACGAACTGCGTGGGGTCGTAGACAATCTTGTAATCCACGCCCGCCGGCATGTCCTGCTTGAGCTCCTTCATCGCCGCGCGCACCTGGTCCGAAATCGCGAGCGAGTTCGCGCCCGGTGCCTGGTTGATGGCGAGTGCAACGGCCGGCTTGTTGTCGAGCAGCGAGCGCAGACCGTATTCCGAGGCCGCCAGCTCGATACGCGCGATGTCGCGCAGGTACGTCACGCCGCCATCGGGATTCGTCTTGACGATGATATTGCCGAACTCGCTTTCCGTGCGCAGACGGCCGCGCGCATTGACGTTGAGCTGGAACGGCGTGCCAGGCACGCTCGGCGACGCGCCGATCACGCCCGCCGCCACCTGCACGTTCTGCTCGCGAATCGCGTTGACCACGTCGTTCGCGGTGAGATTGCGCTGCGCCACCTTCTGCGGATCGAGCCAGATGCGCATCGCGTAGTCGCCCGAGCCCCACAGCTGCACCTCGCCCACGCCCTGGATGTTCGAGAGGCGGTCCTTCACGTTGAGCAGCGCGTAATTGCGCAGGTACGTCATGTCGTACCGGTTGTCCGGCGAGATCAGGTGCACCACCATCGTGAGCGTAGGCGAGCTCTTGATGGTCGTGATGCCGAGACGCTGCACGTCTTCCGGCAGGCGCGGCAGCGCCTGGTTCACGCGGTTCTGCACGAGCTGCGTGGCCTTGTCCGGGTCGGTGCCGAGACGAAACGTGACCGTGAGCGTGAGATTGCCGTCGCTATTGGCTTGCGACTGCATGTACAGCATGTTCTCGACGCCGTTGATCTGCTCTTCGAGCGGCGCGGCGACGGCTTCGGCGATCACCTTCGGGTTCGCACCCGGATACTGCGCGTGGACCACCACCGAAGGCGGCACGACCTCGGGATACTCGGAGATCGGCAACTGGAACAGCGCGATCACGCCGGCCAGCAGGATCAGCACGGACAGCACGCCCGCGAAGATCGGCCGGTCGATGAAGAATTTCGATATGTTCATGGGTTGCTCTTGTTCATGACGCTCAATTTGACGCGAATCTTGCTGCTTAGGCCTCCTGATGGACGTACAGGCGCAGGCTGCGATCGCCTGCGCCCGCCGCCCGTCAGGACGTTTTCGCTGCCTTGGCGCCGGGGTTCGCTGCCGTATTGGTCGAATCGGCGTCGGGGTCGCCGTTCATCGGCACCATGTGCGAGCGCACGGCTTCACCGGGGCGTACGCGCTGTGTGCCGTTCACCACTACGTGGTCGCCCGCCTTCAGGCCGTCCAGAATCACGCGCAGGTTGCCCTGCTGGCCCCCCGTTTGCACCGTGCGGTAAGCGATCTTGCCGCTGTTATCCACGACGTAAACAAACTTCTTGTCCTGGTCGGTGCCGATGGCGGCGTCGTCCACGAGCAGCGCCGGGTGCGGGGCGCTGCCGCTCACCTTGATGCGTGCGTAAAGCCCCGGCACCAGCGCGCCGTCGGCGTTGTCGAAGCGCGCGCGCACGCGGATCGTGCCCGAGGTGGTGTCGAGACGGTTATCCACCGACTCGATCGTGCCCGTGCGCGAATAGCCCGATTCGTTCGCCAGACCCAGTTCCACCGGCACCTTCGAGCCATTCTTCATGTGGCTGATGTAGTCGAGATAGGTCTGCTCGTCGGCGTCGAACTCGGCGTAGATGGGCGAAACGGAAACGAGCGTCGTGAGCGGCGCGGCGCTCGCACCGGCGGATACGACGTTGCCCACCGTGATCTCGGCGCGCGACACACGCCCGGCAACCGGCGCGACGATGCGCGTGTAGCCCAGGTTGATCTGCGCGGCTTCGAGCGCGGCCTGCGCGGCCTTGAGATTAGCGTTTGCTTCGCGCGAGGCGTTCTGCTTCTCGTCGTAATCGCGCTTGGCGATGGCGTTGTCGCCAATCAGACGCTGCGCGCGCTCCCAGTCGCTTTGCGCGTAGCCCGTGCGCGCCTGGGCGGCGGCAAGCTGCGCCGCGGCCTGATCGACGGCCGCCTGGTACGGCCGCGGGTCGATCACGAACAGGGTCTCGCCCTGCTTCACGAGCGCGCCGTCACGGAAGTTCACGGAGACGATCGTGCCGGAAACCTGCGGACGTATCTCCACTTTCTCGACGGCGGCCATGCGGCCCGAGTAGGTCTGCCAGTCGGTGATCGTGCGGTTGAGCACGGGTGCGACATCGACCTCCGGTGCGGGCGGCGCTTCAGCGGCAACGGCAGGGTGCGAGTCGAGGCGGATGGCACCGAGGGTGCCGAGGCCCGCGACCACCAGCACGCCAATGACCGCTAGCGCGATACGGGTTCGGGATTGCGAAAAAAGTGACATGTCGGACTCCAGAAATAATGGTTGATTGTTCTTCACTGGTTCGGCAGCACCGCCGCAAGGGTGCTTCGTCTATGACGCCCCCGCGTCGAAGCAACATTGGAAAAACCGTACGGCTTCGCTGAGCGCGGCCGGATGCGCCGCGAGGTTCGCGTGCGAAACGCTCGGGTAGCGCACCACCTGGGTGCGCACGCCCGCGTCGATCAGGCGGCTCGCGTACTTCTCCGCTTCGATGTGCAGCACGTCGTTCTGTGCGGTCACGATGAGCGTGGGCGGCAAGCCGCCAAGACGCAGCGATTCGAGCGGCGCGGCGTACGGATGCATGCGCTGCGTCGCATCGGGCAGATACGCGCGATAACACGCCGCGCATTCGCTTGCGGTGATATCCGAGCCAAGGCGCGCCTCATCGCCAAGACGCGTGAGGCTCGGGTCGAGCATCGGCGCAAACAGGGCCTGCGCCGCGAGCTTTACGTCGCCGCGATCGCGGCCCATGAAGGCGAGCACGTTGGCGATCTGGCCGCCCGCGTCGTGGCCCGCCGCGATCACGCGCTTCGGACTGCCGCCGAACGCGCGGGCCCGCGTGAGCGCCCACAGCGCCGCGCGATGCGCATCTTCGGGTGCGGCGGGAAACGGGTGCTTCGGCGCGAGCGAATACCCCACGCTCACCACGAGCGCTGGTAAGCGTTCTGCGAGAAACCGCCCCACCGCATCCGCTTCCTCGATCGTCCCGCGCACGAAGCCGCCGCCGTGGAAATACAGCAACACCGGCAGGCCATTCGCGGCTTCGGGGCGGTACAGGCGCAGCGGAATCTGCTGGGCGTAGCCTTCGATCACGACGTCGGTCGTGAGCAGCGCGCGCACCTTGCCAGGCTTGGCGGACGCGGTATCGGGCAGGGCCGCGGGCACTTCGGCCAGCGGCGCTTCCTCCGCGGAGGTCCAAGACGTTGGGCGTTTAAAGACATCCATGTCAAATCGGCGCAATGCGCGAGAGTAGATTCGAATGAGGCGAATTGTGGGTTCGGCAGACTTGCAAATAAATGCCTATAATCCGGCAACACAATTCGGCGCATCTGAACAATCTGTCTCCTCTTTCTGCGCGGGCGTTTCTTTCGAATGCCGCGCGCCGTGCGACCGAAGCTTTTTGGAGAGTGGCAATGGACCGCCTTCAGGCCATGCAGGTGTTCACCCGCGTCGTCGATACCAACAGCTTCACGCGTGCTGCCGAAACGCTCGACATGCCGCGTGCTTCGGTCACGACGATCATTCAGAATCTCGAAGCGTTTCTCGGCGTGCGCCTCATGCATCGCACCACGCGCCGTCTGTCGCTCACGCCCGATGGCGCGGCGTACTACGAGCGCTGCGTGCGCATTCTCGCGGACGTCGAAGAAACGGAAACCACATTCCAGGATCGCAACCGCAAACCGCACGGCAAACTGCGCATCGACATGCCCGGCTCGATCGGGCGGCTCATCGTAATTCCGTCGCTGTGCGAATTCCACGGCCGCTATCCGGACATCGACCTGCAACTCGGGCTATCCGATCGCCCCGTGGACTTGCTGCAGGAAGGCGTGGACTGCGTGGTGCGCGTGGGGGCGCTGCAGGATTCGTCGCTGGTCGCGCGGCGCATCGGCATTTTCGAAGGCGTGTCGTGCGCGTCGCCGTCGTATCTGGAGCGCCACGGCACGCCGCAAACGCTCGAAGAACTGGCCGAGCATCGCGCCGTGAACTACTTCTCGTCGCGCACGGGACGCGTGATGGACTGGGCGTTTCTCGTCGACGGCAAGGAAGTGGAGGTCAAGCTCAAGAGCATGGTCTCGGTGAACGACGCGGACGCTTACGTGACCTGCGGCATCGAAGGCTTCGGCCTGATTCAGGGGCCGCGCTACATGGTGCTGCCGCACCTGAAGTCGGGCGCGCTCGTTGAAGTGCTGCCCGATTACAAGCCGCTGCCCATGCCGATCTCGGCCGTCTATCCGCACAGCCGCCATCTGTCACCCAAAGTGCGCGTGTTCGTGGACTGGATCGCAGAAGTGTTCGACCGCTGCCCGCTCCTGAGCGGCCGCGCCTCGCTCGACAAGGCCTGCACGATGCGCACGCTCGAAGAGCGCGAAAACGCGCCGTCACTCGAAACGCCCGTTATCTCCGAGTGGGCCGCATAGGCCGGGTCGCGTAACGCCGTCGCGCTGCGCCAACCCTCGAAGCCGCGCCCGCAAAGGCTTGCGCGGGCGCGGCGCAGCGATTGTTCCGGATTTTCGACAATTGCTTTCGCGTTCGAGCCGTTTATCGCAAACGGCTGCGCAACTACATTTGCTCCTGTCGCCGCGACCCACGTGGCACCAGTACAAAAGGAGCAGATCATGAAACGCACTCTCGCAACCGCCATTGGCGCCACGCTCGTTCTCTCGCTCGCCGCCGGCGCTTCGGTCTTCGCCCAGGACAACAGCGCCCCGAAAACCCGCGCCGAAGTGAAGGCGGAAATCGCCGCCGCGTACCGCGACGGCACGCTGCCCTCGCTGAACAAGACGAGCTACCCCGAGCAAAGCCTGATCGGCCGCACGCAAGCGCAACGCATCGCGCTGCAGGAAAGCCGCGCGAACAACGCCCAGCGCGTTGCGCAGACTGGCGAATAAGCCCGCAAGACGCATCGGCATTTCGATTGCAAGACGAAAAACGTAGGAGTCCAACATGAATCCCAGCGTACCTTCCGAACTCGAGCAGTGGGGCAACACCACGCCCGTGTGGACGCCGTTTCGGCATTGAAATGTGAAGCGCGCGTGAAGATGTGAAACGTGTGCAAGGGCTCGGCGGTTTATGCAACCGCCGGGCCCTTGCATTACCGGTTCACGAAATCCGGCTCGAAAAACACCCAGCGCACGAGGGGAAAGCGCGCCTGCAGATCGGCTTCGATCTCGTTGATCGCTTCGACCATGGTGCGGCTGTGGTCGTACTCGAGCATTTCGCACTGCACCGCCACCATCACCTCCTTGCCCCATTGCAGGGTAATGAGGCTGATGATGCTGCGAATCTCGGGCCGCGCGCGCAGGAACGATTCGATATCGCGCCGCATTTCCGGGCTGGCCGATTCGCCGACGATCATCGACTTCACTTCGCGCGCGATGAACCACGCGATCAGCATGAGCAGAATGCCCACGCCGATCGAGCCGCAGGCATCCCATACGGGATTGCCCGTGATGACCGTGAGCAGCACGGCGGCGAACGCAATGGCGAGACCCGCCAGCGCGGCGATGTCCTCGCCCGCCACGACGAGCAGGTCGGAATCGCGCGTTTCTCGCGCCCAGCGCCACAGCGATTTGGTGGGCGCGCCCTTGCGAATCTCGCGCATCGCGCCGTAAAGCGAGAACGCTTCGAGCACCACCGAAATGCCGAGGACGACGAGCGCCACATAAACGAATCGCAACGGCTCGCGAGCGATCAGCCGATGCACGCCCTCGTAGACCGAGAACGCGCCGCCCACGAAAAACAGCAGCAGCGCCACGAGCAGCGAATAGAAGTTGATCGCGCGGCCCGTGCCCATGGGATGCAGCGGCGTGGGCGGCTCGCGCGACTGGCGCAGGCCGAACAGCAAAAGCAGCTGGTTGCCGCAGTCGGCCGTGGAGTGAATCGCCTCCGCGAACATCGATCCCGAGCCCGTGAACGCCGCGGCAGCGTACTTGCAGACCGCTATGCCGAAGTTCGCAGCGAGCGCGTAGAAGATGGCTTTCGGCGATTCTCCGCTCATACGGCCCTCACGCGACGTCCACGCGTGCCGGGCCTTCGCTCAGTTCGCCGATCACGCGCGCGTCGCCAAAGCCTTCCGTGCGGAAGATCGCCAGCACGTCGTCGACGCTTGCCGGCGCGCAGGCCACGAGCAGGCCGCCTGAGGTTTGCGGGTCGGTGAGCAGCGTGCGCGCGCTTTCGGGCAGGCTGGACGCGAGCGTGACGGCGTCGCCGTACGAGGCCCAGTTGCGGCCCGAGGCGCCCGTGTACACGCCGTCATCGACGAACTTCTGCACGCCCGGCAGCCACGGCAGCTCGGCGTAATGCACGCGCGCGGTGAGATTCGCGCCGCGCGCAATTTCGAGCGTGTGGCCGAGCAGGCCGAAGCCCGTCACGTCGGTCATGGCGTGCACGCCCGGCAGTTCCGCCAGCGTCGCGCCCGGCTTGTTGAGCAGGGTCGCGGCGGCCACCATCGCCTTGTAGCCCGCGTCGCCGAGCATTTCCTTCTTGAGCGCGGCGGACAGCACGCCCACGCCCAGAGGCTTGCCGAGCACGAGCACGTCGCCGGCTTGTGCCGACGCGTTGCGCTTCACGCGCTCGGGATGCACCACGCCGAGCGCCGCAAGGCCGTAGATGGGCTCCACCGAGTCGATCGAATGGCCGCCCGCCACGGGAATGCCCGCGGCTGCGCACACGTCTTCGCCGCCGCGCAGCACCTGCGCGATCACGTCGTGCGGCAGCACGTTGATCGGCATGCCCACGAGCGCCAGCGCGAGGATCGGCTTGCCGCCCATGGCGTAGACGTCCGAGAGCGCGTTGGTCGCGGCGATGCGGCCGAAGTCGTACGGGTCGTCGACGATCGGCATGAAAAAGTCCGTCGTCGCGACGATGGCCTGCTCGTCGTTGAGCTTGTAGACGGCAGCGTCGTCGGCGGTCTCGGTGCCGACCAGCAGGTTCGGAAACGCGGTGGTGAGCGGCGTGCTGCGGGCGAGCAGCGCGGAAAGCACGCCCGGCGCGATCTTGCAGCCGCAGCCGCCGCCGTGCGAAAGGCTCGTGAGGCGCGGCACGGCGGCGCCAATGGCGGGTTTGTCGTTCATGTCTGGAAATCGTCCTGAAAGTGCCGGATGAGTTTTCGTATTATGGGGCAATCGCCGGACTGGCGATGCGGGCGGCGCGCACGCGCCGCGGCACCGCTCAGCCGCGGCCGGCGGCCCGGCTCGCGGGATTCGCGGCGACGTCGCCCGCGTGGAGCGTATCGACGAGCCATTGCGGATCGTCGTGCGGCAGATCGTGCCCCGCCCACGGATGCGCCACGTGCGGCGCACCCCAGGCCCGCGCGAGCCGCGCCGAGCACACCGGGTTCACGAGCCGGTCGCCGCGCGACGACACCACGAGCACCGCACAGCGCGGCACGGCGCGCGCCTTGAAGCGCGCGGCGGCGGCCAGCTGGCGCAGCGCGTTCACGCGGCTCACGTGGGCGCTCGCGCGGATCGCGCCCCACGCTTCGAGGTCGGCCGCGAGCGTGTCGTGGCGCGCACAGGTGAGCCCGTGGATCAGCGTCTCGGCAATGTTGCCGCTGTCGCCGCCATCCCAATGCCGCGCCACGTGCAGGAGCGCGGGCCACGCCGAGGGCCGCAAGCGCTCGTCCACGCGGCTATGCGGCCGCATGCTCGTGTTCACGAGCACCAGCCGCCCGACTTCTTCGGGGTATCGCAGCGCCCACGCCGTCGCCACCATGCCGCCGAGCGACATTGCCAGCACGCGGTAAGGCGCGCGTGCGCCGTGCCGCTGCGCCTCGGCACGCAGCGCGTCCACGTAGTCGTCCACCGCGAGCGGCGAGCGTACATGCGCCGCCGTGCCGTTGCCCGGCAGGTCGATGGGCAGCACGCCGTCGCGCGCCGCGAGCAGCGTGGCGAACGCGCCCCAGTGGCGCGATTCGCGCGTGAGGCCGCGCAGCAGGATCCACGGTTCGCTCATGTGCCCGGCTTGCGATACCAGTGCCCGATCGCGCTTTTCAGCACCTCGTCGCGGATCACGCCCTCGGGCAGCCAGCGCTGCGAGGAATACGCGGCGCGCGTCAGAAACTCGAACAAGTTCGCGTGACGCCGCAATACACGCGCGGTGCGATGCTGCAGGAGCGGATTGAACATGCCCTGGCGCGAAAAGATCTGGCGCGGGTTCTTCTTGATCCACAGCCACGAGCCCAGTTCGAGTGTGAGCGGCAGGAAGATGTTGCTGTCGGGCGCGCGATCGTACGCGCAATCCCACAAGTCGCCGTGCAGCAGATATTGATGGCTCTGCGGTTCGAAGGTGTAGCCGTGGTGCGGATGCGCGCGCTCGAACATCGTCTTGAGCACATACATTTCGGGCAGATGGCGGATGAGACGGCGCGTGCGCGCGTACGGAAACCAGATGCTGTCGGTCCAGCCGTAACCGGAATGGCAGTCGAGCGCGAAGGAAAGCGGGCGCCGCGTGAGTTCTTCGTCGACGATCTTCAGGAGCGCCTGCGCCTCGATCTCCATGGCCGCGCCGCGCCGCCCCCGATACCACGGCAGCCACGAGCCGACGCGCTGGCCGCCCGCGAGAAAGGGCACGCGCTCGTCGGCGTCCTGCGGCGCGTTGCGCATGAGGTCCACGCCGTTCGGATTCGCGCGCGTCGCAAGCCACATGCCGCCGGGATTGAGGATCGGCGCGAACACGATGCGCACGGACTCGAGCTGGCGCAGGAGCAGTTTGTCCCAGGCGAGACGCCCCACCAGCGCGCGCATGTAGTCGAGCACGAGCTGCGAGCCAATGCGCTCGAGCCCATGGATGCCGCCGAAAAAACCAATGCCGGGCGCGGCCGGATCGCGCGAGCCGATTGCCGCCACATAGAGCGGAAACGTGCGGCCGCGCACCTCGACTTCGCCCTCGCTGCGAATGTCGAGCCAGCGTGCGCCGGCATCGAGGATCATCTTGAGGTCCTCGTATTCCTCGAAGCTGTCGGGTAGGAAGCTCAGTGCCTGCATATGGCGCCGGGTTTCGTCGCTCGTTCGGATGGAGCCGCCCAGGTGGGGCCGCCCAGGTCGGGTCGCGCAGACTGCGGCCGCCGCGTGCGGCCGCATTGTCTACAACTGCCTTGCGAGTGCCGCCCCTGTCGACAATGAGTCAGCAACAAGTCAGGAAAACCAGGGACAGCACGTACGTTGCCCCTCAATATAGCCGCTTCCCATGATATTGAGCGTGACAGATGTTTGGCGTCATGCCTCTGTCACATCTCCTGCGATTTTTTCCGCCGCGGGAAGGTCGAAAGACATGTAGTCGTCTAGACGTCGCGACACCTTCACTCAACCGTCACAGTCGCTTCCTAGAATGACCCCTCGACTACACAGCGACGGATTGTTATGGACGCCATACGCATCGAACGCCTCTCGAAAAGCTTCGACAGCGGCCGCAAGGCACTCGACGAAATCAACCTGCGCGTAGGCGTTGGTGAGATGGTCGCGCTGATCGGCGCATCGGGCTCGGGCAAATCGACCCTGCTCCGCCATATTGCGGGCTTCACGGCTTCCGACCCGCAGCCTTCGCGCATCGAGATTCTTGGTCGTCCTATTCAGCAGGACGGCCGCATCGTGCGCGAAGTGCGCCGCATTCGCCGCGACATCGGCTTCGTGTTTCAGCAGTTCAACCTCGTGCATCGCCTCACGGTCGAAACGAATGTGCTGATCGGCGCGCTGTCGCGGCTGCCGTTGTGGCGACGCCTCACGGGCCGCTTTCCGCGCGCCGAGCGCGAGCTGATGCTGGCCGCGCTCGGCGAAGTCGGCATCGCGCACAAGGCCGCCGAGCGCGCCTCGAATCTCTCGGGCGGCCAGCAGCAGCGCGCGGCGCTCGCCCGTGCGCTCGTGCAGCGCGCGCGCCTGATTCTCGCCGACGAACCCATCGCCTCGCTCGACCCCGCATCGTCGCGCCGTGTGATGGACATGATGCGCATGCTCAACCGCGATCACGGCTTGACGGTGGTCGTCTCGCTGCATCAGGTGGATATCGCCATGGAGTACTGCCCGCGCACCATCGCGCTGCGCGACGGGCGCGTGGTGTACGACGGCGCATCGTCGGCGCTCACGCCCGCCCTGTTGCAACAGCTTTATGGCAACGCCGCGCGCGAGCTGCTCGAACCCGATGCTGCACCGTCCGCGGCAACGCGCTTCGGCGCGCAGCCGCGCGCGGCCTGATCACGCAAGCCAACCCTTTTCCAACCCGCAACCTTTCACCTCACCACGGACCGCCCCAATGAAACTGTTCCGCTCCATGCTCTCCTGGTGCGCCGCCGGCGCCGTCGCGTTTGCCTCGCTCGGCAGCGCGGCCGCTCACGCGGAAGACCTCAGCTTCGGCATCATCTCGACCGACTCGTCGGCCGTGCTCAAGCAACGCTGGCAACCGTTCATCGACGACCTGAACAAGCAGACCGGCCTGCACGTGAATGCGTTCTTCGCCACCGACTACTCGGGCATCATCGAAGCCATGCGCTTCAACAAGGTGCAGATCGGCTACTTCGGCAACGCTTCGGCCATGGAAGCCGTGGATCGCTCGAATGGCGAAATCTTCGCGAAGGTGCTCTACGCGAACGGCGACGCGGGTTACAAGTCGGTGCTCATCACCAACGTGAACAGCCGCGTGAAGTCGATCGACGATGTGTTCAAGAATACCAAGGATCTCACGCTCGGCTGGGGTGACCCCAATTCGACCTCGGGCACGCTGATTCCGGGCTATTACCTCTTTGCGAAGCGCGGCATTTCGGTGAACGCGACGAACTTCAAGACCGTGCTGCCTTCGAGCCATGAAGCGAACCTGCTTGCCGTAGTGAACAACAAGGTGGATATCGCCACCAACAACACCATCGAGCTTTCCACGCTCCAGCAAAAGCACCCGGAGCGCTTTGCCCAGGTGCGCGTACTGTGGACCTCGCCGCTCATTCCGTCCGATCCGCTCGTGTATCGCAAGGATCTGCCTGAAGCTACCAAGCAGAAGTTGCGCGACTTCTTCTACCACTACGCCAAGACCGATCCGCGCGAGAAGAAGATCATGGCCGACATCACCGGCTATGCAGGCTTCGCGCCCGCCACCGACGAGCAGCTCCTGCCGATCCGCCAGGTCGCGCTGTTCCAGCAGAAAGAGAAGATCGCCGCCGACACGCATCTCTCCGACGACGACCGCAAGAGCCAGATCGCGGCCATCGACGCAAAGATCGGCGCGCTCGCCGCACCTGCGAAGCAGTAATGGGCGCAATGGATTTCGACAGCTCACGCGCCGTGCCGCAGTCAGAAGCCGCAAGGCCCGCTGCCGGGCCGGCGGCGGCGCCCAACGTCGCCGCCGCGCCGCAAGCGGCCGCCCTTGCGGCGAGCGGCCTGGCAGGCAAGCGCAGCTGGTCCTCGCTCGCGCTCTGGGCCATCGTGTTCGTGCTGCTCGGCGTGGCGTGGCAAGGCGCCGACATGCGCCCGCTCGACCTGTTCACCGACTCTGCGAACATGGGCACGTTCGCGCGCGGCTTCTTCCCGCCGAACTTCTCGGAATGGCGCACGTATGCCCACGAAATGTGGGTCACGCTCGCGGTGGCGCTGTGGGGCACGGCGCTCGCCATCGTCTGCGCGGTGCCGTTCGGGCTCATGTCGGCGCACAATCTCGCGCCCGCGTGGGTGCTGCATCCCGTGCGGCGTTTGATGGACGCATGCCGCGCCATCAACGAGATGGTGTTCGCGATGCTCTTCATCGTGGCCGTGGGCCTCGGGCCGTTCGCCGGCGTGCTCGCCTTGTGGGTGCACACCACCGGCGTGCTCGCGAAGCTCTTTGCCGAAGCGGTGGAAGCCATCGACCCGCGCCCCGTGGAAGGCGTGCGCGCGACGGGCGCCTCGCCGCTCGACGAGATCATCTACGGCGTGCTGCCCCAGGTCATGCCGCTGTGGATCTCGTATGCGCTCTACCGGTTCGAGTCGAATGTGCGCTCGGCGATGGTGGTGGGCATGGTGGGCGCTGGCGGCATCGGCGTCGTGCTGTATGAGGAAATCCGCTCGTTCGATTATCAGCAGACCAGCGCCGTGCTCATCATGGTGATCGTCGTCGTCACGGCCATCGATCTCATCTCCGCAAGACTGCGCGCGCGCGTGATCTGACGCGTTCCCCCAAAGCCGCGCGAGCCGAATAGAAACCCAACCACGGCTCGCGCGGCTTTTCCCTATTTCTGGCGCCCACACGCGTTCGCTGGAATAATCACACGATTGCGGCCGCAACGGCCCGCGTCTCCAACACACCATTCGATTCGCAATCCCGATGGCCAGTTTCGTCGTTCTGCTGGTCCTGCTCTCGGCGCTCATGCACGCGAGCTGGAACGCCTTCCTCCATCTTTCGGGCGACCGCCTTTGGCTGCTCGGCATGTTCTCGGTGCCGTACATCGTCGTGAGCGCGATCGCCGTGTGCGTGCTGCCGCTGCCCGCGCAGGCGAGCTGGCCGTATATCGCCGCTTCGGTGGTGCTGGAGTTCGTGTACTGCTTCACGCTGATCCGCGCCTATCGCAGCGGCGACTTCGGGCAGATCTACCCGATCGCGCGCGGGCTTTCGCCGCTGCTCGTGTTCGGGGGCGCGCTCGTGTTCGCGCACGAAGACCTGCATGCGCTCGCGGCCACCGGCGTCGCGCTCGTATCGCTCGGCATCATGTCGCTCGCCTTCCGGCGCGGCATGCGCTTTTCGGGCGAGAGCGTGCCATACGCGCTGCTCACGGGCCTTTTCATCGCGATGTATTCGGTCGTCGACGGCCTCGGCGCGCGCCTCGCCGGCAACGGCATCAGCTACATCATGTGGGTGTATCTGCTCTGGAACGTCCCGCAGTTTCTCGTGGTCTGCAAACTGCGCGGCGGCGCGGCGCGGATGTTCACGTCGAAGGCCGCGGTCGCGCGCGGCATGCTCGCGGGCGTGCTCGCGCTCACGGCGTATTGCCTCGTGATCGAGGCGTTCCGCTATTTGCCTATCGCGATGGTTTCCGCGCTGCGCGAACTCTCGTCGATCTTCGCCGTGCTGATCGGCTGGCTCTTCATGAACGAGAAGCTCACGGCGCGCCGCATGGTGGCGTGCGCGCTCGTGACTTGCGGGGCGGTGCTGATCCGGCTGTGAGCGGCCTGCGCCTCCGCTTCGCTCACACGAACGCGGGTAAGGTCGTATCGATCGCCTCGGCAAGCGTGTCGAACGCCGGCGCGATCTCCTCGTCGGGCACGCAGGCATAGCCGATCAGCAAGCCCGGGTTCGCGCGCTCGCGCGACGAGTAATACCCCGAAAGCGGCCGCACCACGATATTGCGCGCGAGCGCGGCTTCGGCCACGGCGCGGTCGTCGCTGCCCTCGGGCAGCTGCATCACGACGTGCAGGCCAGCGTCGCCGCCCATCGCGGGCAACGCGTCGCCGTAGCGGCGCGCAACGGCGTCCAGCAACACCTGGCGGCGCTGGCCGTAGAGCGCACGCATCTTGCGGATATGCGAGGTGAAGTGCCCTTCGGCGATGAACTCCGCGAGCACGGCCTGCTGCAGCAATTGCCCCTCGCGATACAGCTCGGCGCTCGCGGTCGCGAAGCTTTCCGCCAGCGCTTCCGGCGCGACGAGATAACCCACGCGCAAGCCCGGAAACAGCGTCTTGCCGAAGCTGCCCACGTAGATCACCTGCCCCGCCGTATCGAGTCCCTGCAACGACGCAAGCGGGCGGCTGCCGTAACGGAACTCGCTGTCGTAGTCGTCCTCGATGATCCAGCACTGATGCTGGCGCGCGTACTCGAGCAACATGCGCCGGCGCGCGAGGCTCATCACCATGCCGAGCGGGTACTGGTGCGAAGGTGTGACGAGCATGAGCCGCGGCGGCGGCGCGGCGAAGTCGCCGGCCGACGGGTTGAGCCCTTCGCTGTCCACGGCGATCGGTCGCGTATTGAGGCCCGAGACGTGCAGCACGCTGCGCACGCCCCAGTAGCAGGGGTCTTCGGTCCAGATGGTGTCGCCGGGGTCGGAGAGCAGACGCACGGCAAGGTCGATGGACTGGTGAATACCTGTCGTGATGATGATCTGCTCCGGCGAGCAGCGCACCGAACGAGAGGTGCGCAGATAGTCGGCCAGCACGTGGCGCAGCAGCGCGAGACCGCCGCCGGGCGCGTAGGTCAGCAGGTCCGGGCGCAGGCTGCGCCAGTACTTGTTGTGCAGACGGGTCCATACGCGCGCGGGGAAGCGGGAGACATCGGGCACGCCGGGCATGAACGCGCCGCCCTGGCGCTTCGATACGCCCGCGCTGGTAATCAGGCGCGTGCCGCGTGCCGAGAGTGCGCGCGCTATGGGGCGCTGCGCCTGCGTGGCGGCTTCCAGTCCGCTTGTCGCAGCGGCTGCGGGTGCCCCCGCAGCAGGCGTTTCCGTGCCCTGCGCGCGGGGGCTGTTAGTTGCAACGTCTCCCGCAGGCAGCACGGCTCCTGACTCGCGGCTATTTTTCCGCGTTTGCATAGAGCCAATTTCCGTCGCCCCGACAATCTCGTCGGGTGACGTGTCCGCCACGAAAGTGCCGCGCCCCGTCGCCGACGTGACATAGCCTTCGAGCACCAATTGTTCGTAGACCTGGGTCACGGTATTGCGCGCAATCCCCAGTTCGGCCGCCAGCAGGCGCGACGACGGCACCCGCGCCCCGGCCGGCAGCTCGCGCGACAGGATCGCCTGCTGCAACAGCTTGTGCAGTTGCCGGTACACCGGCTGGGCGCTGCCGCGGTCGAGCCGTTGCGCCAGCCAATCAGACAGAACACTCGCACGCATCTAAATTGGCTCCTAAAGATTGCACTGAATGGCTCTGAAATTTAGAGCCAAACGTGAGTATAGTCGCGACATGGACTGCTTGCCGGTCCGCCAGCCAACTTCAGAACTGACACCGATTCCACAGGAGATGAACGTGAGCAAGAACGCCGATCTGCAAAGCCGCAAGAACGCCATTACCCCGCGCGGCGTGGGCGTGATGTGCGACTTCTACGCCGAGCGCGCCGAAAACGCCGAGCTGTGGGACGTGGAAGGCCGCCGCTTCATCGACTTTGCCGCCGGTATCGCCGTGTGCAACACGGGCCACCGCCATCCGAAGATCGTCGCCGCCATCAAGGCGCAGCTCGACCAGTTCACGCACACGGCTTACCAGATCGTGCCGTACGAGTCGTACGTCTCGCTGGCCGAAAAGGTCGCCCAGCGCGCGCCGGGCAGCTTCGCCAAGAAGGCCGCCTTCTTCACGACGGGCGCCGAAGCCGTCGAAAACGCCGTCAAGATCGCACGTGCCCATACGGGCCGTCCGGGCGTGATCGCCTTCGCGGGCGGCTTCCACGGCCGCACGATGATGGGCATGGCGCTCACGGGCAAGGTCGCCCCTTACAAGCTCGCGTTCGGCCCGTTCCCGGCCGACGTGTACCACGCCCCCTACCCGAACTCGGTCCACGGCATCAGCACGGCCGACTCGCTCAAGCACATCGAGATGCTGTTCAAGGCCGACATCGATCCGAAGCGCGTCGCCGCGATCATCTTCGAACCGGTGCAGGGCGAAGGGGGCTTCTATCAGGCGCCGGCCGACTTCGTGCGCGGCCTGCGCAAGATCTGCGACACGCACGGCATCCTGCTGATCGCCGACGAAGTGCAAACGGGCTTCGCGCGCACCGGCAAGCTGTTCGCGATGGAACACTACGACGTCACGCCTGACCTCATGACGATCGCCAAGAGCCTGGCAGGCGGCATGCCCCTCTCGGGCGTGGTGGGCCGCGCGGAAGTCATGGACGCGGCAGCGCCCGGCGGTCTCGGCGGCACGTACGCGGGCAACCCGCTGGCCGTGGCGTCGGCGCACGCGGTGATCGAGATCATCGAAGAAGAAAAGCTCTGCGAGCGCGCCACGAAACTCGGCGACAAGCTCAAGGCCAGGCTCAACGCGATGAAGGCCGACGTGCCGCAAATCGCCGACGTGCGCGGCCCCGGCGCGATGAACGCGGTTGAGTTCTGCAAGCCGGGCACAAACGAAGCCGACGCCGACTTCACGAAGCGCGTGCAGACCGCCGCGCTGAACCGCGGTCTGCTGCTGCTCGTGTGCGGCGTGTACTCGAACGTCGTGCGCTTCCTGTTCCCGCTGACGATCCAGGACACCGTGTTCGACGAAGCGCTCGCGATCCTCGAAGAGTCGGTCAAGGAAGCCGTGGGCGTGCCGGCGTAAGCCTCCACCACCTGCTGGCCCGCGAGCAGCGG
The DNA here is from genome assembly GCF_040965655.1 of Paraburkholderia sp. EG286B. Classification (NCBI taxonomy): domain Bacteria; kingdom Pseudomonadati; phylum Pseudomonadota; class Betaproteobacteria; order Burkholderiales; family Burkholderiaceae; genus Paraburkholderia; species Paraburkholderia sp. EG286B. The sequence continues at coordinate 152,163 of NZ_JBFRCF010000010.1, read as the reverse complement.
GCCATCCGCGAAACGGCACACCGGCGCTTGCCGCTGTGCCGTTCGTCGTTCTAAATGAATCGAAGTCAGTCCGGAGTGCAAGCATGAATCTGAAAGACGCATCGCTGCTGCAAACCAGCGCCTTTATCAACGGCGAATGGCAAGGCGCCGAAGACGGCGCCACGTTCGAAGTGAAGAACCCCGCCACCGGTGCGGTCATCGGCACGGTGCCGCGCATGGGCGCCGCCGAAACGCGCCGCGCGATCGCCGCCGCGAACGCCGCCTGGCCCACCTGGCGCGCGAAGACCGCGAAGGAGCGCAGCGTCATCCTGCGCAAGTGGCACGACCTGATGATGGAAAACGCCGACGACCTGGCGCTCATCCTCACCACGGAACAAGGCAAGCCGCTCGCCGAGGCGAAGGGGGAGATCGGCTACGCCGCGTCGTTCCTCGAATGGTTCGCGGAGGAAGGCAAGCGTATTTACGGCGACACGATCCCCACGCCCGCCAACGACAAGCGCATCGTCGTGACGAAGGAACCCGTGGGCGTGTGCGCCGCGATCACGCCGTGGAATTTCCCCGCCGCGATGATCACGCGCAAGGTCGGCCCCGCGCTCGCCGCAGGCTGCGCGATCGTGCTCAAGCCCGCCGAAGCCACGCCGTTCTCGGCGCTCGCGCTGGCCGTGCTGGCCGAGCGCGCGGGCGTGCCGCGCGGTGTGTTCAGCGTCGTGACGGGCGACCCGAAGGCGATTGGCGGCGAGCTCACGAGCAACCCCACGGTGCGCAAGCTCTCGTTCACGGGTTCGACGCCGGTGGGCCGCCTGCTCATGAGCCAGTGCGCCTCGACGGTCAAGAAGGTCTCGCTGGAACTGGGCGGCAACGCGCCGTTCATCGTGTTCGAAGACGCCGATCTCGATGCGGCCGTCGCCGGCGCCATCGCCTCGAAGTATCGCAACAGCGGCCAGACCTGCGTGTGCACGAACCGCTTCTACGTGCACGACGCCGTGTACGACGCGTTCGCGGCCAAACTGCGCGACGCGGTGGAAAAACTCAAGGTCGGCCTCGGCACGGAGGCGGGCGTGACGCAAGGCCCGCTCATCAACGAAGCGGCCGTGCTGAAAGTGGAATCGCATATCGAAGATGCGCTCGCCAAAGGCGCTCAGGTGACCACGGGCGGCAAACGCCACGCGCTCGGCCACGGCTTTTTCGAGCCGACCATCCTCACCGGCGTCACACCCGCGATGAAGGTGGCGCGCGACGAAACCTTCGGGCCGCTCGCGCCGCTGTTCCGCTTCTCGTCCGATGAAGAAGTGATCAGGATGGCGAACGATACCGAGTTCGGCCTCGCCGCCTACTTCTACAGCCGCGACATCGGCCGCGTGTGGCGCGTGGCCGAAGCGCTCGAATATGGCATGGTGGGCATCAACACCGGCCTGATCTCGAACGAAGTCGCGCCGTTTGGCGGCGTGAAGCAGTCCGGCCTGGGCCGCGAAGGCTCCCACTACGGCGTGGACGACTACGTGGTGATCAAGTACATGTGCATGGCGGGCATGTAACGACCAGACGAAAAACGGGCACCTTCTGAGGCGCCCGTTCGGATCGTAACAAGAAGCCGGCGCCGCGATGCGCCGGCCTTTTTTTTGCGCGCTTACTGCGTGGCGGCAACCGGTGTCACCTGCGTCGCATAAGCGGAAACGAACACGGCGTGAACCGTGTCGCCGACTTTCAGGGTCTTGAGGTCGATATCGGGCGTGGCTTGCAGCGTGACGGTCTGATACGCGCCGCGCAGCGTCACCTCGCGCTTCTTCGCGTTGATATGCTGCACCGTGGCCTGGACTTCGACCTGGCGCGCGGCGTCGTAGCCCGACGACGCGGGCAGATACACGTTGGTATCCACACGCTTGCGAATACCCTTGTCCTTGCCCGTTACCTTTTCGGCCGTCATGAGGAGCGCGTTCTTGTAGAGCACGTCGACGGTGTCGCCCACGTTGAGCTGGTCGAAGTTGCTGACCTGCGGGCTGAGCGCGATATCGACATCATTGCCGCGCGGCCCCCGCAGCGTGACGACGCGCGCAGCGCGATCGATGCCGACGATCTTCGCGTGGATATGCACCGGCTCTGCGTTGGCAATCACTTCCTGCGCCGCGCTGGTGAGCGCGGTTTGTCCCTGCGGCGCCGAAGCAGGCGCGTCGTTTTGCGCAAACGCCCCCTGCGAAAGGCCAACGCCCACCACCCATGCCGCCGCCAGAATCGCTGCTTTCGTCATTCACATTCTCCTCGTCAAACGGGTTTGAACTGATTGCCGTATTTGCATCGGCGTGTGGCGCCGAAGTGCGGCCGATTCTACGCGCGGCTTTTAAAGCGCGGACGCTACCTGGCCGGAAGCGGGTCAAGTTACCGCCAACAAATACGGCTGATTGCCGAGGGGTTTGCTGAGGCGCAAATTCTTGTGCGATTGTGTGTTGAAACAGATCGCGCAATTGTTGCCAGGCGCGAAATGCTTGCTCTTTGCGTGGCGTTGCCAACTGCATCTGCAGGACAGACTCGATACAGCACTTACAGACGATTACACATGGGGCACACCCGGCGATCGACGCTGCTCATACAATCGACGCGTCGAAAGTCCTGGGGGAGACGAGAGTGAGGAAAGCACGAACGATCATTGCAGCAGCGGCCTGCGTGCTGGCTTGCGCATCGGTTACGGCTTACGCGCACGGCGGCGGCAATGGTGGCGGTAGCGGCGGCGGCAACGGCGGCGGAAATGGCAATGGCGCCGCACTGGGTGCGGGCGTCGGCGTTGGGCACTCGGATGTTGGCCACATGGACGGGATGTCGCTGGGCCATATGAGCCATGTGGGATTCAGCAACACGAAGAGCCACGTTTCGGCGGACCGTGACAGGGGGCTGGCCCGAGCGGGCGACCGGGCGGGGCATCACGCACGCGGCCACAGTTTGCATGCGGACGGCAGGTCGGCGAGCCATATGAGCGAGAGGGGCTTGAGCGAAACGAACAGCCACATCTCGGCCGACCGCGACATGGGCCTTGCGCGGGCGGCAGACCGTTCGGCGTTGCCGTCGCAACCGCACGCAGGCGACCCAACCTGAACGAGAGCCCCACAAGGGAAGACGAGGGCGCGCAGCAAAACAAAAAAGCCGTGGAGCAAATCGATCCGCGGCTTTTTCAATTCAGGGCGAACAGATATCAGACACGCTCGATAGCGATCGCAATCCCCTGCCCCACGCCGATACACATCGTGCAAAGCGCAAAGCGCCCTTGCGTGCGATGCAGCTGATACGTGGCGGTCGTCACGAGCCGCGCGCCGCTCATGCCGAGCGGATGCCCAAGCGCAATCGCGCCGCCGTTCGGGTTGACGCGAGGATCATCATCGGCAACGCCGAGCATGCGCAGCACGGCGAGCCCTTGCGAAGCAAACGCTTCGTTCAACTCGATCACGTCGAACTGGTCGATGGTCATGTTCAGACGCGCGAGGAGCTTCTGCGTAGCCGGCGCGGGGCCGATACCCATCACGCGCGGCGCGACGCCAGCCGTCGCGATGCCGAGCACGCGCGCACGCGGCACGAGCCCGAAGCGCTTCGCGTTTTCCTCGTTGGCGAGGAGCAGCGCGCAAGCGCCGTCATTTACGCCCGAAGCGTTGCCAGCCGTCACCGAGCCATCCGGGCGCACGACGCCCTTGAGCTTGGCCAGCGCCTCGAGGCTCGTCTCACGCGGATGCTCGTCGCGCGAGAAAACAATCGGATCGCCCTTCTTCTGCGCAATCGTCACCGCGACGATCTCCTGCGCGAGCGTGCCATCCGCCTGTGCACGAGCGGCCTTCTGCTGGCTGCGAACCGCGAACGCATCCTGATCGGCGCGGCTCACGTTGTAGTCGACGGCGACGTTTTCGCCCGTTTCCGGCATCGAGTCCACGCCGTACTGCTGCTTCATCAGCGGATTGACGAAGCGCCAGCCAATCGTCGTGTCGTAGATCGCGGCGTCGCGAGCAAAGGCGCTCGCCGACTTGCCCATGACGAACGGCGCGCGGCTCATGCTCTCCACGCCGCCCGCAATCATCAGCCCGGTTTCGCCCGACTTGAGCGCGCGCGCGGCAATGCCCACGGCGTCCATGCCGGAGCCGCACAGGCGGTTCACCGTCGAGCCCGGCACGGCCTGCGGCAAGCCCGCCAGCAGCGACGACATGCGCGCGACGTTACGGTTGTCCTCGCCCGCCTGGTTCGCGCAGCCGTAGATGACGTCGTCGATCGCCGTCCAGTCCACGTCCTTGTTGCGCTCCATCAGCGCCTTGAGCGGCACGGCGCCGAGGTCGTCGGCGCGAACCTGGGCCAGGGCGCCCGCGTAGCGGCCGATAGGCGTGCGAACCGCGTCGCAGATGAATGCTTCCGTCATGTGAGTCTCCTTTCGATCGCAGGCACTTGATGCGATCCCATGCAAAGATGATTGAGATTGACGGACTGCGCGGGCGAAAATGGCAGATCGAACGCGCACGTCCTCGTGCGATTTGTTCGACTGTCGAACCGATGATCGTTAATCGAACAATTTGACGGCCATAATAGGCGCGTCCTGGGACGAGTGTCAAGCACACGGACCTGGCTCCAAAAACGAAAAAGCCGCACAGGCCGGGTGCCCGTGCGGCTTCGCGAGTTCAGGCGGGCGCGAGGCGCCAGCCAGTGAGGCGAACGCTTAACGCGACATCATGAGCGCGCCGACGTTGTGCATCACCCAGATGGTGCCGAAGATCAGGAATGCGGCGGCCAGCACCGTGTACGCGAGCGACAGCACGTTCCAGCCCTGCCCCGGCGACGTGTTCAGATGCAGGAAGAACACGAGGTGCACGACTACCTGCACGAAGGCGAGCACCGCGATCACGATCAGGGCCGTGGTGGCATCGAGCGTACCGTGCAGAACGACGCCGAATGCGCCCGCGGTAAGCAGCACCGAAAGAATGAAGCCCGCCACATAGCTGCCGAGGCTGCCGTGCGACTCTGCATGAGTTTGAGCCATTTAGAGCACGCTCCCGAGATAGACAAAAGTAAACACGCAGATCCACACGACGTCGAGAAAGTGCCAGAAGAGGCTCAGGCACGTGAGGCGGCGGACTTCCTGCTCGCCCAGTTCGCGCGTGCGCACCACCTGGATCATCATCACGAGCATCCAGAGCAGGCCGAAGAACACATGCAGCCCGTGCGTGGCGACCAGCGTGAAGAACGACGACAGGAACGCGCTGCGCTGCGGCCCGGCGCCTTCGGCGATCAGGTGCGAGAACTCGCGCAGTTCGAGCACGAGGAACGACGCACCTAGAATGAAGGTGACGGCGAGCCAGCCGAGCACCACGCCGTTCTTGCGCTGGTGCGCGCCGAGCATCGCGAAGCCGTACGTGATGCTCGAAAGCAGCAGCACGGCCGTTTCGAGCGCCACGCCCTGAATGTCGAACAGGTCCTTGCCCGTGGGGCCGCCCGCGAACTGCTGGCTCAGCACGCCGAACGTGGCAAACAGCGCCGCGAACAGCAGGCAGTCGGTCATCAGGTAGACCCAGAAGCCGAATACCGAGTGCGACTGCGGGTGATCGTGGTGATCGAGTTCGGCAAGGGTTGCCGCATTGGTTTTCTGTAACATCAGACTGCCTCCTCGGCGACCAGGTCGCGCTTGGCCACGGCGGCGCCGGTGCCAAAGCGGCTTTCTTCGATCTCGCGGACCTTCGCGGCCGGAATGTAATAACCGTCGTTGTTGCCGAAGCTCTTGAGGATCACCGTCAGCACGACGCCAATGAACCCAAGCACCGCCAGCCACGTGATGTGCCACACGGCCGCGAAACCCAGCACGAGGCTGAACACGCCGATGAAGAGGCCGGCCGACGTGTTCGACGGCATGTGGATGTCACTGTATTTCGCGGCGAGGCCTGGAGCGCGGCCCGTTTCCTTCATGTGCGCGAAAGCGTCGATGTCGTCCACGCGCGGAATGACCGCGAAGTTATAGACCGCCGGCGGCGACGACGTTGCCCATTCGAGCGTGCGGCCGTCCCACGGATCGCCGGTCACGTCCTTGCATGCGGCCTTGTTGCGGTTCACGAAGGCCATGACCCACAAGAGGACCTGGAACACGATGCCGAGCGCGATGATCGCAGAGCCAATGGCGGCGACGACGAAGTACGGATGCCACTCGGGCACGTCGTAGTGGTTGGTACGACGCGTGGCGCCCATGAAGCCGAGCACGTAGAGCGGCACGAAGGCCACGTAGAAGCCGACGAACCAGCACCAGAACGACGCCTTGCCGAGCTTTTCACTGGGCTTCAAGCCGAACACCTTCGGGAACCAGTACTGCAGGCCGGCGAGGTAGCCGAACACCACGCCGCCGATAATCGCGTTGTGGAAGTGAGCGATCAGGAAGAGCGAGTTGTGGAGCACGAAGTCCGCGCCCGGAATCGCGAGCATCACGCCCGTCATGCCGGCGATTGAGAACGTCACCATGAAGCCGACGGTCCAGAGCACGGGTGCGGTGAAGTGCACGCGGCCGCGATACATCGTGAACAGCCAGTTGAAGATCTTCACGCCGGTGGGAATGGCGATGATCATCGTCGCGATACCGAAGAACGCGTTGACGTCGGCGCCCGCACCCATCGTGAAGAAGTGGTGCGCCCACACGAGAAACGCCAGCACCATGATCGCGCACGAGGCGTAGACCATCGTCTTGTAGCCGAACAGCGGCTTCTTGCAGAACGTGGCCATCACTTCCGAATAGATGCCGAACGCAGGCAGCACGAGGATGTACACCTCGGGGTGGCCCCACGCCCAGATCAGGTTCAGATACAGCATGGCGTTGCCGCCAAGCTCGTTCGTGAAGAAGTGCGTGCCGACGTAGCGGTCGAGGCCGAGCAGCGCGACCGCGATCGTGAGGATCGGGAACGTGGCCATGATGAGCACGTTCGAGCACAGCGCCGTCCACGTGAACACGGGCATCTTCATGAGCGTCATGCCGGGCGCGCGCATCTTGATGATCGTGACGAAGAAGTTCACGGCCGTGATCAAGGTGCCGACACCGGAGAGCTGAACCGACCAGATGTAGTAGTCCACCCCCACGTCTGGACTGAACTGCAGTTCAGAGAGCGGCGGATACGCGAGCCAGCCTACCTTCGCGAACTCGCCGATCACGAGCGAGAGGTTGATGAGGATCGCGCTGATCGCCGTCATCCAGAAGGAGAGCGAGTTCAGGAACGGGAACGCCACGTCGCGCGCGCCGATCTGCAGGGGCACGACGAGGTTGAAGAAACCGACCATGAGCGCCATCGCCATGAAGAAGATCATGATGACGCCATGCGCCGTGAAGATCTGGTCGAAGTGATGCGGCGGCAGATAGCCGGGCGAATCGAACGCCATGGCCTGCTGGATACGCATCATGACCGCGTCGGCGAAGCCGCGCACGAGCATGAGCACCGCCACGATCATGTACATCACGCCGATGCGTTTGTGGTCCACGCTCGTGAGCCACTCGGTCCAGATGTACTTCCACTTGCCGGTCACGGTAACGAGACCGAGCACGCCGACGACGATCAGCGCCATGAACGCCGCCGCGCCCATGATGATGGGCTGATCGAACGGGATCGCCTCTAATGTGAGTTTTCCGAACATGCTGCTTACCCCTTGGTCACGCAGGACGGGTCGAAATTCGTGACGTGCCCGTTGTTGTACTTCGCGATGATGTTATTGAAGAGCTTCGGGTCGACGGTCGAGAAGTACTGCACCGGCGCCTTCTCCTGCGGCTTCGCGACCGTTGCGTACTCGTCCATCGAAAGCTGGATGGACGACGTCTTCACCTTCTGCACCCACGCGTCGAAGTCCTGCTGGCTCGTGGCGAGCGTGCGGAACTTCATGTCCGAGAAACCCTTGCCGCTGTAGTTGGACGAGAGACCGTCGAAATCGCCCGCTTCGTCGGCGATCAGGTGCAGACGCGTTTGCATGCCCGCCATGGCGTAGACCTGGGTGCCCAGCTGCGGGATGAAGAACGAGTTCATCACCGAGTCCGACGTGATGCGGAAGTTGACCGGCGTGCCCACCGGCACGGCGAGCTGGTTCACCGAGGCAATGCCGAGATCGGGGTAGATGAAGAGCCACTTCCAGTCGAGCGCGACGACCTCGACGTTGATGGGCTTCACGCTCGACTCCAGCGGCTTGTAGGGGTCGAGCTCGTGCGAGGTGCGCCACGTGAGGATGGCGAGGAACAGGATGATCGCGGCCGGAATGGCCCAGACCACCACTTCGATCGCCGTGGAGTGGGCCCACTTCGGCGCGTAGGTCGCGTTGCGGTTCGAGGCGCGGTAGCGCCACGCGAACAGGAGCGTCAGGATGATGACGGGCACCACGACCAGCAGCATGGCCCATGTGGCCGTGAGGATGAGCGACTTCTCGGCCGCGCCCACGCTGCCCTTCGGGTCCAGCACGGCAAAATTGCCGCTGCACCCCGCAAGAGAAACGAGCAGCCCGCTGCCGAGGGGGATTAACCACCTTTTAAAGGCTTTTCTGTCTTTCATGTTTGCCTGTTCTTCCGTTGTCCACCAAAACGCGTAACACCCAACACATTTGCATCGCAAATTCGCCACGCAAAATGCACCCGTATCGTATTCAGCGCGATTCTACGGAATGCACCAATCTCAAAATTTGATCTTTGCTAAGGATTAGCCAGCGGGACAAAGCTCGCCCAGGCGAGCGCGACGGAAAGCCGCAAATATCTTTCCAATAGCTTTCACCGCGCAAACACTTACTGTGTGAAGGTTTCGGCGTGATGGACAGCGCGCGTGCACGCGAAGACAGGGCGCGAAGATACGCGCGCGGCACAATCGAAGAATGGTCGAAAAATGCGCCGATTCATTCGAATTTCGACATCACTTTTATTTCTTTGTAAATTCGGGCCCCGTCGATATTCGGCTTTTTAACAATCGATTCACACGACAATCATTTTTTGGCCACAATGAATTGACTATAATCAAATAACTGAATGTCGAATGATCTGGCGCGCGCATTTGACGCATGTCATGCCACGCGGCACTATCGATGTCGACGCGGGCGCCCTGCCGCGAAAGTGTGCGCCCGCCTCGCCCTCGCCGCCTTTGCCGCTTGTTGGCGAAACCGATCGCTTGGGTTATCTTGATAGGTTCTTCAAGCGCCGCAGCAAGACCGAACGCCACGCCCATGAATTCTGCTTCCAGTGCCTCGCCAGACCGCTCCGCCGACCAGCAGGAGATTCCCGAAAAACCGGGCGACTCCTATGTGCAGTCGTTCGCGCGCGGGCTTTCGGTGATCCGCGCGTTCAACGCCGAGCATCCCGAGCAGACCCTCACCGACGTCGCCGCTGCCACGGGCCTCACGCGCGCCGGGGCGCGCCGCATTCTGCTCACGCTGCAGACGCTCGGCTACGTCGAAGCCGAGGGACGGCTCTTTCGCCTCACCCCGCGCATTCTCGATCTGGGCTTCGCTTACCTCACGTCGATGCCGTTCTGGAATCTCGCCGAGCCGGTCATGGAAGAGCTGTCGCAGGAAGTGCACGAGAGCTGCTCGGCGGCCGTGCTCGACCGCACCGAGATCGTCTATGTGCTGCGCGTGCCCACGCACAAGATCATGACGATCAACCTCTCGATCGGCAGCCGCCTGCCCGCCTACTGCACCTCCATGGGGCGCGTGCTGCTCGCCTCGCTCGACGACGCCGCACTCGACGAAACGCTCGGCTCCTCGCCGCTCTATGCGCATACGGGGCGCACGGTCACCGACGTCGGCGAACTCAAGAAGATCATCGCCCAGGTGCGCCAGCAGGGCTGGGCCATCGTCGATCAGGAACTGGAAGGCGGGCTCATCTCGATCTCCGCGCCGATCCGCAACCGGCAGGGCCGCGTGATCGCCGCGATGAACATCAGCGGCAACGCGCAGCGCACCTCGGCGAAGCAGATGGTGAAGACCTTCCTCGATCCGCTTCAGCAAGCCGCGGCGCGTGTGTCCGGCATGGTCGCGCGGCGCACGTAAAGGCAACTGACCGCAACCGGGCGCGACCGGGCGAACCGCCCCGGCGTGCTCGAGCCGTTTCAGGCAACCTCGGCAAACACCTGTACGAGCCAGTCGGCGAAAGCGCGCACGCGCAGCGACAACTGGCGGTTCTGCGGATACAGCACCGAGACCGGCAAAGGCGGCGGCGGATGAGCGTGCAGCACGACGCACAGTTCGCCGTTGGCGAGCAGGTCGCGCACGCGGTAGCGCGGCACCTGCACGATGCCCAGCCCCGCCAGCGCGCCCGCCGCATAGAGTTCGGCGCCGTTGACGGCCACCGGACCCGGCAGCGTCACGCGGGCGATGCCGTCGGCGGTCGTGAATTCGAGCGGGAGCGCGCGGCCCGTGGCCGGCGAAACATAATTCACGGCACGATGGCCGGGCCGGCCCGGATTGTCCGCGTGCGTGCCTGCGAGTGCCTCGATCGACCCCGGGTCGCCATGCCGTTCGAGATACGCGGGGCTCGCGCAGGTCACCTGCTCGAGCAGCGCCACGCGCCGCGCGATCATCGAAGAGTCGGCCAGCTCGCCCGCGCGCAGCACGCAGTCCACGCCCTCGCGCACGAGATCGACGAAGTGGTCGCCCGAGCCGATGAAAAGCTCGACGCGCGGATAGCGCGCGAGAAAGTCGGGCAGGCGCGGCATCACGAAATACTGCGTGAGGGTGCCCTGCATGTTCACGCGCAAGCGCCCCTGCGGATCGGTGTCGCGAAACGCCTCCTCGGTTTCCTCGAGGTCGGCGAGCAGGCGCGTGCAGCGCTGGTAGTAGGCGTCGCCGTCGAGCGTCGGCTTGACCTGGCGGGTGGTGCGTTCGAGCAGGCGCACGCCGAGGCGCGCTTCGAGACGCTTGATCGAGTTGGTGACCGTCGCGCGCGGCAGGTTCAGATCCTCGGCCGCCTGCGTGAAGCTGCGGCGGTCGACGATGCGCGTAAAAATCTGCATCTCCTGGAAACGGTCCAAGGGCATTCTCGTTGAGTTCTCGGGTCGCCTGCATCTTCTCATGGCAACCGCACCCAACCAAAAATCCCCCGGCCCATTCGAGCCCTCAAGCGGCTGTTAAGCGGTGCTCGAGGACGGCGCCGAGACTATCCGGCCGCCACCTGCAGTACGAGCTTGACGAACGCCCCGCCCGCCTCCTCCAGGTGCCCCGAGTTGTCGATGCGCGCGAACGCGGCGCCCGACGGCACCTCGAACGGCGCGCGCCGCGCGAGACGCAACGCAACCTGCTCGGGCGTTTCGCGCGCCCGGGAAGCGAGGCGCGCAGCGAGCACGTGCTGCGCGGCCTCGACATGCACGAGCGTCATGCGCGGGTAGCGCTCGAACGCCTCGCCCGCGTAGGCGCGCGAACCATTCACCACGACGGTGCAGCCAAGCGCCATCCATTGGTCGATCTCCACGCCCACGCCATAGCGCAGCGCGTGGCTGCGCCATTGCAACGCGAACAGGCCGCGCTGCGAACGCGCCTCGAATTCGGCCTCGGTGAGTGCGATGTGGTTCTCGCCGCCGCTGTCTTCGCGCGTGATGTAGCGATGCGCGAAGACGACGTCTTCGCCGGACAGGCGCTCGCGCGCGTAGCGCAGCAGCGTGTCCTTGCCCGCGCCCGAAGGCCCCATTACGTAGATCAGGCCGCCCTTCATGCGCGAGCCCCCGCGAACGGCAAGCGGCGCCACAGCGCGAATGGCGCGCCCGGCCCGGGCTCGACGAAGAGTGCCGCGCCGTCCACCGGCAGCGGGTTGGCATCGTGCATCTGCCTGTTCCAGGCATCGACCAGTTGCGCGCACGTTTGCGCGTCGTTCAGCGAATCGGATAGCGTCATGTGAAAGCGGAATTCTTCGAACACGTACGGATAGCCCCATGTTTCGACATAAACGCGCTGACGCTGCGTGAGCGGCGCGTCGAGGCGCTTCGCGAGTTCGGCGGGCGTTTGCGGGGCGCGCAGCGAGCCGAGCGCGCGCAGTGCGTTGGCGGCCAGCTCGCGCAGCGCGGTTTCAGCGGCATCGTCGGCGGGGCGCAGCGCCACGAAGCGGCCGAGCAGCGCTGCTTCGACACTGGCTTCGAAGCGCGCCTGCCCCTGCGCCCACTGCTGCGCGGCGGCCAGCAGCGCGGCTGGCGTCACGCCCGGCGCGAGACGGAACGGCGGCACGAGGGTGCCGTGCCAGCCGTAGCGGCGTGGCGCGACCGTGAGCGTTTCCAGCGGCTGCGTCAAGCCCGCGAGCCACGGCGGCGGTGCGAGGGTGTCGCCCGTCTCCGGATCGCGGCCAAGCCACGCGCAGCCCGCCCGCCACCACGCCGACTCGCGCGGCGGCGCATAGTAAAGCGCGAAGCGCGTGGCTTCGTTCCAGTCTTCGTGCAGCACGCTCATATGTCGTGCTCCACCATCAGCTGCACGCGGTCGGCGGCGAAGTGCGTGATGCCGTACTTGATCGGCACGCCATCAAGGTCGACGTCGACGTTTTCGACCCACAGCACCGGCTGCTGCCGGTTGATGTTCAGGCGCCGCGCCACCTCGGCCTCGGGCAGCACGCTGCCGATCCGGCTCCACTTGCGCAGATAGTCGGTCACGCCGAATTCGGCGAGCGCCTTCGACGTGCTGTCGACGCGCTCCATGACCACGGGCAAATCGGCGAAGCGCGCGGCGGGATACCAGCTGCGCGCGTAAGTGAGCGGCACGCCGTCCGATTCGTGCAGCGTTTCGAGCCGGTAGACGAGCGCGCCCGCGCGCAGGCCCAGGGCCTTGGCGACCGTGGGGTCGGCCTTGCCACGCGAGGACGACAGCAGCTTGCCCGCCGCAGAATGCTGATGGCGCTTCAGGTTCTCGGTAAAACGCGTGCGCTTGCCGATGGTGTAGTCGATCGCGCCGGGCTGCACGAAGGTGCCGCGCCCCTGCTCCACGCTCACGAGCCCCAACGCCGCCAGACCCAGCATCGCGCGCCGCACCGTGTGGCGGTTCACGTCGAAGCGGCGCGCAAGCTCGCCTTCGCTAGGCAGCCGGCCGTCTTCGCCGAAGCCCTTCGCGGCGATCTCGGCCGCAAGGATCTGCTCGATCTGCCGCCACACCGCCACACCCGCGCCGCGCTCAAGCAGACTGGACGGCGCCTCGTCGTTCGATGTCATGGTGCTGTCATTCCTCTCGGTTCCAATAGCGTTTTGTGCATTGTAGTGCGCAGGGCGTGATGGAAATATGAAAACCTTCATTGCGTCCGAACTGGACGACTGTACTACTAAACGTCTAGACGTTTAGATGAATAGATGGTTCAATCGAGGTCCAGACAAGGCTGTTCGAAAGGCGCAGTTGCCATGTCCGTTCTCCCCCGTTCACGACACAGGAACTCCGATGAACGCTTCCTCCACCCCATCCTCCGCACCGGCGAGCCGGCGCGCATGGATGGCCGTTCTCGCGCATACCCCGCGCGCCGAGCTTGAAGCGGCGCTGAGCGCCGCGCTCGCCGGTGCGCCCGAGCCCGCCTTCGACTGGCTGCGTCCGCCACAAACCGGACTGGCCATGGTACGCGGGCGCATTGGCGGCACCGGCGACGCCTTCAATCTGGGCGAAGCCACCGTCACGCGCGCCACGCTGCGCCTGCGCGCCTCAAGCACTGAACGCACCGAAGGCGGCGATGCCGGCCAGTCCGGCCCGGTCGGCGTGGCCTGCCATCTGGGCCGCGACAAGCGCCGCGCCGAGCTGGCCGCGCTCGCCGACGCGCTGCTGCAGCTCCCCGCGCGCCACGACCAGTTGCACGCCAGCTTGATCGAGCCGCTCGCCGCGCGTCTCGCCGCACAGCGCGACGCGCGCCGCGCCGACGCCGCCAGCACGCGGGTCGAGTTCTTCACGATGGTTCGAGGTGACGCATGAGCGACCAACGCAATGCCATGACGCCCGATCTGCTCGCGGCGCTCGCGCCGGGCTTCGGCGATCCGGTTCACGACACGCAGACTGTGTTCCGCACGCTGCTCGACGCGCTCGCGCGCCCCGGCACGATCGGCGTGGTCGAAACCCCGCTGCCGGCGGCCACGGCGGCGGATGCGTCCCCCGCGCGCGCCGGCCTCGCCGCCTTCGCGTCGCTGCTCGCACTCGCAGACTACGCCACACCGGTGTGGCTCGCCCAGCCCGACGCCGCACTCGCGGCCGCGCTGCGCTTTCACGCAGGTGCGCCGCTTGCACAGCAAGCGCGCGAAGCCGCGTTCGCCTATGTGCACGACGCCGCCGCCCTGCCGCCGCTCGATGCCTTCGCGAGCGGCACGCCCGAGTCGCCGGAGCAGTCGGCCACGGTGTTCGTGCGCGTCGATTCGCTCGCCGGCGGCGCACCGCTCACGCTGCGCGGCCCCGGCATCGAAACGACCTGCAGCATCGCGCCCGTCGGCCTGCCCGAGCGCTTCTGGCGCGAACGCGCCGCCCTCGCGCCGCACTTTCCGTGCGGCATCGACTTCTATCTCGTGTGCGGCGACCGCCTGATGGGCCTGCCGCGCACCACTCTCGTGGAGATGCACTGATGTACGTCGCCGTCAAAGGTGGAGAGCGCGCGATCGAAGCGTCGTGGCGTCTGCTCGACGAGGCGCGCCGCGGCGATACGCGCGTGCCCGAGCTGAGCGTCGCGCAGATCCGCGAACAGATGCGTCTGGCCGTGGCGCGTGTGATGGCCGAAGGTTCGGTCTACGACGAAGAACTTGCCGCGCTCGCGATCAAGCAGGCCGCCGGCGATCTCGTCGAAGCGATCTTTCTGCTGCGCGCGTATCGCACCACGCTGCCGCGTTTTGGTTACACGCAGCCGGTCGAAACGGAGAACATGGTGGTGGAGCGCCGCATTTCCGCGACCTTCAAGGACGTGCCCGGCGGCCAGGTGCTCGGCGCGACCTACGATTACACGCAGCGCCTGCTCGACTTCGCGCTGCTCGCCGAAGGCGACGATGCCACGAGCGCCGCGCCCCAGGCGCCGCGAGCAACCCCGCCTGAAGAAGCGATGCCGCGCGTGGTCTCCCTGCTCGACAAGGAAGGCCTGATCGAGCAGGAAACGCGCTCGCCGCAGGCGCGCGAGCCCGGCGACCTCTCGCGCGAACCGCTAGCGTTCCCCGCCGACCGCACCGTGCGCCTGCAGAATCTCGCACGCGGCGACGAGGGCTTCCTGCTCGCGATGGGCTATGCGACGCAGCGCGGCTACGCGCATTCGCACCCGTTCGCGGGCGAGATCCGCTTTGGTTCGGTGTGCGTAGAAATGATGCTGGACGAACTCGACGAAGCCGTGGAAATCGGTGAGATCGACTTGACCGAGTGCCAGATGATCAACCAGTTCGCGGGCGCGAAAGACGTGCCGCCGCAATTCACGCAAGGCTACGGTCTCGCGTTTGGCCACGCAGAACGCAAGGCCATGGCGATGGCGCTGGTGGATCGCGCGCTGCGCGCCGAGGAGCTGGGCGAGACGATCGCCTCGCCGACTCAGGACATCGAATTCATGCTCTCGCACAGCGACAACGTGGAAGCTTCGGGCTTCGTACAACACCTGAAGCTGCCGCACTACGTGGACTTCCAGGCCGAGCTGGAACTCGTGCGCAAGCTGCGCGCGCAGCACGAAAACGGCACCGGCACCGATGCCGATGCCGACGCGCAAAACAGGGAGGCCGCATGAACGCGCCCGATACCTTGCAATCCACCGCAGCCGAAGTCGCGTCGCACGAAACGCAGGCCGTCTCGGGCTACAACTTCGCCTACCTCGACGAGCAGACCAAGCGCATGCTGCGCCGCGCCCTCCTCAAGGCCGTGGCCGTGCCGGGCTACCAGGTGCCGTTCGCCTCGCGCGAAATGCCGCTGCCGTATGGCTGGGGCACGGGCGGCATCCAGGTGACGGCGGCGATCATCGGCGCGAAGGACACGCTCAAGGTGATCGACCAGGGCTCGGACGACACCACGAACGCCGTGAACATCCGCCGCTTCTTCGCGCGCACCACGGGTGTGGCCACCACGCGCCGCACGAGCGAGGCGTCGATCGTCCAGACGCGGCACCGCATTCCCGAAACGCCGCTCACGGACAAGCAGATCCTCGTGTACCAGGTGCCGATGCCCGAGCCGCTGTTCCGGCTCGAGCCGCGCGTGGCCGAATGCAAGAAGCTGCATGCGCTGGCCGACTATGGCCTCATCAGCGTGAAGCTTTATGAGGACATCGTGCAGCACGGCAGCATCGCCACGACGTATGACTACCCGGTGACCGTGAACGGCCGATATCTCACGTCGCCCTCGCCGATTCCGAAGTTCGACAACCCAAAGCTGCATATGAACGCCGCGCTGCAGCTGTTCGGCGCGGGCCGCGAGCGTCGCATCTACGCGATTCCGCCGTACACGCCGGTGAAGAGCCTCGACTTCGACGACCATCCGTTCGAAGTGCAGCGCTGGGAGCACGCGTGCGCCCTGTGCGGCTCGCGCGAGAGCTTCCTCGACGAGATGATCGTCGACGACGCAGGCAAACGCATGTTCGTCTGCTCGGACAGCGACTACTGCCACGACCGGCGCGAACATATCGATGCGCACGCAACGAATGAAGCAGGAGAGAACGCATGACGCCGCTGTTAAGCGCAAGATCGCTCACGAAGCAGTATGGCGGCCGCAACGGCTGCCGCGACGTGAGCTTCGACCTGTATCCCGGCGAGGTGCTGTGCATCGTCGGCGAATCGGGCTCGGGCAAGACCACGCTGCTCAACACGCTCGCGCTGCGCACCGAGTCCGACTCGGGCGCGCTGCACTACACGAGCGCGAACGGCGAAACGCTCGACCTGCGCACGCTTTCCGAGCCGCGCCGGCGCCTGCTCGCGCGCACCGAATGGGGCTTCGTGCAGCAGAATCCGCGCGACGGGCTGCGTGCGGGCGTCTCGGCCGGCGCCAATATCGGCGAGCCGCTGATGGCCGTCGGTGCGCGCCACTACGGGCAAATCCGCAGCACGGCGCAGCAGTGGATGCAGCGCGTGGAGCTGGACGCCATGCGCATCGACGAATTGCCCTCGGCGTTTTCGGGCGGCATGCAACAGCGCCTGCAAATCGCGCGCAATCTCGTTACGGGCCCGCGCCTCGTGTTCATGGACGAGCCCACGGCGGGTCTCGACGTGTCCGTGCAGGCGCGCCTGCTCGACTTGCTGCGCACGCTCACGACCAACCTGCATCTTTCGGTACTGATCGTCACGCACGACATCGGCGTGGCGCGCCTGCTCGCGCACCGTTTGATGGTGATGCAAGGCGGAACGGTGGTCGAATCGGGCCTGACCGACCAGGTGCTGGACGACCCGCAACACCCCTATACGCAGACGCTGGTGGCATCCGTGCTGCCGGTCTAGGATGAAAGACATGACTCTGAACTCATCAGCGGGCGCGCGCGCGTTCCTCGAAAGACCGGCGCTCATGCTGCGCGCCGAAGACGTGCGCAAGACCTTCACGCTGCACTGCCAGGGCGGCATCGGCATCGAAGCGCTCGCGGGCGTTTCGCTCGACGTGGAGCGCGGCGAATGCATCGTGCTGGTCGGGCCCTCGGGCGCGGGCAAGAGCACCTTCCTGCGCTGCCTGTACGGCAACTATCTCGCCAGCGGCGGCTCGATTGCGATCCGCGACGAGGGCGCGCCGCTCGAGCATCTGGAGATCACGGGTGCGGCGCCTCACGACATCCTGCGCCTGCGCCGCAACGTGATGGGCTACGTGAGCCAGTTTCTGCGCGTGATCCCGCGCGTGAGCGCGCTCGACATCGTGGCCGCGCCGCTCGTTTCGCGCGGCGTGGAGGAAGGCGAGGCACGCGAGCGCGCGCAAACGCTGCTGGCACGCCTGAACGTGCCGCAGCGCCTCTGGCCGCTCGCACCCGCCACGTTTTCTGGCGGCGAGCAGCAGCGCGTGAACATCGCGCGGGGCCTGATCGCGCAGCACCGCGTGCTGTTGCTGGACGAACCCACGGCCTCGCTCGACGCGGAAAACCGCGAAGTCGTCGCGAGCCTGATTGGCGAGGCGCGCGAGCGCGGCGCAGCGATCGTCGGCGTATTCCACGACGAGGACACGCGCGAGCGCGTCGCCACCCGCGTACTCGAACTCAGCGCGCCGCGCGCGCAAGCGCCGCTCGGCGCCGCGGTCTGAAACCCGCCTGAACGGCGCAAACCGATATCTGATACGGAGCCTGACGATGTTGATCAAGAACGCTCGCATCGTGACGCGAGACGACGTTTTCACCGGCACGCTAAGCGTGGCAGACGGCAAGATCCGCGACATCTCGCGCGGCTCGACCGCCGCGCCCGAAGCCGAAGACTGGGAAGGCGACTTCCTGCTGCCCGGTCTCGTCGAACTGCACACCGACAACCTGGAAAAGCATCTCGCGCCGCGCCCCGGCGTGCACTGGAACACCGACGCCGCATTCGTCATTCACGACGCGCAGATCGCCGCTGCCGGCATCACCACGGTATTCGACGCGCTGGCCATCGGCACGCGCCTCGCCGTGGGCGTGCGCGGCCGCGACGTGCAGCTCGCGAGCGCCAGGGCGCTCACGCGCTTTTCCGAGCGCAACCTGCTGCGCGCCGAGCACTTCCTGCACTTGCGCTGCGAAATCGCCACCGAAGACGTGATCGAGCTGTTCGACACGTTGAGCGACCACCCGCTGCTGCGCCTCGCCTCGGTGATGGACCACACGCCGGGCCAGCGCCAGTGGCACGACCGCGAGCAATGGCGCAAATTTCAGGAGCGCCACGGCAAGTGGACCGACGAGCAGACCAACACCATGCTCGCCGAAATGGCCACCGAGCAGGAACGCTACGCCGACGCGCACCGCCTCGAAATCGTGCAGCGTTGCCGCACGCGCAACATCCCGCTCGCGAGCCACGACGACACGCTCGTGGAGCACGTCGAGCAGGCCGCCGCCGAAGGCATCGTGCTCGCCGAATTCCCGACCACGCGCGTGGCCGCCGAGGAAGCGAGAAAGCGCGGCATCGCGACGATCATGGGCGCGCCGAACGTGGTGCGCGGGGGCTCGCACTCGGGCAACGTCTCGGCGCTGGAGCTGGCGCAGGCCGGTTTGCTCGACATCCTCTCGTCCGACTACGTGCCGTCGAGCCTCCTGACCGCCGCGTTCGACCTCGTGACCAAGGCCGACTGGACGCTGCCGCGCGCACTCGCCACGGTCTCGTGGGAACCCGCCAGCAAGTCGGGCCTGCACGACCGCGGCGCGATCGAGCCGGGCCTGCGCGCGGACTTCGTGCGGGTGACGATGCTCGATTCGCTGCCCGTGCCGCGCGCGACGTGGCGCGCGGGCGTGCGCGTGGTCTGACGTCATCGACGCAGTGCAGCCGATGTGACTGCTGCATCGCAACAAAAACGGCGCGCCGCCCGGCCCCATTTGAGCCGAAAGCCAACGGCACGCCGTCGATTCAATTTCAATCTCCCTTCAAACTACTGACGATGCCGCGAGCGCGCGGCATCGCATTCTTCCGACTGTTGCGGCAGAGCATCGCGCAGCCCATCCCTAGCCCCTCGTAGCGGCCTGTCCCCATTGGCCTGCACGCCTTGCCCGACAAGGCTTCGCGTTAAATCGTACAAGCGCACGGGCGTACACTTACCGGCACCCTTTCCCGCTATCCGGTATTACACTAGCGACGCAGCAATTTTGACCTGGTAAGCTTGCGCGCGCTTCGCTGGCCGCAGGCTGGCGGGTCCAACAATAATCCTGCGCGAGCCGCGCCGGAAAATGCGCCACGGCGGCACAACCGCACGCGGCGCGTCCTGAACCATCTCGAGGAGTACCCATAGTGAAGAAACTGCTTGCCACCCTCACGGTTGCCATGCTCGCCGTCTCGGCCGGCGTCGCCCATGCGAAGGACTGGTCCACCGTGCGTTTCGGCGTTGACGCCAGCTACGCACCGTTCGAATCCAAAGCACCCGATGGCAAGCTGGTCGGCTTCGACATCGACCTCGGCAACGAAATCTGCAAGCGCCTGAACGCCAAGTGCGTGTGGGTCGAGCAAGACTTCGACGGCATGATCCCGGGCCTGAAGGCCAAGAAGTTCGACGGCGTGCTCTCGTCGATGACGATCACCCCGCAGCGCGAGCAGCAGATCGCCTTCTCGGCGAAGCTGTTCAATACGCCGACGCGCCTCGTCGCCAAGAAGGGCTCGAGCCTCGCCCCGACGGCCGACTCGCTCAAGGGCAAGTCGGTTGGCGTCGAGCAAGGCACGATCCAGGAAACCTACGCGAAGGAAAACTGGGCGCCGAAGGGCGTGAACGTCGTTCCTTACCAGAACCAGGACCAGGTCTACGCCGACCTGATCTCGGGCCGTCTAGACGCCGCGCTGCAGGATGAAGTGCAAGCGGATCTGGGCTTCCTCAAGACGCCGCGCGGCGCTGGCTTCCAGTTCGCCGGCAAGGAAATCCCGACGGGCGCCGCCGCCATCGGCCTGCGCAAGGAAGACGCCGACCTGAAGGGCAAGATCGACAAGGCCATCGCCGACATGATCAAGGACGGCACATACAAGAAGATCGAATCCAGGTACTTCGACTTCGACGTGTACGGCGGCTAAGCACCGCATCGCGCCGGCGCTGCATCACGGCGCGCGAAGCCCGGGCTTTCCGCCCGGGCTTTTTCTTTTCCGAAATTTTATTTCGGATTCCCTATTTTCATGACGATGTCGCAGATGCGCGCGGGCGCGCTGGTTCCGGCGGCGCGTCGAATCGGCTAAGATCGGTCTACGGCCCCTGCGTGTGCTAACGGGGCCATCGTTCACTCCAACACCTTTTGCGGGCCGCCGCGCCTCGCGCACCCATCATGCAAACCCGAAACCACCCGTTGATCGCGCCCGCCCTCGGTACCGCGCGGGAACTTGCCAGTTTCCACTACGGCAAAGCCGGCGGTCCCAAGGTCTATATCCAGTCCTCGCTGCACGCCGACGAATTGCCGGGCATGCTCGTCTCGTGGGCGCTGCGCCGCAAGCTCGCGGACCTGGAAGCTGCGGGCCGCCTGCGCGGCGAGATCGTGATCGTGCCGGTGCCCAACCCCGTGGGCCTGAATCAGCACTGGCTCGGGCATATGATCGGCCGCTTCGAATCGAACACGGCGCAGAACTTCAACCGCAATTTCCACGAGCTCACCGCGCTCGTGCTACCCAGCATCGAAGCGCGCCTCGGGTCCGACGAAGCCGCGAACCGCACCGCGATCCGCGCGGCCATGGGCGAAGCGCTGGCCGCGCAGAAGCCGAGGACAGAACTCGATTCGATGCGCCTCGCGCTCCAGCGCCTTTCGTACGACGCCGACATCGTGCTGGACCTGCATTGCGACTGGGAAGCCGCCATGCACATCTACACGAACCCCGAACTATGGCCCGAAGTCGAGCCGCTCGCGCGCTATCTCGACGCCAAGGCGTCGCTGCTCGCGCTCAACTCGATCGGCAATCCGTTCGACGAGATTCACAGCTTCTGCTGGTCGGAGCTGCGCGAGCACTTCGGCACGCGCTTCCCCATTCCGTACGGCTCGATTTCGGTGACGGTCGAGCTGCGCGGCCAGCGCGACGTCTCGCACGAGCTCGCCGAGCACGACGCCCAGGCCATCGTCGACTATCTGATCGGGCGCGGCATCGTCGAAGGCACGGCCGCGCCGCTGCCGCCGCTCGCCCATGCTGCCACGCCGCTCGCCGGCACGGAGCCGATCGTGGCGCCTGCCAGCGGCGTGCTCGTGTTTCGCGTGGATTGCGGCACGTGGGTGGAACGCGGCGCGGCCATTGCCGATGTCATCGACCCGCTCGCCGACACCGTGACGACGCTGCACGCGGGCGTGAGCGGCGTGATGTACGCACGCCATAGCGCGCGCTTCGCCACGGCCGGCATGGAAGTCGCACGCATTGCCGGCGAAAAACCCATTCGCAGCGGCTCGCTTCTTTCGCTGTAACGGCAACGCCATACCGTAAAAAGGCTCGCATCACGGATGCGAGCCTTTTTTACATGAGCGTTTCCCGCCATTTCAATTACTTCGGTGAACTAATTTTTGCTTCTATGAATCGACGGCAATCAACCATGTAAAGCGCGCATTGATCGGCCGTTAATGCGCCCTTGAGATAAATCAAACTCAGCCCTGAAGCCAGATTCAAAAGTTCGATTAACCCGGCAAATAGAAGAAAGCTTAGAAAAAATTTTTATAAGGCCGATTGCCGCAGTCCAGCCTTTCAAATTGACAGGAAAATCGCACGCAAAGCCAACAACGGCGGGCTTCGGGCGCCGCTCTCCCCGGGTGCAACCCGCGTGTCGCATCCACACAACAGAATGGCGACATTTTCCCTACAAAGCCTTACTGTCACATTCCTTTCGTTATCGACCCTTAAATTGCAGCCCGTCACATTGACCGGCCCATAAGAGGCCGGAGTAGTCATCTCGTCCTTTACCCGGAGAAACAGTTGAAAAAGAAAATTCTGACCACCGCTATTCTGGCCTCGATCGCAGGCGTTGCCCACGCACAAAGCAGCGTGACGCTGTACGGCGTGATCGACGCGGGTGTGAATTACATCAGCAACGTGAAGAACGCGACGGGCGGCAGCTCGCATCAGTTCTCGTACGGTGACGGCGTGGCCCAAGGCAGCCGTTGGGGCCTGCGCGGCACGGAAGACCTGGGCGGCGGCCTGAAGGCAATCTTCGTGCTCGAAAACGGCTTCAACAGCGGTAACGGCACGGCAGGCCAGGGCGGCGCGATGTTCGGCCGTCAAGCATTCGTCGGTCTGACGCAGTCGAACATCGGTTCGCTGACGTTCGGCCGTCAATACTCGTTCAGCACGGACATTCTCGGCTCGCAGTACTCGACCGGTGGCAACACGGTTTCGGGTAACTGGGCCTACCACTTCAACGACGTCGACCAGCTGACCTCGAGCCGCATCAACAACGCGGTCAAGTTCCAGAGCGTGAACTTCTCGGGCTTCACGTTCGGCGGTCTGTATGGCTTCTCGAACTCGACCTCGTTCGCCGGCGCACCGACGACGGCTTCGACGGCTTCGTCGCGCGCCTACAGCTTCGGCGCGAACTACGGCTACGGCCCGTTCAGCCTCGGCGCGGCCTACACGAACATCACGTACCCGGGCAACACCACGCAGTCGACGACCTCGATCGCCAACCTGCCGGCAACGCAACAGGCCAACTTCGCGCTGAAGGGCCTGCGCTCGTTCGGCGTTGGTGGCCGTTACATCGTCGGCCCGGCCACGCTGTGGGCCCTGTGGACCAACACGCTGCTCTCGCCGATCGCCACGTCGTCGACGCTCTACAACGCGTATGAAGTGGGCGGCAAGTACGCCTTCACGCCGGCTATGTCGGCTGGTCTCGGCTATACGTACTCGCGCGCGTCGGGCAGCCAGACGGCTCACTGGAACCAGGTCAACGCATCGCTTGACTACGCGCTCAGCAAGCGCACCGACGTCTACGGCCTCGTGTCGTACCAGGACGCATCGGGCACGCTCGCGAACGGCCAGAAGGTTCAGGCGCAGATTGGCGACTCGAGCTCGAGCATCTACCAGCCGTCGGGCACGGGTTCGCAGGATCAAGTCGCGGTTCGCGTCGGTATCCGCCACAAGTTCTAAGCAGCGTCACGTACGCAACAGCGGCGGCCGGCGACTCATAGCGCCGGCTCTGCTCGGCGCGCCGCAGCTCACGCGCCGCGCCTTACCGGACGGGGCATCCCTTGGGATGCCCCGCTTTTTTTTGCTTCATCGCAGTCGGTGCGCGACGCCCTTCGTCACGCCTTCTTGACGAATTCCGATTTGAGGCTCATTGCGCCGAAGCCGTCGATCTTGCAATCGATATCGTGGTCGCTGTCCACCAGCCGGATGTTCTTCACTTTGGTGCCCATCTTGATCACGCCACCCGAACCCTTGAGTTTCAGGTCCTTGATGACCGTGACGGTATCGCCGTCCTGCAGGACATTGCCGGCCGAATCGCGATAGACCTTGCCCGCTGCTTCGGCGGGCGACGTGGCTTGCGCCGACCATTCATGGGCACACTCCGGGCAGATGTAGACGCCCCCATCTTCGTAGGTGAACTCGGAATTGCATTTCGGACAGCGTGGCAGTGCGCTCATGGAGAATCCCTGGTGTCGACGGGGGCATTAAAAGCGCGCAAGTATAGCGGCTTCGGCAGGTGCCCCAACCCGCCATGCGTCCGGCCTGCGACGTTATGTCCGCCGCGACCCCGCCCTGGCCCCGCTTCTGGTACGCTGCGCTCTCTCACCTCGCAGCTATCGAACCGATGGAACTCCCTTTCAACGAAGCCGCCGTCTCGGTCACGCGCAACGCGCTCTCCGCAGCCGGCCAGGTCTTCCCCATGCGCGACATCGAGGACGTGCGTATCGTCATCGGGCGGCGCAGCCGCGTCGTGCCGATCGCGATTAGCCTGGTCGGCGCCGCCGGGGCCGTCGTGGGCGGCGTGCTCGGCTCGGCGGCCGGTCTCGCGTGCGGCGTGATGGTGATCGTGGTGGGCTGGCTCGCGTGGCTCTGGCAGGAAGCCGTGCACCGGCTCTACGTCGTGACGGGCGGAGAATCGCGCGAAGCGGTCACGAGCCTCGACCCGGCATTCCTCGAACGCGTGCAGGAAGCCGTGCGCACCGCCAAGGCCGCGCAAGCGGCGCAGGCCGAAGGCGGAACGACGCGGCCCGCAGCGCCCTGATCCCGCCGGAAGCACCGCTGGAAGCACCGCCGGCAGAACCGCGGGCGCTCGCCCCTCACTCCATCTCGATCGACTTCACGTGCCAGATATCGCGGGCGTATTCCGCGATCGCACGGTCCGACGAGAACTTCCCCATCCCCGCTACGTTTTCGATCGCGCTCGCGGTCCACGCCGGCACGTCCATGAAGCGCTGGTCGGCGGCGTCCTGGGCCTCCATGAAGGCCGAATAGTCGGCCAGCACGAGGTAGTGGTCACCCCAGTCCACGAGCGTATGAAAGATGTCCGTGTAGCGTGCCGAATCGTGCGGTGAGAAGAAGCCCGTGCGGATCTGGTCGAGCGCGCGGCGCAGCTCGGCGTTTTCCTCGTAGACCTGGCGCGGCCGGTAGCCCGCGCAACGCAGCTGGTCGACCTGGTCGGACGTGTGACCGAAGATGAAGATGTTGTCCTGCCCCACGGCCTCGCCGATCTCGATGTTCGCGCCGTCCAGCGTGCCCATGGTGAGCGCGCCGTTGAGCGCGAGCTTCATGTTGCCGGTGCCCGAGGCTTCGGTGCCCGCCGTCGAGATCTGCTCGGAAAGGTCCGCCGCGGGAATCAGCACCTCGGCCACGCTCACGCCGTAGTTCGGCACGAACACCACCTTGAGCCGGTCGCCCACCACGGGATCGTTGTTGATCTTCGCGGCCACGTCGTTGATGAGGTGGATGATCATCTTCGCCATGCGGTACGCCGACGCGGCCTTGCCCGCAAACAGCACGACGCGTGGCACCCAGTCGCGCTCGGGCGCTTCGAGAATGCGGTTGTAGCGCGTGATCACGTGCAGCACGTTGAGCAGCTGCCGCTTGTACTCGTGAATGCGCTTGACCTGCATGTCGAACAGCGCGTCGGGATTGAAGACGATGCCCGTGCGCTGCAGGGCGCGATGTGCGAGACGCACCTTGTTGCTGCGCTTGGCCGCGCGGAACGCGGCTTCGAACGAAGCGTCGCCGCGCAGCTTGCGCAGCGCGCCCAGTTCGAAGAGATCGCTGCGCCAGCGCGGCCCGATCGCTTCGTCCACGAGGTGCGCGAGCGGCGGGCTCGCCTGCGCGAGCCAGCGGCGTGGCGTGATGCCGTTGGTCACGTTGGTGAAGCGGTCGGGAAAGAGGCGCGCGAAGTCGGCGAAGATATCGCGCGTCATCAGTTGCGAGTGCAACTTCGACACGCCGTTCACCTTGTGGCTCGCCACGATCGCGAGATAAGCCATGCGTACGCGGCGCTGGCCATATTCGTCCACGAGCGAGATGCGGCGGATCAGGTCGAGGTCGTGCGCGCCGCGGTCGCTCGCTTCGCGCAGAAATGCCGCGTTGATGTCGAAGATGATTTCGAGGTGGCGCGGCAGGAGGCGCGCCAATAGTTCGATGTCCCAGGTTTCCAGCGCTTCGGGCATCAGCGTGTGGTTGGTGTACGAGAACACGCGGCGCACGTGGCCCATCGCCTCGTCCCATGGCAGATGATGCACGTCCACCAGCAGGCGGATCAGCTCGGGAATGGCCAGCACCGGGTGCGTGTCGTTCAGGTGCACCGCGACCTTTTCGGAGAAGCGCCCGAACGTGCTGTGCGTGCGCAGGTAGCGGCGAATCAGGTCCTGCATCGTCGCGGAGACGAAGAAGTATTCCTGGCGCAGACGCAGTTCGCGCCCGGCCATCGTCGAGTCGTCGGGATAGAGCAGCCGCGAGACGTTCTCGGAGATGTTGCGCGCTTCCACCGCGCGCTGATAGTCGCCCTGGTTGAACGCCGAGAGATCGAGCTCTTCATCCGCGCGCGCGGACCACAGCCGCAGCGTGTTGGTCGCGCTGGTGGCGTAGCCGGGAATCACCGTGTCGTAGGCCATGGCGTTCACGTGCTGCGTGTCGACCCATTCCACATTGCCGTTGCGCTGCATGGTGCGCCCGCCAAAGTGCACGGAATACTGCACCTCGGGCCGCGGAAATTCCCACGGATTGCCATAGCGCAGCCAGTAGTCGGGCGCTTCGACCTGTTCGCCGTTCACGATCTGCTGACGGAACATGCCGTAGTCGTAGCGAATGCCATAGCCGAAGCCCGGAATGCCGAGCGTCGCCATCGAATCGAGAAAGCACGCCGCGAGCCGGCCGAGACCGCCGTTGCCGAGCGCCGCGTCGGGCTCGTAGTCGAGCACCGTGTCCATGTCGACACCCACGCTCGCCAGCGCCTCTTTCATCTGGTCGTGGATGCCGAGCGCGATCAGCGCGTTCGAGAACGTGCGGCCGATGAGAAATTCCATCGACAGGTAATAGACGCGTTTGACGTCCTGGTCGTACTGGCGGCGCGTGGTGATCATCCAGCGCTCGACGAGCCGGTCGCGCACGGCGAGCGCCGCGGCGTGCAGCCAGTCCTGCGGACGGGCCGTCACGGCGTCCTTGCCGACACCGTACATCAGGCGATTGGAGAGGGAACGGCGCAGCGCTTCGACGCTGCTTTGCAACTGATCGAACTCGAGACCGATGGCTGTCATCGATTGACTCCTGTCGAGTGCACCTGGTGCAGAGCGCCTGGTGCAGTCCCACGCATAGCGCTGGAAATGGCGGCGCGCCCATAAAGGGTGCAGGGCGCGCGGTTGTTCCGGGCCTGCGCCGCGCGCGGCGGTACGGAACGATGACGCATCGGCGCCACGGCGGAAATGGCCGGCACCGCTCGCCAGCGAGCGCAGATCAATTTGCAGAGTAGTGCATTTTCAAATGGCGTGCGGCGGCGCGCCATGCGGGCGCGGAGCGCGGCCGCCAGCCACGCGGAACCTGCCGGCCGCCTCGATCCCTTGCCATGCGGACGGTTGCGCGCGCGCAGCGCGGCGCCACACCCGCGCGTGACGGGCTTGGCAGTTAGTTGCGATATGCCGGCGCGCGATGGCGGTCGCGCGCGCCACCCACTGCCTTACAGTCGCCCCACGCTCTGGAGCGTCTCCTGCAGAACCCGGCGGCCTCTGTAACAATCGCAAAATTCGTCCGCTCGGCCCGCGCCGCAGCCTTCATCGTCCATCCGCCCGAGACTGTCTTGTCCGAAACCTTTTCCGCGGCGCGCGAAACCCGCAATACCCTCAATACCGAGCCGCCCGACGCGCCGATGTCCGCGAAGAACCGCCGCGCCATGGGCGCGGTGATGCTCGCCGTCGCGCTCGCCACGCTCGATACCGCCATCGCCAACACCGCGCTGCCCGTCATCGCCACCGACCTGCACGCGGCCCCCGCCGCCTCGGTGTGGATCATCAACGCGTACCAGCTCGCGATGGTCGCCACCTTGCTGCCGCTCGCCGCGCTCGGCGACATCATCGGCCACCGGCGCATCTATATCAGCGGCCTCGCGATCTTCACGGTCGCCTCGCTCGCCTGCGCGCTCGCACCCACGCTCACCGCGCTTGCCGGGGCGCGCGTGCTGCAGGGGCTCGGCGCGAGCGCCATCATGAGCGTGAACACCGCGCTGATCCGCTTTCTCTACCCGCCGCACCGGCTCGGGCGCGGGCTCGGCATGAATGCGCTGATCGTCGGCGTTTCGTTCGCCGTGGGTCCGACCGTGGCCTCGCTGATCCTCTCCGCAGGCACCTGGCCATGGCTCTTCGCGATCAACGTGCCGCTCGGCGTGCTCGCGCTCGTGTTCGCGCTGCCCGCGCTGCCGCAGACGGCGCGCGGCAAGCACGCCTTCGATCCCGTCGCGGCGGTGCTCAACGTGATCACGTTCGCGGCGCTGGTCTTCGCGCTCGGCGAGGCCGCGCAGCGCGCACCCGGCATGGAAGTGGGCATTGCGGCCGTCGTCGCGCTGGTGTTCGGCGCGCTGCTGATCCGGCGCGAGGCCGGGCATCCCGCGCCCATGCTGCCCGTGGACCTGTTCCGCCGGCCGGTTTTCGCGCTTTCGTCGGTCACCGCGATCTGCTCGTTCGCGGCGCAGGGCCTCGCGTTCGTCTCGCTGCCGTTCTATTTCGAAACCGTGCTGATGCGCAGCCAGGTGGAGACCGGCTTCCTGATGACGCCCTGGCCCGTGGTCGTGGCCGCCGCCGCGCCGATTGCGGGACGCCTCTCCGACCGCTATCCGCCGGGCCTGCTCGGCGCGATCGGGCTCGCCATTCTCTCGGCGGGCATGGCGTCGCTGGCGCTGCTGCCCGCGCACCCCTCGGTGACGGACATCGTCGTGCGCATGGCGATCTGCGGCGCGGGCTTCGGCTTTTTCCAGTCGCCCAACCTGCGGGCGATCATGGCGAGCGCGCCGCCCGAGCGCAGCGGCGGCGCGAGCGGCACCATCGCGGTCTCGCGTCTGCTCGGGCAGACCACGGGCGCGGCGCTGGTGGCGCTGTGCTTCGGGATCGTGGGCCGGCACGGCCCGACACTCGCCCTGGGCCTTGGCTGCGCCTTTGCGGGCGCGGCGGCCATTGCGAGCGGGCTGCGGCTGTTCGCGCCGTCGCACCGGGCGGTGCAGCGCGGGTGATGCGGGTGGTGCGGGCGGCTGAGGTCTGAGCCAATGGCGCGCGGGAAACGCGCGCCTTCGCCAGCTAGCCCGTCGACCGGCTTATCGCGCGAAGTAACCCTTCACCGCCGCCACGAACGTGTCGATATCGGCGGCCGTCACGTCGAGGTGCGTGACGAAGCGCGACGCGTACAGCATCTGCGTGAGGATGCCGCGCTCCTTGAGATACGCCTCCAGCGGCGCGCAGTGTTCCTGCGGGAACTGCACGAACACCATGTTCGTGGCCTGCGACATCACCTTCACCTGCTCGATCTGCGCGAGACCGGCGGCGAGACGCGCGGCGTTCGCATGGTCGTCGGCGAGACGCGCGACGTTGTGATCGAGCGCGTAAAGGCACGCGGCCGCGAGCACGCCCGACTGGCGCATGCCGCCGCCCAGCACCTTGCGCCAGCGATGCGCCGCGTCGATGAGCGCGCGGCTGCCCACCAGCACCGACCCCACCGGCGTGCCCAAGCCCTTCGAAAAGCAGATCGACACCGAGTCGAAGCCCGCCGTGAGCGCCTCGAGCGGCTGGCTCGAGGCGACCGCCGCGTTGTACACGCGTGCACCGTCGAGGTGCGTGGCGAGCCCGCGTTCATGCGCGAGCTGCGTGGCCTTCGCGACGTAATCCGCCGGCAGCACCTTGCCGCCGATGGTGTTTTCGAGCGCGAGCAGGCGCGTGCGCGCGAAGTGGTCGTCGATCGGCTTGATCGCCGCGGCGATGCGCTCGAGCGGGATCGAGCCGTCTTCGGCGTTGTCGAGCGGCTGCGGCTGGATGCTGCCCAGCACGGCCGCGCCGCCGCCCTCGTACTTATAGGTGTGGGCCGCCTGGCCGACGATGTACTCGTCGCCGCGCGCGCAATGCGCCATCAGCGCGGCGAGGTTGCTTTGCGTGCCGCTCGGAAAGAAGAGTCCCGCCTCCTTGCCCGCCTCTTGCGCCACGCGCGCCTGCAGGCGCAGCACGGTCGGGTCGTCGCCCCATACGTCGTCGCCGGTTTCGGCGCGGGTCATGGCGGCGAGCATGGCTTCGCCCGGACGGGTGACGGTGTCGCTGCGCAGGTCGATCATTGCGATGAAATCCTCGTGGTTGAAGCACGCGCGGGACGCACTGGCGCGCGCCTGGTCGAGCGCGCGCCGCGCGGCGTGGGAACCATCGAGTGTATTTTCAAACGGCGGCCCAGCGCAATGCCGGGCCGGGCGCAGAGCGCGCTTTCGCCGTGGCTAGTGCGCGAGCAGCGGCAGCGGATCGACGGGCTTGCCGTCGCTACGGACTTCGAACTGAACGCCGCCGGTGCCCATTTCCGCGATCGGCTGGCCTTGCGAGACGGCGTCGTCTTCCTTCACGAGCAGCTTGCCGTTGCGGCCGTAAGCGGTCACGACCTGGTCGTTGTGCTTGATGATCACGAGCGGCCCGTAGGCCTCGATCCCCGTGCCCGCGTAGACCACGCGGCCAGCGGCGGCGGCCTTGACCTCCTCGCCGGGCGTGCCGCCGATCACGATGCCGGTGGACTTGCCCGGCACGAAGCGCTGCAGGATCGGCCCGCGCGCAGGCCACGCGAGCGCGATGCTGGGCGCGACGGGCGCCGGCATGGCGACGCCGGCGGCGGCGGGCGCGCCGCCAGGCATCTGCGCCTGCGGCGCAGCCGCTGCGTAGTTGGGCGGGGGCGCGACGCGCAGCACCTGGCCCGGCAGCAGCTGGGCGTTGGCCGAAGGCAGCTGGTTCCAGCTCGCGATGTCCTGGGGACGCTGGCCGAAGGCCCCCGCCACGCGCGAGAGCGTGTCGCCCGGATTGACGCGGTAGTAGCCCGCGGGCACGCCGCTCGTGGACATGGGGGGCGCGCTCTGGCATTCCCATGGCGTAAAGGTGCTGCTACAGGCGCTGCAGACGAGCGTGAGGGCGGCCAGCGCCGCATACGCGCCCGGGTTTCGCCGTTGTCGATTCATCTTGCTGTTCCTCGCTTGGTCCTCGCGTATGACGAAAAAATACGCATGTGGAGTGCGCGGCGGGCCGCAGGCGTTCGCTTGCGCGCCACCTTCCGCGCGAATGAAGACGGAATAAGCCGGAAATGGCGAACGTCCCCCATTATATCGTTCATGCTCCAGCCGCCTTTTTTCGCCGGCATGCTCGCCCGGCCTGCGCTTGCGCGGGTCAACGCCTATACTGGTTCACGCGTCACCCGATAATCAGATGAAAGGCCTCTCGCTGCAGTCCCATGGCCCTGAGGGATCCGAGAATGAACAAAGCCACCTTTCTTTCGCTGCAGCTCAACGTCGAAGATGTCACGTCGTCGCCGGGCCTCGTCGAATTGTTGAACAACCATCTCATCTTTGCGGCCGACGTGGCCGAAGCCGCCGACGAACTGGTCCAGCACGCCAGCATCGCACGGCTTTCCGGCGCCACCGAGGCGTCCGTGGAAATTCCCGCCGTAGTCATCGAGCGCCTGCGCGATGCGCTCGACACGCTGAGCGGCTATGACGAAACCTGGCTTTTCGCGCTCGAGCCCGGGCGTGCGCTCTTCGACGACATCGCACGCCGGCCGCGCCTGCTTCACTAGTACGCGAACCCGGAGCGGACGGCGCCCTACCCGCATCGCCCGCCCCATTTGCCTGCGCGCCGGCGCCCGTATGCCACGCTGCCGCGCGCGGAGCGCCTTGTTTTTGGCGCGCCAAACTGGGGGAACCGCCGTGAAATCCATTTTGAACCGCCGTAACGCCGCGCTCTCTGGCGCACCATCACGAATCCTGGCCGTCGCCCATGATGCCGCCACGCAGCGCGCCGTCGCAAGCGAAGCCGCGAGCCGCGTCCCGCAGTCCGCGGCCGAGCCTACCGTGACGCCGCCCGAGGCCCCCGTCGAGATCGAATCTCGCGCGGAGCCGGCCGCGGGCGCGGCCGTGCAGCCCGAAGGCGCCGGCGGGCCACGGCCGGTCTCCACGCTCCATCCGGTACCGGTGATGCCCGCGCACCTGAACGGCCGCCCGGTGCAGATCGCCGACGGCGCCGCATTCGAAGCCCTCCACGCCGCCGACGAGTTGATGACGTTCCGCGTCTTCCGCTGCTTCGCGTATACGGTCAGCCTCTTCTTCCATCCGCCCACGCTCGGCTACTTCGTCGCGCTCCATCAGGAAAGCGTACTGTGGCGCGCGCTGAAAGCCAACGACCTCGACGCGGCCGGCTCGGCGTTTCACCTGATGCAGGAGCAAGCCACGCGCCTCGCCGACGGCGAAACGCGCCGCGTGCAACTCGTCGCGCAAAACGCGGAACTCACGCGGCAGATCGAGGAGTCGGAAGCCCAGGCCGAACGCCTGCGCGTGGACCTGCAGCGCCATGCGGAACAGGAACAGACGGTGACGGGCCGCCAGCACCAGATACGAAAGGACGTCGCTCAGCTGGAGGCGCAGCGCATCGCCGCGCAGGCCCAGTTGAACAAGGCCCACCGGGCGCTGCATCAGCTAAAGGTCGCGACGAGCGAGGGCGTGCCCCATCTGCATGCGCGGTGATCACGCGAGCGGGCCCAGTTGCCGCGCGAATCGCCGGGCGGCTTCGAGGCCGAAGCGGCTCGGCGCCAGCTTCACGTCGCGCTCGTGCTCGACGTCGATGCCCATGCGCCATGCCGCGATGCGCTTGCCGTAGCAAATCAGCGTATCGAGCGACTGCATGACGAAGACGATGGCGGGCAGCACCTGCTGGTACAGGGCTTGTGCGCGCTCGAGATCGCCTGCGCAATACGCGGCGTACACCTGCTGCTGCCAGTCGAAGCAATCGGGCGCGACGATCATGCCCGCGCAGCCCGCGCGCAGGTTGTCGAGCAGTTCCAGGCCGCCGCGGCCGTTGAGCACGGGCATCAGGTCGCCGATCTGCGCGATCGTTTCGGCGATCGTCACCGCCGGGCCTTCGCCCTTGAGCACGCGAAAGTTCGGGCATTGCGCGGCGAGCGCGCGCAAACTGGCCGGCGCGAGCCCGACGCCCAGATACTCCGGCGCGTTCTGGATGCCGACCGTCACGTCGAGCCCCGCCATCACGCCAGCGAAGAAGTCGAAGTAGAACGATTCGGGTTGCGCAGGCTCGCCTTGAGCGCGCGCGGGCGGCTGGAGGATTAGCCATGCCGCGCCGCGCCCGATCGCGTGTTGCGCGAATTCGCGCTGCGCCTGCACCGTGGGGCCGCTCACCGTGACGGCAAGCGGCAGCGCGCCGCCGCTGTCCTCCTGGGCCCAGTCGATCACCTGCTCGCGTTCGGCGCGCGAAAGCTTGTTGACCTCGGTGGCGAGCCCGAGCACCGCGATGCCCGGCGCGCCGCCGCGCACGGCCGCTTCGACCTGGCGCCGCATGGCGGCGCGGTCGAGACGGTTATTGCGATCGAAGAACGCATAGAGGATCGGGTAGATGCCGGCGATGGCACCGGCGGCTTTGGCTGGCGCGCCCATCGCGTGCTCCGGCGCGCTCAGTGGGAGTCGCGCGGCACGGCCGCGCCGCTCGCGCCGACAAGAAAGTCCAGGTCGGCGCCCTTGTCGGCCTGCAGCACGTGTTCGACGTAAAGCCGGTAATAGCCGCGCTCGGGCAGCTCGGGCGCCGTCCACTCGGTCTTGCGGCGCGCGAGTTCTGCGTCGGAGACTTCCAGATGCAGACGCCGCGCCGCGACGTCCAGCTCGATCATGTCGCCCGTGCGCACGAGTGCGAGCGGACCGCCCGCCGCCGCTTCTGGCGACACGTGCAGCACGACCGCGCCATACGCCGTGCCGCTCATGCGGCCGTCCGAAATGCGCACCATGTCGGTAATGCCCTTTTGCAGCACCTTCTTCGGCAACGGCATGTTGCCGACCTCGGCGAAGCCCGGATAGCCCTTCGGCCCGGCGCCCTTGAGGACCATGATGCAATGCTCGTCGATATCGAGCGAATCGTCGTCGACCTTCGCGTGCAGTTCCTCGACGTTCTCGAACACCACCGCGCGGCCGCGATGACGCAATAGCGCGGGCGTGGCGGCCGAAGGCTTGATGACCGCGCCGTCGGGCGCGAGATTGCCCTTGAGCACGGCGATGCCGGCTTTGGGCTTGAACGGCTGCGCGAACGAGGTAATGACTTCGGCGTTGTAGTTCGGCGCGTCGGCCACGTTTTCCCAGAGGGTTTTCCCATTGACCGTCAACGCGTCCCGATGCAGCAGCCCTTGCTCGCCCAGTTGCCGCAGCACCGCAGGCAGGCCGCCCGCGTAATAGAAGTCCTCCATCAGATAATGGCCGGAAGGCTGCAGATTCACGAGGCAAGGAACATCGGAGCCCAGCTCCCAGTCGTCGAGCGAAAGCGGCACGCCGATGCGCCGCGCGAGTGCGATCAGGTGCACGACGGCGTTGGTCGAGCCGCCGATGGCCGCGTTGGTGCGGATCGCGTTTTCGAACGCCGCACGGGTGAGGATCTTCGACATCGTAAGGTCCTCGCGCACCATCTCGACGATGCGCCTCCCGGCGAGTTGCGCGAGCACCTGGCGGCGCGCATCGACAGCAGGAATGGCCGCGTTGTGCGGCAGCCCCATGCCGAGCGACTCGACCATCGAGGCCATCGTGGACGCCGTGCCCATGGTCATGCAGTGGCCGCGCGAGCGGTTCATGCACGACTCCGCCTCGACGAATTCGGCCTGCGACATCGTCCCCGCGCGCACTTCCTCCGACATTTGCCACACGCCCGTGCCCGAGCCGATCTCATGGCCCCGGAAGCGCCCGTTGAGCATCGGTCCGCCCGAGACGGCGAGCGCGGGCAAGTTGCACGACGCCGCGCCCATCAGCAGCGCCGGCGTGGTCTTGTCGCAACCGACGAGCAGAATCGTGCCGTCGATCGGATTGCCGCGAATCGACTCCTCGACGTCCATGGACGCGAGATTGCGAAACAGCATCGCGGTGGGCCGCAGGTTCGATTCGCCGAGCGACATGACGGGAAATTCGAGCGGCAGGCCGCCGGCTTCGTACACGCCTTTTTTCACGTACTCCGCGAGTTCGCGAAAATGCGCGTTGCACGGCGTGAGTTCCGACCACGTATTGCAGATGCCGATGACGGGACGGCCGTCGAACGCGTCGTGAGGGATGCCCTGATTCTTCATCCACGAGCGGTGAATGAAGCCGTCCTTGTCGGCTTTGCCGAACCAGGCCTGGCTGCGCAAGGGCTTGCGGGTGGAGCGGGTCATGGCGGGGCGTCTCCTGTAGCGAGGCAACTTCAGGGAAACTGCCGCCCGATCATAGGAGTGACGTTCGGACCCGTCAATGTTTGATATGGCGTCCTTAGATATGGACAAACCACGCCACAAAAAAGTACGGGCCGGTGGAGAACCGGCCCGTGCTGGACTGCCTTGCAACAACGTACTGCCTACTGCGTTCTGCGTACTGCAACTGCACGGCTGCACCTCTCACTGCGCCAGCCAACTTCAACTACCTTCTGCTCTCTGCGTACTGCAACTTCCTGACTGCAACAACTCACCTACTGCGTACTGCGTACTGCGTATTGCAACTGCACACTGCACACTGCGAACTGCACCTTCTACTGCAACCACTCACTGCGTATTGCAACTGCAACTGCAACTCACTGCTCACTTCTGCTGCAACAACTGACTACGTACAGCGACAACTCACTACAGGGGGTAGCTTGCCGGAACCGCCTGAAGCGGTTCCGTTCGGTCAGGGCTTAGTGGCCGAAGTAAATGCGCTGGTTCGGTGCGACTTGCGCCGGTTGCACCGCGGCACCCGACTGCGACGTGCCGACTGCCGGTGCGCCGTAACCGCTGGTATCGCCGGCGGCCAGCTTTTCCTGGCTCACGCGCGCTTGCGCGGCCTGCAGGTTTTCCGGGTAGTTCACATGGTCAGCCGACGGGTTGTAGCCAGCGTGCTCGAGTTGAACCAGTTCCGCGCGCACTTGAGCGCGGGTCAGGCCCTGTTCGCTCGACTGGGCGAACGAGATTGCCGGGATGGCAAGAGCGGCGGCAACGACAACTGCGGGGATAAGCTTGTTCATGATCGGACCTCCATCTGTTTTATTTCCGCTTCGGAACACCGTGTTCGTCAGCGATTGATTACAGTGTAGGCGTCCGATCACGCTAGGGAAAACCCTAATTCGTCAAAACACCATTGCGATTTCGGTAATAAAAAAAGGTGAGCCCTGCGGACTCACCTTACGATTCCAACAAAGACCGCAACGACAGTGCGGCCTTCTGTCTTGCGACCTTACGACCAGTCGGCGTGGAAGCTGCCCGGCTTGTCGATGCGCTCGAACGTGTGCGCGCCGAAGAAATCGCGCTGCGCCTGCACGAGGTTGGCGGGCACGCGCTCCGAGCGGTAGCCGTCGAAGTACGCGATGGCCGACGAGAACGCCGGCACCGGCACGCCCGCGCTCACCGCCTGGATCACGACATCGCGCAGCGCCGACTGATAGTTGGCCGCGATGTCACGGAAATAGGGATCGAGCAGCAGGTTGTCGAGCTGCGGGTCCTTCGCGTAGGCGTCCGTGATCTTCTGCAGGAAGCGCGCGCGGATGATGCAGCCCGCGCGGAAGATCTTGGCAATCGTGCCGTATTGCAGGTCCCACTTGTACTCGTCGGAAGCCATACGCAGTTGCGAGAAGCCTTGCGCGTACGAAATCACCTTCGAGAAGTACAGCGCGCGGCGCACCGACTCGATGAACGCCTTGCGGTCGCCCGAGAACGGCTTCGCGTCGGGGCCCACAAGCACCTTGCTCGCGGCCACGCGCTGCGTCTTGAGCGACGACAGCACGCGCGCGAACACGGCTTCGGTGATGAGCGGCAGCGGCGCGCCGAGATCCAGCGCATTTTGGCTCGTCCACTTGCCGGTGCCCTTTTGTGCGGCGCGGTCGAGGATCACGTCGACGAGATCCTTGCCCGTTTCCTCGTCCTTCTTGCCGAAGATCTTCGAAGT
Source organism: Paraburkholderia sp. EG286B (assembly GCF_040965655.1). Classification (NCBI taxonomy): domain Bacteria; kingdom Pseudomonadati; phylum Pseudomonadota; class Betaproteobacteria; order Burkholderiales; family Burkholderiaceae; genus Paraburkholderia; species Paraburkholderia sp. EG286B. The sequence continues at coordinate 115,119 of NZ_JBFRCF010000010.1, read as the reverse complement.
GATCTCGATCAGATAGCTGTCGAGCTCGCCTTCGTTCCACTCGGTGTAGACCTTGCCCATTTCCTCGTTCGAGAGGCCGAGCACCTGCTTGAGCACCGCGTAGCTTTCGGCGATCAGCTGCATGTCGCCGTATTCGATGCCGTTGTGCACCATCTTCACGAAATGGCCCGCGCCGTCCGGGCCCATGTAGGCCACGCACGGCTCGCCGTCCGTCGGCGCCTTCGCGGCGATTTCAGTGAGGATCGGTGCAACCAGATCGTAAGCATCGCGCTGGCCGCCCGGCATGATCGACGGCCCCTTGAGCGCGCCTTCCTCGCCGCCCGACACGCCCGTGCCGATGAAGTGCAGGCCCGACTTCGCGAGTTCCTGGTTGCGGCGGATGGTATCGGTGAAGTGCGTGTTGCCACCGTCGATCAGGATGTCGCCCTTCTCCAGCAGCGGCTTGAGCGCGGCGATGGTGTCGTCGGTGGGCGCGCCGGCCTTCACCATCATCAGAATGCGGCGCGGCTTTTCCAGCGAATCCACGAACTCTTCGAGCGTGTACGCCGGCACGAGCTTGCGATCCGGATACTCGGCGATCAGCTCGTCGGTTCGGGCGCGGCTGCGATTGAACACCGAGACCGCGTGGCCGCGGCTTTCGATGTTGAGCGCCAGATTGCTACCCATCACGGCCAGACCTACAACGCCGATTGGCTGTTTGCTCATGTTGTTTCTCCACTTCATTCATTGACGGCGCCGCAACGGGGCGCCAACCGTGCAAGCATAAGGGAAACGTAGCGGCGCTGCGCGAACGCGCGCATGCGCGCCGGACGTTTGCCGACTGCTTAGCGTTTTCGGAACACCAGGCTGAAATTGTTCGCGGGCATCGGCACGCGCGCTTCGCACTCGAAGCCTTGCGCCTGGGCCAGCGACTCCACGTCCTCCATGTCGCGCACGCCCCAGGACGGGTCGCGCGCGCGCAAGTCGGCGTCGAAGGCCTCGTTGCTCGGCGCCGTGTGCGCGCCTGCGCGCCGGTACGGCCCGTAGAGCACGAGCGCTCCACCCGTAGCAACGCGCGCGCCCGCGCCTTGCATGAGCGCCTGCGCCGCTGCCCACGGCGCGATGTGAATCATGTTGATGCAGACCATGGCGTCCACCGCGTCGATCGGCCAGGGCTCGCGGCACACGTCGAGATCGAGCGGCGCGCGCAGGTTGGCGAGACCCGAGTGCTCGCGCCAGGCGTCGATCGAGGCGCGGGCGCGCGCGTCGGCGTCGCTCGGCTGCCAGGCGAGGCCGGGAAACGCGGCCGCGAAGTGGACGGCATGCTGGCCGGTGCCGCTCGCGATTTCGAGCACGGTGCCCCGCGCGGGCAGCGCGCCGCGCAGCACCTCCAGGATCGGCGCGGCGTTGCGCTCGGCGGCGGGCGCGGACAGGCGTTGGGCGGCTTGCGGGTCGTTCATCGTCATGCTGTCTTTCGGCGTTCGGTCGGCGTTCGGTCGGTTGTTCACTCAGTACAGCGAGTTCTTGATGCGCTCGGCGAGCCCGGCTTCGTAAGTCTCGGCGTCGAACGTCTCGCCATATTGCTCCTCGTTCACGCGGCGCAGCATTTCGCCCGCGCCCGGCAGGTGCGAGCGTTCGACGTGGCGCGACGGGTCCCACAGCTTCGAGCGCACGATGGCCTTGGAGCAATGGAAGTACACGCTTTCCACGTCGACCACGAGCACCGAGCGCGGCGGCTTGCCATCCACGGCGAAGCTCGCGACGAGCGCGGCGTCGGTGCTCACGCGGCCACGCCCGTTCACGCGCAGCATCTCGCCTACGCCCGGCACCATGAACAGCAGCCCCACCTGCGACGAGGCGATCACGTTGCGCAGGCTGTCCACGCGATTGTTGCCGGGCCGGTCGGGCAACGCGAGCGTGTGCTCGTCGAGAATGCGCACGAAGCCGGGTGCATCGCCGCGCGGTGAGCAGTCGAGACCTTCCGGACCGCCCGTGGCGAGCACGACGAACGGCGAACTCTCGATGAAGCGCCGGTAATCCGCGTTGACGTGATCGATTTCCTTGCGCAACGCGCGTTCGTGCGGCGTGCCGTAGTGCGCTTCGAGGTCGGCTAGCGTGGTCAGCATGTCGTCGGTTCCGTGGGGTCGTGAAGTGTCAGGGGGCGAGGCGCGCACCCAGCGCGTCGAGCACGGCCGCGCAGGGAGCTTCGAGCTTGAGGGCGAGGAGCGGGTCGGCACGCGTCTTGCCCATGTTGATCGCGGCCACGGGTTTGCCGCGCTGCTGCGCCCACGCGCAGAAGCGGTAGCCCGAGTAGACCATGAGCGAGGAGCCGACCACGAGCACGGCGTCGGCCTCGTCGAGCGCGTTCGAGGCGCTCGCGACGCGCTCGCGCGGCACGTTCTCGCCGAAGAACACCACCGAAGGCTTGAGCATGCCGCCGCACGCCGCGCATGCGGGCACGTGGAAGGCATTGGCGCCGTCGAAGTCGAGATGGGCGTCGCCGTCGGCGGCGGGTTCCGCGCTCGCGCCCGCGATGGCCGGGTTGCGCGCCTCGAGTTCCGGCTGGATCGAGGCGCGCGAATACTGCGCGCCGCAGTCGAGGCAATGCACGTGCGCGATGCTGCCGTGCAGCTCGATCACGTCGCGGCTGCCCGCGCGCTGATGCAGGCCGTCCACGTTCTGCGTGACGAGCGTGCGCGCGTAGCCCGCCGCACCGAGGCGCGCGAGCGCGCGGTGCGCGCCGTTGGGCTGCGCGAGCCCCACCGTGGGCCAGCCGATCAAGCTGCGCGCCCAGTAGCGGCGCCGCATGCTTTCGGAGCCGAGGAATTCCTGCAGCGTGATGGGCGGCGAGCGCTTCCAGGCGCCGTTCTCGTCGCGGTAGCCCGGAATGCCCGAATCCGTGCTGATGCCCGCGCCGGTCAGCACGAACAGGCGTGGATGACGCTCGACGAACGCCTGCAGCGCGTCGAGGGCGGCGGCATCGAGGACGGGAGCGTTGGCAACGAGGATGGATTCGGTCATGGCGGCAGGCAGTAGGCAGTTCAGCGCGAGGGCTTGCCGCCCGACGGCGCGGCCGCTGGCGAAGCCGGTTTTGCGGCTCGCTTGCGCGGGGCTTTCGCCTGCGCCTGCCGTTCGGCTTCGCGCGCTTCCCACGCGGCCAGCGCGGCGCGGTACCGGCCGTACTCCTCGTCGTACAGATCGAAGATGCAGGGGTCGCAGCCGCTATGGCAGCAGTCGTCGTTATCGGGGCATTCGGGCGGCTGGGGACGGGGATCGTCGTCCGGACGCGGGGGCAAAGACATGGGCGCTCGGGCGTCGTAGTGGTTCAGCGGCCAGTATACGGGACGTGGCGGCCGGGCGTGCGGCAGCGCCCGCCCGGCCTGCGCACTCAGCCGCGCCCCACGAACGGCATCTTCGTCGCCATGATGGTCATGAACTGCACGTTCGCTTCGAGCGGCAGCTGCGCCATGTGCAGCAGCGCGTCGGCCACGAGTTCGACGTCCATCAGCGGCTCGACGGCGATCTCGCCGTTCGCCTGCGGCACGCCGCGGGCCATGCGTTCGGCCATCTCGGTCGCCGCGTTGCCGATGTCGATCTGCCCGCACGCGATGTCGTAGCGCCGGCCATCGAGCGAAACGGTTTTCGTGAGGCCCGTGATGGCGTGCTTGGTCGTCGTGTAGGCGGCGCTGAACGGCCGCGGCGCGTGCGCCGAAATCGAGCCGTTGTTGATGATGCGCCCGCCTCGCGGCGTCTGCCGCTTCATGAGCCCGAACGCCGCGCGCGTGCACAGGAACACGCCGGTGAGGTTCGTATCGACCACGGCGCGCCAGTCGTCCACCGAAAGCTCGTCGATGTCCACGGCCGGCGCGTTGCGGCCCGCGTTGTTGAAGAGCAGATCGAGCCGGCCGTAGCGCGTGCGGATCGTCTCGAAGAGCGCCTCGACGGCCGCCGCGTCGGTCACGTCGCAAGGCGCCGCCAGCGCCTCTTCGCCGCGCAAGCGGGCCTCGCTCGCGAGCGCTTCGAGCGGCGCGGGCCGCCGGCCCGCCAACACGACGGCAAAGCCGTTGGCCAGCAGCCTTTGCGCGCACGCGCGGCCAATGCCGCTGCCCGCGCCCGTCACCAATGCGATCTTGCGTGGTTCCGTATCACTCATCGTTGCCTCTTTGTTTCGGTTGAGCCTTCAATCGAGCGGGTGGTCGTTGGGATGCGCGAAAAGCGCCTTCATCGGCTCCGACATCGGGTAGTCGAGGTTCACGCCCGCAGGCGGAATGGGCGACTCGAACCAGCGCCGGTAAAGCGCGAGCGCCTCGCCCGAGCGCTCCATCTTCGCGACGACGATGCGCATGTTCATCGCGCGCTCCATGTTCCAGCGGCGCAGCAGGCGCTCTTCCGACGTGCCCGCGGTCGTGACCACCGTACGGCCCGCGAGATCCCCGAAGTCCTTGACCGGCGAGCCGCGCTTCACGAGCATGCGCACGCCGTACTCGAAGATGCTGTTGGAGAACGCGACGTCGTTCTCGCGCTCGCGCGTATGCGTCGTGGTGCTGCATTCGAGGTCGATCGTGCCGTTCTGCACGAGCGTGATGCGGTTCTGCGGCGTCACGACGAGTTCGCGCACGCGCAGCTCGGGGAGCTTGAGCGTTTCGCGCACGTTATCCACGATGCGCTGGGTGATCTCGTACGAGTAGCCCGTCGCGTGCTCGCCACCGGCCATATAAGAGAACGGCACGGTGGCCTCGCGCACGCCGATGACGATCGTCCCGGTGTCGCGAATCTTGCGCAGCGTAGGGCTTTCCAGTTCATCGGCGTGCCCCGCGCCTGCAAACACGCAGGCGCCCGCGAGCGCGACGTAGCGCATGTGGCCGCACAGCCTTCTGGCGATACCCAACGGCTTTGACTCGCGCTTCAACAGTGTCTCCCCTGGATCTCTCGTTCGTTCGCGTGGAGCGCGCGCACAGCGGCGCTCCCCTCATGCGCGCGATTGTACCGGCGGCCCGTGCCGGCTCGCGTGATGCGGCGTTGGCTCCCGTGTCCGGGCGCTCACGCCGTGCACGCAGCGGCGAGGCAGCCACGCAGCACTTCCACGAACGCGTTGCCCGCCTGCGAGTCCATGCCGCCTTCGCGCCACATCGCGAACACGCCGACCGTGAGCGCCGGCTCGACGCGCCGGATCGCCACCGGCTCGCCCGCCCCGCGCGCGCTGAGTTCGTCGAGCAGCACGCGGCCGATGCCGCGCGCCGCGAGTGCGCGCGCGACGTGCCACGTCTGCGCCTCGACGGCCGCGAGCCGGTCGTCCACGCCTTCGGCTTCGAGCAGGTTGCCGATCGCCTCGCCGAGCGGATCGACGTTGCCGATGCTGATCCAGTCGCCGTCGACCAGATCGCGCAACGCGAGCGGCGCGTGTTCCGGCGTCGGGTCGTCGGGCGGCCCGACGCAGACCACGGCCGTGCGCGCCAGTTCGACCGCGGCGATGCCCGGCCGCGCGGGCGGATTGAGCGCGACGCCCAGATCGAGTTCGCGCGTGAGCAGCGCGTCGAGCAGTTCCGCCGTGTGGCGCGTCTGGATCCTGAGCGACACCTCGGGATAGCCCGCGCGAAACATCTGCACGGCGGCCGGTATCAGGCTCATGCCGAGGCTCGGCAGGCAGCCGATGCGCAACAGCCCTTGCGGACGCAGCGCGAGATTGCGCGCGAGATCGCGAATGCTGTCGAGGTTCGATTGCAGCTTCTGCGTTTCGGCGAACAGCAACTCGGCCTCGCGCGTGGGCTGCAGGCGGCCGTGCGCGCGGCTGAAGAGCTTGAGGCCCGCGCTGCGCTCCGCATGCGCGAGCACCTTGCTGACCGCGGGCTGCGAAACGCACAGCAACTCGGCCGCCTTGGAGAGCGAGCCGGTGCGCATGATCGCGTGAAAGACTTCGATATGACGTAGACGCATGGGGCGCATGCCGGGCATGCGTACGAGGCTCATGCGCGGCGCGATGAAAGAAAAGCGCAAGGATAGCGCGTTCGGCTGCGCGCTTCGCCTGCCGGTTCGATTCAGGCTCTGCTCAAACGCGGAAATCGGCGGCCATGTCGTCGTCGCTGCGCGCGACGATCGCGCCGCTGCGCGCGGCCTCAAGGAACACGTCGTAATCGCGCTCGACCTGGTCGGCATAGCTGAACGCGTAGCCCGTGAGCGCCTCAGCGAACTGGTCGCTGCGGCCGATGTACGAAGAGATTTCAATGGCGGCGCTGCCCGACTTCGCATGCGCGCGTGCAAGCGCCCAGCCGCACAAACGCGCATAGCCGCAGAGCAGCGTGCTGTCGAGCAGCTGGAGATCGACCGAAAGCTTCATGTCGCGCAACTGGCGCACGTAGAAATGACGCCCGTTGGGCCCCGTGGTCCAGCCAAGGAAGATATCGCTCGCGGCCTGCAGCAGCCGCTGGCCGTGCACGACGCGCGCGCCTTCGTGCTTGATCGAAGGCGACTTGAAGTACTGCGAAACGACCGAGCGACGCGCCTCTTTCACTTGCAGGAAAAGCGGCTTCTCGTGATGATCGACGAGCAGCATCACGAGGCAGCGCGTGCCCACGCTGCCCACGCCCACCACCTTGAACACCAGGTCCTGAATCGCGAAGTGATCGAGCAGTTCGCGCCGGTCGGGCGCGAGCGTCTTCGCGTAATCCTCGTACATGGGCTCGATCAGCGTGCGCCAGTCACCGAGCGTGAACCAGTCGTCTTCGGGTTCGAACAGCGTGTTGACGCCGTGCACGTGAAAGAGCGCGGGCGGGGCGTCGTGAATCGTCCAGTGGTCGCCATCGCGCTCCGCGAGCTTTTCGAGCAGGTTCTCGTGCGTGCGATTGGCGGCCTTCTCCATGCCGCGCCGGATCAGGCGGCGGCCTTCGGGCGTGAGCGCGGTTTCGACCATGCGGTCGAAGGTGATTTTGTCGTACCAGAGATCGAGCGCGCCGTACTCCGCGTACTGGCGCAGGCGGTCGCGATAGCTGGTGACGGCCGTCATCACCAGTTCCTCGGCCACGCCGCGCGAGTAGCGCATGTGCCGCGCCGCCACGACGAAGCTCGCCACGAGGCGCTTCACGTCCCACTCCCACGGCCCGGGCGCGACCTCGTCGAAGTCGTTGAGATCGAACACGAGCTGGCGCTCGGGCGTGGCGAAGGCGCCGAAGTTCAGCAGATGCGCGTCGCCGCAAATCTCCATCGCCATGCCGGTGTTGGGCACACCCGCGAGGTCGTGCGCCTGGAGGATCGCGCTGCCGCGAAAGAACGTGAAGGGCGAAACGATCATGCGCCCGTAGCGCAACTGCACGAGGTTCGGCACGCGGCCTTCGCTGCTCGAGCGCAGCAATGCGAGCGGATCGCGCTTGATGGTGCCGGTTTCCTTGTGGCTCGAACGCTTCGAGCGCTCGCGCGCGGCACGCCCGGCCGCCTCGCGATCAGCAACGGTGCTCCCATTCATGACCTTCTCCGGTTCTTGTACGGTCTCGCGCCATCGTGGCGAACGGGGAAATGCGGGGGTATTCGTCCTGCATGGGCGGCGGCTTTGCACCTGTGAATGTCTGCCAATTTAAGCGTGGGGCCCCGTTTCGTGCAAGCAACGTGGCCGGCGCCGCGCTGCGCACCATGCGCGCAACGCGCAGGCGCCTGATGTACCGTGCGCGAAAGATGCGCCGCCAGCCTGGCCCCCTCATCGCCCCGCCGGACACTCGCCATGAACGTCAAAGTCTACGGAACGCTCGTCGTCGCATCGCTCGTGCTGCTGGTCGGCCAGTGGCTCGTCGCCGCCGTGCCGGTCCTGCGCAAATGGACGATACCGGAACCCGTGGCAGGCGGCATCGTCGCCGCGCTGATCGTGTTCGGACTGCACAGCTTCGCGCACATGGACGTGGTCTTCGACACCTCGCTGCAGGCGCCGCTCATGCAGGCGTTCTTCGCCACCATCGGCCTCAATGCGAACCTCGCCAACCTGAAACACGGCGGCCCGGTACTCGTGCGCTTTCTTGCCGTCGTGGTCGCCCTGCTCGTGCTGCAAAACGTGCTGGGCATCTCGCTCGCCATGGCGTTCGGTGTCGATCCGCTGTTCGGGCTGCTGGGCGGGTCGGTCTCGCTCGCGGGCGGGCATGGCACGGGCGCCGCGTGGGGCGCGGTGTTCACCGAGCATCACGGGCTGCAGTCCGCGACCGAAGCGGCCATTGCGTGCGCCACCTTCGGGCTGATCATGGGCGGCATTCTCGGCGGGCCCGTCGCGCAGCACCTCATGAAGCGCATCGGCGCTCAGGGCGGCGACGCCGCGTCCGGCGCCAGCGGCGCGGCGACACCCGATCCCTACGCATTCGAGGAGCCGAAAGCCGAGCAGCCCACCACGCCGGGCGCGTTCATCAACACGCTCACGCTCATCGCCATCAGCCTCGCCGTGGGCGAAGCGCTCTCCGGGCTGATCGCGGGCACCGCGTTCGAACTGCCCACCTTCGTGTGCGTGCTGTTCGTCGGCGTGCTGCTCGCCAATGGGCTCTCGCTCATCGGGCGGCCGGTGGCCGAGCACGCCGTCGCGCTGATCGGCAACGTGAGCCTCGCGCTCTTTCTCGCCATGGCGCTCATGACGCTGCGCCTGTGGGACCTCGCCGCGCTCGCGCTGCCGGTGTTTACGATCCTCGTCGCGCAGACGCTGCTCATGGTGGTCTACGCGATCTTCGTGACGTTTCGCGTGATGGGCGCGAACTACGACGCCGTCGTGCTTTCGGCAGGCCACTGCGGCTTCGGCCTCGGTGCTACGCCGACGGCGATTGCAAACATGCAGGCGGTCACGGCGCGCTTCGGCCATTCCCATCTGGCGTTTCTCGTGGTGCCGATGGTGGCCGCGTTCTTCATCGACATTGCCAACGCCATCACCATCAAGCTCTTTCTCATGCTGCCGGTTTTCCATTGAGCGGCCAGGCGGTTCGCGCGAGGCGCGCTAGAATGGCGCAATTCCCCGCGCGCCGCGCACGGCGCTAACGTTTTTCGAGCGTCATCATGTCCCTCACCGCCTGGCTGTTCTTTCTGCCCGCCTGCTTCGCACTGAACATGGCACCGGGGCCGAACAATCTCCTCTCGATCAACGTGGCCGCGCGGCACGGCTTCCTGCGCGCGTTCGTTGGCGGTACGGGCCGGCTCGTTTCGTTCGCCGCAATGATCGCGCTCGCGGCCGCGGGTCTGGCCGTGGTGCTGCGCGCTTCCGAGGCGGTCTTCTTCGTCATCAAGCTCGCGGGCGCCGCTTACCTCGTGTGGCTCGCCGTGCAGCTCTGGCGCAGCGACGCCAACCCCATCGGCGAGAGCATGGATAGCGACGCCTCGCTCGCGCGCCTCGCGTGGCGCGAGTGCCTCGTGGCGGCGGGCAACCCCAAGGCGATTCTGGTTTTCACGGCCTTCCTGCCGCAATTCGTCGATGTCGCGAGGCCCATCGCGCCGCAGTTCGGCGTGCTCGGCGCGAGCTTTCTCGTGCTCGAATGCGTGGCCATCGCGCTGTACTCGCTCGCCGGCATGTACCTCGGCCGCTGGCTCACCCGCACCACCGTGCGCCGCTGGTTCAATCGTACCTGCGGCGCATTTCTCGGCCTGATCGGCGTGAGTTTTCTGCTCGTGCGGCGCGCCTGAACAGCCTCGTCACACGTCCTTCATCCATAAGTTTCTCTTGATGATTTCCGCCAGAAACTTTAACTGTCGTTAATCGACAGCACCCCCTATGCTCAAACCATCGTCCGGGGTCGCGGCGAGCGGGCAGCTTTTCCCCAACGCTTGCGAAACGCCCTGCGGACAAGCGGTTTTCAACGTCATTGGGGTTTCAACATGAAGATCTGCATCTTTGGAGCGGGCGCCATTGGAGGCATGATGGGCGTGCAGCTCGCACGCGCCGGCGCCGACGTGAGCTTCGTTGCCCGCGGCCCGCATCTGGCCGCGATGCGCGAGAACGGCGCCCGCCTGCTGATGGACGGCGAGGAGTACGTGGCGAAGGTGCGCTGCACGTCCGATCCGCGCGAACTGGGCGTGCAGGACGTCGTCATCATTACGCTCAAGGCGCATTCGGTGGCGGGCGTGATCGACGCGATGCAGCCGCTCCTCGGCAAGCACACGGCCATCGTCACGGGCACCAACGGCATTCCCTACTGGTACTTCTACCAGCACGGCGGCAAGTTCGCGGGCACGCGGCTCGAAAGCATCGACCCGGACGGCGCGCAATGGAACCGTCTCACGCCCGAGCGCGCGATTGGCTGCGTGCTCTACCCGGCCGCCGAAATCGACGCGCCTGGCGTGATCCGCCACGTGTACGGCAAGAAGTTTCCGATCGGCGAGCCTTCGGGCGAGCGCACGCCGCGCATCGTCCAGCTTCATGAAGCCATGCAGGCCGCCGGGTTCGAGGCGCCGATCCGCGAGAACATCCGCGACGAAATCTGGCTCAAGCTGTGGGGCAATCTCTGCTTCAACCCGATCAGCGCTCTCACGCACGCCACGCTCGACGTGATCACCAGCGACCCGGCCACGCGCGCCGTGGCGCGCACAATGATGCTCGAGGGCAAGCGCATTGCCGAGCAGTTCGGCGTGAACTTCCGCGTGGACGTGGAGCGCCGCATCGACGGCGCGGGCGCGGTGGGCGCGCACAAGACCTCGATGCTCGTCGACCTCGAAACGGGCCGGCCGATGGAGATCGATCCGCTGATCACCGTCGTGCAGGAAATGGGCAGGCTGGTCGGCGAGCCGACGCCGGCGATCGACACCGTCCTTGCGCTGGTCAAGCAGCGTGAGCGGATGGCGATGCAGCCGGCGTAACGTCAGTCATCGCGAAGGGGCGGCGCGTGCGCCGCCTTTTTTCTGTGCCGGTTCCGGTGCCGGAAAAACAAAAACGGATCGCTTCGAGCGATCCGTTTTGCTTTGCAGAAGAAAGAAACGCGCGCTATTCGATGCGGGCGTGGGTGCGGGTCACCTGGAGCGGCGGCGGTGTATCGGCGCCGCGCAACGCGACGCGCATCGGCGTGCCGTTCGAGCCACGCATCGGCGAGCCGTCGATGGACGTTTGCGGCAGCGCCTCGCTATCCGGCGATGGGGCCTCCGGGTCCGAACCGTCCGCGACTGGCCCGTCCGGCATGAACTGCGACCACGCCGCCTGAGCACAAGGCCGTAGCGAACGATGGCGACGCCGCACGAGCATCGTCGTCACGTTGACGACCGGATGCAGCAAACGCGTGACGAGCGGCCCCGCGGGCACGGGCCAGTGACACGTTGCGTGCGCAACGTCGCCCGCACGCTGCGCGTGCCCCCCGCGCGCGCCATCCGTGCACACCGGCAACACCCCGATGCCCATGCCGAGCTGCGCCATGCGCGCGACGCCCGCCACGTGCGCGAACTCCTGCAGCGGCCTCCCCTCAGGCCGCAGACCGTCCAGCGCACGCATCACCGCGCCTCGGCAACCGGCGTCGCGATTGAGCGTGACGAGCGGTTCGCGCGCGAGATCGTCCCATCGCAGCGCCCCCTGTAGCGCAAGCGGATGGTGGGCGGGCAAGAGCGCGCAAAGCGGCGTGGCCGAAAGCGGCTGCACGTCGAGGTTGCCGCTCGCGAACGGCACGCTTTCCGCGATCACGCCGAAATCGGCCTCGCCCTGCTCGACCGCGTGCAGCACGGCCGCCTGCGGCAAGTCCTGCAGTTGCAGCGTGAGTGAAGGAAAAGCCGCTGCGCAGCGCGCGAGCGCGGCGGGCACCCAGGTCGACGAAAGCACCGGGTTGCTGGCCACGAGCACGACGCCGCTATGCGCCTGGTGCGCGTCGCGGCCTTCGTTGAGCGCCATCTCGATCTCGTCGAGCAAGCGGCCGATGCGCCGCTCGAAGCCGCTGCCCGCAAGCGTGAGCTCGACCTGGCGCGTGGTGCGGTCGAACAGCTTGAGCTCGACCGCTTCTTCCAGTTCGCGCACGCAGCGGCTCACCGCCGACTGCGTGAGCCCGAACTCGCGCGCGGCGCGCGTGAAGCTGCGCGCCCGCGCCACCGCGACGAACACCTTGAGCTGCTGGAGCGATACGTTCATCGACATGGCCGGCCCGCGCGCCTCATTCGCCGCTTTGGTTGGACCAGTGCGGCAATCCCGCGCCCGTATTCGTGGCCAGCGTGACGTTGGACTCGTTGCTCGCGTCACTGCCTTCGCTGCTCTGCTCGATCAGCCGCTTGCGCATCGGTGCGAGGAAGAACTTGGCGCTCACGCCCGCCGCGATCGTGATGACCGCGGCCGCGATGAACACCGCGCTCCAGCCGCCCGTGGCAGACAGCACCGAGGCCACCGGCACGAGCAGCGCTGCCGTGCCCTTGGCGGTGTACAGCGTGCCGGCGTTCGATGCGGCGTACTTGCTGCCGAAGGTGTCCGCGCAGATGGCCGGGAAGATCGAGAAGATCTCGCCCCAGAACAGGAAGATGAGCGCGGCGAAGGTCATGAACGCATACGGGTTCGTGCCGAACTGCATCATGCCGAGCAGCGCGAGCCCTTCGCCCACGAAGATCAGGAACATCGCGTTCTCACGGCCGATCTTGTCGGAGATGAAGCCGCACAGCGGACGCGTAAAGCCGTTGCAGATGTTGTCGATCGACAGCGTGAGCGTGAGGAGCGGCAGCGTCATGCCGAACACCGTCATCGGAATGCGGGCGAGGCCCCAGTCCTTGGCGATCGGGCCGATCTGCGCCGTTGCCATCAGGCCGCCGGCGGCCACCGCGACGAAACAGACATAGATCACCCAGAATACCGGCTGCTTGACCATCTGGCCAGGCGTGTAGTCGACGCGCGAGACGAGACGGCGGCCTGCCACGGCGACGGGGCGCGTCACGGGCTTCACGAGCAGGAACGAGAGCACGAGAATCGACACGCCCTGGAGCACGCCGAAGAAGAAGAACGTGTGCTCGTAGCCGGAGCGCGTGATCATGTTCGCAATCGGAATCACCGTCACGGCGGCGCCGGCGCCGAAGCCCGCGGCCGTGAGGCCCGCGGCGAGGCCGCGGCGGTCCGGGAACCACTTGAGCGCGTTACCCACGCAGGTGCCGTACACGCCGCCCGCGCCGATGCCCGCGATCACGGCCGACACGTAGAGCATCGGCAGCGTCGTGACGTAGGAGTTGATCACCCAGGCGAGGCCTGCGCAAACCGCGCCGCCCGCCACGACTGGACGCGGCCCGAACTTGTCGACGAGCCAGCCTTCCACCGGCACGAGCCAGGTCTCGGTCAGAATGAAAATCGAGAACGCCAGTTGAATCTCCGCCTGGCCCCAGTGGTGGCGCGAGTTCATCGGTGCGACGAACAGCGTCCATGCGTACTGCAGATTGGCAACGAGCGCCATGCATAGCATGCCCACCACCAGTTGAAACCAGCGGTTCGTCCAGAACGGACCGCTCTCGCTCCTCTGACCGATTGCATTCATATCGCTTGTCTCCGCTATCTATTCATTGCAGCCTGCATGATTACGGGTCTGCATAAATTGAGGCTTATGGTTTTAACTTTTCACTTCGCTACGCTGTGTTTTTTATTCGCAGGGTGAATCAAAAATCGGAATGAAAATCCGTCAATCCTCATTCACCCTGGCATTACGTCAGACCCCTGAAAACATCGTTAAACAAGGGCTTTTCTACGTGTTGTCCCTTATGAAATCGTAGTTCCGAGCGTTAACCCGAACGTAGCTTCGAGCGCTTTGCGCGGCATTCGGACTCCTTTCAACTTATGCTAGGGTGATTGCTGAATTACTCACAATTAAAGTTTGTTATTATGTGGATTCAGTATCCTTTATGGTTCGGCCATGACGATGCGAAACGCCACGCTGCGCCAGCTCAAGGTCTTCGAGACCGTGGCGCGCCACCTCAGTTTTTCGCGTGCTGCGGAAGAGCTGCATCTCACCCAGCCGGCCGTTTCCACGCAGGTTCGGCAGCTCGAAGATCACGCAGGCCTGCCGCTCTTCGAGCAGCTCGGCAAGAAGATCTATCTCACGCCCGCGGGCACGGAGATGCTGCATTACAGCCGCGCGATCATGCAGCAGTTCCACGAAGTGGACGAGGCAATGAGCCAGCTGAAGGGCGTCTCGGGCGGCAAGCTCAACGTCGCCGTCATTAGCGCCGGCGATTACTTCTTTCCGCGCCTGCTGGCCGAGTTCACGCGCCGCTACAAGGGCGTCGCGCTCAACCTCTCCGTGCACAACCGCGAGCAGCTGCTCCAGCAGCTCGCCACCAACCAGACCGATCTCGCCGTGATGGTGCGTCCGCCCCACGCGACCGACGCCATCAACGAGCCGTTTGCGCCCCACCCGTACGTCATCGTTGCGGCGCCCACGCATCCGCTCGCCAACAAGCGCGCCATCAAGCTCAGCACCCTCGCCAACGAGGCGTTCATCGTGCGCGAGCGCGGCTCAGACACATGGAACTCGATGGAAGAAGGCTTCGCCGGGAAGATCACGAACCTCAAGATCGCCATGGAGATCCAGAGCACCGAGACGATCAAGCAGGCCGTGATCGCGGGCATGGGCATCGCGTTTCTTTCGGCGCATACCATCAGCCTCGAATTGCAGGTCGGTCACCTCACCGTGCTCGACGTCGAAGGCTTCCCGGTCATGCTCAACTGGTACGTCGTGCACCGGAAAAACAAGCGCCTGCCGCCCGTCGCGCTCGCGTTCAAGCGCTTCCTCATGGAGGAAGGCGCGGCGCTCATCGAGAACATTACAAAAGTGTCAGAAGCGAGTTTGCATAAGTAAGGTTTGATGGTTTTTACACGAACCATCATGCATGACTAATCGTTCGCGTCGCAGTGCGCGTTCTGTTGTTTTCCCCTGGTCCCGCAGGATGGTCGTTGCGACGTCAGTGCGGCCCTTGCCGCTGACGCAGTGGGCCGCCCCGGCTGCGCCGCCGCCGTGGCAAGTCCTGCGACGCGTGATGACCGGCGCGCCCCGCGCCGCCCTGTGGCGGGTCGCTCGCGGCCAGCCAGGCGGGTTCGAACGCGCCGCCGCCGCAGGCCGCGACCAGCAGTTCGTCCGGCACACCCGCAAAACTTGCGTTGAATGTCGCGCTGAAGGGCTCGCGCGGCGGTGACGCCTCGACGGCGCCCGTGCGTGCGAGCCGCGCCCGCCGGCCGCCGTTCATGAACCGCGCGCCCAGCGCCGCGCACAGCACGCTCGCCGCGACCAGCACGGAGATTTCGAAATCGGGCGATTCACGCGCGCTCAGGAATCCATAGCCGAGCGCCGCGCCTAGCAGCAGCGCGATGACATGCATGACGCGGTCGCCGCGGCCGAACGGCACGCGCCTGCGCGCCGCGCCGCTCGCTTGCGCGCCACGGCTGAAGAGACTCAGCGCGCCGCCGGTCAGCAGCGCGCCGGTTGCCGCCGCAACGAACAGTGCCACACGTTCGCCAGCACTACGCTCGGGCTGCAGCACGTAGCCAGCGAACGCGCCGATCAAGACACTCGCGCCCGCTACCCCGCCCAGCAGCGCCGCCGTCCGCGCGCGCCGCGTGAGGTCGCGCCGGCCAGCCAGGCACAAACCGCCCAGCACGCCGGCTTCGACTGCAACCGTCGCGTCGGGCGCATGCATCCAGCCCGCGGCGATCACGCCAGGGGGCACGGTCAGCAGCAATGCGAACGAAATGGCGAAGGCGAGCCGATGCGTGTGCGGCGCACCAGCGCGCCTGGCGCAGCGCAGCGCGGCGCGAGAACGCGACAAAGGCCACGCACGCACCGGCGCGAGCGCCGCCAGTTGTGCAAATGCACAGCCGAGCCATGCGAACAGCGCGCCGGCGCCCAGCCACGCCAGGTCGCCAGCCAGTTGCTCCGGCATCTCTCCTCCTCGCGCGTCATCGCTGCTGCGCGCGTCTTTGGTTTTAGAGCGTCAAGCCGCGCCCTCGACGGCAGCGAGCGACTCGATTGGCGCCGGCGCGGCGCCCAGCGCATTGCTCAACGTACCGATCCCTTCGATGATGACTTCGACCGTTGCGCCATCAACGATCGAGCCTACGCCGAGTGAGGTGCCGCACGCAATCACGTCGCCGGGTTCGAGCGTCAGGTCCTGTGAAATGAGGCTCACCTGCTGCGCCGGCGAAAACACCATGTCGTCGAGCGGATAATTCTGCCGCTCCACGCCATCGAGTTTCGTGACGACGCGCGCACGTTGCCAGTCGAACCCGGAAACGATCGCCGGGCCCAGACAACAGAACGTATCGAAACCTTTGGCGCGGCACCATTGCGGGAAGTGCGGATTCTCGGTGATGAGGCCCGCGGCCGTGACGTCGTTGACGATCGTATAGCCGAAGATCGCCGACTCGGCCTCTTCGACGCTCGCGTCGCGGCAGCGCTTGCCGATCACGATGCCGAGTTCGCCTTCGAAGACGATTTTTCCCGCATAGTGAGCAGGACGCCGAATCAATTCCGAAGAGCCGATCACCGAAGCCGCCGGCTTGATGAGAAAAAGCGGGTGCGAGGGCACCGGTTTTTCGAGTTTCGCGGCGAGTGCGTGAAAATTGTTCCAGAGCGCGACGACCTTGCCGGGCGCACAGGGCGCGAGCGGTGTGAGCGCGCGCAGCGACAGCACCGCCCCAGTGGGCACCGGCTGATCGAGTCCTTCGTATTCGTGCAAGTAACCGTTCTCGACGCGGCCGAACACGATGCTGCCGTCGCTCGCCATCAAACGCATCCACGTTTCCATGTTTCCTCCTGGGTTTCAAACGGCGCCAGAAGCGCGCAGCGAGTGGATCTCGTCCTTCGTGTAGCCGAATTCGGCGAGCACTTCGTCGGTGTGTTCGCCCAGCATCGGCGAGCGCGTGACTTCGGTCGGGCTGTCCGAGAGCTTGATCGGGTTGCCCACCGTGAGGTACTTGCCGCGCACCGGGTGATCCACCTCGACGATCGTGCCGCTCGCGCGCAGCGATTCGTCGCTGGCGATCTCCTTCATCGAGAGAATCGGACCGCACGGAATGTCGTAGCGGTTGAGCACGGCCATCGCGTCGAACTTCGTGCGATGCATGGTCCAGTGCTCGATCTCGTCGAAGATCGCCTTCAGGCGCGGCAGGCGCGCATTCGGCGTGGCGTAGTCGGGATCGTCGATCCACTCCTCGCGCCCGATCAGCTTGCAGATGCGGTCCCACACGGGCGCCTGCGCGATGAAATAGATATAGGCGTTCGGATCGGTCTCCCAACCCTTGCACTTGAGAATCCAGCCCGGCTGGCCGCCGCCCGACGCATTGCCGGCGCGCGGCACGGCCTCGCCGAAGCCGTCGTTGGGATACTGCGGGTACTCCTTCATGACGCCGGTGCGCTCGAGCCGCTGCTGGTCGCGCAGCTTCACGCGGCACAGGTTGAGCACGCCGTCCTGCATGGCCGCGAGCACCTTCTGGCCGCGCCCCGTGTGCGTGCGCTGATAGAGCGCCGTGACGATGCCGAGCGCGAGATGCAGGCCCGTGCCGCTGTCACCGATCTGCGCGCCCGAGACGACCGGCGGGCCATCGTCGAAACCCGTCGTCGATGCGGCGCCGCCCACGCACTGCGCGACGTTCTCGTAGACCTTGCAGTCCTCGTAGGGGCCGGGGCCGAAGCCCTTCACCGAGGCGACGATCATGCGCGGGTTCAGCGTCTGTATATGCTCCCAGCTGAAGCCCATGCGCTCGAGCGCGCCCGGCGCGAAGTTTTCGACCAGCACGTCGCAGTCGCGTATGAGCCGCTCCAGCACACGCTTGCCTTGCGGGTTCTTCGTGTCGAGCGTGAGCGAACGCTTGTTGCCGTTGAGCATCGTGAAGTAGAGGCTGTCCGCGTCCGGCAGGTCGCGCAGCTGCTCCCGCGTGATGTCGCCGGCGCCTGCGCGCTCTACCTTGATCACGTCCGCGCCGAACCAGGCGAGCAGTTGCGTGCAGGTGGGTCCCGACTGCACGTGCGTGAAATCGAGGATGCGCACGCCGTTCAATGCCTTGCCCATGTCATGTCTCCTTATCTAATCGTGGCCGGGCGAGTTTTCGAAAATCGGTGGGGTTGCGTGGGCAGAGGCATTTCGCGCGATGGCGAGTCATCTGCGTCCCTGAACAATACGATATGTGATATATCAGAACGAAGCAAGAGGGGAATTGCCCATCGGGAATGCCATTAGAATCGCGTCGAAGCCTTATCCAGCATGGTTTTGGCGCACTTCGACGGTGTTGATGCGCCGCACAAGAGGGAAAACCCCGAGCATTTGCTGCATCTGATATGCCAGATTCCGTGTGAAGGATGCTGTCTGGCAACAGGAGTTGGTCAGGGATGCCAAGGGTTGATGCGCATAAAGTCGGCTGTCGGAGGTCGTTCAGCCGACGCGTGCTGAATGGGCGTGAAGGGACGTAAACGCAAAACGGGAGACCCGAAGGTCTCCCGTTTTGCCCTGAATTCGCGGCGCTAGGTGTCCGTCTCAGTCAAGGAAATCGCAGTTCTTCTCGACATAGACCGCGAGATCGAGCGAATGCTGGCGCACGAGCTTTTCCGCCAGTTCGGTGTCGCGCTTCTCCAGCGCCTCGATAATGCGCAGATGATCGACGATCGAGCGCGAAGCCCGGTCGCTCTGCGAAATCGTCATGCGGCGAATGGCGCGCACGTGCACGAAGATGTTCTTGATGGTGTCGAGGATGATCTGCGAGCGGGAAAGCTCGACGATTGCCTGGTGGAACGCGATATTGGCGTCCGAGTACTCGGCGATGTGTTCGGCAGGCGTGCTGTCGCGGAAGTCGTCGAACATGTGGCGCAGCCGCGCGATTTCCTCGTCGGTGGCGTGGATCGTGGCGAGGCGCGCGGCCATGCTTTCGAGCGCGGCCCACATCTGGATCATCTCGACGATCTCGCGCTTGCTCTTGCGCACGATATAGATGCCGCGGCGCGGCACCATGCGCAGGAAGCCTTCCTGCTCGAGCAGCGTCATGGCCTCGCGCACCGGCGTGCGGCTCACGCCGAGCGATTCGCTCAGCACGCGCTCGTCGAGCCGGATTTCCTCGCGCGACTGGTAGATGTCGGCGTCGGCAATGGCCTGGCGCAGCATGGCGTAAGCCTGATCGCGCAGGCTCAGTGTGGCGTTGATGGGCTGCAGCGCCAGCTTGAGCGGCGCCGCTTCCCGGCTTGCTACAACTTCAGTTTGTTCTGACGACATTGATTACCTCTTTTCCGACCTGCGGACGGATTCGCGGACCGAATTGTGCACGACGAACGGCCCTGGCGCGCGGCGCTTCGCCCAAACCAGCGTACCGGCCATGCTGCGCGGCCTGCTCAATGGCAGACTGCGGCAGCCACCTGGCGATCATGACTGTAGCAGCTGCACCCAGACCCACAACCGCTGCACTGAACAGTGCGAGAGAAACGAAATCCATTTGAAGCTCCGCATGATTGAGTAATCGAATAACTCAATCATATGCTGCGTCGCGACAAAAATCAATATTCTGTATGTGATATATCAGATGCAGTCGTTTCCACACGACACTTCGATGCGGCGGGGGCTTATCAGGGTGCGCTCCCACATTGTGGGCGCGGTCGACCGGATCTCCATGAAAAACAACCAATCCTAGTGAGAAACCGGTGTTGCCCGCAAGGGGGTATGCCATCGAAGGGCACGATCGCGTCGTGCAAAGGCGCGCACGAGACTCGCACGCAACACAAACTACGGCCGCCAATGCCATTTAAGCATTTCAGGTTGACAGCGCTGCGAGGCACCCCGCACACTCGACCCATGCACACTTCCTTCACCCACCTCGTCATCGCAAACACGATGAATCATCCGTGGAAAACCCATACGGGTATTCCACGGGGATGGTGTGCGTACTAGCAGTCTGTCGTCACGCAAATCACAAGCCCCGCCGGCATCGACGGGGCTTTTTGTTTTTCTGGGTGACAGCGCTCCGTTCGTCGGCTCCAAAAACTGGAGAAAACGATGGATGACGCTTTTCAGGCAGCCTCACTGACCGCTTCACAACCCGCTCTGCATGCCGTTGCGGACGCAACCGACCGTTTCGACGATCCGTTGCCCGTCCAGTCTGTCCACTTTGCCGTGCCGCCCATGCGCACGATCACCTGGCGCGTGAATGCGTCGGCCACACTGCGGGTTCAGGTGGCCCAGGTGTGGGTCACGCGCGCCCGCTCGCCCTACGACCACTGGCTGCAACCGGGCGAGACGCTTCGGCTCGAGCGTGGCGAGCGCATCTGGCTCAGCACCGAGGCCGCCTTGCCGGCGCGCGTGAGCATCACGAGCGCCTGGCAGCCGCCGTTTGCGGGCGTGCGGCGCGGTATGGAGCGCCTCGCCGCCTGGCTTGCGCTGCTCACGCTCCGGCGCTCGCGCGAGGCGTGATGTGCGAAGCCCTGGCGCTTGATGCGCTTTGAGGCTAAGCCAGAGCCGCAAACGCCAAAACGCCGGATGCGCCGCCCAACTGGCGCATCCGGCGTCGTCATAAGTCGAAGCACGCGATCAGAACTTGTGCCGCAGCCCGAGGTTCACGATGGTCTGGTTCGACGTGCCCGAGTAACCATACGAGCCGACCGAAGCCTCGGCCGGCATTGAGCCGCCCGTGCCGTTGCCGGTATCGCCGCTCGCATGCTGCCAGGCCGCCGTCATATAGAGGTCGGTGCGCTTCGAGAGGCTGTAATCGGCGCCGAGCGACACCTGGTTGTAATTCGCCGACGTATCGCCATTGGCGTGCGTGTAGCTGTAGCCAATGCCGAGCAGCAGCGCGGGGTTCAGCTGATAGTTCACGAAGCCCTGGCCGGTGTTGTACTTTTGCGTCTCGCGGAACACCGAGCTGCCGTCCGGCGAGTAGCGCGCGTTGCTGTAGCCGAGGCCGAGCGTGAACTGGCCGAGCTGATACTGCGCCGCCGCACGCGCGATGGTGAGCGAGTGTGCCGTAGCGTAGCCGGAGTTGATCGGGCCGTCGAAGGTGCCGTCCGAAGTGCTCGTCCAGCCGCCGGTGCGAATGCCGTTCACGGCCTGGCTGTTGGTCGCGTAGAAGTAGCCGCCCGCCAGTGCGAGCGGACCGTTGGTGTAGTTGACCGCCGCCGAGTACGACTGTTCGGCGCCTGTCGAGCCCGCAATGCCGCCAAACGAGTACATCGCCGCAGCCTGGAGGCCGCTCCAAACGGGCGTGGTGTACTTGACGGCGTTGTTCACGCGGAAGCTGTTGTCGTAGTTGTCGACGTCGCCGGGCGTGGCGAACACGGAGCCGAAATAGTTGTCCGCCGTGATGCCCTGCACGAGGTCGATGAGCGGGTCATACTGCCGCCCGAGCGTGAGCGACCCGTACTGCTCGGCTGTCAAGCCCACGTATGCCTGTCGGCCGAACAGCCTGCCACCCTGCGCGAGCGCGCCGGTGGACGGGTTGAAGCCGCTTTCCAGCTGGAAGATCGCCTTGAGGCCGCCGCCGAGATCTTCGGCGCCCTTCAAACCCCATCGCGAGCCGGAGAGATTGCCGAAGCTGCTGTTGCCGAGCGTCCAGAGGTTTTTGCTGCCGTCGGCGTGATTGACGTAGGTGATCGACGTGTCGATCGTGCCGTACAGCGTCACACTGGTCTGTGCCTGAGCCGTGCCGGCAACCCCGAGCGCGGCCAGCGAAAGGGAAGTCAAGGCTAGTCTTTTCACGTCATTCTCCCGGCGCAGTAAAACAACTCTTGACCAAAGCAGACTAACTCGCCCGTCGCGCATTGTAAAAGGAATAAACAAGCTGTCTCGAATTAGTGACAGCGATTTCAGGAAGCGCCTGACTCACAGCCCAAACATTATCTCCGGCTGCGAAACAATCACGAAGCGCCCGCCTGCAACGCCCGCCACGCAAGGCTTGCGGCGAACCGGCCTGATCGGCGCGTGTTTCAGTATGCGATAAACGCCCGCCCATTACTCACAACTTAACGATTACCTTGCCGTTCAATCCCTCTGTTAATTAGGCTCTGCAAACATCAATCACGAAAAGATTATTCCCTAATTAAATCCACTAGTTACGGCGCGCCATCGCGCCGAATTGATCCGCACCCAATAGCGGTTTCTTGCACCGGGGCGTCAACCGGCGGGTAGTCCTATGCGTTTGCTGAGCTTAACTAGTCCTTTCCGAACGATTACGATTCGGCTCGAATTTCCGGTTCGCGCGCGAGGTGCGCGAGAACCGGCCTCGAAAGAACGTAAGCGCAAAACGCGAATAAACACGATGTCACCGCCGGGGAAGCTGTAACAGTCGATACGGCGACATCGCAGAGAGCCACCAGACCGATCCATGTCTCAATCGCATTCTTCGCGCGCGGCGCGCGCCCTCGGGGCGCTGCGCCGCCGTGCCGGTGCCCTGCACCTGCAGCGCTTCGTCGCGCCGGTGTTCGCGCTCGGCATCTGCGCGTTGCTGCTGGTCGTGTTCCAGCACCTCTCGCGCACGGTCGACTACCACTCGGTGATCCGCCAGCTCTGGACGCTCACGCCGGCACAATGGGTCGGCGCGCTCGCCGCCACGGCCGTGAGCTTCGTCGCACTGGTCGGCCGCGACGCCGTGGGCCTGCGGTACCTCGGCGCGCGCGTCTCGCGCGGCGCGCTGTGGGCCGGCGCGATCGCCGGCTCGGCGCTCGGCAACGTCACCGGCTTCGGCGCGCTCACGGGCGGCGCCGTGCGCTGCCGCGTGTATGGCGGCGCGGGCGTCACCGCCGCGCAGATCGGCCGCATGACGGTGTTCACGAGCGTCACGCTCGCCCTCGCCCTCGTGCTCATGACCGCGCTCGGCATGGTGGGCGCCGCCGGCACGCTCTCCGGTCTGCTGCACCTCTCGCCCGACGAGCTGCGCCTGATTGGCGGCGTGGTGCTCGGCTGCGGCGCGGTGATGGTCATCCTTTGCCCCGCAAGCGCGCGCGAGATCGAGCCGTTCGGCCGCGCCTGGCTGCGCTTTGCGGTGCCGGCGCGGCGCGACCTCGTCGCGCAACTGCTGCTGGCCGCGCTCGACGTGGTTGGCGCCGGGCTCGCGCTCTGGTCGGTCATGCCGCATGCGCTCCTCGGCTTCACTGACTTCCTCACTGTGTATTGCGCCGCCATGCTGCTCGGCCTGATCGGCCACACGCCCGGCGGCATCGGCGTGTTCGAAGCCGCAATGGTCTACGCGCTCGGGCCGAGCGTCCCCACGTCGAAGGTGCTTGCCGCATTGCTCGCCTATCGCGCGATCTACTTCGGCGCGCCGCTCGCGCTCGCCGCCGCGGTGCTCGCCGTATTCGAGGGGCGCGCGCTCAAGACCCCGCTCAGCGCCCGCTTTGCGAAGCGCGGCGCCGACGGCGTCTCGCAACTCGCGCCGCTCTTCCTCGCCATCGTGACGTTCGTGACCGGCAGCATGCTCGTGATCTCGGGCGCCACGCCCGCGTTCTCCAAGCGCATCGCGTTGCTGCAAACCATCGTGCCGCTCTGGGTGCTCGAAAGCTCGCAACTGATGGGCAGCCTCTTCGGCGTGTTGCTCCTGTTCGTCGCGCGCGGTCTGCTGCGGCGTCTGGACGCCGCCTGGTGGCTCGCGCTCGTGATCGCCGTGGCCAACCTCGCGCTCTCGCTCGCCAAGGGCCTTGCCTTCGTCGAAGCGGGCGTGCTGGGCGTGCTGATCGTGCTGCTCCTCGGCACGCGCAAGCGCTTCAATCGCCACTCGTCGATGTTCTCCGAACGCTTCACGCCGGCCTGGCTCGCCTCGGTCGGCTGCGTGATCGCGCTCGCCGTGTGGGTGCTGCTGTTCGCGTTCCGCGACGTACAGTACTCGCAAAGCCTCTGGTGGCAATTCGCCTTCCACAGCCGCGCCCCGCGCGCGCTGCGCGCCACGCTCGGCGCCGGCGTGTTCGCCGCCGCGCTCGCGCTGTGGCAACTGCTGCGCCCCGCCGCCGGCCGCTTCGTGATGCCCCCGAGCGAAGACCTCGAAGAGGCCGCGCGTATCGTGCGCGCGCAGGAGCGCAGCGACGCGGGACTCGCGCTGATGGGCGACAAGAGCTTCCTCTTCTCCGCCTCGCGCAAGGCATTCCTCATGTACGCGAAGCGCGGCCGCACATGGGCGGCGCTGCACGATCCGGTCGGCCCACGCGAAGAGTGGCCCGCGCTGATCCGCGAATTCGTCACGCTCGCCCATGCTCACAACGGCCGCGCGGCGTTCTATCAGGTACGCGCCGACGCGCTGCCGCTCTATCTCGACGCCGGCCTCACGCTGATGAAGCTCGGCGAGGAAGCGCGCGTGATGCTGCAGGAATTCGATCTCAGGGGTCCGCAGCGCGCGCATCTGCGCTACGCGCTCAAGCGCGGCGAACGCGACGGTTTTTCGATCGAGCATATCGAGCCCACGCAGATGGGCGCGAGCCTGCCGGTGCTGCGCGCGATCTCCGACGCCTGGCTGCAGGACCGCGAAGCGCGCGAGAAGAGCTTCTCGGTGGCCGCGTTCGACGACGACTATCTCGCCGCGCAGTCCGTGCTGCTCATTCGCCAGAACGGCGAGCCGCTCGCCTTCGTCACCTTCATGACGACCGATCTGAACACCGACGCGACGGTGGGCGTCATGCGCCATCTGCCGGGTGCCTCGCCCTATGCGATGGAGTATCTGTTCACGCAGCTCGCGCTGCATCTGAAGGCCGCCGGCTACCAGTCGCTCTCGCTCGGCATGGCGCCGCTCTCGGGCATGGGCCCCTCACCGCTCGCGTCGTCGTGGCACCGGCTCGCGGGCTTCATCTGGCGCTTCGGCGGCCGTTTCTATAACTTCCGGGGGCTGCGCGGCTTCAAGAACAAGTTCGCGCCGCGCTGGGAACCACGCTATCTGGCCGCCTCGGGCTCGATCAGCGTGTTCATCACCCTCGCCGATCTATCGCTGCTGGCAGGAGGCTGGCGCTCATGACATTCCGTATTCCCAGGCTGCCGCGCATCGCAGGCACGGCAGCGGGCGCCGCTGCGCTCGCGTTTTGCGCGGTTCACGCCAACGCGGCTTCGACGCCCGCCTCGACGCCCGCCTCCGCCGCGACGATGCACGTTTCCGGCGGCCGTTACGGCGAAGTCGCGGTGACGAAACAGGCTGGCGCGATGCGCGGCTTCACCGTGCTGTTCTCGGCGGACAAGCACTGGAGCGCCGCCGACCAGACGCGCGCCGACGCGCTCGCGCAGCATGGCGCGCTCGTCGTGGGCGTGGATACGGAGCGCTATGCGCAGAACCTCGCCGCCGTGAAGAACGAGACCTGCCACAAGCTCTACAGTGACGCCGAAGCGCTGAGCCACCAGCTCGAACGCCAGCTGGGCTCCAGCGAGTACTACGCGCCGATCGCCATCGGCAGCGGCGAAGGTGCGCTCATCGCACAGCACATGCTCTCGCAGGCGCCCGCGAACACGATGGCGGGCGCCGTGTCGCTCGATCCGGCCGCGAAGCTCGACGCGCGCTTCGCGCCCTGCCCGGCCGATCCAACGCTCTCGCGCGGCAATGGCCTGCCCGGTTTCTTCGAGCAGGGCGTGACGACGAAAGATGCGCGCGCAACGGGTCCTGGTGCATCGCGCACCTTCGCCCCCGGCGTTGCCGACGCCGACAAGATAGTTGCGCTCACATCGAATCACCTGCGCGTCGTGACGGAAAGCGAAGAGGACGTGTCGGACCTGCCGCTCGTCGAACTGCCCGCGGCGCACCCCACCGACATGCTCGCGGTGGTGATCTCGGGCGACGGCGGCTGGCGCGATCTCGACAAGACGATTGCAGAAGCGCTGCAAAAGCAGGGGATTTCGGTCATCGGCTGGGACGCGCTGCGATACTTCTGGAGCGAAAGGACGCCCGAGCAAACGAGTCACGATCTCGCCCGCGTGCTGAAGACTTACGGCTCGCGCTGGCATGCGCAGCACATCGCGCTGGTGGGCTACTCGTTCGGCGCGGACGTGATGCCGTTCGCCTACAACCGTCTGCCCGACGCGTTGCGCGCGAAGGTGTCGTACATGTCGCTGCTCGGCTTCGCGCCGGACGCCGACTTCCAGATCCGCGTGACGGGCTGGCTCGGCATGCCCGCCAGCGACAAGGCACTGCAGGTGCGCCCGGAACTCGCGAAGGTGCCGCCTTCGATCGTGCAATGCGTGTATGGTGCGGGCGAGAAAGACACGCTGTGTCCGGCGCTCGTGAATACCGGCATCGACGTCGTCAAAACGAACGGCGATCACCACTTCGACGGCGACTACAACGCGCTCGCCGGGAAGATCATTGCGGGGTGGAAGAGGGAGATCGCGGTGCGGGGGTAAGGGAGCGCGTCGCATTTCCAGGTTCGCTTGACGCGAACGGACTTTGGTCGACTATAACGCCGTGCGTCATATGACGCACGGCGTTATGTTTTGGCATGGCGATCCAAAACTTCCATGACAAGGAAACGGCACTCATCTGGTCCGGTGCGCAGTCGCCGCCACGCCCATGACGTCGAAATCGTCGACTACCACTGAGGTGCGGACTATGAAAAAACTCCGAAACGCCATCCCGGCGAAGTGCTGCAGGAGGAATTCCTCACGCCGATGGAGATGAGCCAGAACGCGCTGGCGCGAGCCATGAAAGTACCGCCGCGGCGCATCAACGAAATCGTGCATGGCGCGCGCAGCGTGACCGCTGACACCGCGCTGCGTCTGTCGATCGTATTCGGCACCGCACCGCGGTTCTGGATGAACCTCCAGAGCGACTACGATCTGGAGGAAGCCGCAGCAAACACCGACCTCTCGGAGCGTCGGCCCCTCGCGGCATAGGCGCCCCGCCCTCACTTCCTCCCCACCAGATACTGCACGCCCTGCGGCCCGTAGCGCTCGGCGTGCGGCAGGTTGGCGGCGAGATGAAACACGTCGCCGGCCTTGTAGAGCCGCTCCTCGTCGCCCACGCGGATGTGCAGTGCGCCCTCGATGACCAGCGCCTTCGCTTCGAACGGATGCGAATGAACCTCCGTGACGCCGGCTTCGCGCGTCACGACGACGGGCTCGGGAAAGCCTTCCTCAGCCAGGCTGCGGATGAATGTTTCGCGCTGCATGATTCGTCTCCTCGATCGGCGGTGTCGACCCGCCGGCAGCCAGTTTGGCACGCTGCACGACCTCGCGTCCTGCCGGGCCGCCAACTTGCGCGCCAAACCGGCGGCCAACCTTTCACTCAAATCAATCTGAAAGGCTTTAGAAAAATTTCCCCTTACATTACCAAAAGCTTTCACCTATAACGACATCACATGTCGCGATTTCCGCTATCTCGCGCATGCCTCGGCCCGCCCGGCCTAGCCGGCGGGCTTTTTTTCTGGCTCCGGCCGCATCGGTGGAAAACTTTCAAAAACCATACTCATCAATGCCCGGAGCTAGTAGAAGCCCTGACATGTCTTCCGCTTGACTTCATTGATATATCACATATTGTGTAAACGACTGTCGGCTAAACGACAGGAATCGTGACTGCGATCCGGGCAACCGCCGCGCTTCGCAGATGGCCATTCATTCGAAGAAACCGGAGACACACATGGAGCATCGGCAAGGAGGGGCGGCGCGATTCGCGTCGCCGTGGACGCAACTCGTGCTCGGCGTCATCTGCATGGCAATGATCGCGAACATGCAGTACGGCTGGACGCTGTTCGTCACTCCGATCAACGAGAAGTATCACTGGGGGCGCGCCGCGATTCAGGTCGCGTTCACGATCTTCGTCGTCACCGAAACGTGGCTCGTGCCCGTGGAAGGATGGCTCGTCGACAAGTACGGGCCGCGTCCCGTGGTCGTGGGCGGCGGGCTGTTGTGCGCGGTTGCCTGGGTGCTCAATTCGGTCGCCGCGTCGCTGCCCGTGCTCTATATCGCGGCCGCCATCGGCGGGCTCGGTGCGGGCGCCGTCTATGGCACCTGCGTCGGCAACGCGCTCAAATGGTTTCCGAACCGGCGGGGGCTCGCGGCCGGCATCACGGCGGCGGGCTTCGGAGCCGGCTCGGCGGCGACCGTCGTGCCGATCGCCAACATGATCAAGAGCAGCGGATACGAATCCACCTTCCTCTGGTTCGGTCTGGGGCAAGGGATCGTCGTGCTCGTGCTCGGCTTCGCGCTCAGCGCGCCCGCCTCGCACGGCGTCGCGGCAGCGAAACGCGCCATCGGACAAATGGGACACGCGGCGAAGCAGGTCGCGCAGAGTGCGAGCGCCGTCTACAACGCTAGCCCGCGCGAGGTGGTTGCGTCGCCCATCTTCTGGGTGATGTACGCCATGTTCGTGATGATGGCCGCAGGCGGCCTGATGGCGACCGCGCAGCTCGGCCCCATCGCGAAGGACTTCGGCCTGCACGACGCGCCCGTCTCGCTGCTCGGCCTCACGCTGCCTGCGCTCACGTTCGCGCTCACCATCGACCGCGTGCTCAACGGTCTCACGCGGCCCTTCTTCGGCTGGGTATCGGACCGCATCGGCCGCGAGAACACGATGTTCGTCGCGTTCGGCATCGAGGCGATCGGCATCGTGCTGCTCTCGCAATACGGCCACAGCCCGACGGCGTTCGTCGTGCTCACGGGCATCGTGTTCTTCGCATGGGGCGAGATCTACAGCCTTTTTCCCGCCACCTGCGGCGACACCTTCGGTCCAAAGTTCGCCGCGACCAACGCGGGTCTGCTCTACACCGCGAAGGGCACGGCCGCGCTGCTCGTGCCGTTCACGAGTGTGATCACCGCGGCAACCGGCAGCTGGCACGCGGTATTCATGCTCGCCTCGGGCATGGCGGCGGTCTCCGCCCTGCTCGCCGTGTTCGTGCTCAAGCCATTGCGCCAGGCCCATCGGCAAAAGCATGCGGAACCGGCGACCGACTTCCCGTATGGCAGCCCGCTCGTGCAGGACTGAGCCGCCTCATCTCGCGAAACCATAAAAAAACGCCGGCGTGAGCCGGCGTAAAGAGAGACTGCTACAACCCTTTGCTTAGGCGACCACAGGCGCCGCCTTCGCGTCTTCTTCCTGTTCCACCGACGAGCGGATCAGGTAATCGAATGCGCCGAGCGATGCCTTCGCGCCTTCGCCCACGGCGATCACGATCTGCTTGAACGGCACGGTCGTCACGTCGCCCGCAGCGAACACGCCCGGCACCGACGTCTGGCCCTTCGCGTCCACTTCGATCTCGCCGTGCTTCGACAGCGCCACCGTGCCCTTGAGGAACTCGGTGTTCGGCACGAGGCCGATCTGCACGAACACGCCTTCGAGTTCGAGATGACGCTTCTCGCCAGACGTGCGTTCGAGAAAAGCGAGACCCGTAACCTTCTGGCCGTCGCCGGAAATCTCCGTGGTTTGCGCATTCACGTGCACCGTGACGTTCGGCAGGCTGCGCAGCTTGCGTTGCAGCACTTCGTCCGCACGCAGTTGCGCGCCGAATTCGAGCAGCGTGACATGGCTCACGATACCGGCCAGGTCGATCGCCGCTTCCACGCCCGAGTTGCCGCCGCCGATCACCGCCACGCGCTTGCCCTTGAAGAGCGGCCCGTCGCAGTGCGGGCAGTAGGCCACGCCCTTGTTCTTGTACTGCTGCTCGCCCGGCACGTCGACATTGCGCCAGCGCGCACCGGTGGCAAGCACCACGCTCTTCGCGCGCAGCGTCGCGCCGCTTTGCGTGCGCACTTCGAAGCCGTTGCCCGTGGGCACGAGCGCATCGGCGCGCTGCAGGTTCATGATGTCGACGTCATAGGCGCGCACGTGCTGCTCCAGCGCCGTGGCGAACTTCGGCCCTTCCGTTTCCGTGACCGAGACGAAATTCTCGATGGCCATCGTGTCGAGCACCTGGCCGCCGAAGCGCTCGGCGAGCACGCCGGTCTTGATGCCCTTGCGCGCCGCGTAGATCGCAGCCGCGGCGCCAGCGGGGCCGCCGCCGACGATGAGCATGTCGAAAACATCCTTCTGGTTCAGCTTCTCGGCGGCACGCGACGAGGCGCCGGTGTCGAGCTTCGCGAGAATCTCTTCCACGCCCATGCGGCCCTGGCCGAACACTTCGCCGTTCAGGTAGATGGTCGGCACGGCCATGATCTGGCGTTTCTCGACTTCGTCCTGATACAGCGCGCCGTCGATGGTGACGATCTGCACGTTCGGGTTGAGCGCAGCCATCGCGTTGATCGACTGCACGACTTCCGGGCAGTTCTGGCACGACAGCGACATATAGACTTCGAACGAGAACGCGCCGTCGAGCGCCTTCACCTGTTCGATGGTGTCGTTCTCGAGCTTGACCGGATGGCCGCCCACCTGGAGCAGCGCCAGCACGAGCGACGTGAATTCGTGGCCCATCGGAATGCCCGCGAACGTGACCTTCACGTCGGAATTCGCGCGCTTGATGTCGAACGAAGGGGTACGCGCGTCGCCGGCTGCGGCGCCACGGCGTTCTTCGTAGGAGATGCGATTCGAGAGCGATGCGATGTCCTGCAGCAGTTGCTGCAGTTCTTGCGACTTCTCGCCATCGTCCAGGTACGCAACGATCTCGATCGACTGCGTGACTTTTTCGAGGTAGCTTTTGAGTTGATCTTTGAGGTTGGCGTCGAGCATGGCTTTTTTTCCGGCTAGAGAAGAAGCGGGGGAATTCTAAGTATTGCCTGGCAATTTCGCCGTTCCGCTTATGGCGTCGAGAGGCGAACAGGGCACCCGGGCCGCGGCCGCGTGGGCGCGGCCCGGGGATACAGCTAGTCAGACTTCGGCGTCATGCGATCAGGGCGATCGCATTTGCACAGCGACGCTTAGATCTTGCCGACGAGGTCGAGCGACGGCTTGAGCGTTTCAGCGCCCGGCGTCCACTTGGCGGGGCAGACTTCGCCCGGGTGTGCTGCCACGTACTGAGCAGCTTGCACCTTGCGCAGCAGTTCCTTGGCGTCACGGCCGATGCCGTTGTCGTGGATTTCGCACAGCTTGATCTCGCCTTCCGGGTTGATCACGAACGTGCCGCGCAGTGCCAGGCCTTCTTCTTCGATCATGACGTCGAAATTGCGCGTGATTGCGCCCGTCGGGTCGCCGACCAGCGGATACTTGATCTTGGCGATCGTGTCCGACGTGTCGTGCCATGCCTTGTGCGTGAAGTGCGTGTCGGTCGACACACCGTAGACTTCAACGCCCAGCTTCTGGAATTCTGCGTACTGGTCAGCCAGGTCGCCGAGTTCCGTCGGGCACACGAAAGTGAAGTCGGCCGGGTAGAACACGACAACCGACCACTTGCCCTTGAGGTTTTCCTCAGAGACCGGAACGAACTTACCGTTGTGGTATGCGGTTGCCTTGAACGGCTTGACTTGCGTGTTGATGAGAGACATGCGTTGTTTCCTCGCTCTGGGTTGGGAAAAGGTATGGACGAAGATTACGGGAACCGCGTCCGTTTGAAAAATTGGTTGCTTTGATCGCGGGTATTAACCCTGCCTATCGGACCCCATAGCGTCCGTCAAAGCCCGCCGGCATGGGGGTTCCGCGCCCGCATCGCGCGGCCCGAGCAACCCTCGGGGCGGTGAGCATACAACGAAACTGCGACAATGCGCCTCACGCGGCGGCGCTGTCATGATGCGTTCACGAAGCTTAAGCGTTAGATGCAGGCGCAACGGCCCTTCTGCAAGGGCCGCAGGCTTGCTGCGTCAAAGCGCCCCACCACGCGCAGTTGCCGCACGCGCCGCCAGCCGCTCGCGCAGGTATTGCGTGAATGCGCGGATCGTCACGGAAGCTTCACGATGCTGCGGGTACAGCGCATGGAGCGCGTTGGGCGGCGGCATGAACGGTTCCAGCACCTCCACCAGCAAGCCCGCATCGACCGATCCCGCCACGATGAAGTCCGGCAGATAGCAGATGCCGAGCCCGGCAATGGCCGCGTCGCGGATCACTTCGCCGTTGTTCGCGCGCAGCGGCCCGTGCACGTCGAAAGGCGTGCGCACGCCGTCGACGATGAATTCCCACGGCGCGCGGCCCTGCTGCCCGTACGGCAGGCAGGCGTGCTGCGCGAGCTCGGCGGGCGTTTGCGGCGCGCGCCGCCGGCGCCGGTAGCCCGGGCTGCAGCAGGCGATCATGCGTACGTCGATGAGCTTTTGCGCGACCAGCGTGGAATCGGCGAGGCGGCCGATCCGCAGCGCCATGTCGAAACCCTCGCCGATCACGTCGACGGTGCGGTCGCTCAGATCCATGTCGAAGCGCGCGTCCGGATGCTCGCGCAGAAATTCGGCGACGAGCGGCGAAAGGTGCGCCATGCCGAATGACATCGGCGCGCTCACTTTCAGGAGGCCGCGGGGCTCGCTGCGCCGGTCCGACATGGCCTGCTCGGCCTCCGAGACGTCCGCAAGGATGCGCTTCGCGCGCTCGTAGAAGTCCTGGCCGAGGTCCGTGACCGCCAGCTTGCGCGTGTTGCGCACGAGCAGGCGCGCACCCAGATCGGCCTCCAGCGCCGCCACGCGCCGACTCACGAACTGCTTGGAAAGCCGCAGCCGATGGGCTGCCGCCGTAAAATTACCCGCATCTACGGTATTCACGAAGATCCGCATGTCGTCGAGTTGCATTCCGATTGTCCACTTCAATGTGACAGTGAGTCGTATTTTACGTCGATTCAAGTCGATTTGATTGACCTAAAATTCTTTCATCGCAACCAGTCAACTGAATCGAAACGATTCACACAGAGAGACGAAAATGATCGAACTTCGCAAGGCAGACCAACGCGGCCGCGGTGAACATGGCTGGCTCAGCTCGCGTCACACGTTTTCGTTTGCCAACTACTACGATCCGAAGCAAGTGGGCTTCTCGGACCTGCTCGTGATCAACGACGACCGCGTGGCCCCGGCTCGCGGCTTTGGCAAGCACCCGCACCGCGACATGGAAATCTTCTCGTACGTGCTGGAAGGCGCGCTGGAGCACAAGGACTCGATGGGCACGGGCTCGGTGATCGTCCCCGGCGACGTGCAGCTGATGAGCGCCGGCACCGGTGTCGCGCACAGCGAGTTCAACCACTCGGCCGACGAAGGGGTGCACTTCCTGCAGATCTGGATTGCGCCGAACGTGAAGGGTGCGCAGCCGCGCTACCAGCAGAAGAACATCGCCGATGAGGAGAAGCGCGGCAAGTTCCGCCTGATCCTCTCGCCCGACGGCGCCGAAGACTCGCTGCTGCTGCGCCAGGACACACGCGTGTATGCCGGCCGCCTCGACGGCGCGGAAACGGCGAAGGTCGAAGTGGGCGCCGACCGCTACGCCTACGTTCACGTGGCGCGCGGCAGCGTAAAGCTGAACGGCGTGGAACTGGGCGAAGGCGATGGCGCGCGCATCCGTTCCGAGCGCGAGTTGAGCTTCAGCGACGGACACGATGCAGAGGTCCTGGTGTTCGATCTGCGTAATATCGAAGTGTCGGAGCTGTGGTCCTGACTTCGGCGTTGCGCCTGAGGTTATGCTGGCGCAGTCCGGCGCGCGGCGGTCCGCTCTCTGAGAGCGGCCCGCCGCCCGGCAAAGCGCGAACTGATACGTAGTGAACTGCTTAAAACTTCTTCGGAGAAAAACCATGCGATACAACCTGTTCGGGCCGGGCAACGACGTCGTGCTGCTGGTCTCGCGCATTCTGCTGACTTCCCTGTTCATCCTGTTCGGCTGGTCCAAGATCACCGGCTTTTCGGGCACCGTCGACTACATGGCGCACGTGGGCGCGCCCGTGCCGATGCTGTCGGCCGTCATCGCCGTGATCATGGAGTTCGCGGTCGGCATCCTGCTGCTCGTGGGCTTCTACACGCGGCCGCTCGCCGTGCTGCTCGCGATCTATACCGTTGCGACCGCCTTCATCGGCCATCACTTCTGGACCATGACGGGCGCCGATCAAATGGCGAACATGATCAACTTCTACAAGAACATCAGCATCGCCGGCGGCCTGCTCGCACTCGCAGTGACGGGTCCGGGAGCGATCTCGATCGACAGGAAATAACGCACGTTTTGTTTGACTGCCGAAAGGCGCGATGCTGGATGGCATCGCGCCTTTTTTGTATGCGTGAGAATTTGATCAAATTCGCTATCGCGCGAGCGGATCTGCGCTGCTCGTGGATCTGATCGAAACGGTGTGGCTCCAGGTGGGCCCGATCTCGAACCTGCTGTTCGACGACGCCGACTTCACGCGCACGCTCGACGATGCGCACGAAGGCCTCATGCACCGGCTCAAGCGCCGCGACGCGCAAGGCGCGCGGCGCGCCGTCGAGCGCGACCTGCGCCACGCGGCGAAGCCGTTGCGCATGCATTGCCTGCCCGACGATCCGCACACGGCAAACACGGCTTGATATGCTTGGCAGCGCGCCCGCCTGGCCTCACGTTTTCCTTACGACCGATCACGCGCAATGCACGACCCACAAGACAACCTCTACGCCTATCTCACTTCACTCCAGCAATCGGCGCTGGGCGCGCTCAAGCGCCTGCCGCTCAGGAGCCGCGCCGCGCAAGGCACGCTCATGGCGCTGCGCGCCGTCTGCGCGGCAGGTCTCGCGTACAGCATCGGCCGCGCGCTCCACACCGAACAGGCGTTCTGGGCCGCGATCACGGCGATTGCCGTGACCCAGCACGATTACGCCGATACGCTCGCGCAGTCGCGCGACCAGTTCATCGGCGCGATTGCGGGCGGCGCGGTGGGGCTCGCAACGGCGGCGTTCGGCCCGGAAAATCTCGCGGCCTACCTCGTCGCCGTGAGCGTGGTGATCATCGGCTGCTGGTGCCTGAGCGTGAGCACCGCCGCGCGACTGGGCGCGATCACCACCACCATCGTGCTGCTCGTGCCCATGAACGGGCCGGTGTGGGACGTCGCGCTCTTTCGCGTGGCGCAGGTCGCCATCGGCATGGCCTGCGCGGTGCCGGTCAGCTGGCTGTTTTCGTATGTCGAACGGCGCTGGCTGCAGTTGTGAGCGGCTTCTCTCAACGCCTGCGAAATAAACCATCTCCGTGCGCTCAGGAATCCGGGCCGCATTAGCGGCGATAATCAGTCCCGCTGTGCGGCGCAGGTTGCCGGGGGCGAAATCTGCGGCGCGTGCGCACAGTCGCCGCGCAAATGCCCCCGTCGATGCGAAATCGTGCGAAACTCCCCCGCCGCGCTCTGCCGCCGTCATGCCGATGATGGCGATTTTTCGGGGCGCAATCGAGACTGCAACCCACGCCGCCGCAAGATCACCCTATGAACACCACCACCCGTCCCGCCGCTTCGAACGCCAAGTCCAGCAAGTCCATCTCGCTCCTGCAAATGCTCGCGCTGATCGGCGCTGTCGGCATCGCGGCCTCGCTGCTGTTCCGCTACTTCCTGTAAGCGCAGCGCGTCCGGGGCATCAAGCCAACCGTTTTCGCTTATGTACAAGAAAGGCGTCGCCCTCGAAATCCAGTTCTCGCCCGAACGCCTGAATGACGGCGCAGGCGACCCGTACTGGATCGACCTCACCACCGACGAAGCCGCAGCGCTGCTCGCCACGCTGCAAAGCAAGCTCGCTGAACGCGAGAGCACCGCAGCGCCGCTCGTCGTCGCGCTCGACAGCCCGCCCGAAGGCGCCGCGCTCGAGGCACCCTCAAGCGCCTCGACGGCTGCGTCCAGCGCCGACGACGGCCTCAAGCAATGGGTCTGCGTGATCTGCGGCTGGGTGTACGACGAAGCCGCAGGCGCCCCCGACGACGGCCTCGCTCCCGGCACCCGCTGGGCCGACGTGCCCGACGACTGGCGCTGCCCGCTCTGCGACGTGGGCAAGGAAGACTTCGCGCTCGTCGAGTTCTGACGCGCGCCGTCAAAGGCGCGCGGCGCTCATGCGCCCACGCGCCCGAGTGGCTCGTAGAAGAGCGCAAACAACTCCGACTGCGAACTCACGCCGAGCTTCGCGTAAATATGCTTCTTGTGCGCACGCACGGTCTCGAACGAAATTTCGAGCCGCTCCGCAATCGCACGCGTGGAAAAGCCGCTCAGGCTCAAACGCACCACTTCGATCTCGCGCGCGGTGAGCGCCACGCGTCCGCTTTGCTGCGTGACCGCCTCGATGCGGCTGGCGAAGCCCGCCTCGCTCAACTGCCCCTGCTGCGCCGCGCTGTCGACTTCGGCCACATCCGACGCGACCGCCTCGGCGACACCCTCGGCAAACGTCTCATACGCGAGCCGCTGCTTCATGAGCGCGACCACCCACGGCGCGAACATCGCGAACAGCGCAATATCGCGCTCCGTGTAATGGTGCTTTGCGCCTAGCGAGAAAATCAGCGTGCGCGCTTCGTCGAGCGGCACGTTGAACTGCACTTCGTCGCCGATGATGTTGCTCTTGAAGTAGCGCTGGTAATAGTCCGTCATGCTGAAATTGTCGGGCGCGACTTCGGCGAGCGTGACGAGCCCCGCGCGCGGCTTCTCGCTCGCGTTCAGATAGAACGGATCGAGCAGGTACATCCCCTCCAGATACGCACGGAACAACAGATCCACGGTGCCGTCGGGCATAGGCGACTCGGCGCATACGAGCGGCGCGCGGTCGCGCCGGAAGACGAGCGCAACCCAGTTGTCGAACGCGACGAAGCGCTCGACCACACGCGTCATGCGGGTCCAGAAGTCGGGGCCGTCGAGGGCGTCGATCAGCGTCGCGATATGGTGATGGAACGCACGGTCCTGCCAGTCCAGTTCCATGAGGGGCTCCATGGGTCCTCCGATCAGGGTACCCCTGCAGGGTAATTTCTCGACAAAAATAACGTGGAGATAATAGCCGCTCCAGACGCCCACGCGGTGCTTTACGTAATACATAAGGAAGGAGACAGGCATGCAACTCGAACTCGCGCAGATCCCGGTCGTGGACGGCGCAGTCGCTCCCAACCTCTCCCGCGTACTCGACGCTACGGCCAAACGCCGCGCAGGCAGCGATCTCATCGTCTTCCCCGAAGCCACGCTCACGGGCTTTCCCACCCGCGAAAACGTGCGCGATGTGGCCGAATCGCTCGACGGTCCGTCTTTGAGCAAAGTGCGTGACGCCGCGCGCGCTGCCAACATCGGCGTGGCGGTCGGCCTCGCCGAGCGCGACGGCGACCGCTTCTACAACACGACCGTGCTGATCGACGAACGCGGCGACATCGCGCTGCGTTACCGCAAGACGCATCTGTGGGCCACGGACGTGGGCGTGTTCACGCCCGGCGACCGCTTCGAAGTGTGCGAATACAAGGGCACGACCGTTGGCCTCTTGATCTGCTACGACATCGAGTTTCCCGAAACGGCACGCGCCGTGGCCTCGCTCGGCGCGGAAATGCTCGTCGTCACGAACGGCAACATGGATCCATTCGGCCCCGTGCATCGCCGCGCGATCGTTGCGCGCGCGATGGAGAACCAGATGTTCGCGGCGCTCGTGAACCGCACCGGCGACGGCGACGACAACCTCACGTTCCCCGGCGAAACGGCGCTCGTGAGCCCGTTCGGCGACGTGCTCTGCGAGTTGAAGAACGAAGACGCGGTGCTGCACGCGAAGGTGGATCGCGCGCTGCTCGCCCAAAGCCGCGAACACTACAGCTATCTGCACGACGCACGCATTGCGCTCAATCTCGCGGACGAGAACGACGCGCAAGGCCGTCGCTCGCTCAGTATCCGGCCGCGCACGCGCTAATGGCCTTAGCAGCGTCAAGCAGCAAAACCCGGTAACAAGCCCGGCAACCAGCGATCCGGCAAGCCGCTTCTCGCGGCTCGCCAGGCTCGCCCATGCCTGCCAGAACCGCAGCACCCAGGAGACAACTGCATCATGAAGCCTACCTCGCCGTCGCATGAACGCGGCACTCAAGAACCTCACCTGAAGCGCACGCTCGGCCTGCCGTCCGTGCTCCTGTTCGGCCTCGCCTATATGGCGCCGCTGATCGTCTACGGCACCTACGGCGTGCTCGCCGGCGCGAGCCAGGACACCGCCGCCCTCGCGTATCTCATCGCGCTCGTCGCAATCGTGTTCACGGCGCTCAGCTACGGCAAGCTCGCGCGCCTTTTCCCGGTCGCGGGTTCGGCCTACACCTACACGCGCAAGAGCTTCAATTCGCACCTGGGCTTTATGATCGGCTGGGCCACACTGCTCGATTACTTCTTCCTGCCGATGGTGATCTGGCTGATCGGCGCGGCGTATCTTGGCGCGGCGTTCCCGAGCGTGCCTACGTGGATCTGGATCGTCGCGTTCATCGTGCTCACGAGTGCGCTGAACGTGATCGGCATCGAACTCGCGGCGCGTTTCAACATCGTGCTGATGATCGTGCAGCTCGGCATTGCGGCCATGTTCGTAGTCCTGTGCTTGCACTACGCCTCCGCGGCCGCGGGCCCGGGCGGCCTGATCACGGCGCAGCCGTTCTTCCAGCCGCACGTGCCGCTCTCGGCCACGATGGCGGGCGCCGCGATCGCCGCGTATTCGTACCTCGGCTTCGACGCCGTTTCCACGCTCACCGAGGAAACCATCGAACCTGAAAAGACCATTCCGCGCGCCATCGTGCTGATCGCGCTGGTGGGCGGCGCGATCTTCGTGATCGCCGCGTACACGCTGCAGCTCGCGCATCCGGGCGCGGTCTTCAAGGACCCCGATTCGGCCGCATTCGAAATCGCGCGCAAGGTGGGCGGCGATATCTTCGTGACGATTTTCCTCGCGGGCCTGATCCTCGCGCAGTTCGCCTCGGGCATCTCCGCGCAGGCCAGCGTGGGGCGTCTGCTCTATGCGATGGGCCGCGATGAAGTGCTGCCGAAGTCGATCTTCGGCTACATCCACCCGCGCTTTCGCACGCCTGCGATCAACATTGCGATTGCCGGTGTCGTCGGGTTGATCGCGCTGAAACTCGACGTGGCCACCTCCACCTCCTTCATCAACTTCGGCGCGTTCCTCGCGTTCACTTCGGTGAACCTGTGCGTGATCCGCCAGTACTTCAGCGGCGCTGCGGGCACGCGTGGCTTCGGGCTGCTCGGCGGTCTCGTGTTCCCACTGATCGGCGCCGTGACCGACATCTGGCTGCTGTGCAGCCTCGAAAAGACCGCCATCGTGCTCGGCGTGGTCTGGTTCGTACTCGGCCTCGTGTACCTCGGCTGGATCACGCGGTGCTTCCGCCAGGCGCCGCCGGAAATGGCGGTGTAAGCGCAGCGCTCCACACGTAAGTTTGCTGCGAAGAAAACGGCGAGCGTCCCTCACGGGGCGCTCGCCGTTTTTCCATCTGCGCAGCGAAAAGAAACGCTTAGTTATCCAGACCAGCCAGCCGCGCCGCGGCCATCACCTCGCGTTTGGTATCGAGAATATGCCGCTCGATCAGCGCCACCACTTCATCCACGGCGCGCCGCTTGCAGGCGTCGACGATCGCGTAGTGATCGCTTTGCACCTCGTTCTTCTCCGTATCGAGCGACATGCGCAGATGCGGATATCGATTCGTCGTGCTCAGGCAGTACTCCTCGATCATCTTGCGCAGACGCGCGTTATTCGCTGGCGCGCACAGCGCCAGATGGAACTGGCGGTTGCATTCGGCCCACTCCGCGGGTGACGAAGCGGCGTCGTACGCCGCGAGAATGCGCTTCATCACGTCGATGTCGCCGGCCACCATGTTCGGCACCGCGAGCTTCGCCGCGTAGGTCTCCAGCGCCGCGCGAATGTCGAGCAGCTCGCAGATCTCCTGCGTGGACATGGCGATCACCACCGCGCCGCGATTGAGCTGGTAGCTCACGAGCCCTTCGGCCTCGAGCTGGCGCAGCGCCTCGCGCACGGGAATGCGGCTCGCGCCGAAGCGCTCCGCCAGGCTCTCCTGGCGCAGCTGCGCACCGGGCGGCAGTACGCCGCGCAGGATCTCGTCGCGCAGCTGGTCGCGGATCGTTTGAGGCAGCGATCGCTGGTCTTCCTTGGCCTGCACTGTCGTCATGAGCTCGTGGGCGCCGGACGGACGAACGCCGTCCGACGAAAAAGTGTTGTCGTCAATATTTTTGCCTGCCAGAATTGGATACAATCCAATCACTTCTGGATATTTATGCTGACAGTACGGATCCGCCAGCCATTCCCACTGTGCCGTTTCCTTCTCTGGAGACTGTATAGGTTTCTGTAAGCATCTGAAAACCAAGCAATTTTAGCGTATCCACCGGGCCGTCCCGGGGCTGTTGCGTGCGCAACGGCTTCGCCCGGCAAACCGCCATCCGGCGGCCGGTTCCTTTTGCTTCACCCCTGCGCAAAAAGGCACGCCGCGCGCTCCGAACGCGGTGCGGGCCCGGCTGCGCCCATGAAAAACGTAGACCACTGAGGAGAGAACCAGAATGAACCCAAGCAAACCCCATCTGCGCCTGCGCGCGCCCGTTGTGCTTGCCGCTGTCGCGGCCCTGTGGAGCGCCGGCGCGCTCGCCCAGGCCACCGACGTCAAGATCGGCTTCGCCGCCCCGCTCACGGGCGGCCAGGCTCACTACGGCGCGGACTTCCGCAGCGGCGTGCAAATGGCGATCGACGACGAGAACGCCACGAACCCGACCATCGGCGGCAAGCCGGTGCGCTTCGTGCTCGACGCCTACGACGACCAGGCCGACCCGCGCACCGGCACGACCGTCGCGCAGAAGCTCGTGGACGACGGCGTTGCGGCCGTGATCGGTCACTTCAACTCGGGCACCAGCATTCCCGCCTCGCCGATCTACGCGAAGGCCGGCATTCCCGAAATCGCCACGGCCACCGCGCCCACCTATACGCGCCAGGGGCTGCCCACCACGTTCCGCCTCGTCACGTCCGACGCGCAGCAAGGCAGCGTGCTCGGCGAGTACGTCGTGAAGGACTTGAAGTTCAAGCGTTTCGCCGTGATCGACGACCGCACGGCCTACGGTCAAGGCGTGGCCGAAGAGTTCGCCAAGGCCGTGAAGGCAGCGGGCGGCACGGTGGTCGCGCAGGAATTCACCAACGACAAGGCCGTGGACTTCCGCTCGATCCTCACGCACATCAAGTCGGCCGACGCCGACGCGATCTTCTACGGCGGCGCCGACACCCAGGCCGCGCCGATGCTCAAGCAAATGAAGTCGCTCGCGATCAAGGCCACGCTGATCGGCCCCGACATGATGCACTCGGACGAACTCATCAAGATCGCCGGTCCGGCGGCCGATGGCGCGCTCGCTTCGTCGGGCGGCAGCCCGCTCGACCAGATGCCGGGCGGCAAGCGCTACGTCGAGCGCTACACCAAGCGCTTCAACAAGCCGGTCGAACTGTACTCGCCGTACGCGTACGACGGCACGCGCGCCGTGTTTGCCGCCATGAAGAAAGCGAACTCGACCGATCCGCACATCTACCTCGCTTCGCTCAAGACCACCAACATGAAGGGCGTGACCACGAACGAGCTGGCCTACGACCAGTACGGCGACCTCAAATACGGCGGCGTGACGGTCTACAAGGTCGTGAACGGCAAGTGGCAGCCGCTCACGACGGTCGGCACGAAGTAAGTCGACGGAACGAACCGATGAAGTGAGCCCACACTGACGCCGCGTTGCGGGCGCGGCGGCCAGTGTGGCCCGACGATTTAGCGCACTGCGCACAGGAACAGCCGGCGGTACCCGGCTGCGGCGCACGCCAGCGAGTGCTCTTCTCCGCTCGCTGTCCCGGGCGCCGGGTTGGCACGGGCTTTCGCGTTGGGCGGAAGCCCGTTTTTTTCGTCATGTGGGATGTAAGCTTCGGGACGCCTTCGTCCGGCTTTCGAAATCCCTCGAAAAAACGAGCGTTCGGTCGTGCGCAGCGGAACCGAACTACAATGCATGCCGTCCGATGCAATGCCGCATTGCTGCCCTGTTTGCCCCGAACATGTCCCGTTTTTTGAAAGTTGTCCCTCGTTTGCCCGTCCAGCTTCGCAGCGCCGCCCTCGCCGTAACCACGGTGACGCTCGCTGCTGCGCTCGGCGCGTGCTCGTCGCCCAAGCCCAAGTTCCAGGAAGATCAGCTGCTGAGCACGGCGCCGAGCCAGTTCTCGCGCAGCTTCAACTACGCGAGCACTGACGCCTGCGAGTCGTCGCGCCGCGCGCTGCTGAGCCAGGGCTACATGACGACGATGACGCGCAACGACACCGTCGACGCCACGAAGAATTTCCAGCCGACGATGGATCAGCACATCGTCGTGGAGGTGCACGTCGTCTGCACGCCGGGCGACGCGAGCAATACCAGCATGGTGTACGTGAACGCCGTGCAGAACGGCTACGCGCTCAAGAAGAGCGATACCTCGGCGAGCGTCGGGCTCTCGATCCTGGGGTCGGTTTCGCTGCCGATCCGCTCGAACAGCGACGAAATGGTGAAGATTTCGAGCGAGACGATCCAGTCGGGCCCGTTTTACTCGCGCTTCTTCGATCTGGTGGGGCGCTATTTGAGCGCTTCGGCGCGCAGCGAGCCTGTGCCGGGCGTTGGCGCGATCAAGATTTCGCCGTTGCCGCCGCCCATTGAGCCGGTCACGGCAAGCGCCGCGCCCGCCGCGACCACGGTCGGGTCGGCTGCGCCGGCAGCCGCCGCGGCGGCTGCGGCGACGGGCGCGGCGGTGTTGCATGGCAGCACACTGCCTGCCGCGCCGGTTGTGACAGCGCCACCGGCTGCGCCCGCGTCTGCGCCGGCGCCTGCCACGGCGGCACCGGCACCCGCCGCCTCTGCGCCGGGCGCATCCGCACCGGTCGACCACGGCGCTGCGGCTGCGGCGGCGATCATGGGCGTGCCGGCGCCGGCTGCGGCAAACCCGCAGGCTGCGGGGCTCGCGACGAGTGTGACCACTCACAATGCGGCGATGCCCGCGGCGGCGTCTGCGGCCGTGGCGGCGTCGGCTAGCGTAGCGGCGGCACAAACGCTCGCGTCGGCCTCCGGCACCCAGAGCGTGGCAGCGGACTCGGCAACGCCATCAGCTGCCGCCGCCACGTCGACTGCAGCGCCGGCCGCATCGCCCCCCTCGCCTTAAGCGCCGCCGCGCGCCAAACCGGCGTCAGGCCAGCCGGCTCGCGCACCCTCGCGCGAGCCATCCGCCGCCTGCGCGCTCAGCGCAAGCCGGCCATCATCGCGCCCATTCCGACAAGCAGGCTGCCCATCAGGCGGTTCACGGCACGCATGCGCCTCGGCCGCTGCAGCACGTGGCGCAGCCGGTGCGAAAACAGCGCCATCGAAGCCACGCCGCCCGCAAACAGCAGCGCGAACGTCGCCGCCAGCAGCCAATACTGACGGTTGGCGCTCCAGGGCGCATCGGCGCTCATGAACTGCGGGAAAAACGACGGGAAGAACAGCAAGGTCTTCGGATTGAGCCCGGAGGTCGCGAATCCGCGCCAGAACAAATCGCGACGGCAGGCATCGTCGGCATCGGCAGGCGCATCCGTGCCCGTCAAAGAGCGGCTGCGCCACTGCTTGCACCCCAGCCAGATCAGATAGGCCGCGCCCAGCCAACGCAACAACGTAAGTGAATGCTCACTAATGAGCAGTAGCGAATTGAGGCACAGCGCCGTCAGCGCGAGCTGGAGCAGCACCGCGAGCGTGCCGCCCCAGACGCAGGGCAGCGCGCGGCGCCAGCCGGCGTGGAGCGCCTGGCTCATGGTGAGCACGTTGACGGGACCGGGCGTGTAGACAAGGACGAGCGCGGCGGCGAGAAAAGAGAGATACAGCTGGATCGACATTGCGGGGCGTGCTGGCGAAGACGGGGTGACGAACGGCGCTCGGGGTCGCGGGTATTAAAAACGGGCAACAAAAAACCGCGCGAAAGCGCGGTTTTTCAAATGCCATCTGCCTGACCGGACACTGCTGGCTGCGTGGTGAACGCGCGCAACGCCCGGTAGCCGCCGCAGGGTGCAACGGAAACGGCCCTGACGGACCACCGCGGCTCGTGGCTGCGGTGGCGCTCCCCACAGCGGGGAGGTGGCCGCGTGGGTCGTGCCAGGCAAGAAGGCATGTGGAAAATATACCGGGGAATTACGTGGATAGGCTTCCGGTTTTCAGGCAAAAACGGCCAATAGACAGAATCTTCTTCCGCTAGAATTTCATCTACCTGTACAAGATTCTTTTTCGCCATGAGCCCCCGTGAACGCCCGCCCAAAGCGCTCGACAACCAGGATCGCAAGATCCTCAGCGCCCTGCAAAAGAACGCCCGACTTTCCAACGCCGAACTGGCCGAGCAGGTGGGCATGTCCACCACCGCGTGCTGGAATCGCACCCGCCAGCTCGAAGCCGATGGCTATATCGACGGCTATGTCGCGCTCGTGAACCAGCAAAAGCTGGGCTACGCCGACATCGTGATTCTGGAAGTGACGCTCGACCGCCACGAAGACGACGCGCTCGCGCGCTTCGGCGCCGAACTCGCGGCGCTGCCCGAAGTGCTGGAGGCCTATCTCGTCTCCGGCGAGTACGACTACTGGATCAAGGTGGCGGTGGATGGCACCGCCGGCTACGAGCGCTTCCTGCGCGAGAAGCTCTATCGCATCTCGAGCATTCGCCACAGCCGGTCGATGTTCGCCTTGCGCTGCATGAAGGATGTGCCGTCCATGCAGGTGTGACGCGCGTTTGCCTTGGCGACCACGCGAAAGGCGTGAGCGTCAGCGCTGCACGATCAGCGTCACGCGCCGGTTCAGCGCGCGGCTCGCGGGGTCGTTGCCTGCCACGAGCGGGAAGTTGTCGGCGCGGCCAATCGCGGCGAGCCGGTGAGGCTCGATGCCGCGCTCGACCAGAAAGCGCACCACCGCGCCCGCGCGCGCCGAAGAGAGCTCCCAGTTCGAAGCGAATTTCGCGTTCGCGATCGGCGTGCTGTCGGTGTGCCCTTCCACGAGGATATTGCCCGCCGGTGCCGCGCGCAGCACCTCGGCGATACGCCCCAGCACGCCAAGCGATTCGGGCAGCAGCGTGGCATCGCCCGCGTTGAACAGGATCTTCGCGTTGATGCCGATCTCCACGCCGCGCGCCGCTGGCACGATCGTGATTTCGCCGCGCTCGCGCA
This sequence comes from Paraburkholderia sp. EG286B, assembly GCF_040965655.1. Lineage (NCBI taxonomy): Bacteria > Pseudomonadati > Pseudomonadota > Betaproteobacteria > Burkholderiales > Burkholderiaceae > Paraburkholderia > Paraburkholderia sp. EG286B. The sequence continues at coordinate 70,356 of NZ_JBFRCF010000010.1, read as the reverse complement.
GCGTTTCGAGCGAGGCGAGCAACGCCTGATCGACGGCGGGCATATTCCCGACCGCTGCCGCCGTGCTCGTGCGCTGCGCCGCCGAGCGTATTTCGGATTCCTTATGCTTTGCGAGCTGCATCGCATAGAGCGCGAGGAACAGCACCATCAGCGTCGTGATCAGGTCCGCGTAGGAAATGAGCCAACGGCCCGAACTCGATTCGCCGCCTTCGTCCTCGTCGTGATCGAAATGCGCCGTGAGCGGCAAGTCTTTATCGGAAAGCATGGGCGGTCAGCTCGCGTGCGTCGTGTCCAGCGCCCAAACGTTCGCTTCGCCCTGCAAACCGCCGCTCTTGCCGCCCACCTCGCCAGCAAGACGCGTGGCGATCGTGTGCGGCGACTCCTTGCGCGAAATAGCGAGCAGGCCGTCAAGATAGAGCTTGCGCAGACGCAGTTCGCTTTCGATATGCGCGCGCATCTTGCCATACAGCGGCAGAAAAACCAGGTTCGCGAAAGCCAGGCCATAAAGCGTGGCGATGAAGGCCACGGCAATGCCGGGCCCGAGTTCCGCAGGCTCGATCAGATGCCCCGTGACCTGAATCAGGCCGAGCACCGAGCCGAGAATGCCGAACGTGGGCGCATAGCCGCCCGCCTGCTGCCACACACGCGCCGCCGCCATGTGCTTGCGCCCGGAGGCTTCGAGTTCGCGATGGAGCGCATCTTCGAGCACGGCAGTCGAAACGCCGCTCGCAAGCAGTTCGAGCCCGCGCCGCGCGAACGGATGAATGCCCTGCAGATCCATCGATTCGAAGGCGAGCAGACCGTTGAGCTTGGCCTGATCGCCCCACTCCAGCACGGCGGCGAGGCTCGCTTCATCTACACGTGGCGCTTTCACGAAGGCCATGCGCAATTGCTTGATGGCATCGAAGAAGCGCGCCCACGTGTTCTGGATCATCACGGCGCCGAGCGTGCCGCCCAGCACGATGGCCAGCGCCTCGGGCTGAAGCAGCGTGACGAAATGGCCGCCTTCCAGCGAGAAGCCCGCGACCACAGCGAGCGCGCCGATGGCGATACCGATCAGGGTAAGCAGATCCATGCGTGTCTCCCCATCCCCACTCAGCGATCCGCGTGGCGCGCGCCAGGCGACTTGAGTGCACGCACCGCTTCAAGCAGGCGCTGCTCGATATCTTCGACTTCCACGGGATCGATCTTGATGTCGCGGCGCATGACCCACGACACTTCGTTCTTGCGTGCGTCCGCCATCACCGAGAGCAGGCGCTCGGATACGGCCGGATCCTCGATCGAGGCGAGCAGTTTCGCGAGATCGTAGGTATCGAGCGCGCTCACGGCTTCGAACAGCGTGCGCTGATCGACGAACAACAGATCGTCGAGCGCCTTGAGTTCACCCGAACCGCGATTCGTGCGCTTCGAGAAATACGCCACGCCCTTTTGCTCGACGAAGTTGAGCACCTTCGACTTGCGGAACGCGAAGACCTCGTCGGCGATTTCGGCGTGCGAGAGCTTGTTGAGAATGACCTTGCGCTCCACGCCGATCAGCGCTTCGAGATCGCCCAGTTCGATCAGTTCGAGTTCGCTGTTGATCGACACATCGAGATCGCTGTCTGCGACCTGTGTCGCGCGCTCCACGATGCGCACGGGGTCGAACGTCACCACCTGGCGGCCCAACGCGCCTTCTGCCGCCGCCGCGTTGTTGGCGAGGTGCGTGGCCTGCCCGCTTTGCATCGCGACGAGATTGAGCTTTTCCATACGCCGGAGCATGGCCATCACATGCGGACGAGAATGGCCGGCCACGGCACGGCATTTCTGCACGACGTCGGCGAGCGGCACGCTCACTTCGGCGCCGCTCGCGCCGTGTCGCGACCAGGTATCGCCACCTTCGGCGCGATCGCTCGCCCCTGCGATCAGCGCGAGCACGTGCGCGTAAGACAGTACACCCGGCATGAAGTCGGCATGGGTGTAGGTGGCGAGCAGATCGTCCTTCGCCTTGACGCGCCGCGTGAGCGTGCGCACCACATGGCGCAGCATCGGCGTGACGCGTTCGAGTTCCTCTTCGATGAGACTCGCCGGCACGACGGTCAGTTGGCAAAAGCTGAGCGCCTTCGCCGTGTTCGGTCGCGGTTCCGCGCCGAGCAACGCCGTCTCGCCGAAAAATTCGCCGCGTCCGAGCGTGGCCATCACGACTTTCTTGTCGTCGCAACGGGTGGAGATTTCGACCTTGCCGTCGGCGATCACGAAAATCAATCGTTCGCCTGCAAAGCCTTCCGAATAAATGATCTCGCCCGGCGCCGCCGTACGCGACCATGTTTGACTGCGATTCAAGTTCTATCCCCGGAAAACGATTCCATCGCCCGCATTTGTCTGACTATCTTATGCGTTTGCGAAGTGAGTGCTATGAGCCGCGTTTACGGCGTTTTCCAGGACGTTCTTGAATCAGCTTGCATAGTTGGCCCGCGTGGAAAGCATGCCGAAAGCCCTTGTCGCGAGTCTATGCGCCGAGGTGTCATGCGCGTTTTGCGAACGCAAACGATTGCTTGCGCGAGAAGTGCTGCAAATGGCGATGAATTGCGTGCGGGAAAATGAATGCGGCCAGTTTGCACTGGCCGCATTCATTAACGCTATCAGTCTCTTTCAGTCTTTCACGCCGCAAGTTTTCCCGTCGCACCGTTGCTCGCTGTCGCACTCACGCCTGCGCGCGCGAAGCGAAGCGCTTGCATCAGCGTTTCGTGCTCGCCGATGTGGTTCGCGAGCAGCAGGATCAGTTGCGCATTGGCCGATTGACTCTGCGCCTCGTCGAGATCGCGATGCATGTCGATCAGCGCTTCGTAAAAGTCGTCCGGTCTTGCCAGGTTCGGTTGGGTGTTCAGCATGGTTGTCTCCTCGCTCCTCTATGCCGTGCCTTGCACGCACAGCGCCCGCTTGAGCGCGCTCTCCACGCGCGCCGCATCGGCGCGCCGCCAGCGTGCGCTCACGTGCTGGTCCGGACGAATCAGATAGAACGCGCCGTCCTGCGCGCCGTAGCGCTGCGCCGCCAGGCCTTGCACGTCGCGCAACACCGCCGTCGATGCCGGCAGGCCTGCCGGCACAGCCGCATCGCCTTCGAGCATCACGACGAACTTGAGCGGCACCGCAGAACGCGAGAGCGCCTGCAGCGTGTCGAGCGTCGCGGTATCGAACGCCGAGCCCGCACCGCTGAACACGAGGCCCGCGAACTGGTCGCCCAGATGCGCGAGCAGCCAGCTCTCGTCACCCGACGCGTTTTGCACCGGCGCGTCTGCACACGAAGCGCCCGGCTCCATCTGGCCGTCGAACGTCTCTTCGTCGGGCGTGTTCAAGGTCGATTCGCGCAGCACCGCCGGCACGGAAAGCCGGCCGCTGTTCACCAGTTGCCGCGCAAAGGCATGCTCGCGGGCAAGCGTGAGCACGGCGTCGCGGAACACGCGGCTCACCGCGCTCTTGGGCGTGATGAAGTCGGTCGAGCGCGTGGAGTTGCGGATGTTTTCGTCGGCGGCGTATTCGCGCTCGCTCGCATAGGTGTCGAGCAGCGCGTCGGGCGCATGGTTCTCCAGCACCATCGCGAGCTTCCATGCGAGGTTCTCGCCGTCCTGGAACCCGCTGTTCGCACCGCGCGCGCCGAACGGCGAAACCAGATGCGCCGAGTCGCCCGCGAACAGCACGTTGCCCTGGCGAAAGCTGTCCATGCGCAGACACGAGAACGTGTAGATGCTCACCCATTCCAGCTCGAACTTCACGTCGGGCCCGAGCAGTGCGCGCACACGCGGAATCACGCGCTCGGGCGTTTTTTCGAGCACCGGGTCGGCGTCCCAGCCGAGCTGGAAGTCGATGCGCCAGACGTTGTCGGGCTGGCGATGCAGCAGCACCGACTGGTTCGGATGGAACGGCGGATCGAACCAGAACCAGCGTTCGGTGGGGAGGTCGGCTTCCATCTTCACGTCGGCGATCAGGAAGCGGTCCTTGAAGGTGCGGCCGTGGCTGTCGAGACCGAGCAGCTTGCGCAGCGGGCTGCGCGAGCCGTCGGCGGCCACCACGTAGCGCGCGAGCAGCGTGTACGGGCCGTCGGGCGTTTCGATTTCGAGCGCGACGTGTGCATCGGCGGCGCCCGGCGTGCCGTGCTGCGCGACGCCCGTCACCTTGTTTTTCCAGCGGATTTCGAGGTTGGGCAATGCCTGCGCACATTCGAGCAGGTAGCCTTCCACGTAGTACTGCTGAAGATTCACGAAGGCGGGCCGATGATGGCCGCTTTCGGGCAGCAGGTTGAACGTGTAGACGAGTTCGTCCTTGCGAAACACCTTGCCCACGTTCCAGCTCACGCCCTTCTCGACCATGCGGTCGCCGCAGCCGAGGCGGTCGAAGATATCGAGCGAGCGCTTGGAAAAGCAGATGGCGCGCGAGCCCGTGGAAAGCGTGCAGTCGTCGTCCACGAGCACCACCGGCACGCCTTGCCGCGCGACGTCGATGGCCGTCGCGAGACCCACCGGCCCCGCGCCGACCACCACGACCGGACGCACGCACGCGGCGGCGTCCGGAGTTTGTTCGCTGCATCGCGCGTAGTCGAAGGTCAGCGTCTGATAGTCGATCATCGTTTTGTCTCCACCGTCTTCAGCCTGTCAAGCAGCACGTCAATCCTGCAGCGCGTCCCACATCTCCTTGTCGCGCTGCGCCGTCCAGATGCGCGGATGCGTAATGCCGCTCGCCTCGTCATACGCGCGCGTCACGTCGAACGGCAGGCAGTGCTCGTAGATGAACACGTGGCCGAACTTCGGGTCCATCGCCTCGCGCGTGAGCGACATCGCGCCCTTCAGGTCGAGCTTCTGCGCCACGGCGGCGCGGCCTTGCGCGAGCAACGTAGTCACGAAGTCCTTCGTGTAGTCGAGACCCTTGTTGACTTCCGCGGGGTTGAGCAGCGCGGGGCCGCGGCCCGGCACGAGCTTTTCGGCGCCCAGCGAGCGCAGCGCTTCTAGCGTGGCGGGCCAGTCGGCGAGCTGGGCGTCGCCGCAATAGCACGCAGCGTCGTATTCGACGAGGTCGCCTGAGAACAGCACCTTCTGCTGCGGCAGCCACACCACCGTGTCGCCCTTCGTGTGACCCGAACCGAGGTGCGCGATCTTCACTTCGAGCTTGCCGAGGAACAGCGTGATTTCCTTCTCGAACACGAGCGTGGGCCACGTGAGGCCCGGCACCGTTTCGACGCCCGCGAACAGACGCGGGAAGCGCTCGATTTCCGACTTCATGTCGGCTTCGCCGCGCTCGACGATCATTTCATACGTACCGCGGCTCGCGATGATCTGCTGCGCGCCTTCCTTGAAGTACGCCGAAGCGCCCAGCACGCGCACCGCGTGATAGTGCGAGAGCACGACGTACTTGATGGGCTTGTCGGTAACGGTGCGGATCTTCGCGATGAGGTCCTGCGCCATGGCGGGCGTGGCCGTGGTGTCGACGATCAGCACGCCGTCGTCGCCGATGATGACGCCCGAGTTGGGGTCGCCTTCCGTGGTGTACGCGTATGCGTTTTCCGAGAGCTGCGTGAAGGTGACCTTCTTTTCTTCGAGGTCGGCCTGGGATGCGAACGCCTTTGCCATGTTGAGTCTCCGTATCGAGGGGCTCTTGAAGCCGGGGCGGGGCGAAGCGCGCACGGGCCGGGCGCGTTGGGCGCCAGCCCTGGTTGTCTCGCCCCGTTTGAAATTGAAATGAACCGCTGTTGTGCCGGGGTGAGGCCATGATGGTCTTCCCGTTTTTATTTGTCAATAGCGAATCATACTGCTATAGGTTAATTTCTGGCTAAAGCATGCTGCTGTCCGTGCGGCTGCCGCCGTTCAGTTAACATGGACCCTTTTTCAGCCAGAGAAAAGCGCCATGAGACGTCGCAACGACAGCGCCGCGTCCGCGCCGGAAAGCAACGCGACGGCGGCCCGCACGCAGCGCGGCATCCAGAGCGTGGAGGTGGGCGGACGCCTGCTGCGCGCCCTCGCCGACGCGCGCGCGCCGCTTGGCCCCACCGATCTCGCGGCGAGCGGCGACATTCCGTCGAGCCAGGCGCACGCCTATCTCGTGAGCCTCACGCGCCTCGGGCTCATCAAGCGCGACGCGCTTTCGGGGCGCTATGAGCCCGGGCCGCTCGCGCTGCGCCTCGGCCTGCTGCATCTCGCGCAGCAACCCGCGCTGCGCGAGGCCGTGCCGCGCGCCGCCGCGCTCGCGCAGGCGCTCAACTGCAGCGTCGCGCTGTGCATTGCCGGGCCACAGGGGCCGACCATCGTGCGCTACGAGCACGCGAGCCTGCCGCTGCACGTGAACTTGCATGTCGGCACGGTGATGTCGCTGCGGGCCACGGCCACGGGCCGCGTGTTCTGCGCGTTCCTCGGGTCCGAGGCGCTCGAAGCCGCATGGGCCACGCAAACCGCGCAGCCGGTGTGGCGCGGCACCAGCCACGTGGCCAGTGCCGCGAGCGCGCCCCAGGAAAGCACGCCCGATGCCGCCTTCCTCGCCTCGCTCGACGCCATCCGCGCGCGCGGCTACGAACTCGCCATCGACGCACCGAGCCCAGGCGTGAGCAGCGTCTGCGTGCCCGTGCTCGGCCCCGGACGCGAACCGAGCCTCACGCTCACCGCCATCGGCGCGAGCGGAGTGATCGACGTGCGCGCGAACGGCGCGGTCGTGCGTGCGCTGCGCGACGCCGCTGCCGAAATCACCGCCGCCGCTTTTTCATCGACACCGACATGCCCCGAGTAAGCTCCAGGCCTCCGCGCGACGACGCAACGCAAGCCGCCGGCGAAGACGCCGTGGTCGGCATGGCAGCCGAAGCCGCCGACAAACCGCAACGCGGCATCCAGTCGCTCGATGTCACGGGCGAACTGCTCGCCGCGCTCGTCGCGGCGGGCACGCCCTTGCCGTTGCGCGACCTCGCCGCCGCCGCGGGGATGGCGCCCGCCAAGGCTTTCCCGCACCTCGTGAGCCTGCAGAAGATCGGCCTGCTCGCGCGCGACGCCGCGGGCCGCTACGAAGCGGGACCGCTCAGTCTCGAACTCGGCCTGATCGGCCTCGCGCGTCTTTCGCCGGTTCGCGAAGCCGACGTCGAGCTGGTGGGCCTCGCCGCCGCCACCGCGATGAGCGTCGCGCTCGCGGTGCCGGGACCGCTCGGCCCGACCGTCGTGCGCCTCGAAGAATCGGCGCTGCCGCTGCACGTGAGCCTGCGCCCCGGCACGGTGATGTCGCTCGTCAACACGTCGATCGGACGCGTGTTCGCCGCATCGGTCGACGACGATGTGCGCGCGGCCCTGCTCGCCCAGGACGAGCTGCGGCTCGCGGGCGCGAAGCCGCGCGAGGGCGCCACGCCCGCCTACCTCGCGCGGCTCGCCGCCATTCGCGCCGAGGGCGTGGACACGGCGCTCGACAAACCCATTCCCGGCATCAGCACCGTGACCGCGCCCGTGTTCGACCACACCGGCAGCGTATGCCTCGTGCTCGCGGTGATGGGGCCTTCGGGTAGCCTCGACATCGCACGCGAAGGAACGGCGGCGCAACTGCTGATCGCCGCCGCGGAACGCCTCTCGCGGCGCTTCGGTTACATGGAAGGGGCGGCGGCCGCGCCGCTATGAGCGCCTTTCGCACGCGATATAAAAACGACCACGTGATGAGAACCACCCCATGAGCACGGCATCCACCGGACAAGCATTGCGCCAGATCGCCGATTTGCCCTGCCCGCGCGGCCTGCCGCTCGTCGGCAATCTGCTGCAGCTTTCGCCGCCGCGTCTGCATCTGATCCTCGAACAATGGGCCGCCGAACTCGGCGCACCCTACCGCTTCCAGGTGGGCGGCATCCCCATTACGATCTGGACCGATACCGAGCTGATCCAGCAGATCATGCGCGAGCGTCCGCATCGCTTCCGCCGCTATCAGCCGATCGAAGCGGTGTTCGAGGAGATGGGCTTCAACGGCCTTTTCTCGGCAGAAGGCGTTGCGTGGGAACCGCAGCGCAAGCTCGTGATGCAGGCGCTCTCGATCCCCAACATCAAGGCGTTCTACCCCACGCTGGCCGATATCACGCAGCGTCTTCACACCCGCTGGCAACGCGCGGCCGAGCGCGGCGACACCGTCGAGATGACCGACGACCTCAAGCGCTACACGGTGGACGTGACGAGCGCGCTCGCGTTCGGCGAAGATCCGCGCACGCTGGAGCGCGATCACGGCGTGATTCAAGAGCACCTGGAGCGCATCCTGCCGGGCGTGATGAGGCGCACCAACGCGCTCTTTCCGTACTGGCGATATGTCAAGCTGCCGGCGGACCGCAAGCTCGAGCGCTCGCTCGAGGAAGTGCACCGCTACGTCAACGCGATGATGGCGCGCGCCCGCGAGCGCATGCGCGACGATCCGTCGGATGCGCCGCGCAATCTGCTCGAAGCGATGCTCGCGCAGCAGCAGGCGCCGGGCGGCGAGACGACCATCAGCGACGCGCAGATCCGCGCGAACGTGCTCACGCTCCTGATCGCGGGCGAAGACACGACCGCCGACTCCATCGCGTGGACGCTGCCCTATCTCGCCGAAGATACGTCGTTGCAGCAGCATCTCGGCGACGAAGCCTCACGCGTGCTCGGCAATTCGACGGTCTGCCCCGACTACGCCACGTTGAAGGACCTCGATATTTTCGAGGCGATCTGCATCGAAGCCACGCGTCTGCGCCCGGTGGCGTCCGTGCATTCGTTCGAGCCGCTGGAAGACGTGGTGGTGGACAACGTGGCGTTGCCCAAGGGCACGCGCATGTTCTTCGTCGCGCGTCCCGCCATGCTCGACGCGAAGCATTTCGCCGATCCGCAGCATTACGATCCGTGGCGCTGGATGAAGCGCGGCGAACGCGAAGCCGATGACGGAAAAGCCCATGACGCGCGCGCTTATCTGCAGTTCGGCGCCGGGCCGCGCGTGTGTCCTGGCCGCCATCTCGCGACGGTGGAAATGCGCCTCGCGCTCTCGATGCTGATGCAGTCGTTCACGATCGAACTGGCAATCGATGCCGCGAAGATTCAGGAAGTGCAGGCGTTTACGATGGTGCCGGATACGATGCCGGTGAAACTCAAGCCGCGCGAGCGCACTGCGGCTGCCTAAGCGTCAACGCCCGTCTTCGGGCGTGCCCACCGTGGAAGCATCGTCGGGCGCGCCGTCGCTGCGCGCCTGCGCATCGCGCATCTTGGCAAGCGCCTTGGGCCCGAGGCCGAGCGACACGCCCAGCGCGAGCGCATCGAGCACCGCGAGATGCGCGATGCGCACCACGGCGGGCGCGTGCGCATCGCTCGCGGCGGGCACGCGCAGCAAAAGCGGAATATCCACCACCCACGCGAGACGCGAGCCCGCACTCGTGAGCGCGATGGTCGTCGCGCCGCGCTCCTTGGCGATCTGTATGCTCTCGTTCACCTCCACGCTGCGCCCCGACTGCGAGATCGCGAACGCCACGTCGCCCGGTTCGAGCAGCGCCGCGTAAAGGCGCTGCAGATGTGCATCGGTGAACGCGCTCGCGGCGATGTCGAGCCGCAGCAGGCGCAGCGCCGCGTCTTGCGCAACGAGCCCCGAACCCGCGCCCACGCCGAAAAAGTACACGCGCCGCGCGCTGGAAAGCGCCGCGACGGCAGCCTCGAACACCGCCGTATCGAGCGAAGCGCGCGCATGGGTCACGCCCTGCACGACCGACTCCGTCACCTTGTCGAGCAGGGTGCCGACCTCGCCGGCCCACCCGGCGCCACTTGCCTCGCCGCCCGTCATCTCCGTGGCGAGCGCGAAGGGCACGTTGCCTGCCGCGCTCTGCGCGAGCCGCATCTTGAAGTCGCGCAGGCCGTGCGCACCCACCGCGCGGCAAAAACGCGTGACGGAGGGCTCGGACACGTCCGCGCGCAACGCGAGCTCGGTGATGCTCGCGCGCATGGCGAAGTCGATGTCGGCAAGCACCATCTCCGCGACCTTGCGCTCGGCGGGACGCAGCGACTCCGCGACATTGCGGATGTGATGGATCAGGTTGGAGACCGGCAAGCTGTTTTTCCCGTGGAAGATACCAGGTTCTGCTCACATGAGGGCCCGCTATCCAGTTTCGATGCGTGCTTCCGCTTCAATCGAGCCGCTTGCCGCTTTCAGTATCGAACAGATGCAGGTGCGCCAAAGGCAAACCTAGCGTCATGCGCTGGCCCGGAGAAACGTCCGGGCGCGCGCGCGTGGTGACGCACCATGTCGTCTCGCCTATTTTCCCGTACAAGTGGGTCTCCGCGCCAGTCGGCTCGATCACGTCGACGTTGAACGGCACGTCGCCGCCCGCCTCGATGTGCTCGGGCCGCACGCCGAGCGTCACGCGCGCACCCGCCTGGGCCTTGCCTTCCGGCAGCGCAATGCGCACGCCGTCTTCGAGCACGAGCGCCGTGCCGCGCGCGTCGCTCATCACCGTGCCCTCGGCGAAGTTCATCGAAGGCGAGCCGAGGAAGCTCGCCACGAACAGGTTGCCCGGTTTGTCGTAGAGGTCGAGCGGGCGGCCGATCTGTTCGATGCGCCCCGCGTTCATCACGACGATGCGGTCGGCCATCGTCATCGCCTCGATCTGGTCGTGCGTGACGTACACCACCGTGTTGCGCAGACGCTGATGCAGCGCCTTGATCTCGGTGCGCATCTGCACGCGCAGCTTGGCGTCGAGGTTGGAAAGCGGCTCGTCGAACAGGAACAGCGCGGGCTCGCGCACCACGGCGCGGCCCATGGCGACGCGCTGGCGCTGGCCGCCCGAGAGTGCGCGCGGCAGGCGCTCCAGGTAGCCCGACAGGTTGAGCATTTTCGCGGCGGCTTCGATGCGCGGCTTGAAACCATTCTCGCGCTCCTTGCGAATGCGCGGACCGAACGCGATGTTGTCGTACACCGAGAGGTGCGGGTAGAGCGCGTAGCTCTGGAACACCATCGAGATGTTGCGCTGCTGCGGCGGCAGCGCGTTCGCCCGCGTGCCGCCAATGGTGAGGTCGCCGCCGGAGATGTCTTCGAGGCCGGCGATCATGCGCATCACCGTCGTCTTGCCGCAACCCGAGGGGCCGACGAGCACGACGAATTCGCCGTCTTCGATGTCGAGGTCGACGCCGTGCACGACCTGGGTGTCGCCATAGCGCTTGTAGATGCCGTTCAGTTGTACCGCTGCCATGCTGTCCTCGTTTGCGTGAAGTCTTTTCAGGTCGCTCAGGTCAATGCGCCGCGCGCGCCTCAGAACGGATCGAGCGTCAGTTCGTTCGCCATCATCCGGTTGCCCGCCATGAGGCCCGCGTCCACGGGCAGCGCCACGCCCGTGATCACGCGCGCCTGCGGCGAGGCGAGAAACTGCACGGCGTCGGCGATGTCCTCGGGCGTGGCCACGTCGCCGAGCGGATACCACTTGCTTAGTTCTTCGAAGATCTTCGGATGCTGTTCGACACGCGCGCGCCACGCGGGCGTCTTCACCGTGCCGGGGCAAACGATGTTCGCGCGTATGCCGTGCGGGCCCAGCTCCATGGCGAGCGCCTTCGTGTAGCTCACGAGGCCCGCCTTCGCCGCGCTGTACGCGGGGTGGCCGAGCGCCGACAGGCCGTTCACCGAGCCGATCAGCACGAGCGCGCCGCGCCGGCGCTCGATCATCGAGGCGCGCACGGCTTCGACCGTGTAGTAGGTCCCGTTCAGGTTCAGGTCGATGTCGCGCCGCCAGCTCGCGGCGTCGGTATGCGCGAGCGTCGTGCCGAGCGCGCCGCCCGCGTTCGCCACGGCCACCTCCACCGGGCCGCGCGCCGCCACGCCGCGCGCCACGGCTGCGGTCACGGCGGCCTGATCGCTCACGTCGGCGGCGAGCGTCTCGAGGCGCGCCGCGCCCGCTTCGCCGAATTCGGCCGCGAGTTGTTGCACGCCCGCCGCGTCTCGGTCGAGCGCGAGCACCGTGTCGCCCGCTTCCAGAAACCGTTTGCACAGCGCGCGGCCTATGCCGCCGCTCGCGCCCGTCACCAGCACCACCCGGCTCATGTCGACTCTCCGTGCGGCTCGCCAGCCTTGCCGGAGAGCCTGAAAATTTCCTACATACGAATGACAGACAGTGGTCCGTATGCGGGTTTATACCGAGCGCGCCGCGCTGCTGCAGCGCATGAATTTCCCCTGTTTTACAGCATGTTATGCAAATTTCTGCGCTCGAAACAATATCGAGTTTACCAGGTGACAACGCTTTTTTCATCCTGTAGGATTTTTTCAAACAACGCAACCCAGCAGCCGGGTCAAGGCGGCGGCATTAGTGGAAAGCGCAGGAACAACCACCAAGGAGAAAGAGAATGTCGTTTCAGGCACGTGCAACCACCATGCTCGGCAAGCTCGCCGTCGCGCTAGCATTCGCCGGCATCACCGCCGCGGCGCACGCCGATACGGTCCGCGTGACCGTCGCCCACTACAGCGACGCCACCGCCCCGTACTTCGAGAAAATGGCCAAGCAGTTCGAGGCCGCCAATCCCGGCATCACGATCAAGATCGAAGACGTGAACTGGGACTCGCTGCAACAGAAGCTGCAAACGGACATCTCCGGCGGCGCGAACGCCGACCTCGCGATCATCGGCACGCGGTGGCTGCTCGACTTCGTGAAGGACGACATTGCCGAGCCGCTCGACCCGTACATGGACGCGAACTTCAAGGGCCGCTTCATCGGTCCGTTCCTGGCTCCGGGTCAAATCAACGGCAAGACCTACGGCCTGCCGATCGCCGCTTCGGCGCGCGCGCTGTACTACAACAAGGACATGCTCGCTTCGGTTGGCTATCCGCAAGGCCCGAAGACCTGGAACGACGTGATCGACGCCTCGAAGAAACTGAAGGCGAAGGGCATTGCGGGCTTCGGTCTGCAAGGCAAGGAAATCGAAACCGACGTGTACTTCTACTACGCGTTGTGGACCCACGGCGGCGAAGTGGTGGGCAAGGACGGCAAGGCGGCATTCAACTCGCCGGCTGGCGTGAAGGCCGCGACGCTCTACAAGAGCATGATCGACGAAGGTCTCACGCAGCCGGGCGTGACGGGCTACAGCCGTGAAGACGTGCAGAACCTCTTCAAGCAGGGCCGCGTGGCGATGATGATCTCGGCGCCGTTCCTCGCCAAGCAGTTGCAGAAGGAAGCACCGAACATCAAGTACGGCATCGACCCGATCCCGGTAGCCACGACGCCCGCCACCTACGCGGTGACCGACTCGATCATGATGTTCAAGAACTCCAAGGTGAAGCAGAGCGCCTGGAAGTTCCTGGACTTCCTGTTCACGAAGGAACCGCGCGTGCAGTTCACGAGCACCGAAGGCTTCCTGCCGACCACCAAGGCTGAAGCGAGCGACCCGGCTTTCCAGAATCCGGACACGCAAGCCTTCATCGCGCTGCTGCCGCATGCGAAGTTCGCGCCGACCGTGACGGGCTGGGAAGACACTGCCAAGGCCGTGACCAACGCGATGCAGTCGGTCTACCTCGGCAAGTCCAAGCCGGCCGATGCGCTGAACCAGGCGGCCACCGAAGCGAACAAGTCGCTCGGCAAGTAAGTCTGGCAAACAAGCCTTGATGGCAACCCCGGCGCGCGCCCGCAGTTTCCGGCGCGCGCCGGAGCGCCTCAGAACCGACGTTTCGAAGCACTGACGATTCGACATGACTACGGGTCCCCTGAAGCCCTCGCCCGCCACAGCACCGGCCGGCGATGCCCCCGACCGATCACGCGCACGAACCCGCATGAGCCGACTACCCCGCGCCGTTTCCGCGCCCCGCGCGCCCTGGCTCCTGATCGTGCCGAGTCTCGTGCTCGCGCTCTTCATCATCAGCTATCCGATCTTCAACATCGTGTATCAGTCGCTGCACGATGTGTCGCGCTTCGGGCAGATTCGCGACTTCAGCGGCCTGCAGAACTTCTATAACGTGTTCGGCGACCCGGTGTTCATGAGCGCCCTGAGGAACACGCTGATCTGGACATTCTTCGTCGTGGTGGGGACGGTCGGGATTTCCGTGCCGGTCGCGCTCGTGCTCAATCAGGACTTTTACGGCCGCGGCATTGCGCGCACGATCGTCATGCTGCCGTGGTCCGTCTCGCTCACGATGACGGCCGTGGTCTGGCGCTGGGCGTTCAACGACGACTACGGCATGGTCAACGTCACGCTGCAACGCCTCGGCCTCGTTTCCGGGCCGATCCACTGGCTCGCGACGCCCGAGTATGCGTTCCCTGTCGAGATCTGCGTGGGCATACTCGTCTCGATCCCCTTCACGACCACGATCCTGCTGGGCGGCCTTTCCTCGGTGCCGGGCGATATCTACGAAGCCGCGCGCATCGACGGCGCAAGCGCCTGGCAGCAGTTCCGCCAGCTCACGCTGCCGCTGCTCAAGCCGTTCATCAACATGGCGGTCCTGCTGAACGTGATCTACGTGTTCAACTCGTTCCCGATCATCTGGGTGATGACGCAAGGCGGCCCCGACGACAGCACGCATATTCTCGTCACGTACCTTTACGAACTCGGCTTCCGGTTAGGACGACCGGGCGAAGCTGCCGCCGTCTCGCTCATCATGCTCGTCATCCTGTTCGCCTTCTCGGTGGCCTACCTGCGCCTGCAGGCAAAACGCGGCGGCGCCGAAGGAGACCTGGCATGAACCGCAAGCTCAAACGCTCGATCTGGTGCTGGCTCGCGCTCTCGCCGCTCGTCGTGGCCGTGCTGTTCCCGTTCGCGGTGATGTTCTTCACCTCGTTCAAGCCGGCTTCGGAAGTGTTCGTGTTCCCGGCGCGTTGGCTGCCCATGCAGTGGCGCTGGCAGAACTACGTCGACATGTGGCAGGCCGCGAACTTCGGCGTCGCGCTGCGCAACAGCATCGTGGTGAGCTGTCTTTCCACGGCGCTCGCGCTCGCCGTGAGCCTGCCGGCCGCTTACGCGCTCGCGCGCTTTCCGTTCCGCGGGCGCGGCCTGTACCGCCAGTTCCTGCTCGTCACGCAGATGCTCTCGCCCATCCTGCTCGTGGTCGGCCTGTTCCGGCTCGCCGCGATGATTCCGTACGGCGACGGCAATCTCGTCGATTCGAAGATCGGCGTGATCGTCTCTTATGCGGCGTTCAATATCGCGTTCGCCGTGTGGATGCTGTCGTCGTATTTCCAGACCGTGCCGCGCGATCTCGAAGAATCGGCGTGGCTCGAAGGCTGCAGCCGCACGGGCGCCGTGTTCCGCGTGTTCCTGCCGCTCGCGGTGCCGGCCGTGGTGGTCACGGCGATCTTCACGTTCATCAGCGCGTGGAATGAGTTCGCCGTGGTCTACACGCTGATCCGCTCGCCCGAAAACAAGACGCTCACGGTGCAGGTCACCGACATGGTGGCCGGCAAATACACAGTGGAATGGCAACTCGTCATGGCGGCGACGCTCGCGGCCACGCTGCCGGTGTCCGTGGTGTTCGCCTGGTTGCAGCGCTACATGGTGAAGGGACTCGCACTAGGCGCCGTGAAGTAACAGGAAGTCTCGCGCCTACTTGCTCAGTTCATGGCCGATCACGCCGCCGGCCACGGCGCCGCCCACGGTGCCGACCGCGCTGCCGTTGGTGGCCCGGTTGCCGACATAGCCGCCCGCGGCGGCGCCGCCCAGCGTGCAGGCTCCCGTGCCCGCTGCGGTGAGCACGACGGTGATGACGAGTGAGGCGCGCGCGGCGCTTAAGCGTCGTAGCCAGTTCATCGCCGATTCTCCTGATCGATGGTCCTGGCTTTCATGCCAGCAAGCATCGTGCCGCGCCGGCTTTCAGCCGTGGTGCAGGTGCAGCAGGATCAGCGTGAGCGTGACGAGCGAACCGAGCGTGGAATGCAAAATGGTGCGCGAAGTGACGTGCGCCTCGCGCCGGTAGTACTCGGCGAGCATGAACGGGCCGGTGCCCGTGGGCAGCGCCGCGAGCAACACCGCGATCTCCACGAGCGGGTCGGACAGCCCGAATACGCGATCGGCCAGCCACCACGTAAGCAGCGGCTGCGCGACGAGCTTGCAGAGCGTGAGCCACCACGACGACTCACGCGGCGCCTCGCCGCTCGCGCGGCGTTCGGCGAGAAAGAGCCCGAGGCTGACGAGCGCACACGGGCTCGCCGCGCCGCCCAGCAGCTTGAGGAAGGTTTCCGCGCTGTCAGGCAGCGTGACATGCGCGGCCGAAGCGACCGCCCCCAGCGCCGGCGCGACCAGCAGCGGATTGCGCACGAGCGAGCGCACGACCTTGATGGCGAGCCGGTGCGGGCGGCGCTCGCTTTGCAGTCCCGTTTCGATCAGCACGATGGCGATGGCGAACAGCACGCAGACCACGAGGATCGTCGCGATGGTCGTGGGCGTGAGGCTCGACGGCCCGAAGGCGATCATGCACAGCGGGAAGCCCACGTAGCCGGTATTCGGATACGCGGCAGCAAGCCCGTCGATGCTCGCATCCGCGAGCGGGCGGCCGAGGAACACGCGCGCGCCCACCACGGCGACGAACACGGCGAGCCCGGCAAGACCGAATGCAGCAACGAACGCCGGCTGATAAAGCTCGTGCCACGTTGCATGCGCAAGGATATCGAAGAGCAGCGCGGGAAGCGCGAGCCACACGACGAAGCGGTTCAGCTCGGAAGCCGCAGCGGGGCCGAGGACATTCGTGCGACGGCAGGCGAAGCCCGCGAAAATGAGGCCGAAAACCGGCAGGAGAATGGAAACGGCAGAAAGCATCGGGATTCGTGAATGCAAAGCGCGCGGGAGTGCCGCGCGCCAGGGTCAAACGGAAGACGATCCGTTCCGCTAATCCATCGCCGCGTGACTCGTATCGACGGTGGCGGCGCTCGGGCCGGTGCGGATCAGAAAGAGCAGCGGAATCACGAGCAGCGTCGCCACGAACATCATCTTGAAGTCGTTCAGATACGCGATCATCTGGGCTTGCTGCGTGATCGACTGGTTGAGCAAGGCGAGATCGTACCGCGAACCGCTTTCGAGCATCTGCTGAACCGCCGGATTGAACGGCGTGATGTTCGCGGCGAGGTCCGAGTGCGCGACCTGCGCGCCGCGCGTGACGAAAGTCTGCACGATCGAAATGCCGATACTGCTGCCGATGTTGCGCATGAGGCTATAGGTGGCCGTGCCATCCGCGCGCAGTTGCGGTGTCAGCGTCGAGAACGTCAGCGCGGAAAGCGGCACGAACACGAAGCCGAGGCCAAAGCCCTGCACCACGCCCGGCCACACGATATCCGAGGGCGACAGCACGAGCGTGTACTGCATCATCTGCCAGAGCGCGTACGCGGAGACCACGAAGCCGAACAGCAGCATGATGCGCGCGTCCACGCGTTTCAATATGCGTCCCGCTATCAGCATGGCGACCATGGTGCCCGCGCCGCTCGGCGCAGTCACGAGCCCGGTGGTCGCGACCGGATAGCCCATGAGGTTCTGCAGCATCGGCGGCAGCAGCGCGCGCGTGGCGTAGAGCACCGCGCCGATCACGAAGATGAAGAGCGTGCCCGTGGCGAAGTTGCGGTCCTTGAGCAGCTGGTAGCGAAAGAACGTGCCGGGCCCCGAGGTGGCCGTATGCACGATGAAGAACGCAAAGGCAATGGCCGCAACCAGCGCTTCGATGCGGATCTCCAGCGAGCCGAACCAGTCGAGCTGCTCGCCGCGGTCGAGCAAGGCCTGCAGCGCGCCGATGGCAAGCGCGAGCGTGGCGAAGCCGAACACGTCGAAGCGTTGCGTGCGGCCCGGCACGCGGGCAGGCATGAAGGTCGAGACGCCGAAGAACGCAAACAGGCCGACCGGCACGTTGATGAAGAACACCCAGCGCCAGTTGTAGCTGTCCGTAAGCCAGCCGCCGAGCGTCGGCCCTAGCACGGGGCCGACCATCACGCCCATGCCCCACACGGCCATGGCCTGCCCCTGGCGTTCGCGCGGATTGATGTCGAGAAGAATGGACTGCGAGAGCGGCACGAGCGACGCGCCGAACACGCCCTGCAAGAGCCGCGAAGCGACGATCTCGCCAAGCGTTTCGGAAAGCCCGCACAGCGCCGAGGCCACGGTGAAGCCCGCAATCGCCACGCCAAGCAGCCGCTTGACGCCGTAGCGGTCGGCGAGCCAGCCCGTGAGCGGCGTGGCAATGGCGGCCGCGACGATATACGAGGTGAGCACCCAGGTGATCTCGTCCTGGGAGGCAGACAGCGTGCCCTGCATGTGCGGCAGCGCGACATTGGCGATCGTGCTGTCCAGCGTCTGCATCAGCGTGGCGAGCATGATCGAGAGCGTGATCATGCCGCGATTGAGCGGGGCTTCCTTGCCAGCGTCTGCCCGATGCTGCGCGGCGGCGCCGTCCTGCATGACTGCGGTCATCGTGCGATTAGCGTGATTGGGGGGCGGAGCGCGTCAAATTAATAAGCCTGCTTATTATACGACTCGCACCCGCCGACGCAATCGGTATCGCCAGGCAGGGGACGCTCGCGAGAAGGCGCGAGCCGTGCGCCCGTATAATCGCGCGATGACTACCGACCTCGAAAAGCGCTTTGGCTTCCTGGTCGTCGACGTGGGCCGGCTCTATGGCAAACGTTACGACGAGCTTGCGAAGTCGTCGCTCGAACTCACGCGCGCGCAGTGCCGCATGATCGCGTACCTCGCGCACTACGGCGACATGAACCAGGCGCGCCTCGCCGAACTGCTGGAAGTGGCGCCCATTTCCGCGGGGCGGCTGCTCGAGCGCATGGAAGAAGGCGGCTGGGTCGTGCGCACACCCAACCCGGACGACCGCCGCGAATTGCTGGTGAGCCTGACGCCCAGGGCGGCAGGCGTGCTCACGGGCGCGCGCCGCGTGGGCGACGAAGTCCAGGCGGAAGCCCTGGCGGGCTTCACGCCTGAAGAAGCCGAGCAGTTCGGCACGATGCTTCAGCGGGTGCGCGCCAATCTCGGCGCGCTGGTGGAACGGTAACCCGCGGCGATAGCTCGCGTTATCGCAGCCGCACGAGCGTGGACTTGAGTTCCGTGTACTTCTCGAGCGCGTGCAAAGACTTGTCGCGACCGTTGCCGGATTCCTTGAAGCCGCCGAACGGGAAGTTCATGTCCCCGCCTTCGTCGTAGCAGTTCACCCAGACCGTGCCCGCGCGCAGCCTGCGCGAAATTTCATGCGCGTGCGTGAGGTTCGCGGTCCAGACGGCCGCCGCGAGCCCATAGTCACTGTCGTTGGCAATGCGCACCGCTTCGTCGATCGTGCTGAACGTGATGACCGACAGTACCGGCCCGAAGATCTCCTCGCGCGCGATCTTCGTGTCGTGATGCGTATCGAACACCGTGGGCTCCACGTAGAAGCCACCACCCTCGGCATTCACGCGTTCGCCGCCGGTCAGCAGCTTCGAGTCCTTGCGGCCGGCCTCGATATAGCCCAGCACCCGCTCCAGCTGAATCTTGTCGATGATCGCGCCCATCGACACCTCCGGATCGAGAGGATTGCCAGGCTTATAGGCCTTCGCGGCCTCGACGAGCTTGGCAAGGAATACGTCCTTGATCTCGTGATGCACGAGCAGGCGCGAACCCGCCGTACACATTTCACCCATGTTGTAGAAGATCGCACCCGCCGCCGCACGCGCCGCGCGGTCGAGATCCGGGCAGTCGTGCAGCACGATGTTGGGCGACTTGCCGCCCAGCTCGAGCCACACGCGTTTGAGGTTCGACTGGCCCGCGTACTGCATGATCTGCTTGCCCACGTTCGTCGAGCCCGTGAACGCGATGCAGTCCACGTCGCGATGCAGGCCGAGCAGCTTGCCGGGCTCCCCGCCACCGGGCAGCACGTTGAACACGCCCGCCGGAATGCCGGCCTCGTGCGCGAACTGCGCCACGCGAATGGCCGTGAGCGGCGACTTCTCCGAAGGCTTGAGCACAACGCTGTTGCCCGCCGCGAGCGCGGGTCCGAACTTCCACGAGGCCATCAGGATCGGGAAATTCCACGGCACGACGGCGGCTACGACGCCAATGGGCTCGCGCGTGACGAGGCCAACGAGATGATGATCGGCGGGCACGACTTCGCCGCCCACCTTGTCGATGGCTTCCGCGAACCATTCCACGCAATAAGCTGCGCCCGGCACATCCACGGTCGTCGTGTCGCCAATGGGCTTGCCTGCGTCGAGCGTTTCGAGCAGCGCGAGTTCGTCGAGATGCTCGCGCATGAGCGCGGCCCAGCGCAGCAGGACGGCCTTGCGCGCACGCGGATTCAGGCCGGCCCAAACCCCTTCGTCGAACGCACGGCGAGCGGCGCCCACCGCGGCATCGACATCGGCTGCGCCGCAATCGGCCACGCTGGCGAGCACGCGGCCGTCGATCGGGCTCACGCAATCGAACGTGCGGCCCGAATACGCGTCGCGATACGCGCCGTCGATGAATGCGCGGCCTTCGATCGAAAGCGTCGCGGCCTTGTCCTGCCAGTAAGTGAAAGTTTTCTTTTCCATCAGGATGCCTCAATGATTTGCGATCCACCTTGCACGCCGCAGTGCAGCGTCACAGGTGAAACGGGTTCGCGCGATCAGGGAGTCAGAAGGTGGGCGGCGAATTGGCCGACACCACTTCGCAGACTTCGTTCGCGCTGGGATTGCGAAACCGGTGCGGGAAGCGGCTTTCGAAGTAGTAACTGTCTCCGGGGTCGAGCAGCCAGGTCGTGCCGTCTACGGTCAGCTCGAGTTGTCCGGCCACCACCACGCCGCCTTCGTGCCCCGCGTGCGCCAGCATTTCAGGGCCGGTATCGGCAAGCGGCTGATAGACCTCGCGCATGATGCCCATGTTGCGATCTTTCACATTCGCGCCGGCCAGATAGAACTCGATCGACGCGTTGCCGAGGTTCGGCATTTCGCCACGCCGCGACACGACTTCTGTCCCTTCCGTCAGGTCGAATGTGAAGAATTCGGCGAGGCTCATCGGAATGCATTCGAGCAGCTTCTTGAGCGAGCCCACCGAGGGACTGACGCGACTTTGCTCGATCAGCGAAATCGCGCCATTGGTCACGCCTGCGCGCTTGGCGAGTTCGCGCTGCGACAAACCATAGCGTTTGCGGACATAACGCAGGCGCGTGGCGACTTCGGATGACACAGAGGCGGACTCGGACACGATGAAGGACCGTTGGCAGTGAGCGCGCGTAGACAGGGCGCGGTGGACGTGTTGAATATTCTAATCAGTTTGCTTTATTTTGCGTCAGTACAAACCCCTGTAAGTTATTCGAAATATAAGTGTAGGAGCCGATATTTCGCACAGCGTGCTATTTCACAAGACTCTCGGGGAAAGTGCTGACATCAAAAACTTGAAAAAATAATTGACGCCCTTTTTGACTCGTATATGCTGAACTACAAGTCGAACACGACATCGTTTCTGCCGCATTGCAACGCAAAAAGCGCGTTTTATGCGAGAAACATAGCGAGTCGGCGCAGTTTGGAAAGCAATACATCGATGTCGTTCAATGTTTAATGCATTACTCAAATTGGCGACCTCGAGTGCTTGAACCAAACGCCTCTTTCAACGCAACCAGTCGAGTGTTATTGTGAGAGTCCGTGGCCCTCTGGTGAGGTGGGATCGTAGTCATGCGAGGTGTCTTCGCAGTGACTGCACCGCCATCGCCGACGGCAGTAGCGGCAGGCTTGCCTCTCGCCTGTTCCTGTCCGTCTTCACGATCCTTTCCCGCCGCTCTGTGCGGCGTCACAACTCGGTCTCCGCACGCGCCTTCATTGCCGTCCACACGGACGAAGTCGCGTCGCTTCTGCCCTAGCGCCTCTCCCTCCCGCGCCGTTCGTTTTCTTCGCCGTCGTTGGTTCGCGAAGTGTCCTGTCGCGCCTTCGCGATATGGCTGCGCACGCCTGAACACCGTCGCGCCTCACAACGGCAAGAAACGAACCGCCTACATGATCTCCACGCGCAGCGCCATCCGTTAGCGCCGCTGCGCGGAGCACACAGGGTTTGTAGTTTTGCGTCCCGCAAGGCTGCAAGGTCATGTCACGCCCGTAGCGTCGATACATCGCGCACGGGCAAGCAAGCGAATCATTAGTCATGCGAACCAGACCAGTAGTTGGCGTTACTGCCGACCGCACGATGATGGGACCGCACGCGTCACATGTTGCCGGTGAGAAGTACATCGCCGCGGCTGTGGATGGAGCAGGCGCGCTCGCATTCGTGCTGCCCGCCCTGGGCGAGCGGCAGGCTGCGGCCGACATTCTCGAAGCCGTGGACGGACTGCTTTTCACGGGCAGCTATTCGAACGTCGAGCCGCATCGTTATGGCGGCGCGGCGAGCGAGGGCGGCACGCTGCACGACCCCGCTCGCGACGCCACCACGCTGCCGCTCATGCGCGCCGCGATCGAGGCCGGCGTGCCGGTGCTCGCCATCTGCCGCGGCTTCCAGGAGATGAACGTGGTGTTCGGCGGCACGCTCCATCAGCAGGTGCACAACGTTGCACGCTACGACGACCATCGCGAGAACAAGGACGATCCGCTCGACACGCAATACGGTCCGGCGCATGCGTTGAAGCTCGTGGAAGGCGGTGTGCTGCAACAGCTTGCGGGCGGCGCGCGCGAAGCCCGCGTGAATTCGCTGCACGGTCAGGGCATCGAACGGCTGGGCGCGGGCCTCGTGGCCGAGGCATTCGCACCCGACGGCCTCATCGAAGCCGTGAGCGTCGCGAACGCACCCGGTTTTGTGCTTGGCGTGCAGTGGCACCCCGAATGGAAGTACGCCGACGACGCGCTGTCCACCGCTATCTTCCGCACGTTCGGCGAAGCCTGCCGCAACCACATGCTGGCCCGAATACCGGGCGGGGCCGGACTCGACGTGGCGCATGCGCCGCGCGCCGCCCACGCCTGATGCCGGCCCATACAGAACAGAGAGAAAGATCATGCATGAAATCGACGAATTCCTGAAAAAGCATCACATCACCGAAATCGAAGCCATCATCCCCGACATGGCGGGCATTGCGCGCGGCAAGATCATCCCGCGCAGCAAGTTCGAATCGGGCGAGTCGATGCGCTTGCCGCAAGCCGTGATGATCCAGACCGTGACCGGCGACTATCCCGAAGACGGCAGCCTCACGGGCGTCACCGATCCCGACATGGTGTGCGTGCCCGACCCGTCCACGATTCGCATCATTCCGTGGGCCGTCGATCCCACCGCACAGGTGATCCACGACTGCGTGCACTTCGATGGCTCGCCCGTCGAAATCTCGCCGCGCCGCGTGCTGCGCCGCGTGCTCGAACTCTACGAGGCAAAGGGCTGGAAGCCCGTCATCGCGCCGGAGCTCGAGTTCTATCTCGTCGACATGAACAAGGATCCGGACATTCCGCTCACGCCGCCGATCGGCCGAACGGGCCGTCCCGAAACGGGCCGCCAGGCGTACTCGATCGAAGCGGTGAACGAGTTCGATCCGCTCTTCGAAGACATCTACGAGTACTGCGATATTCAGGACCTCGAAGTCGACACGCTCATTCACGAAGTGGGCGCGGCGCAGATGGAGATCAACTTCCTGCACGGCGATCCGCTCAATCTCGCCGACCGCGTGTTTCTCTTCAAGCGCACGGTGCGCGAGGCGGCGCTGCGCCACCACATGTACGCCACCTTCATGGCGAAGCCCATGGAGAACGAGCCGGGCTCGGCCATGCACATCCATCAGAGCCTCGTCTCGGCGGAAAGTGGCCAGAACCTCTTCACGGGCTCGGACGGCAAGCCGACGGACATGTTCTATGCGTATATCGCGGGACAGCAGAAGTACACGCCCGCGCTGATGCCGATCTTCGCGCCGTACATCAACTCGTATCGTCGCCTTTCGCGCTTCATGGCAGCGCCGATCAACGTGGCATGGGGCTACGACAACCGCACGGTGGGCTTCCGCGTGCCGTACTCGTCGCCGGCCGCGCGCCGTGTGGAAAACCGCATTCCGGGCGTGGACACCAACCCGTACCTCGCGATCGCCGCGACGCTCGCCGCCGGCTACCTCGGCATGACGCAGCACCTCAAGCCCACGGAACCGCTCGTGAGCGACGGCTATTCGCTGCCCTACCAGTTGCCCCGCAACCTGGAAGAAGGCCTCACGTTGATGAGCGCAAGCGAACCGCTCATGGGCATCCTCGGCGAGAAGTTCGTGCGCGCCTACCTCGCGCTCAAGGAAACCGAATACGAAGCCTATTTCCGCGTGATCAGTTCGTGGGAACGCAAGCACCTGCTGCTGCACGTGTAAACGAAAGGAGACATAGCAATGAGCTATCGAATCGACGCCCCCGCCAGCGCGCTGCAGGAAGTGCCGACGACGCTACGCGCGCAATCCAGCCGAACGGCGCGCTCGACGAGCGAGTACCGCGCGCTGGACGCCGCGCATCACATTCACCCGTTTTCCGACATGGGCTCGCTCAACCAGACGGGCAGCCGCGTGATCGTGAAGGCGAAAGGCGTGTACCTGTGGGACTCGGAAGGCAACCAGATCATCGACGGCATGGCCGGGCTCTGGTGCGTGAACGTGGGCTACGGCCGCAAGGAACTGGCCGACGCCGCCTACGAGCAAATGCAGGAACTGCCGTTCTACAACACGTTCTTCAAGACCACGCACCCGCCGGTCATCGAACTCTCGGCGCTGCTCGCGCAGCTTTCGCCCGAGCCGTTCAATCACTTCTTCTATTGCAACAGCGGCTCCGAAGGCAACGACACGGTGCTGCGCATCGTGCATCAGTACTGGCTCACGCAAGGCAAGCCCTCGAAGAAGGTCGTCATCTCGCGCAGGAACGCGTATCACGGCTCGACCATCGCGGGCGGCACGCTGGGCGGCATGGGCTACATGCACGAGCAGATGCCCTCGAAGGTCGAGAACATCGTGCACATCGACCAGCCGTACTTCTATGGCGAAGCGCAAGGCAACCTGTCGCCCGAAGAATTCGGTCTCGCACGTGCGCAACAGCTCGAAGCGAAGATTCTCGAAGTGGGCGCGGAGAACGTGGCCGCCTTCATCGGTGAGCCGTTCCAGGGCGCGGGCGGCGTGATCTTCCCGCCCTCGACCTACTGGCCGGAAATCCAGCGCATCTGCCGCAAGTACGACATCCTGCTCTGCGCCGACGAAGTGATCGGCGGCTTCGGCCGCACCGGCGAATGGTTCGCGCATCAGCACTTCGGCTTCGAGCCCGATCTCATCACGATGGCCAAGGGCCTCACGAGCGGCTATGTGCCGATGGGCGCAGTGGGCATTCACGACCGCATTGCGAAGGCGCTCATCGAGAACGGCGAGTTCAATCACGGCCTCACATACTCGGGGCATCCGGTCGCCGCCGCCGTGGCCGTGGCGAACCTCAAGCTGCTGCGCGACGAAGGCATCGTCACGCGCGTGAAGAACGACACCGGCCCGTACTTCCAGCAACGCCTGCGCGAGACGTTCGCCAATCATCCGATCATCGGCGACATCTCGGGCGCGGGTTTGGTGGCGGGCCTGCAGCTCGCCGAGGACCCGAAGGCGCGCAAGCGCTTCGCGAATGGCGGCGAGGTGGGCACGCTGTGCCGCGACTTCTGCTTCAACGGCAATCTCATCATGCGCGCCACGGGCGACCGCATGCTGCTCTCGCCGCCGCTCGTCGTCACGCGCGGCGAGATCGATGAAATCGTGTCGAAGGCGAAGAAGGCCATCGACGCAACTGCGCAACAACTGGGTCTCTCTTAACGCGACTTGTCCACGGCGGGCGGCGCAACGGGGTGCTGGGCCTCCCGCCGATCTTCATCTTCAGGGGAAAGCAACATGAGTGTTAGTCATCTTCGTCATGCGGTCGCGATCGCGGCCCTCGCTGCGTGTGCCGGCCTCACGGCCCTTCCCAGCGAGCCAGCGCACGCGGCCGACGGCGATCTGAACGTCTACAACTGGTCCGACTACATTGCGAAAGACACGATCCCGAACTTCGAAAAAGAAGCGGGCATCAAGGTCAAGTACGATAACTACGACAGCGACGACACGCTGCAAGCCAAGCTGCTGGCCGGCAGCTCGGGCTACGACATCGTCGTGCCCACCTCGAATTACATGGCCAAGCAGATTCAGGCCGGCGTCTACCAGAAGCTCGACAAGTCGAAAATCCCCAACCTCGCGAACCTCGATCCCGTGCTCATGCACATGATTGCCGACGCCGACCCGGGCAATCAGTACGGCGTGCCCTGGGCGTTCGGCACCGACGGCATCGGCTACAACAAGCAGGCCGTGGAGAAGGCGCTCGGTCCGAACGCGCCGGTCGACAGCTGGGCACTCGTGCTCGATCCGCAAAATCTCTCCAAGCTCAAGGGCTGCGGCGTGTCGTTCCTCGACCAGGCCGTGGACGTGTTCGCCGCGACGCTGCAATACATGCACAAGGACCCCAACAGCACGAACCCGGCGGACTATCAGGCCGCATTCGAAGTGCTGAAGAAAGTCCGCCCGTACATCACCCAGTTCAATTCGTCGGGCTATATCAACGACCTCGTGAACAACGATATCTGCGTTGCCGTGGCATGGTCGGGCGACGTCGGCATCGCGCACCGCCGCGCCGAGGAAGCCAAGCGCTCGTACGACGTCAAGTTCTCGAACGTGAAGGAAGGCGGCCTGCTGTGGTTCGACGTGATGGTCATACCCAAGGACGCACCGCACCCCGAAAACGCAATGAAGTGGATCAACTACATCTCGGATCCGAAGGTCAACGCGCAGATCACCAACGAAGTGTTCTACCCGACGGCGAACAAGGCCGCGCGCCAGTTCGTCACGCCGGCAGTGGCGCAGGACGCGACGGTGTACCCGTCGGAAGACGTGCTCAGGAAGATGACGCTGATGAAGCCGATGCCGGCCGACATCCTGCGCCTCGAAAACCGTCTGTGGGCCCAGTTGAAGACCGGCCACTGACACGCTGACTCCCCCTGAAGGAAACAATAAGGAGACGACGCGGAAGAGGGATCGCTCGACCCCTCTCCGCCTGAAGTACGCAATTCCGAAGTCAGGCCGCGCAGTGCCGCCCCCCTTTTTTGACGACGCGCGCGAGCCTTTCCCGAGCTCCGTTCGCAGTACTAAGTCGCGAGTCGCGCTAGCGCCCCGTGCGGGCCGGCTCGCGCCGGAAAAACGTGTACTGCGATCAGAAAGGAACCAAGGTCAGATCATGAATTCGACGTCCAAAGTCAACGCCCCAGAAGCTTCGCGCGCCAACGCGACCCCGGCCAGGAACGATGCGTTCGTGCGTATCGAAAACGTCGTCAAGAAGTTCGGCGATAGCACCGCCGTGGACAACGTGAACCTGAACATCGCCAAGAACGAGCTGTTTGCGCTGCTCGGCAGCTCGGGCTGCGGCAAGTCCACCCTGCTGCGCATGCTCGCGGGCCTCGAAACGGCCACCTCGGGCCGCATCTTCGTCGATGGCGAAGACCTCGCGTCGCTGCCGCCGTACCGCCGCCCCGTCAACATGATGTTCCAGTCGTATGCGCTCTTCCCGCACATGAGCGTGGAGTCGAACGTCGCGTTCGGTCTCAAGCAGGAAGGCGTGCCGAAGAACGAAATTCGCGAGCGCGTGGCCGACGCGCTCAACCTCGTGCAAATGGGCCGTTACGCGCAGCGCAAACCCCATCAGCTTTCGGGCGGCCAGCAGCAGCGCGTGGCGCTTGCGCGCTCGCTCGTGAAGCGCCCCAAGCTCCTGCTGCTCGACGAACCGATGTCGGCGCTCGACAAGAAGATCCGCCAGAAGACCCAGCTCGAACTCGTGAACATCATCGAGAAAGTCGATGTCACCTGTGTGATGGTCACGCACGATCAGGAAGAGGCGATGACCATGGCCAACCGCCTCGCCGTGATGAGCGAAGGCCGCATCGTGCAGATCGGCTCGCCCGGCGAAGTCTACGAGTTCCCCAACAGCCGCTTCTCAGCCGAGTTCATCGGCTCGACCAACCTGTTCGAAGGCAAGGTCGTCGAGGACGAGCCCGATCACATTTTCGTGGAAAGCGAAGACCTCGAAACGCGCATGTACGTGAGCCACGGCGTCAGCGGCCCGCTCGGCATGCCCGTGGGCATTTCGGTGCGGCCGGAGCGCGTGCGCGTGACGCGCGAGAAACCAGGCACGCCGCACAACTGGGCGCGCGGCGTGGTCACGGATGTCGCCTACATGGGCAGCTATTCGCTTTATCACGTGCGCCTGCCGGGCGGCAAGGTGGTCGTCTCGAACCTCTCCAGCTCGCACCTCATGAACGAGGGTGCGCCCGCCTGGAACGACGATGTCTACGTGTCCTGGTCGCCGGCCAGCGGCGTCGTGCTTACGCAGTAAGGAGGCCTCAATCATGAGTACCACTATTCCCACCACGCCCGGCTCCGGCCGCGCAGCCGCAGATGCGCGCCGGGGCGCGCTCGCGCGCTTCTTCTCGCGCTTCGTGCCTTCGGGCCGCACCGCCGTGATCGGCGTGCCGTTCATCTGGCTCACGCTGTTCTTCGCGCTGCCGTTCGTGCTTGTGCTGAAGATCAGCTTCGCCGACCAGGTGATGGCCGTACCGCCCTACTCGAATCTGGTCGAGATGAAGGACGGCGTGGTGCACTTCGCGCTGCAACTGGGCCACTACGCGTTCCTGCTGCAGGACAGCCTGTACATCGCCACGTACATCAGCTCGCTGAAGATGGCGGCAGTCTCGACGATCTTCTGCCTCTTGATCGGCTACCCCATTGCGTACTACATCGCGCGCTCGAACCCGGCCACACGCAACCTGCTCATGATGGCCGTGATGCTGCCGTTCTGGACTTCGTTCCTGATCCGCGTCTACGCGTGGATCGGCATTCTCAAGGACGACGGCCTGCTCAACCACGCGCTGATGGCCATCGGCCTGATCCACTCGCCGCTGCGCCTCTATCACAGCGACGCAGGCGTCTACATCGGCATGGTCTATTCGTACCTGCCCTTCATGGTGATGCCGCTCTACGCGCACCTCGTGAAGATGGACCTCACGCTGCTCGAAGCCGCCTACGACCTCGGCGCGAAGCCCTGGGTGGCGTTCACCCGGATCACGCTGCCGCTCTCGAAGAACGGAATCATCGCGGGCAGCCTGCTCGTGTTCATTCCCGCCGTGGGCGAGTACGTGATTCCCGAACTGCTCGGCGGCGCCGACACGCTCATGATCGGCCGCGTGATGTGGGACGAGTTCTTCAACAACATGGACTGGCCGATGGCCTCCGCCGTCACCGTCGCGATGGTGCTGCTGCTGCTCGTGCCGATGGCTCTCTTCCAGCACAACCAGGTCAAGGAACTGGAGGACCGCAAATGATCAAGCCTAATCGCGCACTCTCCGCAGGGGTGCTCACGCTCGGCATGCTGTTCCTGTATATCCCGATCGTCAGCCTCGTGGTGTATTCGTTCAATGAGTCCAAGCTCGTCACTGTATGGTCGGGCTTCTCGCTGAAGTGGTACGCCGCCCTGCTGCAGGACGACGAACTGCTCAGCGCCGCGTGGCTGTCGCTAAAAATCGGTCTGATGACGGCGTTCGCCTCTGTCGCGATCGGCACATGGGCCGGCTACGTGCTCGCCCGCATGGGCCGCTTCAGGGGCTTCGCGTTCTTCGCGGGCATGATCAACGCGCCGCTCGTGATTCCCGAGGTCATTCAAGGCATCTCGCTGCTGCTCCTCTTCGTCGCAATGGAGCAGTTCCTCGGCTGGCCAAAGGGACGTGGCGTACTGACCATGTGGATCGGCCACGTCATGCTGTGCGTGTCGTATGTCGCGATCATCGTGCAGTCGCGTGTGAAGGAGATGAACAAGTCGCTCGAGGAAGCCGCGCTCGATCTCGGCGCCACGCCGCTCAAGGTGTTCTTCGTCATCACGCTGCCGCTCATCTCGCAGGCCCTGCTCTCGGGCTGGCTCCTCTCGTTCACGCTTTCGATCGACGACCTCGTGCTGTCCGCGTTCCTCTCCGGTCCGGGCTCGACCACGCTGCCGCTCGTCGTGTTCTCGCGCGTGCGCCTCGGCCTGAACCCGGAGATGAACGCGCTCGCCACGCTCTTCATCAGCGCGGTGACGATCGGCGTGATCGCCGTGAACCAGCTGATGAGCGCACGCGAGAAGAAGCGCATGCGCGACATGCAGCTCGCCTTCGTCCAGCCCGATGCCGCCGAAGCCATCACGCCAGCCGCCGCCCCTGCCGGCGCGGTGGGTGCGCCGATCGGACGGCGCGCGGCGTGATGCGCAATCCATAAGAAGCCATATGCGACCCGTGCGGGTGGCGGCGCGCGCCGCCCGCCGGGCCCCAGCCACACGCCGAAGTATCTGTAATAACGACCAACAAGGAGAATTCCAATGAAGAAGAAGTTAATCTGTCTGCTGGTGGCCGGGGCGTTGCCAGGGCTCGCTTTTGCCGACTCGACCAGCGAACAGATCAAGGCCCTGCAGGAGCAGCTCAACGCCCTGCAAAAAGAGGTCAAGTCCCTGAAGACCGAGCTGGCACAGTCGAAGAGCACCGGCAAGGTGGTAGCCGCAGCACCCGTGACACCCGTAGCCGCAGCAGCGCCGGTCGACATCAGTTCGCCCGATTACGGCAAGGCGCAGGCGAACCTGACCAACGACCAGGTCGATGCGATGAAGCAGCAGATCGCGAACCAGCAGCTCAAGGTCGATTCGCTCACCGACGCCGCCAACACCGGTCCGCTCGCGGGCCTTTCGATCACCGGCTACATCGACCCGACGTACATCTACAACCGTGCACCGGGCACCTCGTCGTTCCTGTTCGCGAACCACACGGGTTCGTATAACTACTTCAACAGCACGTTCGGCGATGTCTATCTCGACATCAAGAAGACCTTCGGCGTGGGCCCGATGGCGCCTTCGGCCGAAATCACGCTCATGCCGAACCGCGGCAATGGCATCACGCTGCTGCAGAACGAGCACGGCGAGATCGGCAACAACATCCTGAACACTGCCGTCGTGACCGTGCCGGTGACTTCCACGGGCACGTTCGTCGCCGGTCTCATGCCGAGCTTCGGCGGCTACGAGGTGCAGCAGTCCAACCAGATGCTCACGCTCACGCATAACCTGCTCTACGACTTCTCCGATCCGGGCAGCTACGTGGGTATCGGCTGGAACTACACACCGGGCGGCAGCCAGTGGGCGTTCAAGTTCATGATCGGCAACGAGCAGTACCGCACCAACGGCGCGGTCGTGCAGACGGGCCAGAATGCGCTGGGAGACCCGATCACGACGAGCAACAGGATCCCGACGTTTACGGCACGTGCCGACTACACGTGGTCCAGCGCACTCGATATTGGCGGCTCGTTCAACATCGGCCGCCAGACGCTGCCGAGCGCGTTCGATTCGACGACGGGCCAGGCCGTGTACGGCGTGGGTGGCCAGGCATCGAGCTCGGGCGGCTACTTCTTCTTCGGCGAAGTGGACGCAAGCTACACGCTCGCGGACATCCAGTACAACGCCGAAGTCGATTACGGCCAGCAGCAGCGCGCGGCATTCAACGGCGGCAATGCGCAGTGGTACGGCTTCTCACTGCTCGCGCACCGCAAGTTCTTCGCGCCGGTGGTGGGCCGCATGGGCGTGACCGCACGCTACGACCTGCTCGCGAACAGCAAGAACGGCGGCGGCGGCGGCGGTATCGTGCTCAACTCGAACGGCATGGATACGGCCAACGGCTTCGGCATTGGTGCGGACTGCCTGGCGAACTCGAAGGCCGGCGGCGGCTTCGGCTTCGAGTGCAAGGGCGCGACACGCCAGGACGTGGCGCTCGACCTGCTGTTCTTCCCGACGCAGCAGATCCAGGTGAAGGTGGAATATCGCCACGACTGGGCCACGCAGCGCGTGTTCCTGAACAGCGACGGCTCGTACAGCAAGAGCAACGACTTGCTCGGCGCGCAGTTCATCTACTCGTTCTGATGAAGTCGCGGCGGGCGGCGGCCTCGTGCTGCCGCCCGCCGTTTCCCGATTCGCTTTCCCTATGCTCAAATTCGCCAATCAGCCTCATGCCCCGTCCTGGTACGCGGCCACCGCCCACGACACCACCGCGCACCCGGTGCTCGAAGGGGCGCTCGATGCCGATGTCTGCGTGGTCGGCGCGGGCCTCACGGGCGTTTCCGCCGCGCTGAATCTCGCCGAACGCGGCCACCGCGTCGCGCTCGTGGAAGCCTCGCGCGTGGGGTGGGCCGCAAGTGGGCGAAACGGCGGACAGTTGATCGGCGGTTTTGCCTGCGATATCGACACGTTCGCGCAGTTCATGCCCGAAGCCGAGGTCCAGCAGATCTGGGACATGGGTCTGGAAACGCTCGACATCGTGAAGCGGCGCGTCAGGCAGCACAACATCGACTGCGCGCTCACGGCAGGTTATCTCACCGCCGCGAACAAGGCACGCGACGTCGATGCGCTCAAGCGCTGGCGCGACGAGGCGGCGCAGCGCTTCGGCTACGACCGCTTCCAGTACGTGGACGGCGACGGGGTGAGCCGCTACGTGGCGTCGTCGCGCTATCCGGGCGGCCTCTACGATCCCGATAGCGGGCATCTGCATCCGCTCAACTACACACTCGGGTTGGCGCGCGCGGCAGTCGTTGCGGGCGTGCGCGTGTACGAAAACAGCCCCGTCACGCGACTGCGCGAAGAGAACGGCGCGCACGTGGTCGAGACCGCGCGCGGCAACGTGCGTGCGAAATTCGTCGTGCTCGCCTGCAATACGTATCTGGGCGATCTCGCCCCCGCGCTCGCGCGCAAGATCATGCCCGTGGGCACTTATGTGATCGCCACCGAAAAACTCGGCGCCGAACGCATGAATGCGCTGATGCCCGCCCAGGCTGCCGTATGCGACAGCCGCTTCGTGCTCGACTACTTCCGTCCCGCTGCGGACACGCGCCTGCTCTGGGGCGGCAAGGTGAGCTATTCCACCATCGCGCCGCCCAATCTGGGCGAAGCCATGCGCCGCGACATGCTGAAGACGTTTCCGCAACTCGCCGACGTAAAGGTGGACTACGCGTGGGGCGGCTACGTTGACATCACGATGAACCGCGCGCCGCACTTCGGCCGCCTCTCGCCAACGGTGTATTTCGCGCAGGGCTTCTCGGGCCACGGCGTGAACGTCACGGGACTCGCGGGCACGCTGATCGCCGAGGCGATCCACGGCCAGGCCGCGCGCTTCGACCTGTTCGGCAAGATCCGTCACCGCGATTTCCCCGGCGGCGCTACACTGCGAACCCCTGCCCTCGTGCTCGCGATGGCGTGGTATCGAATGAAGGACCTGCTTTGATGACACTCGACCTCGACGCCCAGTCGGACGCCCTCGCCCGCCACTCGTACTACGAAGCCACCGCGACGCGCCCCGCCGACGACCCCGTGCTCGAAGGCACGCTCGACGCCGACGTGTGCGTAATCGGCGCGGGCTTCGCCGGGCTCTCGGTCGCGCTCGAGTGCCGCGCACGCGGCCTTTCGGTCGTGGTGCTCGACGCCCATCGTCCCGGCTGGGGCGCCTCGGGCCGTAATGGCGGCCAGACGCTCGTGGGCTTCGCGAAAGACGAAGTGCTCGAAAAGCAACTCGGCGCGCAGGGCATACGCGCGGCGTGGGCGCTCTCCATCGAAGGCGTGAACCTCGTGCGCGAGCGCATTGCGCGCTATGGCATCGATTGCGACTTCACGCCGGGCTATCTGACCGTCGCGACGAAAACGAAGCGCGTGCCCGATCTACGCGCATGGATGGACGCGGCGCGCACGCGCTGGGGCTACGATCGCCTCGAATGGCTCGACACCGACGCCACGCGCGCACGGGTGGCGTCGCAGCGTTATATCGCGGGCGTCTACGATCCGGTCTCGGGACATCTGCATCCGCTCAAGTACTGTCTTGGCCTCGCCGCCGCCGCGCGCCGCGAAGGCGCGCAACTCTTCGCGCATACGCGTGCGCTCGAAGTCGTACGCGGTGCCCGGCCCGTGGTCAGAACGGCGCACGGCGAAGTACGCTGCCGCTTCGTGGTGTCGTGCTGCAACGCCGCGCCGGGCGGCGTGCTGCCCGGCAGCGTGGCCGCGCGCATCGCGCCCATCGCCTCGTACATCATCGCGACCGAGCCGCTAGGCCGCGAACTGGCCGGCTCGTTGATCGCGCAACGTTCCGCCGTGTGCGACAACAACTTCTTTCTCGACTACTTCCGCGTCTCGGCCGACCACCGCATGCTGTTCGGCGGCCGCGCCGATTCGACCGGCGCCGCGCCCGAACGCCTGACAGCGGCCATGCAGACGCGCATGAGCGATACCTTCCCGCAGCTCGCGGGCGCGCGCGTGGAATACGCGTGGGGCGGCTTCGTCGATGTCACGCGCAACCGCGCGCCCGACTTCGGCGCGATCGACCCGAATTATTACTATGTGCAAGGCTTTTCGGGGCACGGTGTGGCGCTCACGGGCATGGCAGGGCGTCTCGTTGCGCAGGCCATCGTCGGCGAGCGCGCTTCGTTCGATCTGTTCGCGCAGCTGCGGCACGCGCGCTTCCCCGGCGGCCCCGCGTGGCGGCGACCCGCGCTCGAAATCGGCATGCTCTACCACCGCGTGATGGAAATGTTCTAACGCGGCACGCCCTGCACGTTCTGCCGGCCTGTTATACCCTTGCGAAAGTCCGCCGCCCTCGCGCGGCGCACGCACTTCCTCTGCTTGAATCGCCTTTTCGCCAGGAGCAACAGCAATGGATTACGTCAGGTTCGGCTCGACAGGGCTGCAGGTTTCGCGTCTTTGTCTCGGTTGCATGACCTACGGCGTGGCCGAGCGCGGCACGCACCCGTGGACGCTCGGCGAGGACGCCAGCCGCCCGCTCATCCGCCAGGCGCTCGACGCCGGCATCAACTTCTTCGACACCGCGAACACCTACTCGGACGGCACCTCGGAAGAAATCGTCGGGCGCGCGCTGCGCGACTTCGTCAAGCGCGACGACATCGTGCTCGCCACGAAGGTCTACAACCGCATGCGGCCCGGCCCGAACGGCCAGGGTCTGTCGCGCAAGGCCATCCTCACGGAAATCGACCATAGCCTCAAGCGCCTCGGCACCGATTACGTCGATCTCTACCAGATCCATCGCTGGGACTACAACACGCCCATCGAAGAAACGCTCGAAGCGCTGCACGATGTCGTGAAGGCCGGCAAGGCGCGCTATATCGGCGCTTCGTCCATGCACGCGTGGCAGTTCAGCAAGGCGCTCTACACCTCGCGCCTGAACGGCTGGACCGAGTTCATCAGCATGCAGGACCACGTGAATCTGCTCTACCGCGAGGAAGAGCGCGAAATGCTGCCGCTGTGTGCCGATCAGGGCATTGCCGTGATGCCGTGGAGCCCGCTCGCACGCGGCCGCCTCACGCGCGACTGGAACGAATCGAGCGAGCGCGAGGCCACCGACAAGTTCGGCAAGACGCTCTACGGCGCCGATGCAGATAAAGCCATCATCGATGCGGTTGCCACCATCGCGCGGGCGCACGACGTCCCGCGTGCGCAGGTCGCGCTCGCGTGGTTGCTGCATAAGCTCGCCATCACGTCGCCGATCATCGGCGCGTCGAAACCGCAGCATCTCGAAGACGCCGTCGCGGCGCTCTCGCTCAAGCTCTCCGACGAAGAGATCAAGACACTCGAAGCGCCCTATCTGCCGCATGTGATCGCGGGCCATCAGTAAGCGATGAAGCCGCTGGCAGACGTTCACGCACGATGCGCGCGAGCGTCTGCATGAGCGTGTCGGCAACCTGCGGCGGCGTTTCCGCATAGCCGAGCAGGAAGCCGTTGTAGCGCGTGGCGTCCGGTGCATCGACGCAATACGCGCTCAATGGCGACAGATGCAAGCCGTGTGCACGCGCGGCTTCGCTCACCTCGGCATCGGAGAGCGGCGCGTCGAGGCGTACGCTCAAGTGCATGCCGCCCGCGTCCGCCGACACCGTCATCACGCCGGCGAGATGTTTGTCGATGGCGGCGACCAGGCCGTCGCGGCGCTCTTCGTAGAGCTTGCGCATGCGCCGCAAATGGCGCGCGTAACGCCCGCTTTCGATGAATTCCGCCAGCGCCAGTTGTTCCGCCACGCGCCCCTGGCGCACGAGCGTGTGATGCGCCTGCGCGAACGGCGCCGCCACACGCTTCGGCACGATCATGAAGCCGATGCGCAGCGCCGGAAACAGCGTCTTGCTGAAGGTGCCGAGATAGATCACGGGCGCGTCGTCGGCGAGGCCCTGGATCGACGGCAGCGGCGGCCCGTCGTGGCGCAGCTCGCTGTCGTAGTCGTCCTCGACGATCCACGCGCCGCACGCGCGCGCCTGCTCGATCAGCGCGAGACGCCGCTCGAGGCTCAGCACGCAGCCCAGCGGATACTGGTGCGACGGCGTGAGATAAACGAGTCGCGGCGGCCGCTCGCGCCAGTCCTCGGGGCGCGCCGCCATGCCCGCCGCATCCACGCTCATCGGCACGAGTTGCAGCCCCGCGGCCGTGAACGCCACACGCGCGCCGAGGTAGCCCGGATTTTCGATCCACGCGCGCTCGCCCTCGTCCGCGAAGAGACGCGCGCACAGGTCGAGGCTCGACTGCGTGCCGTCCGTGACGAACACCTGGTCGGGCTGGCAGCGCACGCCGCGCGACACGCGCACGTATTGCGCAATGGCCTGACGCAGCGCGGGCATGCCTGCGCTGTCGCCATAGCCGAGATCGTGGGCGCGCAACTCGCGCAGCGCGCGTTCGACCGCCGTGCGCCATTGCGCGTAGGGAAACGCGTCGAGCGCGGGCACGCCCGGGCGCAGCGCCTTCGCACCGTGGCGGCCCGAGCGGCGCGGCGGCAGTTCGCGCACGCGGCGCGCAAGCGCAGGCACGGGCTCTTCGCGCTGCGCGGTCTGGGCCGGCGTTGCCGAGGCACCGGCGCTGACCGCGTTGACGACCGAACCGTGGCGCGTCGCGCTGACGAAGCCCTCTTCCACGAGCCGCTCATAGGCATAGAGCACCGAATTGCGCGCGATGCCGAGTTGCTCCGCAAGCGCGCGGCTCGACGCGAGGCGCGTGCCGCGGCCAATGTCGCCGTCGAGAATCGCGCGGCGCAGGCTCTCGTAAAGCAGGTCCTGCTGCGTGAGCTTGCGCACGGCGCGCTTCGCATAGGCCGTCATCATCAACGCGTAGTCCAAACCCGTGGCTCCATTGTTTTTGGTTTCGGTGGGACTAACAATGGTGCCACAAGTCGCTTACGCTTGGGAGTTTGGGAAGCCCTGCCAACAAGGAGAAGATATGATCGACACGACGCTTCAAGTCCGCGCCGTCGCACCCGACGATTTCGCCGCATGGCTGCCGCTCTGGGACGGCTACAACCGCTTTTACGGCCGCTTCGACGCCACCGCATTGCCGGAACACATCACGCGCACGACCTGGTCGCGCTTCTTCGACGGCTACGAGCCCATGCACGCGTTCATCGCCGTGCGCGGCGAACGCGTGCTCGGCCTCGTGCACTTCATCTATCACCGCAACACGATTCTGGAAGGGCCGATCTGCTATTTGCAGGATCTCTTCACCATGGAAGACGCACGCGGCCAGGGCGTGGGCCGCGCGCTGATCGAGGCCGTGTATGCGCACGCGAAGGTGTCGAATTCGTCGCGCGTGTACTGGCACACGCACGAGACGAATCACACGGCCATGCGGCTCTACGACGACGTGGCCGTGAAGCCCGGCTTCGTCATGTACCGCAAGGACGTTTGATGAGGCAGGTGAAGCGCCTCAGGCGAGATCCTTGAGCAACGAGGCGCGCACCTCGCCGTCGATGGTCTGCGTCGGCACGCGGTAATTCGGATGATCGCAGCCTATCGTGAGCGCGGCGCCTTCGCGTAGCCGCGTCTTCATCTGCGGCGTGAGTTCGAAGCGGACGAAATGCACCGCCGAGGTCTTTTCGTCGTTCTCGCGTTCGAGGTCCTCGTCGGCGATCGCGTAGACGGGCGCCTCGCCATCCACCTGGACGAACACCTTGTCCTCGATGCCGATCAGCCGCGCCAGCGCCGCGCGCCGCTCGACTTCACTCTCGTATTCGAGCTGCATGGTCGCCTTCAGGTTGCCGCCGTCGGGCACGAGCGGCAGATAGGCCGCGAGTTCGCCCTGAATGCCGTCTTCGTCGAAGATCTTTTCGATGTGCAGCATCTCCTGGATCTGGTAGCGGATCGTGGTCTCGTCCTCGAACAGGAACGTCAGGTGATTGCCGAGCGGCACCACGCGCTGCTTCTTGTGCTCGATGATGCGTTTGCGCATGTCGCCCCGCACCCTGGCGTAGGCTTCCAGCGTCAACAGCGAATTTCTCGCGATCGTCATGAGTCGTGCCTCGTGAATGTTGCGGGTTGGCGTCGGGGCCTAGATGCCATAGGCGCGGCGCAGCAAGGTAATGGGGTGAGCGAGCGGCGGCTCGCCAAACTGGTTCTCTTCGATGCCCTGCGCAATGTGATGCCCCGCGAGCTGGCAATCAGAGGAGATGAAGTTTGGCTCGGCCTGCCCCATCTGCTTGAACACGGGCGTGCCGATCTTCATCGACATGGCGTGGAATTCCTTCTTCACGCCGAACGTGCCCGCGTGGCCCGAACAGCGCTCGACCACGGTCACTTTCGTTTCGGGCACGAGCGAAAGCAGGTCGAAGGTCTTGCGGCCGATGTTCTGCACGCGCGCATGACACGGCACGTGATACGACACGTTGCCAAGCGGCGCACGGAAATCGGTCTTGAGCAGGCCGTCGCGATGACGCGCCACGAGATACTCGAACGGGTCCCAGAACGCGTCGCTCACGGCTTTCGTGTTGGCGTCGTCGGGGAACATCAGCGGCAGTTCGTGCTTGTACATGAGCACGCAGCTCGGCACCGCGCCGATCAGCGCATAGCCTTCGCGCGCGTAACGCGCGAGCATCGGCATGTTCTGCGACTGCTTGTGCGCCACGCCCTCCAGATTGCCCTGCTCCAGCAGCGGCATGCCGCAGCACCACTCGCTCTTCACCAGCTCGTAGGGAATCTCGTTGTGGTCGAGCACCGCGAGCAGATCGTGGCCGATGCCGGGCTCGTTGAAGTTCACGTAACAGGTCGCGTAAATGGCGACCTTGCCCGGCGTGCGTTCGCCGTCGCGCACCTCGCTCGACGCCGCGCGCTTCGCAACGTTACGAAACTTGTGCGTGGCGAAGTCGGGCAGCCACGCCTTGCGATCGACGCCCAGCATGTCTTCCATCGCGCCGCGCATCGCCTTGGTGTGATTGATGGCGTTGACCGTTTGCGTGACGACGGGAATACCGGCGATCTGGCCGAGCGCGTCGGTATTCGAGAGCACGCGGTCGCGCAGCTTCACTTCGCCCTTGCGATAGTGAACGGCCTTGGCGCGCAGCATCAGATGCGGAAAATCCACGTTCCACGGATGCGGCGGCACGTAGGGGCACTTCGTCATGTAGCAGAGATCGCACAGATAGCATTGGTCGACGACCTTGTCGAACGACGCCTTGTCGACGTCGTGCGCTTCGCCGGTATCGGTTTCATCGACGAGATCGAACAGCGTGGGAAACGCACCGCAGAGCGACACGCAGCGCCGGCAGCCCGCACAGATATCGAATACGCGCGCGAGTTCCGTGTCGAGCTGGGCCTGGTCGTAAAAAGCGTCGGAGCGCCAGTCGAGCGGATGGCGGGTCGGCGCTTCGAGACTGCCTTCCTTGTGGGGCATGACGTCTCCTTCTTTTATTTATCAGCCAAATACGCGGCTAAACGAGCGCGCGTACGCGCGCCGGTGCTTGCCCGGCACGCGAAATATCAAGCGCGCGCGTCATGGGTGCGTGCCGTCAGGCACGCGGCGATGCCCGCCCCGCCTCAGTCCGCCAGCACGTCCAGCGCCTTCGTATAGCGGTTGGCGTGGCTGCGCTCCGCCTTCGCGAGCGTCTCGAACCAGTTCGCGATTTCGTCGAAGCCTTCGTCGCGCGCGACCTTAGCCATGCCGGGGTACATGTCGGTGTATTCGTGCGTTTCGCCCGCAATGGCCGCCTGCAGATTCAGACGCGAGGTGCCGAACGGCAGCCCGGTTGCCGGGTCGCCTACCGCTTCCAGATATTCGAGGTGGCCGTGCGCGTGGCCGGTTTCGCCTTCGGCGGTCGAGCGAAACAGCGCCGCGACATCGTTTTGTCCTTCTACGTCGGCCTTGGCTGCGAAATACAGATAACGGCGGTTGGCCTGTGATTCGCCGGCAAATGCATCCTTGAGGTTCTGTTCCGTCTTCGAGCCCTTTAGCTGTGCCATCTGTGCCTCCATCGTTCGACCTGAAATGTGGGGACGCGACGCAATTCGCCTCGTGCAATGCAGCATGCGTGGGCGACTTCGCCGCACTATCAATCTAGGTTGTGGCGTTTGCGTTCCCAATTGTGAATTTCAATCCCGGCGATAGCGTAGCCGGGTTTACGCGGGCAGAAATGCGCATAAACGGGGTAGGTCCAGGCACGCGCCATGCGCGCGGCGATCTGTCCTGCACTCTTCACTTTGCGCGCGCGCGGAGTCGTCCTAGACTTTGAAATTGCCGACGCGCCCGATCAATTTTGCGGAGATGCCATGCGACTTACGATCCTGATCAACGGTTCCGATCCGACCGTCAATCACGACTATGCAGTGCTCTGGCTCGACACCGACCAGCAACGCTGGTCCCGCGAGTCTCACGAAGGGATCGACCTGCCAGAATGGGGTGAATTGCGCGACGTGAATGGTGTCACGTCGCTGTGCGCACCGCTCGAAAACGAGCCGCTGTGCACGCTGCGCGGCCTGCATGTGAACCGCCGCCAGGAAATCAGTTCAGCACACGGCGACGCGACATGGTCGTGCGAAACCTCGCACTCGCCGATGGAAGGCCAATGGCGCCTTCAGGCGGTGGACCGCCAGATGGTCCGCGCCGAGCATTCGCTTTTTGCAGGCTGAGTCGTTGTTGATGATTTGACCGATTGAATGCAGGCGGCATCATTTGCCGCCTCGCTCCTCGCGCAGCAACGCAACGCTGCCGCGCTCATTGCATGTGTTTGTGCGTCACCTCTCGCTTGCGCCCGCCCTTGAGCGGGCGCGCGTTTTTTTGCGCCTGCATTTTGTCTCCCGCCTCCACGCGCGCCATGCGCCCGCTATACTTTCAGCCCGCTTGATCCCACCCCAGTCCAGCCTGTCCTTTCGATGAAGAAGCTGTTTGCCTCGCTTGTTGCCTCCCTGCTGCTCGCCGCCGCGAGTCATGCAATCGCCGCACCGGCCTGTTCGCAATTCGTGCCCGACGGCCAGTTCCCGACGCTCACGAATCAGCGCATGGCGCCGAAAACGCGCATGCTCTGCTATTCGGATTTTGTCGTGCTGCATTCGGGCGTCACGCACGGGCCGCTGTGGTCGGCCGAGCATCTCACGCGCGACCACCTCGAAGCCGCGAAGGACATGACGCGCACGAACCGCTTCTTCGAAGACGACCGCCTGCCCGAAGGCGAAGGCGCGACGCTCGCCGACTACAAGCGCAGCGGCTTCGACCGCGGCCACATGAGCCCGGCGGGCAACCGCTGGAATGCACAGGCCATGGCGGAATCGTTTTCACTCGCCAACATCGTTCCGCAGAATCGCGACAACAACCAGCGCCTTTGGAACCCCACCCCCAAAATATACTCATGCGCCTGGCGGGAACTCCAGACGGTTTAGTTCGATAGAATATTTAAAATGTTGCTCGGCAGCCAGCACGATGCCGAGCTTGCCTCGGGCGAGCACGCCCGAGGCATTCAATTACCTGAGTTTTATCTCTTGAATTCTGATTGATTTTGTACTAGATTTATCTGCCACATTACCTCACGTTTCCCAAAAAAATAGGATTTCTCATTCTTTACACTTGGAGGGGAGTATGAAATCAGAATATGAGGGACGCTTTGATGTGGTTATCGAATCCCTGAGAGATGAGCGCGCTCTCGCGTTTCTGATTTCAACAAAGGGGGAATCTGCCGTTCAGAATGCAGTGAAGCGGCTTTGCGGAAATCGCCGCCCCTACGTTTCAAATATTGCGAAGATTTTGGATGTCACAATCCCCGATGAAGTGCTCATCACCCCTCGCGATGAGGGAAGAGCCCGCCTTTCGGAAATCAAGAATATATTGAAATCACATAACATCAAAGGGTGAGAAATCAAAAATTGAGCCCAGTCATTTTTTTACGACAAATAATACGCTGTTAGATTGGAGATGATAATATAAATCCAAGAACAACAGCTAATGAAATTCGACTCGACGTTAGCCGGAAACTCAACGAACTACTCATATATTATTAAGGCCGCAGCCAAACGATTTAGCCTTGGCGAAACGTGCTTTACGATGTTAAGATGGCCGACGAAAGGGCATTGAAAAGAATACTTAGACGCTTCCAATAGTGCAACTCTTCAATCGTTCATTCTCTGTATGCGAATCGCACTTTTCATTTTCGCGCAACCATCGCCCAGCTTACAAAAATAGAATCGTGAATCTTCGTAATACTCTTTGCATTACCGCTCTCACCGCCGCAGTCGCTGCCAATACTTCGCTCGCTAACGCTCGCACATCGCTAAAAGACCTGTCGGCGAAAATCTTTGGGCAGCCGACCGCTGAAGCCACTTCGTTTGCTAACGGCGCGAGCTACCAATTGTGCTTTGTCCCCAATGGGGCGAGCTGCCAACAACTTATCATCAGCGCGATTGACGGCACGCAACACAAACTCCGGATTCAGGCTTATTCGTTCACCAGCCCGCCTATTGCCGCCGCAGTCAAACGAGCGAAAGAACGTGGCGTCGACGTAAAGGTCATCCTCGACAAAAGCCAGGCGTCTCCGAGATACACCGTCGCCACCTACCTGCGCAACGCGGGCATCGATGTAGTCATCGATACAAAACCGGCGATTGCCCACAATAAGGTAATGATTTTCGACGACAGCTCGGTCTTCACCGGCTCCTTTAACTTCACGAAGAGCGCTCAAGAACGCAACGCAGAGAACGGCATGTTGATTCGGGGCGACGCAAACATCGTGAAGTCCTATGCGGACAATTGGGCGTCCCGCTACGACGTTTCGACACCTTATCAAAAATAAGGGTCGAATTTCCACAGGGTGCCGGCGGCCCTCCTGAGCCGATTTAAACTGGCACAACCGGACACATCCCGAGATAGGCGCAACGCCCACAATGTCTGCCGGGCTTTGCGCTGCGGTCGTTTTCAACAAGGCGCAGAGCAGCCTTATATGCCCCGGTACGGGTGGGCGCTTTGCTCAGTTCGACATCGATTTCTTTCTCTGCAACCAACGTGTGAAGCACCATCGGCCCCGATTGCGCGTCGACAAGGTCGAGAAGCATCGGCCTCAGCGTATCTTTTACCTTGTCGGCCCCCCGGGCCGAAAATCGAATCAGGTGGTATTCAGGCCCCGGATTTTCAATCACCCAAGGCAGCTCCACTTCAATTCCACCGATTCTCGCGACGAGAGAATCGCGTAACAGTCCTTCGTTGCTCCGAAGAACATTTAGCCCCCGGCGACACGCGATGACGGCGTCGCGCTGGAGTCCGGCGTCCTCTGCTTTCGGCGGAAGCTGGTGGCTCTGCCACGCAGCAGCGAACGCGTCCTTTGACTTCGCACCGCCCTGTGCGATGACTTGAAGCGTCTCCATAACTGCCCAACGAGCTCTTATTGAAACGTCCGTATCCTGTTCGCGCCTCAGCCCGAGGTTATAGCGGTAATGATGCTGCAAAGGACAACGGATATACGCTTCAAATTCATCCAACAAGACGCGCTTCGGCGCGTGTGCTCCAGGCACGCTCTGGGTCGACTTGACCACGGACGCCACTATGCTCGCGTCGAACTTTCTTCGCCGGTAGTACTGCCGGCAATTGCGAAGCTGTGCGAGTCTGTCGCTTGAGAAACGAATGCCGCTTTCGTAGAGTTGGAGGTGCAGCTTCGCTCGAGACAAGGCGACATAGAAGAGGTTATTCCTCTCAATCGCTGACTCGAACGCAAACTCTTCGTCGGAGCTGCCCAATACCGCCGGCGGAACGAGATGGGTAATGGACTCGGAAGTCCCCCACCTCGGAGCTTCGGACCCGAAAAATGCCGGGTCCACGTAGCCTACATGGACCGATGTGAATTCGAGTCCTTTGCTGCCGTGGACAGTTAGCAGACGGACCGCATCCATTTCAGAAGCTTCCGGCGGAAGCTCCCTGTCTGAATATGTCTCTCCAATACGTTGCCGCAGTTGTTGCCGCAGCAAAAACCGCGATAGACGAGCCTGTCGGACGTCTCCATCTCCATTTCGGACCGAGTACGCAAACTGCCACAGGGCGATACGGATAGTCTGCGCTTCGAGGGAAACGTCATCAGGATGCGGAACAACGAATCGACGTTCCAATAGCAAGTCACAGACGAATTGCCAAGGATTGGTGTTACGGGTAAAGCCACGCAGCAATGTCTCCAAGTTCGCGCTGGCAGCGCACCCCATTGCCGACATACCCTCAAACGTCTTTCCGAGCCACCGACCTCTCTGCCACGCCACATCGCCGTGCGAGCACTCGAGCAGTCTGTGAATGTCCACCCATGGCATCGAGAGGCCAGGTACGTTCGCAAGACCGACCAGAGCCCGAGGTTCCCGTTCACAAAAGAGCTGCATAAGGCAAACCAGACGCTTGACTTCAGGCCGCTGTGCCAGTTCACCGATGTGGAGAACGGGAATTTTGGAGCGACGCAGGTAGTCCGACATAAACTCAATGTCAGCACTGCGCTTACAGAGAATAGCCTGATTTCGGAACGCGATACCTCTACCGTGGTCGTTCTGGCTCAGCACCTCCTGAGTGATTGCCTCGGCAATATCGATGCGTTCATCGCACGAAATTAGCTGTGGCAAGTAAGCGCTCTTACCGTTGACTGCGTGCATCTCATCTAACGGCAATTCGTCCTGCAACGTGTGAACTCGCCCGGCTTCGGAGACGAGGTCTAGAATCTCCTGCGAACTTCTGCGGTTTGAGTCGAGTGAATACTTCCGTGCACTGGA
Organism: Paraburkholderia sp. EG286B; assembly: GCF_040965655.1. Lineage (NCBI taxonomy): Bacteria > Pseudomonadati > Pseudomonadota > Betaproteobacteria > Burkholderiales > Burkholderiaceae > Paraburkholderia > Paraburkholderia sp. EG286B. The sequence continues at coordinate 25,428 of NZ_JBFRCF010000010.1, read as the reverse complement.
CGTATCGCTGCTTCCCTTGAAGGAGTGCTCGAATTTCATCAGGCTTTTTACCGACGCACCTCGCCAGTGATGTATCGCCTGACGCACATCTCCCACGACCCATAGCGATTTTGCTCGCGCTGCGAGTTGGCGAACGAGCATCACCATCGCCTCGGTGACGTCCTGATATTCGTCTACGAGCACATGCTCGAAATGATTTGCAAACTCCGCAACGCTATCTCTATCATCTCGAATCCGTAGTGCCGGCTTCGCAACCAAGTCGACAAAGTCGACCATTTTCGCATCTGCGAGGACACGCTCGTGCAGTTCATACAGCGTGGCAATATCCTCGCGTTCGCGCCGAAGCTCTTCCGGGGCGGGGTCGAGTAACTTCAGTCTCTGTCTATACTCGCCTGGACTAACGAGTTCTTCCTTGAGGCGCTGGATACATTTGAGGACAGTCTGAAGCCAGTCATAAGGGTCTTCAACTCGCAGGTAATACTGCAAATCGACAACCGGCAGATTGCGCACAAGAAGCGTTACCTCGTGCAGTCTGTCCGCGACCAGCACGTCTTGGTCTAGTCCGTAATGCTGATGATATTTCCGCAGGAATTCCAAGCCAAAAGCATGGAATGTCCCCGCCCAAATGTCAGCGGCGCGCTGAATGCCCGCGACACGAAGCCTCTCAACGAGCTCGAAGGCTGCTTTATTTGTGAATGTGAGGACTAGAATACGACTTGGGTCTACATTCTGCTGCTCAATAAGGTATTTGACTCTGTGAACCAGCGTGGTCGTCTTTCCGGTACCGGGACCGGCGACAACGTTTACGAATCTCTCCGGGGCCTCAGCAGCTAATCTTTGGTCATCACTGGGAGCCGGCAAACTCCGAGGGGCAACCTGAGCTGCCTTTGGAAGCAATACGCCGTCAAGCATCTGCTGCCGGACCAACTCCAACGGAAGCACCAAAGCCTGCGCAATCTCACGAGGCCCTTTGCCTTGACGCCACAAAGCTGCAGCGACATCCCGAGGCAGCAGTAACTCCCGAGCGAAGACATTCGCTTGCAATTCCTGACGCTCGCGCGCGCCGTACGCTTCAACCTTTATTGCTGCGGGTGTACCTTCGCTTCCCATCAATGCTTTGAGGTCTGCGATGGTCAATTCCGGCTTGTCAGCGTCTAGCTTCCAGTGCCCTAGCTCATGAGCGACCAGGTACGAATATTCATCGTCGCTGACGGTGTTCCGAACGTAGATGAAGCATTCCTTTCTCTTCAGGACAGCACCGCCGCCACCAAGGGCAGCGAAAGCCGCAGGAACCTTCTCAATACAGAGCTCAAGCTCATCCTCGACGGACGAGAGCATTTCAAGGCTGTTTGGCACACCTTTTGTACAGCGATTCAATAATTGCTGCCGGAGCTTGTTTGCTTCAGTGCGTGCCCGCTCGAATGGGTTCATTAGTGACGTTAGTCTTTGAACTTCATCAGTCTGGTAGTTTCGTCATCGGACAATGCCAATGACCTGACTGCATCTTCCCATTTTTGAGGTTCAAGGTGTACGTGTGGCTTCACATGTTCGGATTTGAATGCCGGCACGGTAGACTCTTCAAACGATTCGGCGAGCACTTGTTTAAGTGCAATCCGGGATACGTCCAGATTCGCCGATATAGCATCAAGCAACTTTGGAGGTGTCTCGATAGTTCCTGCAAGCATCCCACTGACAAGAGGGGCATAGCTCCCTATCCCTACGTCCACCGCCAATCGCCGCACTTTTGGTCCCTTGACTGCTGCGACAGCGGCTCGTGCTAGGACAAGTTCTGTCTCAGTGGCAGCCGATTCAGCTAGGCGCTGTTGCCGAGAGAGCGAATCAGCCATGCACATTGCAACAAGCTGCGACGAGGATTTCCCATACTCCTTGGCAGTTAGCTTCAGTCGGATAGACAAATGGCGGCTCAACCTGACCATCCATTGAACAGTGTCATCACCGTCAAGAGCAGACAATCTCGACTCATAGTTCAAGAGAAGCTTAGTGGGACTTTCGCATCGACTCCTCTTTTCAAATTCCTCAAAGCCATCCGCCACGAGTTCACGCGCGACAGCTGCAACCGAATCCCCCCGGAGGTCTGCCAATTCGCCCACAGCCACTTGCAGCGCTCTCTTGCTGCTGACACCAATGGTGTCTTGGCGCTCCTTCGTACGGCTCGTTTCACTGGCGCGGTGCTGAGATTCGCTATGCATAACTGCCTCCGTGGGCTCATTACCTTTATCGAGTATTTTTTGGTATTCAGTGTCCCAGCCTGTCTCGCTGTGTGCCTCTAGCACCCTAGAGTTGAGCGTGCTCATCATTTCCAATGCCGCCGCTTCAGCTGAGCTAGCCGACACATCGAGAACCTCCTCATTCGGAAGAGTGACGGTACACCTCACAGCCGAGTCTCGAGCATCCGTACGGAATCTTGCGTTCGCAGACAAGACGCAAATCAGATGAGCCCATTGAGCAAACAAGTGGGCCGCGCGCGTGGCATCAGTTTGGGGCAGAATCTTGGCTCGCATGCTGGACAGTATGTTGGTTTGTATTTAGTATAAGCATGTATCAACAATATATCAAACTTGGGGGCCACCCTGATTCACGCTGAATTTTCCGCCGCTGTCCGAGCAGCAGTGCACCGTTGGCGTGCAGGAATGACACTTGAAGAGGCGTGCGACTGCCTCGCGGACCCCGTCAGCACCGGCGAAGAGCTGAGCAGGCTGGTTCGTGACGAGCTGGCGCGAACAGGTACGGACCTGAACGCTCTTCGGGAGCAGGCATGGACGGAGGCCTACATCCACCTGCCTAACGCCTTCGACGTGGCGGGCCTCCCAGCGACGCCAGAAGATTTTTTGCCGCTCCCAGACGCGGAAGGCACGCTTCTCGCCCGCGCATCGTCGATTGCGGCAATTGCGACGCTCGGGCTCGAAACCGTTTCGTATGGTTCCGAGAACGACGGCGAGTTGTTTGTCAACCTCGTTATCATCCCGGGTGACGGCTACGTCCCGGAGAAGTCACGCAGCTCGATGCACGGGCATACAGACGCGGTGAGCTTTCCGGTCCGTGGACAGTTTGATAGCGAGGAAGTGCGTATTTCACCGTCGCCAGATTTTGTTTGCCTGGCCGGTCTACGCAACCCGACGAATGCCGCAACGACTGTAATGCCGCTTTCGCAGATTCTTCCGCAGCTTACGGAAGGCCAAATCGCTGAGTTGAAGAAGCCTCAGTTCATTATCCGGGCACAAGGAACCTTCCGAGACGGGACGCAGCGCATCCTTGGAGAGGAACACCAGGTCGACGGCGGAGAATTGCTCTTCGACGTCAACGGCCAGTTGTGGGTCCGTTTCAGTCACAGTAGCGCAGGCGCAGACGACGAAGAGGGAGCGGCTGCAGATGCCGTCGAGGCGTTCGCAAACGCTTGCAAAACCTGTGCGACCGGCGTCGCAATCGCTCCGGGCGACATTTTGTTAGTTAACAATCGTATCGGCCTACATGGTCGAACAACTGTCGACGGTGAAGCCGGCGGCGAGTCGCGCTGGCTTTTAAGGACATACGGGCTGGACACCTCAGGTTTGAACGCGGAGCAGCGCTACGAAGATTCTGTCCACAAGCTTTTCCCCTGAGTGGCCTTGCCGCGATTCGCACCTTGCGCGATTACGAGCAGCAAGCGATTACACGCTGCTCGATAGAATATCGACCTCATCACAGAGCCTCGAATCACGAGGCCGCGCGCGCCTTTGACGACTTCTTGGCTGTGCCTTTAACCGGCAGGTCGTTATAGCTAGTTCATACGCGAATTACCACCGTCCAAAAATGACGTCGGCGAAATAATGATATCGGTCCCGGGAGTATGTTCCGGTGAGTCAATCTGAATGCGATAGTTCCGAATTGCGTGCTTGAACATTTTGTAATGTTCCTCAGCACGTCCAGCTATTTCGGCGCTACCCACTTTGCCGATGGCAGCACCAAAGTCATGTGCTGCGCGATGGAAGGCGGCCAAGTCTCCGCAGGGATAGTACAGTCCGTCACTGCGCGCGATAATAACCTTTAGGGGATACGTTTTCACGCTTCCAGCACCGCCATCTCCGTCGTGCGCTTCGGACAATGCCCTAAGGTAGGCGGACATTTCCGACAGGTCTAGACCCAAAGTTTGCGTGCCCCAAAGTAGCTCTGCTGCATCAAGCCTGTCGAGCGGCCTAGGGTCTGCTGGGTTCCTGACAATCGTCTCGTAATACCCAGTGCAAAGGAGGTTGATACGGTGGACACTAACTTCACCGAGCTTGCTCTCACGGCCACGCACTTCGGGGAAAAGGAGGTGATGTCCGCGCTTAGAAAAGCTGATGACCACATCGCCACCCGCCTTGGACTCGAGCGATTTCATGAACCTTGCCATGAACTTGTCCCGCTCGGAACGCATGGCCCTCTCTCCGGCCTTGACCTCAAGCAAGAAATACTTCTGACGGGATGAGGTGAGCACATCTCCGCTTGCACTCTCAGCATTCCCATCTAGCTTTAGCAGCATGTCCGGAGGCGAGTTGAGCTGTTGAATTGCCTTCTGCGCGGATTGTTGAGCCTCCTCGTCACCTGGGTTACGCAGCCATGCCTCAATCGACCTCCGGCTGTCACGGGCATGTTTCATCCACTGCAAATCGCGCAGCGCAATGATGACCGGGTCCTCCCAAGGCAACGGGACACCATCAGTGGAATCTTCGTCAGGCGTTGAGGGCATTCTGAGTCTCCTTTTGCCACTGGCGGGTGCCGAGCAGGCTGCGGATTATAAGGCAGCACGCCCGCTAGGCAGGGGAGACCCAAAGGCCGCACCTGCATTGCAAACTATGACTCGAAGCTCTTTGGTCGCGCTTGGCGCTTCGGCTTCGCCGCCTTGGCTACAACCTTGCGAAAGGTAATCGAAATTCGCCGGCCACGGACAACTGAACCTTCCTTCTTCAACTTCGGAATCTCGTGTGTCCAATTACTGCGGACCTCACCATCCAGGACCGTGGCACTGCAACGCGGCAAAAGTCTGCCGACCTTTCCGGTCCCGTTGCGCTCTACGAACTGCATGGTCCAAGCTTCTCCGAGGCTTATGGTCACGATTGCGCCTTCAAAACATTCGGGACAATCGACGTGCTTTCCTATTCCCTGATTCCCGACGTACTCGTTGACGATGACTTGGTCAGGCCTCTGGGTGACGAGTCCGGTTTTCATCAACCTATCGGCTAGTTCAGCTGCCCAATTCGGAAGAGGCCCGATGTAAGCATTTGGCTCTACGCTTCTCGCTTTATAGTCGTACTTCCAACCGTAGTGTTGTACACGACGGGCGAGGACCGTAAGCCAAGAGCTGCGGTCAATCTGCTCGAGTAGTGACTGCTCTTCAGCTTGCGAAATGAAATCCTGAATCATTGACAACCCTGGCGGGTCGTCTGGATGTCGCTGAACTTGTTTTTCAATTCTGTTCAGCGACAAAGAGTCTTCTGCGTGCTCACCCACAACCCTCTCGCTCACTATGGGCAAGCCAGACGCGGGTACCGATGGCAGCGACTCAGCAACGCTTCCAACGACAATCCAGTCTCTGAATTGGTCTATATCAAGCTCGTCTTCAATCGACACTGTGTCGCTCAGGGCGATGCTTACCGAGCCTTTCACCTTCAGCTTGGTACCCCCCTTATCGATGCTGAGCTTCCCCTCTCCTGAGAAGGGAAGCTCAGCATCCGAAATCCGGATACAGCGGCGCAAAGCCGCCGGCTGAATACGTCTCGAAAGCGCAAGTGCGGCCTGATACGTTGGCGCATCGTCGAAGTTCGCGCGGAACCATTCCCCACGGCGCGTCTGCTTTCGCTCTGCCCACGCGTGCGCATCATCTACGAACTGAATCTTCTCGCTGGACAACGTCCATGTCGGCTTCTCACCGTACGAGTCGGGCCAGCTTGCCGCTGCTGCCCCATCGCTACCGAACAACCGCCACGTACGCACTGCCATAAATTCCCGAGCAGTTCTCGGACCTCTATATTGCGGGTCGAGGTCGCGCATCCCGGTTAGCAGACCAGAGAGCATCGCTCCGCTCCACCAAACTGCGGGAGGCATCGACCGCTGGTCTTCCAGCCAGGTAACGAACTGGTCTACCGTTGGGCGAAGCAATACAAGTTGCAGCACCAAACCCAGCGGGTCGTGCTGCGCCCGCCGCGCATCGATGGAGACTCTGTCGAGCAAAAGTGCGTGTGTGTGCTCCCGGAGCTCGCCTAGCTTCGCTGCGTTCGCTCCCAGGTCAACAGCGGTTTCGACAATCGTGTCGAGCAGCTCCGACGGCCTCCACTCTTCCCTGTAATTGACGGCACCAAGGATTTCGCACATCGACGCCCAAAGCGGCATCGTCGCCACGTTTCTCGACGACCTCTCCCAAATCGGTGCGGCAAGCCACGGCGCTCCCAATGCTGCAGCAGCATTTGCTCGTGCGCCATCAGCCGAAAGCGACTCACAGAAGACATCCAGCCACGGGTCAATGAGCGGCACAGCGTACAGCGACATCGCGGCTGCCCCTCGAATGGCGTTCCATTTGCGCGGTGGGCAATAGCGGTGGCTGACCACTGGTTCGCCGGAGGCAGGGGGCCGGACGACAGTCGCTCGCACATCTATGGGATGCGGCGAGGCTCCAACATTGCTGTAGCTTTGGCTCATTGCGGCCAAGCGAGCCCGGTCTCTTTCGCTTGCCACGGAAAAGGCCGTTACTGCAGCTAGCGGTATTGGACCGGCGAAGAGAATTTCAGTGTCTCCATCGGCTATGTCCTCAATGGTCCCCTCGCGCCATCCTCGCTTGTTATGTATGGTGACACTTAACTTCGGAAGACGGTGTGCGTCAACCCAGACCACCACGGACGTGCCTTCCCCCGTTGATTCTCCGCAGATGCCTCCAAGCCCCAGACGGACAGCGTCATCGCTAACGGGTGACACCCACCATTCATCCGCTAGGAAGCTCAACCAATCCATGCTATCGAGCGAAAACGCCAAACGCGGGTGCGCATCCTCCCTCCGGCGGGAGCCAGTACGACCCTCGCCGTCGACAGGGAGCAGGTCCAATTGAGCTTCAGTTTTTCTTGTCATCTGGAGAGTAAATCTGGACCTGGAAGTTGCGATATCTGATTGGGGCTCAACGCTTCTGGCCCATTGACCAAAACGAGGCTATCACGTGCCCGCGCGCACAGCATGTACATGCGACGAAAATCCTCAGTGACGAGGCACGGCAACGACCTCTGCAAATTCTGCAAATATACAACATCGAACTCCAACCCAATCGCGGATTCGCTGCTCATGACGGTTACACCCGGCTCAAGCAAGCGAAAACTATTCGGCAGGTCGGGCCCATTACTCACGTATGCTTCGACGCGTGCGTCGTCCGGGAGCGCAGCTTTCAGCATGTCACGTAAGAGCTGTACCTCGTCACGACGAAATACGATGACCCCAATCACTTGAGCGCGGTTGACGAGACGTCGCGACACCTGAGCGACAAGGTCATCCCAGTTTTGAAAGCGCTCTAGGCGGGGAACCTCACCTCCTCGACGCCGCTGAACAATCGCAGGTGGCAGTGACTTCGAACGATGAAAGTGCTCCGCAACTGCTGCAATTTCCGCTGTGTTGCGGTGATTCATGGTCAGTCTTTCTGGAAGAGGCATACCTGCATTGCAGATATCCGCGAACGAAGAGCGTTCAGAATCGGTGGTCTGGTCCTCGTCCGCAAAAACCGTCAGGTTCTTTGCACCATAGCGGACTGCCCAGTTGAAGAACGCCGCTGGAAGATTCTGACCTTCATCAACGATAAGGTGGTCGAGGTTCGGAACCTCTTCGACCTCAGCCGATGCATCCATGATGGCGGCCCAGTTATAAACAAACGGGGCGAACTGAGGCAACGATTTTTTTGTCCGTGCGTAGAAGACGGTCCCCACAAACTGATTCATCGTGTACGTCTTCAATCCATCTCCGTCGAGCTGAGATGTCAACGCCGCCAACATTTTGTTGCGCGTTACAACGGCCACACTCTTCCCGAGATTTTTTAGGAATTTAGCTCTAAAAACCGCGAGACTTGTTTTCCCTGAACCTGGCGGGCCAGCAACGAAGAGATTCCTGTCCTCTTCCCAGAAGTGCACTCTTTTTTGCTCGTTAAACAGTTCGTCCAACTTTGGCAACTTCATCGCAAAACTCCCGGGACGGCAATCGTCGTCTGCGCTGGTCTACACAGAAGAGCGTAGTGCACGTGCTTTGGCTCTTTAGACGTGTCCGTAAACCACTCGATTTCATCGGCCTCTACGGTAAATCCAGCTTCGACGAAGGAATCGCGAAACTGCGGATATTTGGCATCCGCGTATTCGTGGGCACTATTGGTGTACAGGACGGCGACGGGTCCGGGGCCTACCCGCTGGAGCGCGTCAACGATTTCACGCACAAGTTCACTGGCGTCAACCGTCGGACTCGCAAGCAAGTATGACGCAACGACAATCGTCCACTCACCCCGCGAATACCCGAAATCGAGGTCCCCAAGGTTCCGCTCGAAATTCAGTGTTGTCTGAGGATGCATCGCATCGCGGCCCTTCGCCTCTTGCGCGAGCGAATATCCTAGTCGCAACATACTGTGAGCGCGGTCTACACCAAAGTAGCGAAATGGCCCTTGCGCGCCAAAGCACTCTGCAAAAGAAAGGCCTGCAGTAAAAGGACCGCAGCCAATATCAATCAATGTCGGTCTATGGATTTTTTCGCTTTGTCCCAGCAAACGTCCGAAAGCATGCGAAAGCTCATCAAGGTGACGTATTTGGTTGTATTTTGCGTATAGAAGCGCGCGGTCGTCTGGAGTCAAATGTCCAACGCCAGTATCGAAGTCCGCCTGACCACCGCCAATCACATCGCGAAAAATTCGATTACGCGGCCACCCCAAATACGTTGTACTTGTAGTTCGCGCATCGTCATTTAATCGTTGATTGATAACCTCAGAAATCGAATCCCGTAGCCAATTATTCACAAATCACCATTCGCTTTTCTTGTTCGCCCGGCTTTTCAACCGAACGTCCGATGTGGCAACTGAATTATTCGTATAGCATAAATTGTTATACAGCCTAATTCTTCTTTGGCGATTTTAAACGGCAAATCTTCGCAAGACTTTAGGTCAGCAGTGGATTTTATGCTATTTGCATTAAATTGCGCCAGTCAAAACCTTTTCCAAGCATGCGGATGTTCCTCCGTGCGTTTGCCTTAGTACTACATTCGCGATGCAGCCTTATGCTGCGCCTGCTCGCGTTAGAAGTCCGCCCAGATTTGAGCCGAGGAGCACATGCGTCATCTCCGTTGACTGCACCGGGTTTCGCTACCGATGCATGACCCGTCGCATCCCCGGCAGAAGTGCCGGTCCCGCACGCTGCCGTCGACGCGCCAGCTGTTCACTGCGACGGCAGCCTTCGTGCCCACCGTCCGGCCATTTTCGCGCGCGAAGAACGTCGGTTCGCCCGCTTTGCCACGCGCGACCGCCTGGTCAATGCTCGCATCCCCGAACGCTTGGCGCAATTCGGCCACGAACGTCGCAATCTCCGGCATCGGGTGCTTGCACACAGGCATATCCATCTTCGTCTCCGGTCACGACCCAAAACGGACACTTCACAAACGGGGCCTATACGATACTGTACATTCATACAGTACTTTTTGCAGCAATGGCCACCTTGCCCCAGCACATTGAGTCAATTCTTCCGTCGCTTTGGCGCGGGTCGCAGTTCGCGCGTGCCCATGGTAGGACGGTCGACACAGGCTACGCAGCCCTGTCGGCCGAGCTGCCCGGCGGTGGATGGCCATTGAGCGCGCTGGTGGAACTGGCGAGATGCGGCTCCTGAAGCCGGCGCTCGCGGAGCTGAGCACGCGGCCGATTGCGCTGCTGCAGCCCCCGCATGTTCCCAATTCGCTGGGGCTCTCATATCTCGGCCTGCCTGTGGAGCTCATGAACGCGGCAAGCTTCGCATTGCTCGTCTATGCGAGCAGCTGGCTTAAGTGCAACGAGCCGGAGGCGTTTCTTGCTGCGATGCTGAACAGCATGCCACTCGGCTTCTACTCAGCGTCGCACTAATTCAGGACGCTCACCGTAATGGTGTGAAGGTGCTGCCGGCCGACGTCACCATCAGCGGCTGGGACTCGGTCCTTGAGCGTCACGAATCTGCATCGACTCCGGCAGTACGTCTTGGGCTTTCGCTGCTGAAGGGCACGAAGGACGGCGCTGCAGAGCGCATTGAAGCAGCGAGGGCAGTGAGGCAGTTCGTGACTGTGAGCGACCTTGCAAAACGCGCGCAGCTCGACGGGAAGGACCTTCAGGTCTTGGCCACAGTGCCCGACCGCAACATCCTCGCCGATGCGCGCGTTGAGGAAGAGACGCCGGTGCTCGGTGCGCCGTCGGAAGGAGAAGACATCGTCGCTGACTACAACTCAATGAGTCTTACCCTGGGCCGGCATCCGCTTTCGCTGCTGCTGCCAGTGCTTCTCGAACAGCGTCTCGTCCCTGCAACAACGCTTATGACGTACCGCAATGGTAGGCTCGCTCGCGGTTGCGGGCTGGTCACCGTACGTCAGCGCCCAGGGACCGCGAACGGCGTGATGTTCGTGACCATCGAGGACGACACGGGCAACGTGAACGTCATCATCTGGCCGTCGCTGCAAGAGAAGTTCCGACAGGAAGCCCTGGGTGCGTCACTGCTTGCGGTGCACGGAACGTGGCAATGCGAAGGCGAGGTCCGCCACCTGGTCGCACAACGGCTCGTCGACATGTCGCACCTGCTCGGCGGCTTAACGGCCATCAGCCGAAATTTCTGTTGAGCGGCCACCCATTCGACCTGAACGTGTTGCCTATTTCTCGCGACTGCTCAGCTGCTTCGAGAATTATCAACGTCGCTGAGAATGCGTGATACACCGGACTCACCTCACCGCTTTCCGGGCCTCCGCAATCAGAAACTTCGAGCGGTCTTTAACGCTAACGAGCCAAGCCGGCGCGCGACCACGGCTGCTCCACGTCGCACCTTACTTCGGGTCGCGATAAAGCGCTGGCTGCGGACCTCTCACATAATTTCCGGCCTTCGCGGACTTCTTCGCCGCAGTCGGTGCGACTGACGAAGCTTCGAAGATGAGGAGCTTGCCCCGTCCTTCGCCTTTGCTGCTGCATGCGGCCCGAATGCTTGGGTCCCGTCGGCGGATGAGCCTTAATCCACGCACTGGCCATTTGCGAACATCACCGTGGGATGCGATTTTCAACCGTAGACCGTGATATTCATCCGCCGTAGAAATTGCAAGGCGGAAAGACGTCCGCATTCATTTCATTTCCAAGTTCACTGGAACGCACTCCTAAGTTTACGAATCTAGATTTAGTGGTGCCCGACGTCTACATTAGACGGTGGCGGCTGCAATAACCATTCCGCTGCCATGTTCGGTTGTGAGCTTAAGGAGTATTCGGCTCTTTCGAAATAAGGAGAAGGAAAATGAAAGGATTCCGGTTCTCGATGAAGCACACCCTTATCGTATTCATTCCGCTGGTAGCGTTTGCTTCACCAGGCATTGCACGCGCAGATTGGGGAAGCGCCGTCGGTGGATTAGCAATTGGCGTAGGGCTTGACAAACTTGGCAACGACATTAAAGACGCTATCGCGAATGCAGCAGCTAACGGCCAGCTTCTTGAAGCTCAGGCCGGTGGCCAAGTTTATATTGCAATTCAGCAGGCAAAGGAAACATACAACAGTGAGCTGGACCTGACCATTGACAAAGTGTCCGGGGCCGAACAGAACAGCCTGAACTCCATCGCATCCGTCGCGACAGATTTCGAAAACAAAACATACAAAGACCTGTCATCTCTCAATACGCAGGTACGCTCCACCATTCACGACCTTCCGTTTAGCAACTCATTCCCTCAGGTCTTGAGCTATGGTCCAGCTTTTCTCGAGGTGAATCCGCCGAGCGGCACCGTACATCTGGTGCTTGATGGGGATTTCTACGATTCCTTGCGAAACGATTACTTGCCGACATTGAGCATTAACGGAAAATCCTTATCTGCGACCTTGCGTACGTCGACTCAACTAGGCTTTGATATTCCGAAATCTGAATTTGGAGCATCGCCTAACGCATTAACCGTCAGCTACGCGACAGTGAACATCCCCTACAGCACCAAAACGTTTCTTATTTTCCCGTCAAAGAGCACGAGTTCTGTTTCCTTGGCTATGGCGACCTTGCCTAAAACTCCAGGAACTGTCCGGCTTGACGTCACCACAACCTCTCCCGGCATGGCAAAGCAGACGAAGGTATCTCCGGAAATGGCTCAGGAATCGGCAGACGACGATATTAAGTGCGGTGGTGAGCACGCCGACCTTGCACTTCATTTTTCAACGCCTGACTCGGGGTGGGCGGTAGTGCCTGACTCGACACAGTGGCAGGTGACCTGGCACCAAGGCACGCAGGGTGTCGGGCAAGACTGGTGGCTCGAGCGTACATGCAGCACGGCAACGACAGCTTGCGTTTGTGTGTCGACCGAGCATCACGGCGCGGGCACGAGCGGGAAGGTGCATTTTAAAATTCTATACACGGAAGAAAAGCCTGTCGTGAATTCGACTACCACCTCGTCGAACATTGACGTTGGCTGGGATGAGTCTCGGACTATCACGATACCGGCAGGCGCAACTTGGCAGCTTCAATACAACCGCTTTGATGGCAAGCAGATGCAAGTCGCGGGCATTTACGGGGACGCTTTCGTGAAGGTAAGCCAGACAGCAAACAGAGTGACGGTGAGCACGGCGCCGTTCAGTGACCTAGACGAAAACATTTACAACAGTGCGCTGCAAGCTGCAGTGCAGAAGGCACCAGGAGCACTTTCCGCTAACAATCCACAGTGAAAAAAGCCGCCTCGAAAGGCGGCTTCCTTTCTGTCAGTCACGAGTACAAGGTCGATGTCTTCCGAGTATCGAACCGCTGGCGCGAGATGGGCTTTGTGCAGTACTGTTCCGCCTCGCATGGCAACGTGTTGACTTAGAAACTTGTCCCAAAAAATGGCTGCCACGGATTTGGACAACAGATAGTCCTGCTCCACCTGGTCGTCGTTGGGCCACGGTGCGTGCGTTCGCCAGCTAATCTTGAGTTGACTCTAGAATGCATGGCAGTCCTCTCCGTGTCCGCGCCACTAACTTTACAGTGGGATACTTCTGAGGGGGAAGGTCACTAGCCCCCCGCCATCTTATCCTCTGGCTTGGACGGTCGCCACCGAGGACGCTGGTTCAAGCTGTGTTATCCTGGTGACAGACGACTTGAACTCATCTGCTCAAGAATTGTATTGAGAGCGGAGCACACGTAGATGGACGAACGAAAGCGAGACAGCATTGTGGCCTACCTGCGCCGCAGGATGGCCGAACTGGGAATCGAACCAGACGATGTAGCCGCGTCAATCGCGGCTGACCAAGAGAAACTGCGAGCGGCGCGCTACCGTGACGCCTTTGGAAATACCTGGGACGGCGAAGGCGACACCCCTCAATGGGTGGTCCAAGCGACTAGCGCGGGACAGTCGCTTAAGCACTTTGAAATCAGCGGGACGCATGAATCCGTGTCAGGCAAGCGCGCCAGTGTCGATTGGGGCAATGACCCGTTCGCCGGCAGCAGACTGGCCACCATCAAAACCGAACGCCTCGGGGTTGCCTGAGATTTGCCCCCTAGCCTGCTTCGGGCCCTATGTCATCGTCAATGAAAAGTGCGCTCGTCGTCTTCGTCGCGATAGCCATCAATGACGCCCATGCAGTACGCGACCCCGATGCGTGCCGCTGCGGCACGAGGAAACGGACCGCCAAGCACCCGCATGCCTTCCGCAGAGAGTGGTGCGAGACGTGGGTCAGCTCGGTCGACGATGCGGCAAGAGACGTCGGCTTCCCCAGACGAATTGGAGAAGATTTGCACATGAATCCTGAGCCCTAGAAAGTTGTCAGTGAACGTCTCCATATGAGGTCTCCAAGCGCGCCATGCGATTCATCCTAGCACACCGGGGCGCTTCATTTAGCGCGCTCGATGTCCTGCTTCCTGAACAGGCTTACGCTTTCCCACGTTTTCTCCGTCAAGGCCACCTCGTGGCTGAAAGTTATGCTTTTAGCGGATGCTTTTGGGCTACTCCCGTGAGCAGCCCTTTTTCCTGACTCGTTTGGGTACCGAACTAAACCCCGATGCTCGGTCAATGCTTCTGACGTTCACCAGACCAAGCCTGTCACACCACCTTGAGTAGCGCACCGGCCACGCAGATGGCAAGAGCACTATACTGACGGTCGTTACCCGCTCCGTAACTCCAATCAGATAAAGTGGCTAAAAATATTGTCCTTTTTATTGACGGCACATGGGAAGCAAACGATGGGCACGTCGAGACCAACGTCGGCAAACTGTTTGAAGCCTGCCGGTTCAAACAAAAGCCAGGAATTCAGACCGTCTACTATCTGCCCGGAGTGGGGACCGACGCTCAGCTGAGCCGGATGGGTTCAGCCTTTGGCGCTCCACGCCCGGACAACAACGTGCAAAGATGGGCAGCACCGCCTCTCGGAGCTTCAGTTTGGCCACTGAACCGCCTAACCGGCGGGGCGTTCGGATACGGCATGGGAGCAAGAATACGGGAAGCCTATGCCTTTCTCTGCAAGGAGTATCGTCGGAGCGAGCAAGACAAAATCTTCATTTTCGGGTTCAGCCGAGGTGCCTTTGCAGCACGCTCGTTGGCCGGATTCATCTCAAAAGTCGGAATCCTGATGCAGGGTTACGAGGATAGGATTCCCGATGCGTACAAAATATACGAATCTGGAACAGACGAAGTTGCGACGGACTTAAAGGAATATCTCCTTCAATTGACAGGGGCGAGTGCGCCCCAGCCCGAACTCAACGACTTGCCTATTCACTTCCTTGGTGTATGGGACACGGTTGGCGCCCTAGGACTGCCTTGGCGCATTTCAGAAAGCATCGCCAAGCGAACAGAGTATCACGATGTAGAGGTGCCCCCGAATGTGATGCACGCTCGTCACGCGATGGCGCTACACGAATTGCGGAAGCACTTCCCGGTACTCCTCTGGGAGAACAAACGAAACCATCAACACCTCAAGCAAGTCTGGTTCCCTGGTGCCCACGGCGACGTCGGCGGTGGTTATCCCGAAGATGAGTCCGGTTTGTCGACAAGTGCTTTGCGGTGGATGGCACACGAGGCAATGCACGAGGGCCTTCTGGTGGAGATGACCCACCCTGCGTTCGAGCCACAGCCCTCGAACGTCCGCCTTCACCACAAGATGACTTGGTTTTATGCACTATTCAAGCCGCAAGTCCGGTCACAATTGGCAGCGCTCCTTGAACAGTGCAAAGCCGCGAAGCCGGACATCGATGCTGCATGTCAGTTCAGCGCGAGCTGCAGGGACCATCTACTCTCGAAGCAGGAGTACCGTTTCTTCTCATCCCGAGTGAATGCAGCTCTGAGGCATGTGGACGACACCGCAGCCCAAGTTTGTTTCCTTTCGCGTCTAACATACAACTATCCATTTGCAAAATAGTTGGAGCCTCCATTGCTAGACATAGACAACCCCACGTGGATTCGAGCGGTAACTCAGGCAGAAGCCGCGAGTGCCGCGTCGACAATTAATGAGATTTTCTTCGCACTGGTGGCGTTATCGCCCCAAGATATGGTGCGCTTCAGAAGAGCGGCTTTGATGCTGCTCCTGCTAGAACGCACCGACGTTATTCGCGATGCTGTCGCGGAAATGCACGCAGGAGTCCGAGAAGAGAAGTGGTACTCCGAACGGCCTCCGCGCTTTCGTCCAGAAGACCTAGAGAAGGCATGCTCTATCGCACGTTCGTTGCTGAAATGTTTGGAGGAAATGGGAGGCACGTCATATGACGAGGCTCTAAAGCCGCCATTGGAAGCGTTGGGGATTCTCCGCACGGCCAATGACGCCATGGCTGCATCCGCGTCGGATAACACTGGCAAGAACGCAGTTTCGATTACAAGGCTCTAGAAAAGCGCCCGACTAATGCTTGCGTTCCAAGCCGATATGTTCCGCCGAAATCTCGGAGTAACGCCTGCTGCCTTCTTCGCGCGTGCCACGAGCGTGATGCCTGCTTCCCTACAGTGAGCGTCAACCGCCTAACGTTCGCCCAGCTCTTAGTGCAGCGCGCTGTTGCCGTGCGCCGTGCGTTGCTTAGCTATCCCACTCGCGCCAAAGCCCGGCAATCGCGAATGGTTTGCCGGAAGCCATGTTAATGCGCCATCGCTCAGCCTTCCCGCTTTCGTAATTTGGCTCGTAGAACGCTTCGCAGGGGATGAGGCATAACTGCAGCCGCTTCCATGCGCCGCTGAAGCTACGCTTCTCGCCCACTGTCTCCGCGCGCGCGTTCATTGTGTCGAAGACAAGCACGCTGGGCGGAATGTGCTTGCGCGGCACCATCCCGAACGTTGCGACGTCGGCTCTCTCGGCATCGCCCACGCACCTGACAATTGGCGCCGGATAGTCCTTGTACACCTCGTCTCGCCACGGGCTATCGGGCGGCTCGACGCCGAACCGCTTGAATATCCGGTCGCGGCGCGCCGCCGCGTAGTTCGTGCACATAGTGTTCCTCCGTCGAGGCAATCTTGCCCGCCCGCTTCCGTTCCCGGGTACACTGTACATCCATACAGTATTTTTGTCAGGTCATGGAGCCAGTTTGGGAATACAGGTGGGCAGTCTGGGACGAGGTCAAAACGCGCTTCGTTCCCACGCCGATATGGCTTACGGATGAGGAAGCCCGGTCAGACTGGTACGCCTACGACATGTGCGTGTACCGGCTCGACCATACGAAGCGGGACCGGATGCATTCGGTCGGCCCAGCCGTGGACCCACCGGCTGCCGACCTACCGTGGCATCGCGACCGCCGCGTGCGCGCTGAACGATGCAGGTACGGCCTGCCGCCGTTCGTCACGCCGCTTGACGACGAGTTGCGACGCCTCTGGAACCGGTATCCAGGGGATGAAATTGGTCGGCTCGCGCTTGAGGTGCAGACTGGGCGGTACGCCATCTCCGAACTTGAGGCGATTGCTGCAGAGGGCTACTGGCGCCTGCAGAAGGAACACGCGACCGTAGAGGAAGCCCGCAAGTCCTTGGGGCACCTAAGACGCCGCCTGATGCACGAACTACAGAGAATCGGGCCCATCAAGTGGGAACGACGGTAATCTGCTGCACATGTGCACATCCCTGTAGACTTTCGCACTGGGAATAGAACGCGATTCAAAAAGTCGCTAGGAAAAAAGATGAGGCGAATCGAAAGCATCGGGGTACCGGTTGAAACCCGGAAGTTGTTACGCGACAGGCTGCAGCGGTTTCTGCCCTCGCACGGTGTTCCATCTGGGCGACTGAACACCGCAGTGCGACCACCGGTTTTTGATGCCGAGTTGGTGGACTTCTACCGGAATCTCATATTTCTATCCGCCGACCAGGTTTCACGCGCTCGCGATGCATATGAGTTGGCGCGAGACGCACTGCTGAAATCGTCTAAGCAGGACAGTCGGAACATGGGTAACGAAGCCGTCGCACTTAGTCCGACGGCAGCAAGCACTCCGCCCGAGAACGCGGGTTCTCTTTTATCTGACCCGACTGCTTCGGCGCAAGGAAATACCCCCGAAGTGGGTTCCATCGGCACCAACAACGGGGCCTATGGAGACAAAAGACAAATCGACAGCGAACCGCCGCTGCCGGGTGTTACCTCAGAAATCATTTCCACTCCGCCGAGTCTCGATGCGCTCTCGCCACCGCCGCCCTTTGACGAGTTGGTAAATCAAGGCTGGATTTATATAGCTTGGGGCACGGTCATTGTCCCTAGTAGTGTCTTAATGACCGTCCTTCGCAGCAAAGAAGCTATTGCGGCCCCCCTCAGGGCGATAATCGAAGCACGTGGCATCGATGGCTACGCGTTTTCCAAAGACTTTGTCCCAGCTGAGTCAATACGGGAGTTCGCGAACGATGTCATGCGAGGGACGCGTCACCCATCCGAAATAGCGTGTATTTCTCCAGAGTGGATTGCAGCACGAATTTGGGACACCCCTCCGCACGGTCCCGACATCTCGCCAGACAATTTGGAGAGACACGTAAAGCACTGGACGAAATGTTGGCGGTCTCTGGGAGCTCCCTCCTTTTCATTGACTCAAATACTCGCATCGAATGAGGTCGAATCCTTCGTCAACACGGCACTCGATGTCCTTGCTCGACCATCTGTATCGCCAAACTGGGTAGAGCTGCAAGTGTTTGCTACCGCGCCAATGCGCTTAATGCAGCCACATCGAGTCAATCAATTCGACGATACGCCGCCCCCGCCACCAGCTTCGACGATTTCGCGCTTTCGATGCATGGAGGGCCACGCCATGCAGCACGCGTTCGCCGATTTCGCATTTAATGATGGCAATAGCTTAATGGCGGTGCTAACGAATGAGTTGCAAGAGTCCCCGCTTATTCGCGCAGCATGGGCCACACGTCTGTTCGACTTGGTGGTCGAGCGACCTATCTTGCTAGCGCAACTTGGCATGGCAGCAACGAGCACGCCAGTGATTCTCGCAGATATGCTGATGTCTGCGTCGACTTGCCCACTAGCGTGTTTCCTCGTCGCGCGTTGGGACTCCAAAGGAAGTGGATGGAACCGCTCATACGAAAACTATGCGAATCAAACAACAGCGGTGTTCGCGTTTGAAGACTCGCTCGCTATCCTGTCAAACCACATTGAAGCGGAACGGATACCCTCACACGAGATTGCCGCGTTATATCTCGAAATTTTTAAGCTAAGTCTGAATACCAACCAAGCATTCCGGCGACGTGAAACCCTTTCGTTGCTTCGTAGCGGGCTGAGCGCGACCCACGCGACATTTAAGACCGAGGTACTGCGTTCACTGCTTGCTATCGCGCGAACCGAGGTCTATCCGGCAGATGCATTCTGCGCAGCGCTGGACATGGCCACGGAAGGAGACGTTGCAAATTCTGTCGAACCAAATGAAATCGTAACCCTCTATCTCGACATGGTTCTGCCCAAGGCTGGTCTACTGCAGTTTGGGCAGTTGGACCTCAACAGTTCGCGCTTGTTATGCGAACTCGCATTGAGGTGCGAAGCGCAAGTACGTGAGAGATTCCTCAAACCACTCGATATTCAAGGTTGGCTGAGAGAGAACCCCACCGACGCTAGCGAGCTGTACGTATTTCGCGAACAACTCATCAGACGCATTAGACTTCACGTCCACTTGCTCGCGCGCGCTATCGCGGCGTGGCCGACAGCAGTTCCTCCCGAACTAGTTGGCGGGTTGCGTGTCGCAATACACACTGGTGCAATTGAGCACAGTGAGCGCAACCGTTTCGATGCGTTCAATGTCAGATTGACGACAGGCATTTTGGGCCCCAATCAGCCCTCCATTTCACTTGATTTGGCCGCAGCATTGCGCCGCGTTGACGGCGACCTCCTGCAATCCTTAGTCGCCGAACTGTGTCAAGTCGAGGAGCCGGCCGCTTTGGCCGAAATTATCGCGAATACTCCGGCAAGTCACAACGCGTTAATCGTGAACCGGCTGCGAGCACTCACGCCAGAAACATCTTCTAGCGTATGGAGTCTTCCTGCATTGCAGGCGAGAATAAATGCACTTCTCGCGACGGGCCTCACTGAAACGGCAGAAGCGTTTATTGCAGAGGAACGCAACGCCGTCACCGTCGGAAAGATACAAGGTCGACAGGTAGCCAGGATTCGGGTCGACCTCGGATTGCTAGTTATGCGCTCTGACTGGGACGGCCTTGCCACGTATGCTCTTCCAGAAGACTTAACACCCGCCGAGAGAAGTGATGCAAACGATGCACTCGATTTCTATCGCGCGCTGGCCGAGTTGAAGAAACAGCGTGGGAATTTTGCGGGCGCCGATGCCACCTTCGCCCGCCTAAGCGAGCGACATCCCACAGTGGTCGCATACGCCATCAACGCTTTCGTTAGCCGAGTTCATCGACTCTTGAACGACAACGTCTTCCGGGTACTTGCAGGCAACGACATTGCTGAGGCTAAGCGTATTCTTAGTGAAGCCGAGCGAGACGTATTGCCTCTCATTCAGCACTCGCCTCGCGACCTGAAGTCGTTCAATGTGAATCGCATCATGCTTAAGTTGGCTGTGGGTCAGCCGAGAGAGGCGCTTGAATTGTCGCTGCAATTGCGAGAGACAGGCTACGACGCGCACGTCGAGGGCTTTGCCGCAGTAGCTATGGCGAGACTAGGTAGCAGGCAGGAGGCGATTACGGCTCTTACCGAAGTCCAGAGAGCTTTTGGTCGCACCGAGTTCCTAGCTGCAGTAAGAGAAAACATCGACACGCACCGCCCCTATTCTAACGTTCCGAATCTTGCGGCCGAGAGCAACCCAATCCCCGGTCTGCGACATGCATTCGAGGCATTGGCTCGGCTTGGACACGATGAGCAGGCGCAAGTACTCCAGGAACGCGGCCGCATCGACCTATATTTGTTGGAGCAGGTGCGGGGTGCATGCGCGAGCCTCGTTGCCGTTGCGCCGATGATGGAAAACCTTGGAATGCTCCGCCTGGAAGACAATATCTCTGGTGTTTTGAAGCAGCTCCTTCTCTCGCGATTGCTCGTCCCACAATGGGCAGTGCAAGACCAACCTCGCGGCGGCAGGGCACCATCCGGTGGCGTAGGTGAGCGAGACATCGTAATCAGCAAGGGTACTGCAGAGCTCGCTGTCATCGAGGCGCTCGTTGTTCGGTCGGTCGACACGAACAATCTCACCTTACATTTTGAAAAGCTTTTTGCCTATGGTAGCTGCAGATTCTTCTTTCACGTCACCTACTCTCGCGGCGCTAATTGCGCGCGAATCGCGAGCTTCCTGAAGGAAACATGCGCCAAGCCTCCGAGTGGCATTAGCTATCAGGATGTCGAAAACCTACCCGACTACGATTCCTCACCGACTGGATTCAATGCTTTCTACACGGTTGACTCTCGTGAAGTCGTCATGACCTTTCTCGTCCTTGATATGGGACGACCGTCGCGAAGCGGTGTCGCTGCGTCGCAATAGCTCCCCCTTTCGGTATCGCGGCGCAGACAATCTACCTATCCACTCCGTTTCCGAACTGGCTATCTACCATGCGTGCGAGTGCCACAGGACTGTTGGGCACCCCACGTTGCGCTGCCGATAGTCCTATGGCGCTATGTCTGCACCTCGCGACGCCTCAAGCAGAGAAGAAGATTGAGTTTCCGCAAGACAGATTTAGCAATCGACGCCTGTAAATTAGGCCAGCAATGTCATCGTGACAAGCGCGGTGGATAGCCTTCGGTATGCAAGGGGTTCAAAGATATAATTTCACGATAACGACCAGATTAAAACAACCATGAGCTCAACAACCCACTCATTCGAAGTCTCGACCGAGCCGCCAGTTCTTAATCGGCGCGTAACGGTCATCGGCGCCCAGGTGCACGGAGCCAAAGAAGTCAGGTATGTGAGCGACTTGGTCAATTATCCATTTGTCGTCCTATTGGGTGAGCCAGGGAGTGGAAAGACTTCAACTCTAAAGGCGGAGGCGGCGAAAGAAGGTACCGTCGTATTTACCGCACGGGAGTTGACGTACAAAACTGACCCGAGAAATCCTCACTTCGAAGACCGGCTTGAGACACTTTATGTGGACGCTATCGACGAGTATCGAAGCGAGGGTAGCGCCACCGATAAAGCGTGGAACTTAACGACGGCCATGAGCGTGGCCAAACCCACAAGATGGCGTATTGCGTGTCGGTCCGAGGATTGGCGCAGCGACGCAGATATCAAACCGTTTCTGCAGTTGACCAATGGCGAAAGGCCAATCGTTGTGCAACTGCAACCGCTCCAAGATACGGAAGTACTGGCTATATTGCGCCATCTTGAGGAAGAAGCGCCTGAGCAATTTCTCGAGACCGCTTATAGTTTCGGCGCCCACGGTTTGCTTCAAACGCCACTCAGCGTCAAGCTCATGCATCGAGCAGTCAAACAAAACGGGGCGGTGTGGCCGGAAGGAAGATTTGCGTTGTTCGCCTCAGCGACAAAAGCGCTGGGAGAAGAAGATAACGACGACTATGAAGGTAAGCCGCGCCATTCAGCAGAACAGCGCCTAGCGCTCGCCGGCCGGATAAGTCTTATTATGCTCTTGTCCGGCGCGGAGTACATCTGGCGCTCCAATTCGAGCAAGGCAAAGGCGAGCATCGAACCTCGGCGGCTGGTGGATGCAGACGACCTCGGAATTGACCCTGGAGAGCTGTCCGATGTCCTTGACAGCTCTCTCTTCAAGGGCGAAGGCAAGCAATTTGAACCCATGCATCGAACGATTGCGGAGTTCCTTGCCGCAAGGACTCTGGCACTGACAGTTGCCGGTAAAAACACACTCGCTGCGCTCCCACTCTCAAGAGCTATCGCGTTGGTAAGCGGGTTCGACGGCTCTCCGCCGACGGAGCTACGCGGGCTATATGCGTGGTTTGCAGCCCATCTGTCCGCTTGCGGAGATATCGATGGAGCTGGACGATTGGTTAAAGCGGATGCCGTATCCGTGCTGGCCTACGGAGACGCCTCCGTTTTTCCAGTTGACTTAAGGCGCACGATTCTTCTCAGTCTGACCAAAGAAGACCCATACTTTCGCGCGTCCGGTGGCTGGCTCGGCACTGAGGTGGTGGCGTTCGGCGGCCTGGCCAGTGAAGAGCTGGCCGGCGATTTCGCGCGGGTATTAGAGGGTCAAGATAACGAGGGACACCTTCTCGTTACGATTTTTGAGGTACTGTCCACAGGCAAGCCAGTTGCCTCAATCCGTCCTTTGCTACGAAATATTGCCCTAGATTCGCAGCGACCAGACTGGCACCGTGTCCGAGCCGTGAGGGCATGGCTAAATTCTCCTGATATTCGCAATGAGCGTGAGGGCCTGCTCGACGCCCTTGCAATTGAAGCCCCATCGATAGCAAGAGAAAAAGTCCGCGCCGAGCTCATCTTGGCACACGCTGCCGGTCCGCTCGAGCAATCAATTGTTAAGTCGATTCTCTCGAGCTTCGAGGAATGTCCGGAAGACAACACGATTGGTCATCTGACAAATTTAAGACTCCGGATGTGTGCAGAACCACCTGTCGGGTTCTTTGACGAGCCTGTTTCGTCTTGGCGCAGCAAATCGCAACGCCGGCCACGCGCTTGGGAAGTAGACGAGCTACTGGACCAACTGCTCGCCGCCATGATAAGAAAAACGCCCAATCTCAGCGGAGAGAACGTCTGGGAGTGGGCGCGCAATCTCAATGTGAGCATTTGGACTGCTATGAAGAAGGAAAGCAGCGAGGCGCTTGCAGTTTGGATGTCAGAAAATGAAGAACGTGAGATTGCGCTGTTCGACGCAATATTGTCCTCAAGCGAGCAGTCGGATGCTCCGTGGTTACCTGGGAATATATATACGCAACTTGCAAGACGGCAGCCATCTCCCCCTATGATTCAGAGCTTGTTGCAAAAGGCTAGCCAAGAGGCCACCTCCGGCGCTCGTCAGCACTTGCTATCTATTGCCGTTGAAATTGTTCGTGCGCATACGCTAGGGAAAGCAGACGCTTGCTTCTGGGCCGTCCATGAGGCGCTCCTCAACGACCACAAGTTTCCTGACCTCCTCACTCGGTTAATTCAGGACGACTGGCCTAATGAGCTTCGCGGACTTTCGGCGCACCGAATCGACAGGTCGTCAGACGATGCGCAGACGGCCGCTTCAAACGTCGAAGAGCTCACGCCTTTACTAGCTGAAATCGCTGCAGGCCAACACCCGAACGTGCTACGCTGGGCAGCTGAATTGTATTTTGCCCCCAAGTCACACGACGACCTTCCTTGCGGGCTCAATCGCGTCATCTACTATTCCGACGCTCCGGTAGCGGCTGCCGTATCGGCCGGATTCCACGCCGCAGCGACAAGCCGTCTCGGAGGCCTTACTGTGACTGATATCGGCAAACTGGCCGCACAAAATCAGCACTATGCCGTTGAGATTGGTGCCGTTGCTGGCGTCGATATAATGCTTGAAGCGTCTGAGTCGTCTGCACTTAGTTTCATCGATATTGAAATCGCGATTTCGGCTCTGCGGTTGAGCTATTATGTGCAACCTAGAGAAAGGCGCGAACGCTTGGAGAAGTGGGCCAGCCTCCAAATTTGTAAGATACCAACCGCCGGCATCCGCAGCCTTACTGAATTCTGGCGCGCGGCGCTAGCCGCTGGGGCAACTGAACTCAGCCTTATTTCGCAGCTTTTGACAGATACCTCTGGTGCGTCGCACGTAGTCGGTAGCGCTATTGAGACCTTGTTAGTTGAGAACAAGGATATTCCCGCCGATGTGCTCAAGCAACTTATGCATGCAGCGTCACGGCTTCTTGCACCGAGACGGATTCTAGAAATCGCGGGAAGCAACTTCATCGACGAATCGGTACCAGAATTGAACCGCGTGATATGGAAATACGCGCTTTTCTATCTCAACCCGCAACAATATGGCGAGCAATTCCTGCGCGACAACGAAGGCAAAGGGCTTGTTGACCTGCTCGATTCGTTTTCCGGTAACGACCTTGCTGGTCTGTTAGCGACATCTGAAACCTCTGCTCGCATTGTCCGCTCGGATATCGCCGTTCGCCTGTTCGGCATCCTCGTTTTGCCGTCAGACGGATTGGAAACCAGTTCAGCACAAGGCCGCGCACGACAAATCGTCCAGACCTCCCTGCAATGGCTATCGGCAAATGATGCGCAAGAAGCTGGAGATGTTTTACAGCGCCTGTTAAAGGAGTCGTCGCTCGCGTCCTGGAAGGGATTCATTCAGCATGCTGCTGCTATCTTCAACAGACGAAGGCGCGACAGCAGCTTCTCTCATCCGGTGCCCGAGAGTATCAGGTCAGCACTCGAAGGTGGCCCACCAGCCAATGGTGCCGACCTTTTCTCAGTCGTCGTGGAGGAGTTGCGCAGACTGGCTAATGAGCTTCGGTCGGACGACGTAACCCCTTGGAAACGCTACTGGAATGTTGACTCTAAAGGTAAGCCAACAGGGCCACTGATAGAGAACGAATGTCGAGACCGGCTTCTAGAACGTCTTCGCGACCGGCTGAAGCCATACAAAATTGCACCGCCGATGCCAGAGGCAAGGCGCTCTGAAGAAACGCGAGCAGATATTATTTCGCTTACGGCCATTGGTCACACTGTGCCGATAGAGGCCAAGCGAAACAACCACTCTGAAGTCTGGACTGCTGCCGCCACGCAATTGCAAGGCTACGCGAATTCGGCGGGTGCTGATGGCCATGTGTTGACGGCTGTGTAATTCCGACACTAAACGGCGGCGCAAGGTCGAGTAAATCGCTCAACACCGAATGGGCCGCCGATGTCGGCCACCGGTGAGCGTTGATTCAGAACGGGTCCGCGATATCGTC